>JAEPND010000020.1 GCA_017643585.1 Maricaulis sp.
AAACAGACGACACCTCATGAATCACGCTTCGCGGCTAAACGGAATCCTCAACCGAGTCAGAACCCGGCGAAAACGCTGTAGGTTCCACTCTACCGACGTCCGAACAGTCGCTCGATATCGGCGAGTTTCAACTCGACATAGGTCGGGCGACCGTGATTGCACTGTCCGGAATGCGGTGTCGCTTCCATCTCGCGCAACAGGGCATTCATCTCGTCCCCGGTCAGCCGACGACCGGACCGGACAGAACCGTGGCACGCCATTGTTCCCACGACATCCTCAAGCTTTTCCTTGAGCGACAAGGCTTGGTCATACGCCGCCAGGTCATCTGCCAGATCCCGGATCAGGCCCTGCACATCCAGCTTCTTCAGCAAGGCCGGCGTTTCACGAACGGCGATCGCCCCTGACCCGAAGGCTTCGATGACCAGTCCCAGCTCGGCGAGCTCATCGGTGCGCTCGAGCAGGCGGCGCGCCTCGTTTTCATCCAGGTCGACGATTTCGGGGACCAGCAGGCGCTGCCTCTGGACACCGGTCTCGGCGATCATCTTCTTCATGCGCTCATAGACGAGGCGTTCATGGGCGGCGTGTTGATCGACAATGACGATACCGTCACCGGTCTGGGCGACCACATAAGTCTCGTGCAACTGCGCCCGGGCAACGCCCAGCGGCCAGCTGGGTTCCGGTTGCGCCGCGGCCGGGGGCGCGGACGGGGTGAACGCGCCCTGGGTGTCCAACCCGGATGCTGGCGTTTCCATGCGAACCGACAGGCCCGGATCGAAGACTTCCGCCTGTGCGGGCTCGGTCGGCGCGGGCGGGCTGCCCCACCCGGCCAGGTGTGACGCGGCGGACTGATAGGCCGGACGCGGGCCGCTGTTGAAGCCCTCCGGACGCGCTGCGCCCAGGGCAAAACCGGAGACGGTCGTCGAGGCCCTGTGCCCGGCGGCCGCCAGCGCGTGGCGCAGGGACCCTACGATCAGACCCCGCACCAGGGCGGCATCACGAAATCGCACTTCGGCCTTGGCCGGGTGAACATTCACATCGACCTGGTCCGTCGGCAGCTCCACATTCAGCGCGACCACCGGATAGCGATCCCGGGCCAGGAAATCCTGGTAGGCACCGCGCACGGCACCCCCCAGCAGCTTGTCGCGCACGGGCCGGCCATTGACGAAAAGATATTGATGCAGGGAATTGCCCCGCGAATAGGTTGGCAGACTGGCAAAGCCGGTGACACGCACGCCTTCGCGCTCCTGGTCGACCTCCAGCGCATTGTCACCGAAGTCCGTACCGAGAACGGCAGCCATGCGGGCCTTTCGGCATTCGACGCTGTCATCCGTCTCCGCCGCCACGGAGAAACGCTTGCGTCCATCCAGGGTGAGGAAGAAGCCGACATCCGGCCGCGACATGGCCAGCCGTTTGATAACGTCGGAAATACCCTGGTTTTCCGAGCGCTCGCTCTTGAGGAATTTCAGCCGCGCAGGGGTCGCGTAAAACAGGTCCCGGACTTCAACGCGAGTGCCGGACCGTCCGAGAGGAGCCGCCGGAGCCGCGCCAGAACTGACACCGCCCTCGACCGTGATCGTCCAGGCATCACCCTCGCCACGCGCCTGGGTGACGATGGACAGGCGGGCGATCGAACCGATGGAGGGGATGGCCTCACCCCGAAACCCCATTGTTCCGATATTCAGCAGGTCATCGGCACCGTCATCCCCGACCGGGAGTTTGGACGTCGCGTGACGTTCGATGCACAGTTCGAGCTCTTCAGGCGACATGCCCTTGCCGTCATCCTCGATCACCAATCGGGACAGGCCACCGCCCTCCGCACTGATATCGATACGACGCGCGCCTGCATCCAGCGCGTTCTCGACCAATTCCTTGATGACAGACGCCGGACGCTCAACCACCTCACCGGCTGCAATACGGTTGATGGTTTCCGGCGACAGCCGGCGAATGACGGGTTTGGTCACGCTCAAAGACATAGGGCCAACCTTTCGGCTGGCCCTGAGTCGGTCAAGAGCTGAAACAGCGAGGCCTAGAGGCCCGGCAGTTTCGGCAGCAGGTCACGATCGCGTTCAATCTCGACTTCACCACCACCGGTCACAGCCTGGATATTGGCAAGGCGCTCGGCTTCCTCGGCCGCGTCGAGCGGCGTGGCGTCGACCGGCGGACGGTATTCACCATTACGCCAGAACAGGACCTGATCAGCGAAACCGCGGCTCTTGCGAACAACGCTGGCGCTTTCACCGTCAATGATGGAGCGAATGAACGGATCCGCGCTGCCACCACCGGCGCGCGCGACCAGCAGGGCTTCAGCGTCAGAGCCTTCAAAGGCGGCGCTGGCGCCGAGAAGGGCCGCACGGGCACGCTGGTCCGGATAGATTTCCTCGGGGCGCGGCTCACCCGGACGCGGCGGGCGCAGATTATACTCCGGCGGCACGGTCAGCGGGGCGATCGTAACGGTACGGAATTCATCCGGCGTTGAACGCTCGGCACCCAGAGCACCACCGATACTGCTGCAACCGGAAACGGCGACGGAAGCCGCTACAGCGGCGAAAACTGCGGAACGCAAACGCATTTTGGCAAAGCTCCAAATTCTGTTGCGCATATGTTTAGCGAAGTCTTGCGACAAGCTCCAGCCCGGAGTCCATTAAGTCTTGTCCAACCGGCTTTCGCGATCACTGAGGAACATGTCCAGGATGATCAAGCCGACACCGACATTGATGCCGACATCCGCGACATTGAAGACCCAAGGGAACCAGACATCGGAGAAATTCAGGAAATCAACCACGGCACCGAAGACGATCCGGTCGATGACATTGCCGAGCGCACCGCCGATGATCATGCCAAAGGCAATGGTCAGGAGTTTGCGATCCGCCTTGAGCGGACCGTAGCCGAGCAGTCCGGCGATCAACAATCCCGCCACGGCGAGCGAGAAAAGGATCAGCACCATCCGCCCCAGCAGATTGTCTGCGCCCAGCAGGCCAAAACTGACGCCCTTGTTCCAGACCATGGTCAGGTCAAAGACCGGAGAAATCTCCAGATGACCACATGTGTTGAACGCGCCTTCCCGGCCCAGCTGGAAATCCAGACAGCCTTCCGGTGAAAAATTGAGCACGTTCAGGACCAGCCACTTGGTCAGCTGGTCGAGCAGGATGATCCCCGCAGCCAGAGACAGACCCAGCCGGGCGAAACCCGGCTGAACCAGTTTCTGCAACACGTCACGGGCGAGGTCAGCCATTCAGCTTGTCCCAATAGGCCAGGGCATCAGCGTCGCGCGGGGTCACATCAGGGTAACGCGGATCCGATCCCACATCCGCAGAGTATTTCCACGAGCGGGCGCACTTGGACCCTTCGGCCTTGCCCGGATCGACCGAGATGTCGCTGACATCTTCGAGACGGAAGTTGGCGGGTTCCCCCTCCTCGTCCACAAGATAGGCCTGGCTGGTGATGGAGATTTCGGCGAGGAACTCGTCCAGATCCCCCCCCGCCTCGGCGCCAAGCGCCTCGCGATAGGCCGGGTCAGTGACATAGACTTTTGGCGCAGCTTCCAGGCTGGAGCCGATACGCTTTTCACGGCGTTCAACTTCCAGGGCACCGGTGACAACGCGGCGCAAACGACGAATTGTCTGCCAGCGTTCGGCGCGCCCACCGTCACGCCAGTCTTCCGGTGTTTCCGGGAAGGTGCGGTAGTGCACGCTGTCCGTCTCGGATGGGAAGCGTGAAAGCCACGCTTCTTCCATGGTGAAGGGCATGATCGGAGCCAGCCATGCCGTCAGACGCATAAAGACTTCATGCATCACCGTGCGACAGGCGCGGCGGCGGTCACTGTCCGGACGGTCGCAGTAGAGGCTGTCCTTGCGCACATCGAGATAGAAGGCGGACAGGTCGACGACACAGAAATTGAACAGGGCCGAATAGACCTTCTTGAAGTCATAGGCCTCGTAGCCGGACTTCACGACCTCATCCAGCTCGGTCAGGCGGTGCAGAACCCAGCGTTCCAGCGACGGCATGCGGTCATATGGCAGGGCCTCGGTGTCATCGAAACCGTCCAGCGCGCCCAGCAGATAGCGCATCGTGTTGCGCAGCTTGCGATAGGCGTCGACGCTGGTCTGCAGGATCTCCTCGGAGATCCGCAGATCCATCGTGAACTCCTGGGCTGCCACCCAGAGACGCATGATCTCGATGCCGTATTTCTTGGCGATCTCGTTCGGGGCCAGCGTATTGCCCAGCGACTTGGACATCTTGCGGCCATCGCCGGCCATGACAAAACCATGGGTCAGAACGCCATTGTAAGGCGCCCGCCCGCGCGTTCCGCAGCTCTCCAACAAGGAAGACTGGAACCAGCCCCGATGCTGGTCGGATCCTTCCAGGTAGAGATCCGCCGGCCATTTCTGGCTCTTGCGATCTTCCAGCGAGAAGGCGTGGGTGGAACCACTGTCGAACCAGACATCAAGAATGTCGGTGACCTTCTCCCATTCATCCGCGTTGTAGTCCTCGCCCAGGAATTCCTCGGCCGGGCGTTCAAACCAGGCGTCGGCGCCCTCTTCCTCGACGGCGCGGACAATGCGTTCATGGACCTTGTGGTCATTGAGAACGTGGCCGGTGCCCTTTTCGACAAACATGGTCAACGGCACACCCCAGGCCCGCTGGCGCGAGACCAGCCAGTCCGGACGTCCCTCGACCATGGAACGGATGCGGTTTTCGGCCTGTGGCGGCGTCCACGTCGTCTCTCCGATCGCTTTCAGCGCGGCTTCGCGCAGCGTACCGCCGGTCTTCATCGGACGATCGATGGCGATGAACCATTGCTGGGTGTTGCGGAAGATGACCGGAGCCTTGGACCGCCAGGAGTGCGGATAGGAGTGTTCCAGTCGTCCGCGTGCCAACAGCTTGTCCTGCTCGATCAGCTGATCCATCACTGCCTTGTTGGCCGGGCCATCCTGGCCCTGTTTCTTGCCATCCAGGCGGATGATGTGCAGGCCGGCGAACAGCGGGATGTGTTCGTAATAGGAGCCATCCTCGCCCACCATGTGCGGGACCGGCTGCTGCTTGTCATGCCATTCCGGGTTTTCCATCCAGGCGACATAGTCTTCCGCACCATGGCTGGGCGCGGTGTGCACGAAGCCCGTACCGGCCTCGTCGGTGACATGGTCACCGGCCAGCAGCGGCACCGGATAGTTCCAGAAGCGATCAGCCTCGAAGAGCGGGTGGGAACACACCAGTCCCGACGGGTCAATATTGCAGATCCGGTCAGCGGACTCGATGAAGGCCGCTTCCTTGGTCGCTTCCCAGAGATTGTCCGCGACGATCAACGTGTCGCCCGGCATCGACCAGGGCGCAAAGTCCGTCGCCTTCATGGCGGTTATCTTGTAGAGGCCGTAACGGACCTCAGGCGAATAACAGATCGCCTTGTTGCCCGGGATCGTCCACGGGGTCGTCGTCCAGATGACGACATGGGCGCCCACGCATTCCTTGGGAACCGCCGAGCCATCCTTGCGGACGCCGCGGACCGGGAATTTCACATAGATCGTGGACGACGTCTTGTCCTGGTACTCCACCTCGGCCTCGGCCAGAGCCGTCTGTTCGACCGGCGACCACATCACCGGTGCAGAACCAGAGAAGACCAGACCCTGTTCGACGAATTTCAGGAATTCGCGAACGATGGCGGCTTCCGCAGAGAAGGCCATTGTCGTGTACGGATCGTCCCATTCACCGGACACACCGAGACGTTTGAACTCGTCACGCTGAACACCAACCCACTCTTCGGCGTATTCCCGGCAAGCGGCACGGAATTCCTTTTTCGGAACGTCATCCTTGCGTTTGCCCTTGGCGCGGAAATTCTGCTCGACCTTCCATTCAATAGGCAAACCGTGACAATCCCAGCCTGGACGGTAGGGCGCATCAAAGCCCAGCATCTGGTGCGAGCGTACGACGATATCCTTGAGGATCTTGTTCTGGCCGGTCCCGATATGGATGTGACCATTGGCATAGGGCGGGCCGTCGTGCAGGACCCAGCGCTCGCGGTCTTCGCTCTGCGCGCGCAGGTTTTCATAGACATTCAGCTCTTCCCAGCGCGCCAGCCATTCAGGCTCCTTCTTGGGCAGACCGGCCCGCATGGGGAAATCGGTCTCGGGAAGGAAAAGCGTCGGGCGGTAATCGCGGGTGGTCTCGGTGCCGTTATCGGCCGTGGTATCCGTCATCGGATTCAGTCCCTGGAATATGAATCAATTACAAACGTGTTCGCACTACCCGGAACTGCGAGCATCAAGCCCGGCAGCCCGGGCCGATAATTCGGCGCGGCGCTATGGCCGCAGCCATATTCTCGAACGTCGTATGCAATCTGGATTGGACCATGCACCGCGTGTAACAGAGGCCGTCAGGACGGTCCAGCCGCAGCGCTCAGCAAGTCACGTGCACGTTGTGCATCGAGCGCAATCTGTGCCTTGAGCGCATCCAGCCCGTCGAACTTCATCTCAGATCGGATGAAATGTTCAAAGCCGACGCTCAACGTCTTGCCGTACAGATCACCGTCAAAATCGAACAGGTGAATTTCGAAGCGTTCGGTCAGCCCGTCCACCGTGGGTCGATAACCGAAATTGGCCACGCCGGGACGCTCTGCAGGCTCGCCATCTATGCCCACCCGCACGGCATAGACGCCGTGCTCGGGGCGAACATAGTCGGTCATCTCCAGATTGGCCGTCGGAAATCCGATGGTACGGCCGCGCTTGTCTCCGTGAGCGACCGTGCCCTCGACAACCCAGCTCTGGCCCAGCAACACCTTGACCGCGTCCATCGCACCATCCGCGATGGCCTTGCGGATACGGGTCGAGGAAATCTTGTCGACGCCATTATCGAGCAACTCGGCGAAATCTGTCCGGATACCCCGCGCCTCGCCCAGCCGCGCCAGATCCGCCGTCGTACCCGCTCGCCGGTGACCAAAATGGAAATCCGCGCCGGTCACAACGCCGCGGACACCCAGACCGGCACTCAAAACAGTGTCGACGAAGATTTCCGGTGACATCTGCGCCATCGCGGCATCGAATTCGAGCTGGAAGACATGCGCAACGCCCAGCGCTTCCAGCCGCGCGTTACGACGTCTGGCACTCATGATGCGGAAGGGCGGCGCATCCGGGGCAAAGAAACGCCGCGGATGTGGCTGGAAGAGCGCGACGCCGAGAGGCGCCCCCATCTCCTGCGCCAATTGCCGCGCCCTGTCGATCACGACCTGGTGGCCAGCATGCACGCCATCGAAATTGCCCAGGGCAATGACACAGCCCCGGCCGCCAGCATCAATCGCGTTATATCCAGCCCAGACGCGCAAGACTTACGCGTCCTTCTTCTTGCGGCGCTTGCGCACCATGACTTCGGCCTCGGCGCGCATCAGCTCCTTGCCCTCGGCCATGCAGACACAATCCATGACGGCCTTGCGGGACTTCAGGTCCACCGACTTGACAGTAACGCGCGTGGTCACCTCGTCACCGATGCGGGTGGGCAGGGCGAAACGCATGTTCAATCCAAGGAAGATGGCCCCCGGCCCGGGCAGTTGATTGCCAAGGACGCCGGAAATGAAGGATGCGATCAGTGCGCCGTGTGCAATTCGTCCCCGAAAAGGCGTTTTGCGCGCGAATTCTTCGTCCATGTGCACTGGATTGTAGTCACCGGACACTTTCGCGAACAGCTCCAAATCTTCTTCAGTAACGACCCTAACTGCTTCTGCACAATGGCCAATTTCCATATCTTCAAGCTCAATGGCGGTCTGCTCAGACATGCGACTCTCCGTATTTTTTCCCGCTTTAACCGATTTTTATCCGCACTTGTCTAGGGTTCCCCTGAAGACAGCGCAAAAAGCTGTCCTTGTGGAAGAACACGCCGAGTGGATGGAGATTACGTATGGCTGTCGAAATGACTATGCCGATCCTGGTGGTAGACGACTACAAAACCATGATCCGCATCATTCGCAACCTGCTCAAGCAGATCGGATTCGAAAATGTCGATGACGCTGCGGACGGGCAAGAAGCTTTCGAAAAAATGCAGAAGAACAATTACGGTCTGGTGATCTCAGACTGGAACATGGAGCCGATGACCGGCTACGAGCTTCTGCAAAAAGTGCGCGCCGATGAAGGGCTAAAATCGACCCCGTTCATCATGGTTACAGCAGAATCCAAGACGGAAAACGTGGTTGCCGCCAAGAAGGCCGGCGTCAACAACTACATCGTTAAGCCGTTCAATGCTGGGACGCTCAAATCAAAGATGTCGGCGGTCCTGGGCGAATTCTAAGCTCTGACATGCTCGCTGAATGATGAATTGAGTTTGCAAAGGAAGGAGGGCCCCATGCCCGCCGCCAATGTTGCCGCGCAGGTTCGTACTTCGCTCGCCACGCTGAAGGCCAGTGATCTACAGGACGCGCAGATCATGGAGGTCCTGAAGCTGGCGCACCAGCTGACGGATACGATGAAGCTGTTCTTCAGCTCTCTCGACCAGTCGATCTGCCAAGAGTTCAACTATATCGCGGATTACATCTCCCGGACGCGCGACGAAATCGCCGCTTTGCGCCCGAACGATATCAAGAAACAACGCATCCCGACCGCCGGTGCGGAGCTGGAAGCCGTTGTCACAGACACCGAGAAGGCCACTGAGGTCATCATGTCTGCAGCAGAATCCGTTCTGTGTGACGAGGAAACCGACTACGACATCTATCGGGCCAATGTGGAAGCCAAGATGATGGAAATCATCGAAAGCTGCAGCTTCCAGGACCTGGCCGGGCAACGCGTCTCCAAGGTGGTTGGCAGTCTCCGCCACGTGGAGAGCCGTGTCGCACGGTTTGCTGAAGTCATGGGCGTCCGTGACGCCGATGGCGGTCCGCAGGAAGAAACGGCCGAGGAGAAACGCAATCGCGAACAGCTCCTCAACGGTCCGGCGATCGGTGGCCCCGAGACCAGCCAGGACGACATCGATGCGATGTTCGCCGATGCCGGTGGGGATGCCGCCCTCGATCAGGGTTCAATCGACTCCCTGTTCGACTAGGACCACACAAGTTGCGGCGCGATCCAGCGCGCTTCGACACCATATTCCGCAAGGATTGCGACGACGGTTTCAGGACTGAAACCGTCGTCTCGCATTTCAGCCTGCAATATCCCACCGGCAATAAGCATCGCATCCACGCCCGCCCGGGAGGCCCCCTCGATATCGGTTTCCGGCCCGTCACCAATAGCGAGCACACGATCGGGCGCGACCGCTCCGCCATTTCGCTCCAGAGCTTCAAAAGCCAGCCGATAGATCGGACGGTGCGGCTTGCCCGCGACGATGCTGACGCCACCCATCTCCCGATAGAAACGCGCGATCGCACCGGCGCAAAAGATCAGCTGGTCGCCCGCCTGAACGACGATATCCGGGTTGGCACATACCAGGTCCAGTTTCCGTTCAACGGCGCGTGACAGCACTTGCTGATAGTGTTCGGGGCGACCATTCCAGTAATTGTCGGGGCCTGTGCAGGTTATGAAATCGGCACTTTCGATGTCGACGAAATCCAGTGCCAGCCCCTCATACAACGCCTCATCCCAGTCCGGACCGATCTTGAACGCCTTGCCCGGCGACCGCTTGACCAGTTCCTCGTGGATGGCATCGCCGGAGGTCACAGCACAGTCCCAGGCATCATCGGGGAAGCCCATTTCTGCCAGCGCCTCCAGCAGGCTGGGATGGCGCCGCGGAGAGTTGGACACCAGACACACGCGGCCACCGCTCGCCCGATATTGCCGCAAGGCTTCCACCGCTGGCGGCAGCAGGCTGCGTCCATCGCGGATCACGCCCCACACATCGCAGAACAGGGCATCATAACGGTCGGCAATTTCGCTGAGCTTGGTCATGCCCGACTTCAAGCAGCCGGACATGAAGGCGTCAATCGCTAAACGGCGACACCCATCTCTGCCTCGGCATCCCCTTCGATCACATCATCCTTGACCGGACGAGGCGTTCCAAAGAGATGACCCTGACCATAGGCAACGTCGAATTCGAGCACCTCGACGACCGTGCCCTCTTCCTCGATACGGTCAACGATCAGGTCGATACCATTGCGAGCGAACAGACCTGCGATATCCTCGTGGGCAATCTCACCCGCATCGACGCCGGCGACGCGTTCGAACTTGTCGATGGCGGTCAGCAGGCGTTCGCCGCCGATCTTGACGAAGCGCACACCGGCGCGCTGCATTTCATCAAGGTCAAGATCGACATTCATCACCTGGTCCACCGAGAACCGGAATCCGAAATCGGCCATGCGCGCCATATTGCGGGCAGCAACAGCGTCTCGCTCGACGAAGGCCTTCTGCGAGACCTCGAAAATGATCGAACCGGCGAGGTGTTTGTGCTGGCGGATAAAGTCTAGGAAGGTCGGGAAGAAAGTCTCATCAGCCAGTGAATTCAGTGAGATATTGCAGAAGATCGCGATCTTGCGATCCTGCGAGGTAAGCCGACGCACGATCTGAACACACCGGAAAAGCAGGAGATTATCCACTTCGGTCATCAGACCGGCGCGTTCAGCCGCTCCAATAAAGCTGGCGGGTGCGATAACACGCCCCGTCGCATCGCGCAGACGGGTGAAACTCTCGTAAAACGCGATCCGGCGCTGCGGCAGGGTGACGATGGGCTGCAGGTAGAGATCAACACGATTGCCCTCGAGCGCATCACGGACGGTCTCGATATCGACGGCCGTCCCGGTGGAGGCCAGGCCCTTGCTGATTTCTTCTGGCCCCTCACCCACGCGGCGGATCAGATCTTCAAGCACGCGGACCTCGTGCACCAGGGCATTGTCGCGCTCGACTGATTCGGCTCGCAGATCGTCCGTGATTTCATCCAGGCGCGACTGGGCGGCCTGGAATTCCTCGACAAGCGCCAGATTGGCCGCCTTCAATTCGTGGATTTCATCTTCCATGGCCTTGCGCTCAGCTGCCCGTGCAGCGGCGCTATGAGCCATGCCTGCCACGATAAACACGATCGCGCCCATCATCCAGGCGGAGGCGGTGTTCATCAGCCCCAGATACTCGAACCCCAGAGCCGCCACGACCGCGATCATGACGTAGGTGAGTACAATAAGAATGTCTGCTGCCTTGGACATTGGGTCCTCATTCTGCAACGAATCGGCACTTCTCGCCGAAAGTTAAGCTGTGTCGCGTCGGGTTTTCGTTTGGTTAACGAAGGTAAACCGCACAGACGCAGGATGAGGCTTCTGCCAAGGAAAAGGCGGCCCAGACAGGCCGGACCGCACTCATCTCATTAGTTATGCACGCCTTATGAAACGGTGTGCGGGCGGATCAGGATCTCGACCCGGCGGTTTTGCTGGCGGCCGTAATCGCTGTCATTGGACGCGATTGGCGAGCGTTCGCCCATGCCACCGACATAGAAGCGATCTCGCATCACGCCCTGGGCAATCAGATAACCGGCAACGGCAGAGGCGCGCTGCTCGGACAGGGTCTGGTTATAGTCGGCCGGACCGGTGCTGTCGGCATGCCCCACCACGTCGACATAGGTGGCCGGGTAGCGGTTCAGAACCGTCGAGACGTCGTTCAGGATTGCATAGAACTGCGACTGGATACTGGAGGAATTGGTCGCAAAGGTGACGTCACCCGGCATGATCAGGCGCAGATTATTGCCTTCGCGACGGACGCCAACGCCCGTATCGCTGAGCGCCATGCGCATGGCTTCTTCCTGCTGGTCCATATAGCGGCCGATCGCGCCACCGGCGAGTGCGCCGACACCCGCACCGATGAGCGCATTGGTCCGGCCCTCATCGCTGTCCGACGTATTGGTCAGATAACCCAGTACGGCCCCTGCTGCCGCGCCCAGGAGAACACCGCGACCGGTGTGGTTCGGACGGGTCTCGCCCGTCACCGGGTCCGTCGTTGTACATGCGGTCATGGCCAGAGCGGCGACACCGACTACTGCGATACGAAAATTCATAACTCTCACCTCTCAAAGAGTGCCTGCTGGCGCCCAAAATACGCACAAATGCGACAGGCATTCCATGCGCGGGCATATCGTCATCTGAATGAACGCAAGCTGAGCGGTTTTCCCGGCGCTGTCACTGGAAAAAAGAGTCACGCCCACCCCTTGACGGGTCAGCCCCTACTCCTTAAGTCCGCCCTGCTAGCAGTCGACTGGGGTGAGTGCTAACGCCCTATTTCCCAGTCTCTGCAATAAATTCAATCAGTCCTCTTGTTGGAGAAATACCAAGATGACCTTTCGTCCTTTGCATGACCGCGTCCTCGTAAAGCGCGTCGAAGAAGAGTCCAAGACCGCCGGCGGCATCATCATCCCCGATACCGCTAAAGAGAAGCCGCAGGAAGGCGAAGTCGTTGCTGTTGGTGGCGGCGCCATCAAGGAAGACGGCTCTGTCCGCGCACTCGACGTCAAGGCCGGCGACCGCATCCTGTTCGGCAAATGGTCCGGCACGGAAGTTTCCATCGGCGGCGACGAGCTGCTGATCATGAAAGAGTCCGACATCCTGGGCATCATGGAAGCCTAAGCGGCTTTTCCAGACCTCCCAGCTCCTAAGATAAGGAATTAGCCCCATGGCTGCTAAAGACGTATATTTTTCCTCCGATGCCCGTGATCGCATGCTCAAGGGCGTCGACATCCTGGCAAACGCCGTAAAAGTCACGCTCGGCCCGAAAGGCCGCAACGTCGTGATCGAGAAATCCTTCGGCGCTCCGCGCACCACGAAGGACGGCGTATCCGTCGCCAAGGAAATCGAACTGGCTGACAAGTTCGAGAACATGGGCGCCCAGATGATCCGCGAAGTCGCGTCCAAGACGAACGACGTCGCCGGTGACGGCACCACGACGGCTACGGTTCTGGCCCAGTCCATCGTTCGCGAAGGCATGAAGTCTGTTGCTGCTGGCATGAACCCGATGGATCTGAAGCGTGGCATCGACAAGGCGACCGCGATCATCGTCGAGGACATCAAGGCCCAGGCGACCCCGATCAAGGGTTCTGACGAAGTTGCGCAGGTCGGCACGATCTCCGCAAACGGCGACAGCCAGATCGGTAAGGACATCGCGCACGCGATGGAAAAAGTCGGCAATGAAGGTGTCATCACCGTCGAGGAAGCCAAGTCTCTCGAGACCGAGCTGGACGTTGTTGAAGGCATGCAGTTCGACCGCGGCTACCTGTCTCCGTACTTCATCACGGACGCAGACAAGATGCAGGCCGACATGGAAGAGCCGTTCATCCTGCTGCACGAGAAGAAGCTCACCTCCCTGCAGCCGATGCTGCCGATCCTCGAATCTGTTGTTCAGTCCGGTCGCCCGCTGCTGATCATCGCCGAGGATGTTGAAGGCGAAGCCCTGGCGACGCTGGTTGTCAACAAGCTGCGTGGTGGTCTGAAGATCGCTGCTGTCAAGGCTCCGGGCTTCGGCGATCGCCGCAAGGCCATGCTGGAAGACATCGCTATCCTGACCGGTGGCCAGGTCATCTCCGAAGACCTCGGCATCAAGCTGGAAACGGTTTCCCTGGACATGCTCGGCACGGCCAAGCGCGTCAACATCACCAAGGACGACACCACGATCGTTGACGGTGCTGGCGAGCGTGCTGACATCGAAGCGCGTGTTGGCCAGATCCGCCGCCAGATCGAGGAAACCTCTTCGGACTACGACCGTGAAAAGCTGCAGGAACGTCTGGCCAAGCTGGCTGGTGGCGTTGCTGTCATCAAGGTCGGTGGTGCAACCGAGATCGAAGTGAAAGAGAAGAAAGACCGCGTTGATGACGCCCTGAACGCAACCCGCGCTGCGGTTGAAGAAGGCATCGTCACCGGTGGTGGCACGGCTCTGCTGCGCGCGTCTCGCAAGCTGGACGGTATCGAAGGCGACAACGCTGACCAGACCCAGGGCGTACGTATCATCGCACGTGCCCTGCAGGCTCCGATCCGCCAGATCGTCGAAAACGCTGGTGTTGAAGGCTCCATCGTTGTCGGCAAGATCCTCGAGGATGGCGGCGCGACCTTCGGCTTCAACGCTCAGACCGAACAGTATGGTGACATGCTGGAGTTCGGTGTGATCGACCCGGCCAAGGTTGTCCGCACGGCTCTGCAGGACGCTGCCTCTGTTGCTTCGCTGCTGATCACGACGGAAGCTGCCGTCGCTGACGCACCGAAGGAAGAAGGCGCTGCTCCGGCCATGCCTGACATGGGCGGAATGGGTGGAATGGGCGGCATGATGTAATCATGCTGGTCACCTGACCAATCAAGCGAAGGCCCGCTCAATCGAGCGGGCCTTTTGCTTTCTTGTCCGGCGTGTAAACTCCCCGACAGATTCAATTGGGGAGTACACCATGAGACGACTAGCCAAGGCGCTGGGAACCTCTGCCATCATCCTGGCACTTGCAGCCTGCACACCGGCAGAACAATCCGCCAGCACCGATCCTGCTGGCGAAGCTGCGGCCACCGCAGTCGCACAATACGACGCCGCGACTTTCCACGAGACGACTTCGTTCGGCATGGCCTCCGGCGGCGGGCACGCCTTTTCAGCAACGGACGGCCGCATTCTCATCAGCTCGGACGAAACCGGTGTTTTCAACGCCTACGCGGTGGACCCGGCAACCGGCGAACGCGAGCAGCTGACGACGTCCGAGACCAATGCCACTTTCGCACTGAGCTGGTTCCCGGAGGATGATCGCATCCTGGTGACGGCTGACGGCGGCGGCGACGAGCTCAGCCATATCTATCTTCGCGAGGAGGATGGCCGCCTGGTTGATCTCACACCCGGCGAGAACCTCCGCGCCATGTTCCTGGGCTGGTCCCCGGACGGCACGGACATGTGGGTTGCCACCAATCAGCGTGACGCCGCCTCCTTTGACATCTACGAGATCGATACGGTCGCGTTTGAAGCCGGCGTGGTCTTCCAGAATGATGACAGCCTGCAGATCGGCTCGGTCAGCCCGGATGGCCGCTGGCTCTCCCTGGTTCGCAACCGCACCTCTGCTGACAGCGACATCCTGCTGCTGGACCTGTCGGCGCCCGGCGCCACACCGCAGCTGATCACCGAGCATGAAGGCAATATCGCCTATGGCGACTACACCTTCACACCGGAGAGCGATGCGCTGGTCTATGCGACCAATGAACATGGCGAGTTCAACCAGGCCTGGACCTATGATCTGGCGACGGGCGACACCGCGCCGCTGATCGAGGCCGACTGGGACGTCTCCTTCGTCAGCTATTCGCCATCAGGACGTTATCGTGTGCATGGTATCAATGCCGACGCCTCCACCGAAGTGACGATCCTGGACCGCGAGACTGGCGAAGCCCTGCCCCTGCCCGACCTTCCGGCGGGTGAGCTGCGCAGCGTTCGCTTTTCCCGCGATGAAGGCCAGATCGCCTTCCTGATCAACTCTTCCACCTCGCCATCCAATCTGCACATGGTCGATCTGACAGAGCAGATGCAAAGCCAGCTGACCAACGCCCTCAACCCGGCGATCAGCCAGGACGAGATGGTCGAGGCCAGTGTCGTGCGTTTCGAAAGCTTCGACGGGCTGGAGATCCCGGGCATCATGTATCGCCCGCACAATGCCAGCGCCGACAATCCGGTACCGGCCCTCGTCTGGGTACATGGTGGTCCGGGCGGTCAGAGCCGTGTTGGCTATTCCGCAACCATCCAGCACCTCGTCAATCACGGCTTTGCGGTCTACGCCGCAAACAACCGGGGTTCTTCGGGTTACGGCAAAACCTTCTTCCACATGGATGACCGCCGTCACGGCGAGGAAGACCTGCGCGATATCGTCGCCGCCGGCCACTATCTGCGCTCGCTCGACTGGGTGGCTGATGACCAGGTCGGCGTCATCGGCGGGTCCTATGGCGGTTACATCACCGCAGCGGCCCTCGCCTTCCATCCGGAGGAGTTCGAGGTCGGCATCAATATCTTCGGTGTGACCAACTGGGTGCGCACGCTGGAAAGCATCCCGCCCTGGTGGGAGAGCTTCCGCGAGGCCCTGTATGATGAAATGGGAGACCCGGCCGTGGACGGTGAACGCCACCGTGCCATCTCCCCGCTCTTCCACACAGAGAATATCGTTCGCCCGATGCTGGTCGTTCAGGGCGCCAATGACCCGCGTGTCCTGCAGGTCGAGAGCGACGAGATCGTTGAAGCGGTCCGCGCCAATGGCGTGCCGGTGGAATACGTGCTGTTCCCCGACGAAGGTCATGGTTTCCGCCGACGCGCCAACCGCATCACGGCGTCCGAGGCCTATCTGACCTTCCTGGAGGAATACCTCCGAACATCCGGCGCTGCCGAGTAAACCGGAAAGGCCCGCTCAACCGAGCGGGCCTTTTAATTCCGGTTCCTGCTTGCGGTCACTGCAATGCGAAGCGGGCCTTGGCGCGTCTAATGCGCTGGTAGGAGGCCTCGATCCAGCCCTCCTCGATCTCACCAGCCTCGATCGCCTGCATGACCCAGTCCACAAATTGCTGCGGCAGATCCATGTTGGGGGCAGCAGAATTGGACATCATGATCACGTCATTGCCGGCCTGGATGGAGCGGATCACGGCGGAGCGCTGATCATAGTGGGAGCGAATGGCCCCCATATCCAGATCATCGGTCATGATCACCCCATCATACCCCATCCGGTCGCGAAGAATGCCGGTCAGGATGGGACGCGAGAACGTCACCGGGACCCCGGACGGATCGAGCTGTTGATGCGTCAGATGCCCGCCCATGATGAATTTCGCATGGCCGCTGTTGATCAGCCGTGCGAACGGATCGAGCTCTGCCTCTGACCAGGTTGCCGTGATATCGACAAACCCGTCATGGCTGTCGCCGCGAGACCGGCCATGTCCCGGGAAGTGCTTGATCACACATGCCACCTGATGCGCGTTGAACGCGTCGATAAACCGGCTGGCATAGGCACTGATAGCCTCGCCATCGGTGCCATAGGCCCGGCCGTGGCGACCGATCACGGCATTGCCGTCCTCATGGACATCGGCAACCGGCGCCAGATTCATGTTGAAACCGGCCGCCCGCAACTCCTCGGCACCGATCGTGTAGAGACGCTCGGCACCGTCCAGCCCGTATTCCTCGACAATCTGCGACGCTCTCGGGATCCAGGTATAGCCGAGGTCGCGGGAGAGTCGCTGGACCAGACCGCCCTCCTGGTCGATCGCCATCCAGGCGCCCGGATCAGCCTCGCGGAACAGGGCTGCCGAACCCTCGGCGCCTTCGCGTGAACGGACATTGTGACGGAGAAACAGGACGCCTCCGATATGACGGCCTGACAAATGCTCGGCGACACGCAAGGCCCCGGCCGTCTCGGGTGAAGAGCCGATAAAGCCCATCAGGAGCATTTGACCGATTTTTTGCTCGAGAGAAACAGAGGGTTCAGCGAATACTTGCGTCGACATTCCCGCGACAGAACAAACCGCTGCGCCCGCCAGCCATTGCCTTCGGTTCAACGCCATCTATCTACCCCTTCAACGAACAAGACTTGCACACACCATACGACACCAATCCGCCCGCGCAATCACGGCAAGCTGTCTGAATTGTCATCTAATTTCGCAAGCGAATATCGATGTTTCCGTGTAAGAAAACCATTGGCTGTTCTTCTTCTGCGATTAGACACAGCCATTCCCCAGGCCGGTGACGATCAAACCCTTCCGTCACCGGCCGCCTTATTTCCAGCTTGCGAAAAATTTAGAGCCCGGAACGGCGGCCGTTAGATTGCGCGCCGCACTATTCCCTCACCAAGAGACGAGGGACGGACCATGAAAAAGCTTCTTCTTGCCAGCGCAGCGGCCCTGCTCGCCGGCACTTCAGCCATTGCACTCGATGGCGTTGCCAATCCTGTAGTGGAAATCCGCGGCGATGATGGCGCGCGTACGCTGCACATCTCGGACGGTGCAACCAATACCCGGATCAATATCGGCGGCCAGACTGTGGAGATCCACGACGGGACCGTCATTGTTGATCGTGAACGCTTCGAGCTTGACGGCGCGAATTATGTGGTCATCGACGGTGATGAGGTACAGCTCGTCGAGGGTCGTGAGCACGGCTATCGGTTCGAGTTTTCCTCGGATCATCACGCGCTGGTAGAGCGCATGACCGGCCTGGCAGAGATCCTGAACTACACAGTCGTCACCGACTTTGATCACGACTTCGAATTCGACCACGAGGAAATGCTCGAACTGGCCGAGGAACTCTCCAATATGGAGACACACTTCGCCGCGTTCGAACATGTCAATTTCGAAGAAATCCACGCCGACGCGATGCGTTCCATGGGAGAGGCTCTCGCCAACCTGGATGAGGGCAATGTGCGCGTGGACGGGCGTGACTGGGACGAGCTCTCTGACGAGGAGAAGGAAGAGGTTCGCGAAGAACTGCGTGAAGCCCGCGAGGAAATGCGTGAGGAAATGCGCGAGATGCGCGAGGAGATGCGTGATGTAGCTCGCGAGATGCGCGATGCCGAACGCGAACGAGAGCGGGCACTGCGGATGGCCCGACGTGAGATGGAACGCGCGCATCGTCGCGCAGAACGAGATGCTCGCCGCGAACGTCATGCAGAGCGTCGCGCGCATGCAGAAGAGATGCGGGAGCACGCAGAGGAACGCCGTGCCCATGCCGAGGAACGCCGCGCCCATGCCGAGCGGATGCGTATCGAAGTCGAACGTGCTCGCGACGTCATCCGCCAGCGCGCAGGAGACAATGCCAGTATCCGCGTGATCGAGGATGATGACGGCAATCGTCGCGTCTGGGTCAATGGCGAGGAACAGACCGGCGATGACCTGACCGACTGGCTCAACGAGCTCGAAGCAGATCGTCTTGAAGGCGGCAATTGACCGCGCGTCTCACCGGCCACAAGAACGACCAAATCCAGACAAAAAGAGGGGCTGGCAAATGCCAGCCCCTTAATTGACGGTTGGTCGATAAAGGGCGTCTCCTCCCCGAAACGCCAAGGACTGGACGGTCAGGCCCTGTCCTGTTCGCGACCGTGTAGGAACGTTACGTATACGTCAACCCCAACATCCTGAAATTTAATCTTCAGCTGTTGATAAATTGCACTTGTATTTCGCCTACTTGTAGCGAGAAACAACCTCGTGAACTCCGGCAACCCACGCATCACGATCGACAGTGATCTGAGCCGGCTGGTCTTCGCGCCATTGCTTGTTGTCTTCGATATTGGCAGCCAGGCGAGCGCCGAGCTTGAGGTCCTTGATCGTGACCTTGCCCTCTTCCCGCTCATTCGAGCCGACGATGACAGCCGCATGGGCCCCGCGGCGGTCCGCATACTTCATCTGCTTGCCCATATTGCCGCCGCCGACAAAGGCCTCGGCCCGCAGCCCTGACGCGCGCAGCTCGCGCGCCATGGACAGGTAGTCAGCGGAACGCTCCTTCTCCGCCGCAACGATCACGACCAGCGGCCTCTGCTCTCCCAGGCCGCCCCGGCCAAGCGCGCGCAGGGCAGCTGCAAACCGGCTGACACCAAATGAGAAACCTGTCGCGGGAACGGCCTGTCCGGTGAAGCGGGATACCAGGTCGTCATAGCGGCCACCGCCGCCCACGGAACCGAACTGGATCGGCTTGCCATCATCATAATGCGCCGTCGCCAGCAATTCCGCCTCATAGACGGGCCCGGTATAATAACCCAGGCCGCGGACAACGGACGGATCGAAGACGGCACGATCATCAGCCACACCGATCGCGCTCAGCACCGCATCAATCTCGGTCAGCGCGGCGATACCGGCCCGGCCAGCCTCGGAGTCGCTGACCAGTCCCTCCAGACGGGCGATGACATCGCCACGACTGCCGCCACCGGCATCGAGGAAGGACAGCACCGTATCGATACCGGCCGCGTCGAGACCAGCCCCCTCGGTGAAGTCTCCCGACTCATCCTTGCGACCCTCGCCGAGCAGAAGCGCCACACCGTCTCGTCCCAGGCGGTCGAGCTTGTCCGCAGCGCGCAGGACGCGCATACGGCGCTCGGCGTCAGCGGCACCGATGGTCTCCAGCACTCCATCGAGAATGCGGCGATCATTCACGCGTACGAGGAAATCCCCCGTCTCGAGACCAACCGCGCTCATGACCTCTGCGGCCAGGGCAATCATCTCGGCGTCAGCGGCAGGACTGGCAGAACCAACCGTATCGGCATCGCACTGCACGAATTGCCGGAAACGTCCCGGTCCCGGCTTTTCATTCCGCCAGACATCGCCGGCCTGATAGCGACGATAGGGCTTGTTCAAATCCTGATAGTGTTCGGCGACGAAACGCGCCAGCGGCGCCGTGTGATCATAACGCAGCGACATCCACTGGCCGTCATCATCCTCCAGCGCGAACACGCCCTCATTCGGACGTTCTTCATCCGGCAGGAATTTGCCCAGCGCTTCGGCGTATTCAAACGCCGGCGTCTGCAGGGGCTCAAAGCCCCAGTCATCATACACCTGGCTAGCCTTGGAGATCAGATGCTGTTCCGCTCTCAGCACGTCACCTGTGCGGTCTTCAAAACCGCGCGGCTTACGGGCCTTGGGGCGGAATCTTTTCTTGGCACTCATCTGTGGCTCTCCAGACTGTAACAGGGCCGGATGATGATCCGGCTTGTCGGCGGGGTTCGCCTCTTTCAATATCCAAGGCGCGGGTGAAGACCAGTGTTTTCACCAGTAGGTACGGGAAAATGCCTTTCGTTCACCGGATTGCAAGCCCGTTGAGGCAAGATGTCCAGCCGAGAGGGTCTGAAAGCGTGGAGTTGTTTGTGCGTCGCCTGATTTTGAGTATTGCGTCCGTCGTGGGTCTGACCGCGTCCGCCTTTGCAGGCCCTGGCGCCGATCTGTCCGAATTCGCAGGCGAACTGCGCGCACAGGCCGATGAACGCGCCCTTATCGCGGCCTCACAGCCCGCGGCGCCCGCACAGCCGCTGGATATCGAGGATCCGTTCTATTTCGAACTCGAGCAGTTTTCCGTCGACGCGATGCGCCTGTCCCGTGCCATCCAGCAGGCCAATGGCCCGCAGGATCTACAGTGCATTTTCCGCGGAATGTCTGACGATGCGAGCGAGCGTCTTGATGCCCTGAACCTGGCTGACAGTTCCGGCGAACAAGCCCGCATCTATCGGGCGATCTCGGCGATGATGCGCGATGCCGAGGAAATTGCCCCGGCAGTTGATGAGGAAGACATCACGCTGGATGGCTTCACCTGTTCCCCGGGCTAACGGGTCGCCGCCTCAATCGCATCGAACACGATCTGTTCTGACAGTACGCTCGGCAGAACCTGCGCCTCGCCGCCACCGGCCGGATAGACAAGGTAAAGCGGCACGCCTGCCTGACCATGCGAATAGATCAGCTCGGTGATGGCATCATCGCGATTGGTCCAATCCGCTTTCATCTGCACCACGCCCGCATCGCGGAAGGCCGCCTGGACGCTCTGCGTGCTGAGCACGCGCATCTTGTTTACCTGGCAGGTGACACACCAGGCGGCAGTCACATCCACAAAGACCGCACGCCCTTCCATCTGGGCATCCGAAACAGCTTGCGCTGACCAGGCGCGCTCGTATTCAGCAACCGTCGAGGTACTGGTCGCCGCCGGCAGACGTGCAATGGTCAGCACACTGCCCAGCATTGCAATCATTGCGAGGCCACCAATGAGCTTCCAGACAAGGGCATCTCTTTGCAGGGCCCAGATGCCAAATGTCAGGGCCAGAACCGCAATGCCCAACCACAACACACCCAGCGACCCGGCCTGGATGGACAGGACCCACAGCAGCCAGACCATCGACGCGAACATCGGGAAAGCCAGGAATTGCTTGAACGTGACCATCCACGCGCCCGGCTTGGGAAGATAGCGCAACAGCGCAGGTGCAAAGGCCAGGACGACGAACGGAAGGGCCAGGCCAACTCCCATCATCGCCGCGACAGCGAGCACAACAAGAACCGGCTGGGTCAGCGCCAGTCCGAGCGCACCGGCAGCAAGCGGACCGACACATGGAGCGGCAACCACGACCGCCAGCACGCCGGTGAAAAATGCACCCTTGGCGCCATCTTCATCCGCCAGACCGGCTCCAATCCCTTGTACAGACGTTCCGACCTCAAACATGCCCAGCAGGTTCAGACCGATAACGAAGAAAAGCAGAGCGAGGATGGCGACCACGATCGGCAGCTGAAGCTGGAAGCCCCAGGCGACCGGCAAGCCGAATTCACGCAGCCCGACCAAAAGTCCGGCGAGGACGACAAAACTGGCAACGACGCCGACCAGGAAAAGCAGACCATAGCTGCGAACGCGGGCCGCATCCTTGTGCGCGATCTCGACAAATTTCAGGACCTTAATGGACAGCACGGGGAATACGCATGGCATTAGGTTCAGGATCAGGCCGCCCAGGAAGGCGAATACCAACATGGTCAGCAGGTTGGCATCCATGGCGGGTGGCTCCGTCACCGGCGTTTCCGCGGGTGCGGTCGGGACGATGCCGACATCTCCGGCAGCAATCTGGAATTCGACGACCTCGCGCTCCCAGAAATCGCCACCTCTGTGGCGTTCCACAGCCAACAATCCGGTCTGCGGAAACTGGATCTGCGGCGCCATTTTGAAACTGGCTTCATAGGTCAGGTTCAGCCGCCCCGCCTCGTCCCACTGTTCGACGGGATCCACAGCGTGGGCGATCAATGACCCGTCAAAGGGGAAGAATGTCAGATCCCGCCACTCACCGGCCAGATAATCGCCCTCCAGCATCAGCACCAGCTGATCACCAAAACGCTTCATCGTTCCCGACAATTGATCGGTGGCACGCGGCTCAGCCTCAAGCCCGGCCTGGATCATCCAGAATGCGTCTTCCGTGTTCCAGGGCTCTGCGCCGACATCCATCGTCAAGGAGAGTTCGCGGGTCTCGGGTACGCAGACCTCTTCGCAGACCTGCCAGTCCGCGACGACGTTCACGGTCAGTGTCTCGCCCTGGAAATCCGGCGACACCGTCACCGGCATGGCGAGCACAACCTCGTCATGATAGCCGTAGTCCATGATGGCGCCGTCCGCCAACGGCAACTCCTCCGGAGCTGGCCAGATCACCTCGCCGATCTCCACGTCGGCAGGCAGATCCCATTGCAGTTCCAGCGGCAGGCCGAAATCGCCCGGATTGCGCCAATAGGTGTGCCAGCCATCAGGAATGATCTGGTGCAGTCCGATATGGAATTGATCCCCAGGCGTGGTCGCGGCGCGTTCCGCAATCAGCTGCGCCTCGACGATTTCTTCCGCCTGCATCCAGCCGGACTGCGCGTGCGTCGCACTTGTCCCGCTTGCGAGCAGGACCATGATTGTCAGGAGAAACGGAAGAATTCGCATTAACTTACCCAGAGAGCTTGGCGTTCCGCGACCCATATAGAGGGAAAATCACGGCTGTCGAACCGGTCTCGCGGAAAGGTGATGCGAAACGCAAAACGGCCGCGCTGGACGCACGGCCGTTTGCTGTTCGGATGGTCGGCGATTTACGCGCCAGCAGGCTGTGAGGCCTGAACATCCTCGGCGACACGGCGCATGACACGCTCCCAGCGCTGCAGGGAGATGAGGTGCGCGGTGATCACGCCGAGATCACCATTCTTGTGCATCTCCAGGATTTTGTCGTCGCTGAGCGCGGTGAGCTTCTCCTGGGAAATACCGAAGTAATCAGCAACCTTGACCGGATTGTCCGGATCGTTCGGATTGCCGACACGAATGTCTTTCTTCTCGAACAGGTCCAGCGCGGTCACGCGCTCGACGAAGGCTTCGGTCGCCTTGGCGTCGCGCTCGAAAGCGGAGACGAAGTCGATAGCAGACTGCGTGTACTCGGTCGGCTCACCATTCTCGTCGAAGAACGGACGCTCGGCATTTTCGGTCACGACGAATTCAGCACCAACATCGATGCAGATCGTGGACGGCTGGCCATCCGGGTTAGCGGCGCTGACGAACGGATAGCGACGCACATAGGCCGGAATGTAGTGGTCGTGGTCGAACTGACCATCGGTCACGAACAGGTTGGATCCTGCACGCAGCCCCATCACAACCACCGGCATTTTGTTTTCGCCGAGGAAGACGATCGGATAGCTGCCGCAAGCAACCGGGAATTCGGCGGCGATAGCCGGCACGAAATGCCATTCCTTGAGGAAGGTGAACGGGCTGGAGACCGCGTTCACGCCGTATTTCGCGTGCTTTTGACGATTGAGCGGCTCTACGGTCTTGTAGAGCGGAACTTGTCCGGTGAGGCGCGGCTCGTTGGTCGCTGCATCAGCCATGATAGATACCCCTGTTTATACGTTTTGGCGTTGATAGCCCATTGAGGCCGGAGCGGCAATGCGGGGCTGCAGACTGACACTGGATTGTCACCAAAAATGAAAACGCCAGGCGACTCAGTCACCTGGCGTTCAATTGTCGGTTGAATTTTCGATCAGAAGCGGCGACCGAAACCCAGTCCGACGACAATCGGGTCGATATCGACATCCGCCGTGATGGCGCCGTCAATCGTCACATCGGTATTGATCTCGATATATTTCGCGTCGACATTGAAGAACCAGTCATTGCCCATGTCGAAATCGATACCGGCCTGGACGGCAAATCCGAAGCTGTTGTCATAATCGATCGTCGTCAGGGCACTGCCGCTCGGCAGGCTCTCGTCGAAGAAGTGGGTGAAGTTCACGCCTGCACCGGCATAGGGACGAACAGCGCCCTCGGGATTGAAGTGATACTGCACCGTCAGCGTCGGCGGCAGCAGGGTCACATCCCCCAGGTCCACATCACCTGCAGCGGTGTCGACCGCAGCCACGTCGTGCGGCGTGACGCCCAGGATAAGCTCGACAGCCTACTGGTCCTGGAAGAAATAGGTGATGTCGAGTTCCGGCACGATGGAGTTGTCGATATCGACATCGCCACCAATCGGATCGATGTCAGCGCTCTCATTCGGCATGACGTCGATGGCACGCAGGCGGATCAGCCAATCGCCTTGGTCGGCGAAGGCCGGAGCAGCTGCAGTCATTGCGATTGCGGTTGCGGCAAGAAGAAGCTTTTTCATGGCCTGGATCCTTTTTGTCACCAGAAAAGATAGGGACTTTATGGACCCGCCGATGCGCGCGAGATACTGCGCGTTTCGCCGCGCATCAGCCTGCCGCGCGGCAGGCTGACGCACACGAATTAACGTGTTGGAATTCCTTAGAAATCCATCACGAGCGCTGCGCGGAAATTGCGACCAGGCAGCGGCAGGGCGTCTTTCAGGAACGAGGTGTGCAAACGCGCTTCCTCGTCGGACAGATTACGACCCTCAAGAATGATGCGCAGACCCCGGTCCTCGAACGGAACTACAGAGTAACGCGCATTGAGAAGCGTATAGCCTTCGGTGGGAAGTTCGAACTCGGCGACATTGTCCTGCTCGCCAGCCCAGACGACTTCACCGTGCAGCGCATGCGCGCCCATCTCAGCCGTCACACCAGCTGTGAAGGAGAGCGGCGGAATGCGTGGCATGTCACCACCCGCATCAATCGACGCGTTGACATATTCACCGGTCAGCTCACCCATCAGGTTCCAGCCGGCAAACTCGCCGAGCGGCCCTTCCAGGCGACCCTCGAAGCCGCTGAGGCTGGCATCTTCCTGGCGATATTCCACGACGATGAACTCGTCCTCTTCCTCGCCGGTCGGGAAGGCACCGATGAAACCATCATACTCGGCATGGAAGGCTGCACCTTCAAATGCCCAGCTGCCGAATTGCGTACGAGCCGTGAACTCGATGGACACGGCTTTCTCGACATCGAGATCCGGGTCACCCGTCTCGACAGTGGACGTGGCGATGTGCTCGCCATCGGCGAACAGCTCGACATCCGTCGGGGCACGCTCGTTCGAAGACAAGGTCACAGCGAGGAAGGTGTTGTCCTGCGGACGCCAGAATGCAGAACCGGAAATCGAGAAGGTATCGAAATCACGGCTCAGCGTGTCGGTTTCGATATCGCGGTTCTCGATACGCAGTCCGCCTTCCAGGCCCCAGTCACCGGTGTCCCAGCGCTCAACAAAGAAGAAGCCGAAGTCCTCTGTCAGGGATGCCGGCACGAAGGCCTCTTCACCCTGGGCCAGGAAATCGCGGGAGAAAGCCTGGAAGCCAGCAGCGGTCTCGACACTGCCACCACCGAAATCAAACTCGGAGAAACGGGTTTCGAAACGACCTTCCCAACCGTCATTGCGGAACAGGGTGCCAACTTCATCACCTTCCAGCTCGACATGCTTGTATTCTGCCGTGCCGAAGGAGAAGCGGACGCGATCGATGAACTCCGCAACATTGCGGAACTCGCCGCGCAGGTCATAGCGGGTCTGGACCAGGTCAATGCGAACACCGACTTCTTCCTCGTCATGGTGTTCTTCATCCTCGTGATGATCATCGTCATCGTCGTGATCATCGCCTTCGTCTTCGTGCTCTTCCTCGTGGTGGTGATGTCCACCCGGGATGCCGTAAAGGGCGTCAGAGGACTTGTAGGATACGCCGATGAAACCGTTCTCACCGACCCAGGACACACCGACAGAACCGGTGGAGAAGTCGAGACCGGAGTTTTCGACCGTGCCGAAGACTTCTTCCTCTTCCTCGTGCTCGTCTTCGTCGTGATCTCCCTCGTCGTCATGCTCCTCTTCTTCCAAGGCGCGGGCGAGCGCGCTCTCGGAGAAGCCCGGAATGTCATAATCGTCGGCCGTGCGGGTCATCATCTCCAGGTTGAAGACAAAGGAACCAGCATTGAAGCGGATCTGGCCAGCAGCCGTCTCGCCGTCATCGACCGATGTCGCGCCTGCATAGAAACGCCCTTCAAAACCATCTTCAGCCGGCGCTTCCGGGATACGACCATCAATGACGTTGACGACACCACCAATCGCGCCGCCGCCATAGGCGATCGCCGCCGGGCCGCGCAGGATTTCAACGCGCTCGGCCTCGAGGGCTTCAGACGCCACGGCATGGTCCGGGCTGGACGTTGATGCATCGATCAGTCCAACACCATTGGTCAGGACACGCACGCGGTCAGCACCGAGACCACGGATCACCGGACGGCTGGCCGCCGGGCCGAAATAGGTCGTAGAAACGCCCGGCTCATGAGCGATCGTGTCGGCCAGCGAGCCGGACAGATTGTCTTCGATATGATCCTGATCAACCACTTCAACCGAGGTGGTAATCTCGTCCGCACCTGTTTCCAGGGCAGAAGACGTGACGGTGATGACATCAGTTTCCTGAGCCAGCGCCGGGGCCGCCAGCAAAAGGCTGGTGGTCGTTAGGAGGAGCGTGCGCATAGCAAATCCGATACGTTATTTAGTAACACTGGCGACGTTATAATGTCACGCCAGAGCGATTGACAAGCACACGCACTGGGAATCCTGCACGAACCTCATTACATGTTGCAAATATGAGTCGTTCACATTCATCCGAGGCCCTCGACGCGGCCGAACGCCTGTGCCAGGAGCGAGGCGAACGCCTGACGCCTATCCGGAAGCGCGTGCTCGAGCTCGTGCTGGGGTGGGATGGCCCGGTTAAAGCCTATGACCTGCTTGACGCCCTCAATCCGGAGTCCGGCACGGCCAAACCGCCAACGGTTTATCGCGCCCTGGATTTCCTGATGGGGCTGGGTCTGGTGCACAAGGTGGAGGCCTTGAATGCCTTTGTCGGCTGCACCCACTCGCATGATGAGGGCGGTGCGGAATTGTATATCTGCAATAATTGCGGCTCGGTCAGGGAACGCCATGGCGCCGCTGTCTCCCACAACGCGCCGGAAGGCTTCAAGATTGAACGCTCGGTGATCGAGCACTTCGGCCACTGCGGAAACTGCAACCCCTAAACGACAGGGAGCGCACGGCATGATCGAGCTCTGGCGCGGCAATGCGAACGCCTGGGAATGCGACGAGCTGGGACATATGAATGTCCAGTTCTACCTGGCCAAGGCCAGTGAAGCCGTCGGCAATCTCGCCGCGCTCGCCGGGCTGGAAAATGTCTTCCGCTCCGACAACTACGCGACTTTGCTGGCGCGCTCCCTGCACATCAAGTTTCTCGCCGAGGCCCACCCGGGCGCACCGCTGGTGATCGCCGGCGGCATTACCGGTCATAATGAAACCCAGATGCAGGTCGAGCTGATCATGCGCCATGGTGGCTCGGGACGTGTCGCTGCAACATTCCGCCTGGCGCTGGACCATGTGTCGCCGAGAGAGGGGCGGACATTCAAATGGCCGGAACGCTTTCATCGCGCTGCCGAAACGCTGACATGTGCGGCTGATCCCGCCGCCGCGCCGCGTGGCGTGGTCGAGGATGAGCGCTCCCGCGATATCTCCCTGGCGCGCGCAGACGCGCTGGGTCTGGAACAGATCGGCATGGGCCGCTTTACCGGACAGGATATCGGCCCCTTTGACCGTATCCGCGCGGACGTGTTTCTCGGGCGGGTTTCCAACAGTGTGGTCAATTTTGTCGGCGCTTTCCCCGAGGAAGTGGCCTTTCACAAGGGCGAGCTGGACAGCCGCATTGGCAGTGCCCTGCTGGAAACCCGCATCCTCCCAAGGCGCTGGCCGCGCGAAGGCGACGGCTATGTCATCCGCTCCGGTCTCAAATCGGTCGGGCCAAAAGTCCGCAACCTGGTTCACTGGGTGCTGGATCCGGCGACAGGCAAACCCTGGTGGACCATGGAAGGCGTCGCCGCCCCCATGGACCTTGATGCGCGCAAGCTGGTCGAGCCGAATGCTCATTTCAGAGCCCTACTGGACGCAGCAGTGGTCGAGGGCATCACCGCCTAGCGCTTGCCTCTGTGTGCGACCTCCTCCACTCTTGCGAAAAACAAGCGGGGCAGCCCCCGGGAAGGTCGACACCCATGTATATCCGAGCCCTTCTGGCCTCCGGCATTCTGGCGCTGAGCGCCTGTGGCGCGCCCACCGCCGACGACATCCGCCCCCTGCGACAGAATATAGTGTTCGATGCCAACGAGGTTGCGCAGGATCTGTCGCAAGCCATCCAGTATCGCACCATTTCATCAGCTTTCGATCCGCGCGCCAGCTGGGAGGAGTTTGAAGGGTTCCGCGCTTTTCTGGCTCGACGCTTTCCCCGTATGCACGCCGCTCTGGATCCACAGGACCTCGGCGACGGCCAGCTGCTCTTCACCTGGGCGGGCAGCAATGAAGATGCGCAGCCCATCGTCCTTCTGGCCCACCAGGACGTCGTGCCGATCGAACCGGGCACTGAGGATCAATGGAGTTATCCGCCTTTCGACGGAACCATAGCCGACGGATTTGTCTGGGGGCGCGGCACGCTGGACATGAAGGGGCACCTGATCGCCCTGCTGCACGCCGTGGAGCGCCATCTGGAGAACGGCACCCAACCGGAACGCACGATTTATATTTCCCTCGGGCCCGACGAGGAAGTCGGTGGGGCGGGCGCCCGCCGGGCAGCGCAATACCTGGCGGACCGGGGCCAGCAAGCCTGGTTCGCGCTCGATGAGGGCGGACTGACAGTGCTCGACAGCCCGATGACCAACGCGCCGGCCGCGATGATCGGTGTGGCCGAGAAAGGCTATATGACGGTCACGGTTACTGCCCGCGCGCGCGGCGGCCATTCCTCGACCCCGCCCCGCGCGACAGCGATCAGCCTGCTCGCCCAGGCGATCAATGCCATCGAGCAAGACCCTTTCGAACACTCTTTGAACGACGGCCCGACCCGCGCCATGCTGCAAGCCATGGCGCCGGAGATGGAGGGCATCGCCGGATTTGCAGCAGCCAATAACGGCATTTTCGGCCCCATGATCCGGGGTCAGTTGATGGAAGAGGATGCCGCTCGCGCGCTCATCGGGACAACGATCGCGCCGACCATAATCGAAGGCGGCGTCAAGGATAATGTCCTGCCCCAGGAAGCCACCGCGCATATCAATCTGCGCCTGCACCCGCGCGACACGGTAGAGAGTGCTCTCGCCCATCTGCGCGCATCGGTCCGGCATCTGGATGGCATTACCATCGAAACTGACCAATGGGCGTCCAACGCACCGCCCGTCGCGGATTTCGAGGGCCCGGCCTGGCAACTGATTGCCGGAGCGGCGTCGGGCCAGGCGGAACCTGGCACACCCATGGTGCCCTTCATGGTCACGGGGGCGACCGATGTTCGTGCCTTCGCCGACACCGCGGACAATTTGTACCGCTATTCCCCGGCTCGCGCCGTCATGGCCGACGTGGCCCGCATCCATGGCGATGACGAGCGTATCGCGGTGGAAGACCTCGCGCGCATGTCCGGCTTCTTCTACACGGTGATTGCAGAGGCGAGCGCGGCTGGGGAGTAACCCAATCGCCACACCTGAGGACTTTCAATAACACCCCGCTTGTCGATTTCGCCCAACAAGCGTAATCAGGCTGCCCAATTACAGGAGACGGTACCCGTGAAACTATCCATCTAACAACCGAGGGCGGCCCCGACGGCCCGCCATCGCACCAGGCGCCCCAGCTTAACAGCCGGTCCTCTGGTGATGTCTCCCGTCGACCCAAGCCCTGTTGTTATTTGAACGTATTCACGAGGCGAGCCCCCTGGCTCGATGACCGATGTCGACTTCTGCTTTTGAGACCCCTGCCGAACAAACCGAAGACCTGATCGACGCGCGCGATCTGCATGATGACGTCCGTGAAGGCCTGTACGCCGATCCGGATGATGAGCCGCGGACGAAAAGCCTCTCCAATACCACCGTCATGGCCTATCTGGCCAAGCAATGGCGCCGCCGCCCCGTGCTGCTGGCCGGCATGATCTTCTTCATGGTTCTGGCCACGATCATGGAGCTGGTGATCCCGATTGCCGCCGGACGCCTGATCGACACGCTGTCGGCGGGCCCGGGCGTGGGCAATCCCTGGGACGCCTTCTCGCTCTATCTGGGTGTCGCCGTGGTGTTCTATGCCGTACGTCAGCTGGCTTCGCGCTGCGAAGTGCCCTTCTCCTCTGCCAACATGGCTGACATGACGACGGAGGCGTTCGCCAAGGTTCAACGTTTCTCGCTGGACTGGCATGCCAACACCTTCGCCGGTTCGGTCGTACGCAAGATCACCCGAGGCATGTGGGCCTATGACACGATCACCGTGCACATCTTCATGGGTATCGCGCCCTCGATCGGTGTGATGCTGGGCATTGCCGGCATGATGGCGTTCCGCTGGCCGCTGGTGGGCGGGATCGCCTTTGTCATCATGTGCGGTTTCATCGCCTCCTCCCTGCTGTTGAGCCGCTATTACATCCGCCCGCAGAACATCCGCTCGAACGCGCTGGACAGCGAGATCGGTGGTGCTCTGGCGGATACGATCGGCGGCATTGCCACGGTAAAGAGCTTTGGTGCGGAAACGCGCGAGGATGACCGCTTTCACGGCCTGGCCTGGCGCTGGCGTGAAGCGACCAAGAAAACCTGGCACCGCTTCGTCAATTCCTGGCTGGTCAATATCGTCACCGACCTGACCATGCAGGCCGCCCTGGTCGGGCTGCTGGTCTGGCAATGGTCACAAGGCAGCGCCAGTGCCGGTGATGTCGTCGCCGCGCTGACGGCTTACATGATCGTCTCGGGGTATATGCGCCGTTTTGGCGAACAGGTGCAGCAGGTCCAGCGTGGCCTCGACGAGATCCAGGACCTGGCCATCTTTGATGCGAGGGAAACCGAGGTGAGCGATCGTGCCGACGCCGGGGACTTCCAGCCGGACCAGGGCGAGATCCGCTTCGACAAGGTGGACTTCACCTATGCCGGACAGGATCGTCCGCTGTACACGGATTTCGACCTGGCCATTCAGCCGGGCGAGAAAGTCGCCCTGGTGGGGCCGACGGGGTCGGGCAAGTCGACCTTCGTCAAACTGGTCCAGCGTCTCTATGACGTCAGCGATGGTGCGGTGCTGATCGATGGCCAGGATGTGCGTGCGGTGAAACAGGACAGCCTGCGTCGTCACATCGCCCTGGTGCCGCAGGATCCGGCGCTTTTTCACCGCTCGATCGCGGAGAACATCGCCTATGCCAATCCACAGGCTTCACCAGAAGATGTGGTAGCGGCGGCCAAGGCGGCCCATGCCCACGACTTCATCATGCGCCTGCCGCAGGGCTACCGCACCCTGGTCGGTGAGCGCGGGGTGAAACTCTCCGGTGGTGAACGCCAGCGTGTCGCCATTGCCCGGGCTATCCTCGCGGACGCCCCCATCTTGATCCTGGATGAGGCCACCTCGAGCCTGGACAATGAGACCGAGCGCGAGATCCAGTCGGCCATGAACACGGTGATGAAGGGTCGGACGACGATCATCATCGCCCACCGCCTGTCGACCATTCGTGATGCAGACCGCATCCTGGTGTTCGAACAGGGCCGGATTGTGGAACAGGGTCAGCATGATAAGCTGGTGAAGCAGAGCAATGGCGTCTATGCGCGCCTGGCTGAACTTGCCTCCACCTAGTTCACGGTGAGGTAACTGGATATGGACGCCGGGACGTGCTTTGATTTCCAACTCTGTTCGTTGGGAGACATGCATGTCCCGGCTTCTCGCTGCCCTCACCGCATTCTGGCTTTTCATCCTTCCCGCACACGCGCTGGATGATGATCACCCGCGGCCCTTCGACGGCAATTACGACGCCATGGCGATTGTCGATGAGGCGATGGCCGAGGCCCTGGCCGAGAACAAGCGGCTGCTGCTGGTGCTGGGCGCGAACTGGTGCCATGACAGCCGCGGGCTGGCGCATCACTTCCAGGACGAGGAACTCGCGGCAACACTCGAGGCCCACTACATCACGCGCTATATCGATGTGGGTTGGCGCGATCGGAATAATGACGTGATGCTGCGCTTCGGTGTGTCGGCCGTCTACGGCACGCCCACCGTCTTCATTATCGACCCCACGGACGAACACCTCATCAATCGCGAGACGCGCAGCCTGTGGACCAGCGCGGCCTCCCGCTCGATCGAGGAAGCCCGTGAGTATTTCGCCGATTTTGCCCGTGGCGAAGCGGCGCTGGACCTGGTCGAAAGTTCGCTCGTCTATCAATCCCTGTTGATCGAGATCGAGGTTTTCGAGGCCGAGCAGGGCGAACGCCTGGCTGAAGCCTATGAGGATATCGGACGCTGGCGAGCGATGGACGAAGAGGACCGCCCCGAGGATTTCATGGATCTGGCCGGCGAAGTCGATACCTGGCGCAGCCGCATGAACCGCCAGTCGCGCCGTCTCTACCGCGAGGCCTATCGCGCAGTCGACGGGGCCCTGAGCGAGCTGGCCGGTGAAAGCGAAGTCACTGCCGCAACCGTTGCCCGGCTGGACCAGTCCAACCCGGACATCTCCCTGCGGTTCCAGCCCTTCGAAAGCGAGCGCTGGTAACAATAATTTCCTACGCATTGATTTTGGCCCGCTTCGGCGCGAAAAGCGGCTTGAAACGCTGATCGCCCGAGGAGCCTCTATCATGTCTGGAATTCCCTATTTCGAGATCCATTCCTTTGCCGCTCCGGGCGAGGCCTTTACTGGCAATCCTGCCGGCGTCTGCCTGCTGGACGCTTTCCCGACCGACGACATCCTGCGCGGTATCGCAGCGTCCAATGCGCTGTCTGAAACCGCATTTGTCGTCCCGCGGGGACATGATGAATGGTATCTGCGCTGGTTCACCCCCACCGTCGAAGTGGACCTGTGCGGCCACGCCACCTTCGCGGCAGGCGCTGTCTTGCTGGCGGCCGGCCAGGTCAAGGGGGACACCGCGCGGTTCCAGACGCGCTCCGGCCGGCTGGACGTCCGCCGGGATGGCAACCAACTGGCCATGGACCTGCCCGCCATCGGGTTCAAACCGGGCCGGCACGCGCCGGCGCTGGAAGCGGCGCTTGGTCTGCAGGGAACGCCGGAGGAGGTGCTGGACGTCAATCGCATTCATGGCGCGGGATACCAGATGTGGGTCGTGGGGGACGAGACGCTGGTGCGCAGCGCCGAACCCGATCATGGCCTTTTGCGCAAGCTCAATACCAATGTCATCCTGACGGCCCCGGGCGGTATGGGGCTGGATTTCGTGTCGCGTTTCTTTGCCCCGGCTTCGGGCGTTGACGAAGATCCGGTGACCGGTTCCGCGCACTGCACGCTGGCGCCCTACTGGGGCGCACGCCTGGGCAAGACGCGGATGAAGGCCCGCCAGATCGGGCCCCGCCCCGGCGCGCTGGAGGTCAAGACACACGAAGAGCGCGTGACCCTGTATGGCCACGCGCCCCGCTTCCTGTCCGGAGAGATTACACTCCCGTAGCTGTCGCTGGATCAGTAGCGATATCCACGGTGGTTGTTGTAACGGCTGTTGCGGTAGCCGTGACGATCCCGGTATCCCCGGCCACGATCACGATAGCCCCGGCGGCCGCGTTCGATGACCACGTCGATCTGGCGCAGGTCACCCCGACGCGTCTCGCGATAGAAATTGCCGTGGCGGCGATAGACAATGCCGGGTGAACCCAGGCGTCCACCTGAACCGCGCTCGATACCGTTACGGCGCTCCCAGCGATCGGGAACATACGTCCAGGCCCGGCGCGGGCAGTCGATGACGCGGCGATCGCGTCGATCTTCGCGTCGATCCGCCCAACCGTCATCATAACGGCGATCACGGCGATCCTCGCGCAGATCGGGGCAGGCACGGGCGTTCAGATACCAGGTGCCCGCAGAAGCGGTTCCCGAAATACCGACCGTACCCAGACCCGCCAGAAAGGCCGCTGCGAGTGCGCTCTTGAAGAATGACATGGCTTACTCCTTTGCCTGAGGTGGCCGTCTCCGGCCGGTGTAGGAGCAGCTAACACCAGGGCGTCTGAGCGTGCGTTGAATGCCGGGTTCAGCTTGGGGTCATCTAGCTGAACGGATACTCTGTCGCGTGAGAGCCTTTGTTTTGCCTGATATACAGGGCAAACTGAGCGTAGAAATCGAGGGGAGTTTCGATGCGATCATTCTGGCTGGCAGGTCTGTCGTTCATCTTGGCGGCTTCGGCACACGCGCAACCGGCAAGCGAATCCGATGAGTTGGAACGCCTGTCCAGCCGCGAGCTGGGTCGTTATCTGCGGACCTATACCCAGAAGCCGCAACGTCCCCAGGGCGTCTCGACCGGCCGCTATCGCGGTGTCGATACCTGCCGCTGGGCCAATGATGGCGAATGTGATGATCCCGGCATCGGCACGGGCGCCTGTACCCAGGGCACGGACTACTCCGATTGCTGGCGCATTGCGGAAGGCGTCGAGGATAATTCCTGTCGCTGGGCCAATGACAATGAATGCGACGAGCCGGGATTTGGCACCGGTGCCTGTACCCAGGCCACCGACCTGGCCGATTGCGGACCGATGATCGAATTGCGCTTCCGCAATGACAGTTGTGAAACCGCTTTCGATGGCGTTTGCAATGAACCCGGCATCGGTGATGGCCGCTGCGAGGACCGCACGGACCGCGCGGACTGTTTCGGGCGCGAGCGCCCCATGGGCATCAATGACCACTTCTTCGGACATGATGACCGCGTCTTCATGGACACGGCCCAATTCCCGTGGAGCGTCATCGGGCAGGTCGACTTCGATGCCGGCGGGGCCTGTACGGCGACCCTGATCGGCGAGGACATTCTCATTACCGCCGGCCATTGCATCTCCGGCCAGGGCGGGGCGGATTCGCGGGGCGTGTTCAATACCGCCTTCAATCGCCCGGGAGGCCAGGTCTCGGCCCGCGTCATCGGACACTATATGGACCCGAACTGGGATGAGCAGCGCTTCAGCTCCACCGATGATATCGACGGAACGGACTGGGCGCTCCTGCGGCTGGACCGCCCGATCGGCCGGGATCTGGGTTATGTCGGCGTGCGCGCCCTGGTTGACGAGGACGGCAGCCGCCAGGCCCGCCAGCAGCAACTGCTGCAAGCCGGATACAGCTGGGATACCGGCATGAACCTGTCAGGCAATCTGTCCTGCGAAATGACCCGCATCTATCGCGACAACACCATGGCGCATAATTGCGACACGACGCGCGGGGATAGCGGCTCTCCCTTCCTGATCCGCGAGGGCGACTCGTATTTTGTCGTCGCGACGGACAGCAATTTCCGACGCAATCCCGGCGGACCAATGATCTATATCGCCGCCCGGGCCGATCGCTGGGTCCCCTTGCTGACAGACTTCCGGGAGGGGCGGCTGGGTCAGCCCGGCAACCGGCCGCAACAGGGCAGCAAGCCCGTCAAGCAGGACGAGGACTAATTGTCATTGCCAAGCAGGTTGTTCACGCGTTGCCAGGGAGTGATGCCGCCGATACCGGCGTGGGGTCTTGAGGTGTT
>JAEPND010000021.1 GCA_017643585.1 Maricaulis sp.
CCTTGCCGAACAGGGCAGCTCCACAGGCGAACTGGCCGAACAGCGCTGTCAATTCCTCACCCAGGACTTCCTTGACCGCGACTTCGCCGTTGGAACTGACCACAGCCAGGTCCACGCCTTGTGCATGCAACAGTTTCAAGGTGTCCGTAATGCCATCAAACAGGTGAATCTTGTCGACATTCTCTGCCGCACGGGCGCGGACATCCGCAGCGATGAAGGGGAGTTTCCAGGCGGGAATCTGCAGCTCATCCATGATCGCCTTCGGGCTTAACCCGCGCAGGCTCTCAGCCTTCTCGTCGCTCAGTGGAGGCAGGCCATGTTTATCGACAACATCGGGTAGTTCCTTGCGGAACCAGGTCAGGCTGTCCGCAAGCGTGCCGTCAAAGTCGAAAATCACCAGATCATAACGTCGAGTCACGAATCGGCCCCGCTGCCGCTGATAAACAAGAGGCCGGTGTTTAAACCGGCCTCGTTACGCTTTTATGATTCTCGCGGGAGTTGCACCCCTAAACTGAGGTCAGCCAGTCCGGCTTGACGTAGGGCAGGTCCAGGTCATCCGCGACCGACTTGTAGGTGATCTCGCCGCCAGCGACGTTCAGGCCTCGGGCCAGGTTGGCGTCGTCATTGAGCGCTTTCTCGACACCCTTGTTCGCGATCGCGATGGCGAAGGGAAGGGTGGCGTTGTTCAGCGCGAAGGCAGAGGTGCGCGCATAGGCGCCCGGCATGTTGGCGACACAGTAGTGAACGACACCGTCGACGACATAGGTCGGATCGTCATGCGTGGTGGCCTTGGAGGTCTCGAAACAACCACCCTGGTCGATAGCGATGTCAACCAGAACCGCGCCGTCCTTCATATTGGCCAGCATGGCCCTGGACACCAGTTTCGGTGCAGCTGCGCCCGGGATCAGAACCGCGCCGATGACGACATCGGCTTCACGCACGGCCGCGTCGAGTGCAGCCTGGGTGGAGTAGGCGGTTTTCACGGCACCGGCAAACTGGACGTCGAGCTCGGCCAGGCGGGCATTGGAGCGGTCAAAGACCGTGACGTCGGCGCGCGCGCCGATCGCCATTTCTGCCGCGTGCGTTCCGGCTACACCGCCACCTATGATGACGACCTTGGCCGGCAGGACGCCCGGTACGCCACCGAGCATCAGGCCGAGGCCGCCCTGAGCCTTCTGCAGGCAATGCGCAGCGACGGAGACGGACATGCGACCGGCAACCTGTGACATCGGGGTGAGCAGGGGCAGGCGGCCCTCATTGTCCGTTACGGTCTCATAGGCGATCGCCGTACAGCCGGACTTGCGCAGGCCCTCTGCCTGGACCGGATCGGGTGCCAAGTGGAGATAGGTGTAGAGAATGTGGTGCGGCTTGAGCATTGCCGTTTCGACCGGCTGGGGCTCTTTCACCTTGACGATCATCTCTGCGGCTTCGAACACGGCAGCAGCGTCCGGCAAGATGGAGGCTCCCGCATCGACATAGTCCTGGTCCGAGCAGCCAATGCCCAGGCCTGCGGTGGTTTCAACAACAACCTCGTGACCATGGCCGACCAGTTCGGCGACCGAATTTGGCGTCAGGCCGACACGATATTCACGAACCTTGATTTCCTTGGGAACACCTATGCGCATGATTTTCTCCCGCTCTCTTTCTTCATTCCGGCCGGATCTGCGAAATTGTGCAAATAACCGGGCCGATTTCGAAATATTTTGACTTTGTGACGAGTGTGGGCGAAGAATGCTGCGCACATCTCAAATTTGGCGGTGATATATACGAACATCACTGTTTTTGCTAGCAAGTTTTCTCCGAGGGTCTCATGCGCCTTGATGCCGTTGATATCGCCATTCTCAACCAGCTTCAGATGGATGGTCGCCTGACCAATGCTGAGCTGGCGGAGCGCGCCGGCCTTTCACCCTCGGCCTGCCATCGCCGCGTGAAGGCTCTGGAGGCGAGCGGGGTGATTGATCGTTATGTGGCGATTCTGTCGTCGGAAGCGCTGGGGCGCGGTATCACGGTTTACGTCCAGGTGACGCTCGACAATCAGAAGCGCGATACGCTGCAGGGTTTTGAAGATGCCGTCGAAGACGTGCCCGAGGTGATGGAATGTTACCTGATGAGCGGCGAGGCGGATTACCTGGTCCGGGTTCTGGTGCGCGACGCGAATGATTATGAACGTGTGCACCGCGAAGTCCTGTCAGCCTTGCCGGGGGTGGCGCGCCTGCATTCCAGCTTCACCATCCGCCAGGTCTTCTCGCGCACGCAGGTGCCGGTGGCCGAGGGAACGGAAGTCTAGTTGTGGCGCGTCGATCCTCCCCGTTTCGTCTAGAGCTGAGCTATGAGCGAATAAAGAAATTTAAGCGCGGCTTTTTCCGACGCTGGAAACAGATTGCCGAACTGCCGGTTGCTGAAATTCGGCGGATCGATGTCGAAGTCGTCGACGCCCTTAAATATGATTCCGTCTTTCTGGCTTTCACGGGATCGGAACGCACCATTCGGGTGGAAGAAGACGATGAAGGTTTCGACGCACTTGCCGCGTGGATGGACGGTCAATACGACCTCCTCGATCCCGAGTGGCGCGAGACCGTGGATGCGTACATCTGTGCGAACCCTCTGAAGGGTATGTTCGCCACACTCTGGCTCGACGAGGGAACCGAGGTCTGACTGCGGATAGTCAGTTTTTCCTAAATCGTCGGTAATCAAATGCCGAGCGCAAGATATCTTCCTCATCGAACATGAATTGAGGAGGCCGACATGACGGACCTGACCATCACGCTGGAAGAAGACGGTAACAAGGGGCGCTATGTGGCGCGGCTGCCGGGCAGCGCGGAAGAGGCCGAGATGACCTATTCGCGCATCAGCCCCAGCCGCATCATTGTCGATCACACCGGCGTTCCGGACGCCTTCAAGGGCATGGGCGTGGGCAAGGCATTGGCGCTCAATATCATTTCCGAAGCCCGTTCAAAGGGTTTCACCATCGTCCCGCTCTGTCCCTTCCTGAAAGCCCAGGCGGATCGCAATCCCGACTGGGGAGATGTGATCGAGGGCATGGCCGCACCCGCCGCAGGCTGAAGGGCTTGCCCTCTGGCCGAGGGAGGGCTAACTCCCCGGCCATGACTGATGAACGCTACAATGTGCTGGGCCAGCTGGGCTCGGACACCCCGCTGCCCAACTCGCCGGAAGAGGCCGAGCTGGAGCGTGTCGCCAATCCGTGTGACGCGGACTACATGATCCGCTTCGCCTGCCCGGAATTCACCTCGATCTGCCCGGTGACCGGCGCTCCGGACTTCGCCCATCTGGTGATCGACTATGTGCCGCAGGACTGGATCGTCGAATCCAAGTCGCTCAAGCTCTTCCTCGGCTCCTTCCGCAATCACGGCGCCTTCCACGAGGCCTGTACGACCATGATCGGCCAGCGCCTGGTCAAGGAGCTCGACCCGAAATGGCTGCGTATCGGCGGTTATTGGTATCCGCGCGGCGGCATCCCGATCGACGTCTTCTTCGCGACGGGCGAACCACCCAAGGGCGTTTGGATCCCCGAACAGGGCGTCGCGCCCTATCGTGGACGCGGCTAGGCTTTCCAGCGGCCGATATGAGCAGTGGGACGTTTGCGTTCCACCGGTTCATCCCTTGCGGTGCCGATGTAGATGAAGCCGGCTATGCGTTCGCCTGAACGCAGGCCCAGCATGTCCTTCACATCATGGTCGAAGGCGTACCATTCCGTCAGCCATTGCGCGCCGAAGCCCATGGCCGAGGCGCCGATCAGCAAGTTCTGGCAGGCTGCGCCTGCGGACAATTCCTGCTCCCAAACCGGGATGGCATGCTTTTCGGTGACGCAGGAAATCACGGCGATGACCAGCGGTGCACGATTGAAGCGATTGCGCTCGAAATCCACCTGCTCCGGCGTGGCATCGCCATTCTTGGCTGACCAGATCTTGCCGAGCACATTGCCAAAACTTGCCCGAGCCTCATGTTCAAACAGGATGAACCGCCAAGGTGCCAGCTTGCCGTGATCGGGAACACGAGCCGCTATACCAAGCAGATGACGGATCTGGGCTTCATCGGGGCCCGGTTCGCTCAGGCCGATGGCAGGGGTGGATCGGCGGCGCGTCAGCAATTCCAACGCATCGTCGGATTTGTGTGACGGGGCGAGTCGCTCACCAGGCTGGGGAAAATCAGGCAGGTTGATCTCATTCATTATGAGGTTTTCTTCCCTAAAATATCAGTATCTTTGACCAAACACTTGTCATCTCGTTATATCTTGGAACTGACAACGTTGTGACAAAAGGGCTCCGGGGGGAGTAGTATTGGGCATGAACGCAGAAATCTCCATCGATGATGACACGCCGGCTGATCGCCGCCGCCGCAAGGTGCGCGAAGCCATCATCGATGCCGCTGAAGCGATTTTCTCGAGCGAAGGGGAAGAGGGCATTTCGATGCGTCGCCTTGCCGAGGCGATCGATTACAGCCCGGCGGCCATCTACAAGTATTTTTCGTCCAAGGATGACCTGTTCGAGGCCATTCGAGACTTGTTCTTCGAACGCCTGCTGAAGCGCATTCACGAGGCGATCGAGGAGGGGGGCGAGACCACCCGGCTGTGTAGCCGTTGTATGAAGGCCTATATCGAGACCGGGCTGGAAGAGCCCAATCATTACATGATGGCGTTCTCTGCCTCCGCGCGCATGGAGCCCCACGTCCATTCAGAAGACGAAATGGCGTATCAGGCGGAAACCAAACTCGTCTCCATGATCGAAAAAGGCATGGAAGAAGGCGCGTTCCGCAAGATGGACCCGCATGTTGCCTCAAAATCCGTATGGGCCAGCCTGCATGGACTGACAAATCTGATGGTCTGTCTGGAGGATTTTCCGTCGGGAATGCCGGGGTCGGAACACGTGACACGTGAAGAGGTTATCGACTTCCACACAGACGTCATAATCCGGGGGCTATGCTCCAGCGCATAGTTGCCATGCGCAATTAAGTAAACGTCGTTCACTTTTCAAACCCAGTTTGAAGCACTATCTATCGCCTCAGTATCTGAGCGAGGATAATTGCATGTTGGCGAAACGTCTGCGAATTGGCGCTGGAACGATAGTGGCCGTTAGTGCCGTTGTTCTGGCTGCGAGCGTTTTTGGTGTTTCCGGATGGCGGGCCGAGGCCAATCTCGCCGAGGGGACGCCACCGCCCATGCCGGTTGCGGCCCATCGTGTGTCTTACGAAGATAATGCGCTGATCCAGGAGCGTTTTCCCGGTGTCGTGTCGGCCCGGCGTCAAAGCGCGCTGGGTTTTCAGCAAGGTGGACTAATCGAGGACGTGCTCGTCGATGTAGGCGATGTCGTCACGGCAGGCCAGGCTCTGGCTCGCCTCGACACGCGCACACACCAGGCACAGATCGCTGCTGCGGATGCTCAGACCCGCGAGGCGGCCGCCCAGACTGCGCTGGCGCGCGACACCCAGGAAAGACAACGTGTCCTGCTGGAGCGGGGGCATATCTCCCAGCAGCGTTTTGATGAAGTGGTGACATCGGCTGATGCCGCGCAAGCCCGCCAGAATGCGGCGGCGGCGTCTGCCGACGCGATGCGTGTCCAGCTGGACCTCACCATGATCGAGGCGCCCTATGAAGGTGTGATCACGGCTCGCCTCAGCGATGAGGGGGCGATCGCCAGCCCCGGTGCTCCTATTCTTGAAATTGTCGAGACCGGTGCCCGGGAAGTTCGGATCGGTTTGCCCGCTTCGATCATCGGCAGCCTTGTCGATGGCCAACACTATTCATTCGAAGGCGAAAGCGGTGATTTCTCCGCCGTCTTCCGGTCGAACACGGGCTTGATGGACCGCCAGACCCGCACCGTCGCGGCGGTGTTCGATATCCCGGCCGATCAATCCGTCATCATCGGCGAGATCGCGCGCCTTGTTGTTGAAACGCCGGTTGGAACCAGCGGTTTCTGGGTCCCGACCGATGCTCTTTCCGAGAGTCGACGTGGTCTCTGGTCCGTCTTCATTCTGCAGCCCGAGCAAAACGACTACCGCCTCGAGGCGCGCGTCGTTGAAGCGATCCGCGTGGAGGCGGATCGGGTGTTTGTCCGTGGTGCCGTGGCTGATGGGGAATACATCCTGGCCGCAGGTCTCCAGCGTGTCACGACTGGCCAGCTGGTCGCCCTGCAGGCCGGTGAGGAGGCGGAGTGATGGCCACGCTGTTTTATCGCTTTCACCGTTTGACCATCCTCGCGATTGTCTTGTTGGTGGCAGCCGGACTGGGCGCGTTCTTTTCGCTTGGCCGCCAGGAAGATCCGACGCTGGTGGAGCGTTATGGCATCATCACCACGCCTTACCCCGGTGCGTCCGCAGAACGTGTGGAAGCACTGATCTCGGAACCCCTGGAAGATGCCATCAACGAACTGGCGGAGATCGACGAGACCTTCTCGACCTCACGGTCCGGGGTGTCGGTGATCGGGATGTCGATCCGCGAGGACCTGACGGAAACCGAGGTCGACCAGACCTGGACCCAGATCCGTGAGCAGGTCGACAGTGTGCGGCCGGTCCTGCCTCAAGGGGCTGGTGCGCCAGATGTCGACCGCCAATATATCGGCGCCGCAACCATTATCGTCGCGCTCAGCTGGGCTGATGTTGGTGAGGAAAACATTGCCATCCTGTCCCGACTGGGGCTCGATCTGGAACGCGAGCTGCGCAATATGCCGGGTACGGAAGAGACCCGGATCTTCGGCGAAGCAGAAGAGGAAATCCGGGTTGAAGTGGACCCGGAACGCCTGGCGTCGCTCGGCCTCAGCGTGGCCGATGTGGCGCGCCTGACCACCAGTGCCGACGCCAAGGTGCCCGCCGGTGAGATACGTACGGGTGCGAGCGATCTCGGTGTTGAGATCGATGGTGAGTTCGACGGTATCGATCGTATCCGGTCCATCGCCCTGACCGACGGCTCGGACGGCCGTTTCGTTCGTCTGGGTGATGTGGCTGAGGTCAGTCGCGGGGAGCGCTCGCCAACCCGCTCCCTCGCGACGACCAATGGTCAGCGTACAGTCCTGGTTGCCGCCTATCTACAACCCGATCTGCGAGCGGATCTATGGGCCGAGCAAGCCGATGCGGTTGTCGCCGAGTTCGCCGAAAGTGTTCCCGGCATTCATGTCGAGACGATTTTCCGTCAGGGCGATTATGTCGAGTCGCGGCTCAATGGGCTGGCGACCAATCTGGGTTATTCCGCGCTGATTGTGTTCGCGGTCTTGTTTCTCATGATGGGGTGGCGCGCGGCGTTTATTGTGGGCTCGGCACTGCCTCTGACGGTGTTGACCGTGATGCTGCTGATGCGTCTGTTCGACGAGCCGTTGCACCAGATGTCAGTGACCGGCCTTGTCGTGGCGCTCGGTCTGTTGATCGACAATGCCATCGTCGTGGTCGAAGAGTATCGCTTGCTCAGGGCGAAGGGGCAGTCCCCACTCCAGGCGTTGGACGGCGCGGTGCGCTTGCTCTTTGCTCCGCTGCTGGCATCGACCCTGACGACGGTTTTCGCTTTTGCGCCGATCGCGCTGATGCCCGGTTCGGCGGGCGAGTTCATCTCCATGATCGGCATATCGGTCATCTTTGCGATCACCGCGTCATTCCTGCTTGCGATGACGGTCGTGGGCGCTTTGGCCGCCTGGTTCGATGACCCCAGAATCGATGGTGGGCCGCGCCGTTTCTGGCGGACGGGGCTTCATGTCGCGCCGGCCGCTTGGGCATACAAGCGTGTCCTGAACGTGATCGTCGACCGCCCCTGGGTCGGCATCTTTGCCTCCATCCTCCTGCCGATTGCCGGTTTTGTCGCGGCGTCGACCCTGCCCATGCAGTTTTTCCCGCCAACCGATCGCGACATGTTCCAGCTTGAGCTGGAATTGCCCACGACCGCATCGATCGAGGAAACGCGTCGGCAGACTGAGCGGGCCCGCGAGATCATTCAGCGTTATGACGGTGTCGAGCGTGTCACCTGGACGATCGGCGAGAGTTCGCCGCGGACCTACTACAATGTCGTCGGCAACAAGTCCGGCGTATCCAATTATGCCGCCGGGTTCGTGCATACGGAATCAGCTCAGGCGACCGCCCGTATCCTGCCTCTCTTGCAGCAAGAGATGATGCGCGAATTCCCGCAGGCGCGTGTCCTGACCCTGCCGTTTGAACAGGGGCCGCCAATTCCGGCGCCTATCGAGCTGGTTGTGGTTGGTCCAGAGCTGGCCGAGCTTGACCGGATGGGTGGCGAGCTTCGCGCGCTGCTCGCCGCGACGCCGACGGTGACCTACACCATGGCTCAGCTGGAGATGGGGGAGCCCGTCGCGCGTGTCATGGCCGATGAGGCTTCCACGGAACTCGCCGGGTTGCGGCTCAGCGATCTGGCCAACCAGTTGCGCAGCGATCTTGATGGCGTGGTTGGCGGCAGTGTTCTTGAAGGCATTGAGGAACTCCCTGTACGGATTATCGCCAGCGCCGACCGGCGCTCCAGCCTGAGCGATGTGTCCGGAGCGCCCTTGCGCACCCGGGACGGCGAGTTGGTCGCGGCACCTCTGGCGGCGCTAGGGGACGTCACACTGGCTCCCCAGGTCGCTCAGATCCCGCATGAAGACGGCCGCCGGATCAACCGCATCTATGCCTATCTGGACCCGTTCACCCTGCCGGCGACGGCCCTTTCATCCTTCATGGACCGTCTGGATGAAGCCGGGCTTGAATTGCCGCCGGGGTATGAGCTTCAGCTGGGCGGAGAGGCCGCCGAGCGCGGCGATGCCGTTGGCAATCTGCTCGGAACTGCTGTGCCGCTCATCGTCTTGATGATTGGTTCGGTTGTCCTCGCCTTCAACAGTTTCCGCTTCGCCGGCGTGATCCTTCTGGTCGCTTTCCTGTCAGTCGGGCTCGCCATGTTCGGCGTCTGGCTGTTTGGAACGCCAATGGGCTTCAATGCGATCGTTGGCTCGATGGGCCTGATGGGATTGTCCATCAATGGCGCGATTGTCGTCCTGTCGGCGCTCAAGGTCTCGCCGGAAGCCTCCGCACTGGAGGAGGGCAGTGTGGTCCAGACCGTCATGGATGCGACACGTCACATCATCTCCACCACACTGACCACGATTGGTGGCTTCATTCCGCTCCTCTTATCCGGTGATAACTTCTGGCTGCCATTTGCGTCTGCGATGGTTGGTGGTGTCAGTGGTTCAGCGGTGCTGGCCCTCATCTTCGCTCCGGCGGCGTTCGTGCTCTTGATGCGCAGTCAGCTGAAGGCGAAAAAGCTCATGGCGGCGGTTAAACGACATGCAGGCCCCGCTGACGGCGAGGTTTCGCTCATTCGCTGATCTTTCTTGCTCCGCGTCTTCAAACCTGATTAGAGCTTCCGGAAACAGGAGATGCAGATGGCGGAAATGCGTGGTCCGTGGACGGTATTCGACAAGGAAATTCGGTTTGAGACACCGTGGTTGAGGATTGATGACTACAACGCGCTGAGACCCGATGGTGCTCCAACCCGTTATGGAGTCGTGCATTTCAAGAACACCGCCTTAGGCGTCCTGCCGCTGTTCGAGAATGGGGACACGTTGCTCGTCGGCCAGCACCGCTTTCCCGCGGACCGGTACAGCTGGGAATTGCCGGAAGGTGGTGGTGACCCCAGGCAAGACCCGGTTGCGGAAGCACGCCGAGAATTGGAAGAGGAAACGGGGTATTCCGCCACGGAGTTTCAAGAATATCTACGCATGGATATGTCCAATTCGGTCACGGATGAGATTGCAATCGGGTATATCGCGACAAATCTGGTGCCGGGACGGACGAACCCTGACCCCTCCGAAGTTCTCGAAACCCGCCGCATCGCATTCAAGGACCTGTTGAACGAGTGTGTCTCCGGGCAGATCTTTGATTCCCTTACTCTGGTAATGGTCTTCAAAGCTTACTACATGGCGAGGGAAGGCCTGTTGGAGCCTGAGCTTGCCCGTGCCATGTTGCAGGGCTGAAGGTCTGGAGGAGGCCGAAATGTCACTCTCTGAAAGCGAAAGCCCGATTGCAGCGCGGACCGGCGTGGACTCCGTATGGGCGCGCCTGCGTGTCGAGGCGGCGGCCGCCGCGGCGGAAGAGCCGATCCTGGCCAGTTTCCTCAATGCGGCCGTGCTGCGACATGATCATTTCTCGCATGCGCTTGCCTATCGGCTCGCGTCAAAGCTCGCCGATGCCCAGTTGGACATGATGCTGGCGCGTGACGTCGCCGAGGCGGCGATCGAAGGCAATCCGCAAATTGTCGAGCAGGCGGCTGCCGATATGGTGGCGGTCGAGGAACGCGATCCGGCGTGCAGGAGTTTTCTCCAGCCTTTCCTCTATTTCAAAGGCTATCACGCACTGCAGGCTCACCGCGTTGCTCACTGGCTTTGGGGCGAGGGGCGTGAAACGCTGGCCTTCCACCTTCAAAGCCGGGTGTCGGAACGGTTTGGTGTGGATGCCCATCCCGCAGCCCGGATCGGGCAGGGGGTCATGATCGACCATGCCACATCAGTCGTGATCGGTGAGACAGCCATCATCGGTGATGATTGTTCGCTTCTGCACGAGGTCACGCTTGGCGGTACGGGGGCGTCGCATGAAGACCGGCATCCCAAGGTCGGGCGCGGTGTACTGATCGGTGCGGGCGCCAAGGTTCTGGGAAATATCGAAATTGGCGATGGGGCCCGGATCGCGGCAGGGTCTGTCGTGCTGAAAGCGGTTCCCGCCGGCTGTACTGTGGCGGGCGTCCCGGCCAAGATCGTCGGAGATTGCTGCCCGCAACCCGCCCGTTCCATGGATCAGCGCCTGCCGGACTAGGCAGCGCTGATTGTCACCTGTAAATGAAGCTAGGCTCTGGACGCGCCCCGGCCGGGTGCGCTTAGTTACGGGCCAAACGAATCCCCCACTTGGAGAGCTCCCGTGGACAAGAACATCACGCCGATCGAGGCGGTCAAACTGCAGCAATTCCTTTGCGGCAAGCTGAATCCGGATCTCCAGGTCCAGCGTCGCAATCGTCCGGACGAATGTGCCGAGATCCATATCGGCGATGAGTGTCTGGGTGTTGTCTCGAAAATCATCGATGAGGGCGAAACGTCCTACTCCTTCGAGATCACCATTCTGGACATCGATCTGGAAGAACTTGAATAAGCCGGACCAGCCTGTCCTCGAACTCCGGGGGGTGTCGAAACAATATGCGGGCGGTGTCGAGGCCGTTCGTGATGTTTCGCTTACACTGCATGCCGGGAAACTGCTTGCTCTGACCGGTACATCCGGCTGTGGCAAGACGAGCCTGCTGAAACTGATCAACCGCCTGGAGGAACCTTCGGGCGGTTCGGTTGTTTATGAAGGCCTCGATGTCCGACAATCCGATGCGTTCCGGCTGCGCCGCCAGATCGGCTGGGTGATGCAGGGCGATGGCCTGTTTCCCCATTTCACGGTGCGTCAGAATATAGGTGTGGTTCCGCGCCTGCTGGAGTGGGACGCGGCGACCATCGAGCTGCGCGTTCGGGAGCTTATGCAGTTGGTTCAGCTGGATGTAGACGCATTCGCTGAACGCTATCCGCACGAGCTTTCCGGCGGACAAAGGCAGCGTGTCGGCGTTGCGCGGGCGCTGGCCGGCAAGCCGGATCTGGTCCTGATGGACGAGGCCTTCAGCGCGCTTGACCCGCTGACCCGTGACGACTTGCAGCGCGATTTCAAACGGCTGCAGACCGAGCTCGGATTCTCTGCTGTTCTGGTGACCCATGACATGGCCGAGGCCTTGATCCTGGCAGACGAGATCGCGGTGATGCGGGATGGCGAGATTGTCCAGTCGGGAAGCCCGGCCGAGCTGATGGCCAATCCGGTGGATGATTATGTGTCTGGCTTGCTTGATACCCCGCGTCGACAGATGCGCGCGATCGCGGAGCTGGGCGGATGAACAGCAATCTTGCCGAACGCCTGAACGAGCTGCCGGACCTCCTGTCCGGTCACGTTCTGCTTTCTCTGGCCGCGATCACGGTGGGACTGGCGATCAGCCTGCCTCTGGGCATATTTGCAGCTCCGAGAAAACGGTTCGCCTCGGCTGTCCTGAACATCGCCGGAGTCATCCAGACCATTCCCGGGCTGGCCCTGCTGGCCCTTATGGTCCCGCTGCTGGGCGGCTCGATCGGCTATGCGCCCGCCTTCATGGCGCTGATGCTCTATTCCATCCTGCCGATTCTGCGGAACACGGTGGTCGGACTGCAAGGTGTGGATGCGGGCGTAGTTGAAGCCGCACGCGGCCTCGGTCTGACGCACGGACAGCGTCTCTGGCAAGTCGAGCTTCCACTGGCCCTGCCGGTGATCGTCGCCGGCATCCGGACGTCGATCGTCTGGGTGGTCGGTGCAGCAACGCTGGCCACACCGGTCGGGGCACCTAGCCTCGGCAATTACATCTTTGCCGGCTTGCAGACGCGCAACTGGCTCTCGGTTCTGTTTGGCTGCTTGTTCGCCGCAGGACTGGCAGTATTGCTGGACCAGCTGATCCGCCTGCTCGAAGTAGCGGCGCGAGATCGCCGCAAGGCGCTCGCAATCCAGGTCAGTGCCATCCTGACCGTGGTGATTCTCGTCTCGATTCTGCCCCGCTTCATCGATTTTGCGCCACCTGCACAGCCCAACTCGCCTCAACAGGTCGCCAGTGTGCGGGCGGGCGAGGGCGCGCTGCGTGGCGAGACGGTGCGGCTGGGGGCCAAGGCGTTTACCGAGCAATACATCCTCGCCGAGCTGATGGAGGATGTGTTGAACACGGCTGGTGCCGATGTTGAACGTCTGGACAATCTGGGTTCGACCATCGCCTTTGACGCGCTGCGGAACAACGAGATCGACGCTTATGTCGACTACACCGGCACTATCTGGGCGACGGTGATGAATCGGGACCAAGCGATCAATCGTCATGCCATGTTCGTGCAGATCGCCGCTTATCTGCACGAGGAATACGGCATCCTGACGCTCGGGCGATTGGGGTTTGAAAACGCCTATGGTTTTGCCATGCGCCGGGATCAGGCAGAGGCGCTTGGTATTTCCTCCTTGGCAGACCTAGCGACTCATGCCAACGCGCTGGAAGTCGGCGGGGACGCCGAGGTGTTTACACGCTCCGAGTGGATCAATACGCGTGACGCCTACGGGCTGGCTGCGATGTCGACCCGGGCGATGGATGCAACTTTCATGTATGATGCCGTGCGTGACGGCCAGGTCGATGTGATCAGCGCCTACACAACCGATGGCCGGATCGCGGCCTATGACCTGCAGGTGCTGGCCGATCCGCAGGGCATTCTGCCGCCCTATGACGCAATCATCCTGCTCTCGCCCGAGGCTGCTGCACGACCGGGACTGGCGGATGCACTGGCCGGTCTTGTCGGCGCGATCAGCGATACCGATATGCGAGAGGCCAATCGACTGACGGACCTGGAGCGGGAAACGCCCGAACAGGCAGCACAGTGGCTTTTCGGTGAGATCACGGAGTAGGGCGTGAGTGGATATTTCGGACATGGTCGGTTGCAGGATGCGGAATGGCTGATGCGCGCCTGCATGCTGCTCAATCGTGATATCCCGCCGCACGCGCCGGATATCACACCGGAAACCGTGCTCAACAAGTCCTACACCCAGCAGGCAGCCGAGTTCGAGAACCTGCTCGAGCGAATCGATCCGGAAGGCGATATCGACCGGACGCTCTTCCCCGCAGTGGCCTATTTCAATGCGGCCGAGAGCCTGCCGCTGGATATCATTCTGGCGGCCATCGCAGCCTTGCTGATCTGGATGTTCATGCCGAACTATTATTCGATCATGGAATATGTGGCGTATATGGCTGTGGCGGCGTATCTCGCCATCCAGTTTCTTAGAGCACGGTCAGCGCGTGAGCGAGCTGCGCGGCAAATGCGCCGAATGGGACTCAATCCACAGGAACGCCACCCGCTAACTTTGCGCCAGCTGGTCAAGTATCGCCAGAGGCATGTGACGATTCACTAGGTGTGAAGCCAGTCCAGAGCCTCGTCCCGGGTCGCGAAAACGCCAAATACGTCAAGCTCTTGAGCCGCCGGCATCAGTTCCCACGTCTGCACAATCGGCATGGTGACTTCTGATTCGATAACCCAGGCATTCTTGTTGGGCGGTCCGGCTATATCTGCGGTGTCTTCGAGCAATTTGATGAAGCGGTTTTCGAAGACTTCATAGGTGAGATCGCTGAGATCTGCCCCGCGTTCGACGGTGATCAGGCGAACAACATCCGGCGACCAGTCGTCAGACTGGATCATCTCCATATAATTCTGGACGATCTCATCGGCCGGGACCCGACCGTAAAAACGGGTCTCAAAGCGTTTCGCCTCGGGTACGAAGACACGTTCATAGGGCATGCAACATCTCCGTTCTCGGAAAAAAGAATAGTTGTGTTCGAGACTTGATCAAGATTAGTCGTAAAAAAGTGCGGCGATAAATCGCCGCACTTCTATTAGCTTGCCCCGAATGCTTAGAGAACTGTCAGCATAGTCGCGACCAGTGGGTGCCTCACGATGTCTTTCGACTCAAGGCGGCTGACACCGACATCTTCCAGCTCGTCCATCTTGTCAGCGATACCAGCCAAACCGGACATTTCCGGCAGTAGGTCGGACTGCGCCGGATCGCCCGTGACCACCATCGTTGAGTTCCAGCCCAGACGGGTCAGCAGCATTTTCAACTGCCCATAGGTGCAGTTCTGCGCTTCATCCACCACGACAAAGGCGTTGTTCAGCGTCCGGCCGCGCATATAGCCGATCGGAGCGATCTCGATCACGCCCTCGGCCATCATCGCCTTGAGCTTTTTCGGGGAAAGCCGGTCGGCGAGGGCGTCGTAGAGTGGACGCAAGTAAGGCGCGAGTTTTTCTTCCATCGCGCCCGGCAGGAAGCCGATCGATTCGCCGGCTTCCACCGCAGGGCGAGAGAGGACGATGCGGCTGACCTTGCCCGATTCAAGTGCTTCAACGGCCTTGGCGACTGCGAGATAGGTCTTGCCCGTGCCAGCGGGGCCCAGGGCGAGGACGAGATTTTTGTCGTCGATGGCCTTCATCAGTTTTTCCTGACCGGCCGAGCGCGGCTTCACCTTCTTAACAAACCGCTGATCACGCATGGGTTCCTTGTCATCAGGGGACCAGTGCGTCCCCGGGAAGAGGGCTTGGACCTTCTCTTCTTCGGACTCGTGGTGCTTGCTGTTGAACTCTCCAGCTTTCAGGCGACGTTTGACTGACCGTTTAGCCATGGAAGGAACCTCCACACATGAAAAACCCCTCGGCAAAGGCAGAGGGGCGAAAAACGCGTTGCGTTGGTGATGATTCGGAAGACTCCGGCAGGGTCGGCGGCGTATCGCCGGAACCGGGTGGTGGACTGAAGCGAAGCTCGGACATGCCGACTTGCAGGCCTCGTGCTAGAGTTACCGATACGAGACGGGAGGAGCTCCCGAATCGTGACTACAGTCTGAGTGTAACGCAGTGAAGAAGATCTAAACGCGGCCGTCGCGTGAATTTCATAAAATTTTGGGGGACGACACGAATGGCAATCTATGCGTTGGGTGAGTCGCGACCGGTTCTGCCGGAATCTGGAAACTATTGGATCGCGGACAATGCCTCTGTGATCGGCGATGTCGTCCTGCATGAAAACGCAAGCATCTGGTATGGTTGCGTCGTGCGCGGAGACACCGACCGAATCGAGATCGGTGCCAATACCAATATTCAAGACCTCTCCGTCCTGCATACCGACTTTGGCATTCACATGAAGATCGGAGAGGGCGTGACCGTGGGCCACAAAGTCATGCTTCATGGCTGTGAGATCGGCGACAACTCCCTGATCGGCATCGGCGCCATCGTTCTCAACAAGGCCAGGATCGGGAAAAACTGCATTATTGGCGCAGGCGCACTGATACCGGAAGGCAAGGAGATCCCCGATAATTCACTGGTAGTAGGGTCGCCGGGGCGCGTCATTCGCACGCTGGATGACGATACCGCAGCCATGCTGAAGCTGTCCGCCGACCATTATGTCGAGAGCTCACAGCGTCATTCAGCTGAATTGAAACGCCTGGACGGTTAGTTCGCCCGACCCCAGAGATCGCGGATGTTCTGGTCAGCCTCGCGGCCGAGGTTGAACCAGGCCGCGCGGTCGTGCGACGCATCGATGATCAGCAGCTTGTCATCGCGATCGAGCACATGACTGAGCTCGTTGCGCAGAACGGCAGCCGTGGTCGGGCCGCGCAGCAGCCAGACGCCGCCCGTAACCGATTCGACATCGCCGTAGGCAGCGAGTGAATTACGGAAATCGGCGCCGTTTTCTGAAGTGATCTCGGTGATGATGACGAAATTGGCCGGGCGCGCACCGGGGGTGACGCGTTTTTCGACCACGGTTCCGCCTTCCGATTCGCCGAACCAGGACTTCAGCTCCTCGATTTCGGCGGCGGGTGCAAATTCGCCATCCTTGTCGGAAGACACCATGGAATGCGACGCAATCCGGCCTTCACCAACAAAGGCACGCATTTGCGGGGGTGTGTACGGGCCGTAAACACGGCCTTCGACTTTCACAAACCAGGACATTGCGATTCCATCATCGCGAGGCATATCGATCTCTCTCGCACCGGTACTCGTACTATCATACACAGACTTGCGGCAAGAATCTGGCCACAGCCGACAATATTTCAACCCTTCAAGGAAATGAGACTGAATTTGCTGATCAGGCAGCAGCCGTCCCGTCTTGCATGGCTTCAGGAGGATCGAACACCACCGCGAAGCCATTGTCCAGAATGCGCGCCACACGCCCGGCCATTTCGCCAACCCTGACAGGCTCATCGAGCTTGGGGCGCTCCAGGCATTCAAAGGCTGCACCCGTCACGGAGACGTCTATGACATTGGCGTGAATCACCACGCCGTCGGAGAAACGAATCTTGGCCCGGCCACGTCCCTGCTTGCGCGGCGCAGTCCGGTCCTCTTCCAATCCAAGACGGTCCTTGTTGAAACGCCAGGTGATGGTGTCAGCCAGTTTGTCCCGTTTCCGGTCAGTGGCGCTGAAGCGAAGACTGAATTCCTCACCCTCGCTGCGCACGACGACACCCTCCATGCGGCCGATGCCGTTGATCATCAGAATGATACGCTGATTGCTCGCCGGGACTGACCGGGCCATGACGCGTGCGCCACCAGGCGAGATATCGATCAGGCGGCAGGCGTGCTCGCCCTGATTCTCGCTCCAGAACCGACCATGCAGACGCAAGGGAAGGCGGGCGTGCCGCCGTCTTTCGGCAGCCCCGCGGGCAGCGATCCGGATTTTCCGTCTGTCGAGCCGGTTTGGTTCATCCACCATGGGCGTTTCTCCATGAGTGAACCAGATCTAGCCAATAGGGGTTAAAAACCCTTTGCTGCTATCGGTCGTTTGCAACCAATTCTGCATTTGGCGCTCGGCCGCTGGCTGTCACGCCAAACAAATGTCCCGGCACGGCTGGAGGACGGATTTCTCTCAAGCTCGTGCGGACGACCGGACGGTTGGTGAAATCCTCGATATCATCAAGCGGCTGGTAGAGGCCCAGCACACGATCGACAACGCCTTCAGGGCCTTTCAGGGGAAAGAAGCTGATCTCGACCGGCAGTTGATGCAGATCGATGGAAGAGGCACGGGCAACGACGGAGGAGGGCGAGGCGCCCGCCAGCGTTGATTCCAGCAGGGCCTGTATATGAGTCGCGTCATGTCCGCGCCACAGGCTCAGGAAATTCTGGTCCCGGAATTCGCGTTGATAGAGCTGGCAGAAATGCGTGCCCGCCAGTCGGAAGACATGATGTCCCTGGTCGATACGGCGCAGCATGAACACATAGCCGAGCAGGGATGCGATGTCCTGGGGCTCAACATCGGCTCGCTCCGGTGTTGTCCCGCTCATGCGCAGCGTTTGCCAATAGCTGTGCAGGGCTCTCGATTGCGCGTGTTTCATCTTGCACTCCGCTGGCGTCACAAGTTCGGGCAGTTCGCCCGTCGCCTCGTCCCGATTTCAAGAACGAGGCCATACGCGTGAGACGGGAAAGGCGATTTTCAAGCTTCCCTGATAGCGCGAGCCGGGTGAGCGGTGAAGCGGCCCGGGAGTTGCAGGAGAGGGGGCAAGACTAAGGGAGCCCCGCCATGAGCGTATCAGCACGGCACGCTTTTATGATCGCCGCCAGCGCCGCAGTGAGTGTGATCGCCGCACCGACCGGATTTGGTGCAGCGAGCGCCTCTGCACAGGATTGCTGTCACCCGGCGCCGCCACCACCGCCGCCTACGCATTGCTGCGACCACGGTGGCGGGCACACGGTTAATGTTCCCAACATCAATGTGCATGGCGGCAACATCAATGTCGGGGTGAATGTTCATGCGGGCATCAACATCACGGCGAACGTCAATGCCAATGTGAACGCGACGGCGAATGTAAACGCGAGTGCAAATGCTGCGGCGGGCGCCGGAGCGATCACCTTTGTGGGCGGTGGTTCGTACTATTCCAACACGACGGCTCCGGCCGCGACCGCGATCACGGGACTGAATGTCGTCGGTCGCGAAGAGGAAAGCTACGAGTATTACGAGGAAGAGCGCACGCGTATCATCGAGGAATGGCGAGTCGTCCGCGCAGTCTGTGTCGATGACAATGGCACGCCGCATCCGGCATCACAGGTCGATGGCGAAGTGCGCGTGGATGCGATCTTTGACGGTGAGCTTTACCGTTGCATGGCCGGTACAGCGATGCAGGTGACAATCGGCTGGCAGGTCGACGGGCAGAACGTCTGGGAAGACGCTGCGACGATCATGTGCCGCAAGGGTGAAGCGCTGCGGCATACACCGGGCGGGCAGTTGTATTGCTCCACCCAGGAGCCGCGCCGAAACTGTAATGAGCGGTCATTGCTGCGCCGGTTTGGCCCGGGCGAGAAGCTCATCTTCATGCGTCGGGAAGAGCGATACATGGAACAATTGCGCCGCGAGGTCCGGACCGAGAGCCGCGAGACGATCTCCATGACGCTCATGCTCGATGGTGGCGTCGGCGGATATCGCTAAGCTGATCCCGTTCGATGAAAAGAAAAACGCCGGCCCATGGGCCGGCGTTTCTGATTCGAATTCGACCAGCACTATGATTCGCTGGAGGCTTCGAGTTCTGCCGCTTCCTCGGCCGCCCGCTCTGTGATCAGCGCCTGCGCAGCCTCGCGGTCTTCAACTTCCTCGATGGTGTCGATATAGCAGCGATAATTGTCGCGGGTGACAATGTATTCCGTGCGGGGCGAGAATACCCGGCCGCGCGTTGGCAGGCTGGTACCGATTTGCATGCCATAGCGCAGGCCATGGCAGCGATTGGCCAGGGTCACCAGATAATAGCGACTAACGCCGCCGCGCAGGATGACATGCTGGTTATCGACCACCTGATAGCTGTTGATATTCACCAGACGAATGCTGTCCGCGCTGGCGGGCGCAGCCAGCACCGCGGTCGCAAGGCCTGCGGCGAGTAGAATGGATTTGATTTTCACGATCTTATGTCTCCAAAAAATCGTCCCTCGCATAGGAGTATAGCGAGGAAATGTGTCCGATCAAACTACGTTAACGGGAGATTAGGCGGGGCAGGCGGACCATCAGGCCGATTCGTATTATCTGGAGGTCGAATTGGTCGATCGCATTGAAACGCTCGATATGCGCGGATTTAACTCTGTGATCCGCCAGGCTGCCCGCGAAACCGGGGCGGATTTCGAGTTTCTGGCGCAAACTGCTGCCCGGGAGAGCAATTTCGATCCGCAGGCTCGAGCGCGGACATCCAGCGCTGCCGGCATGTTCCAGTTCATCGAGCAAACCTGGCTTGGAATGATGCATCGCCATGGCGATACGCATGGGTTTTCCGACCTCGCCTCTCAGATCGAGCAGGGGACGGATGGTCGGTTCCGCGTCTCCGATACGGCCGCGCGAGAGCAGATCCTCGATCTGCGTCTCAATCCTGATGCGGCCGCAGTCATGGCTGGCGAGCTGGCCGCAGAGAACAGCCAGGTCATTGAAAACCGTGTCGGCCGTCCAGCCAGTTCCGGCGAGCTGTATGCCGCCCATTTCCTGGGAGCAAACGGGGCGGCGGACCTCATCGAGGCCGTGCGCGATAATCCGCGACAGGGAGCAGCTCACCTTTTCCCGGCTGCTGCGGCGGCCAATCGCAATATGTTCTATGACGGTGCTCGCCCTGTCACGGCAGCCCAGTTGCTCGGCCGGCTCACCGGTGAAGCCGAGTCGGCGCTGGCACAAGCGGGCGACCCAACCGATAACGGTTCAGCGGGCAGGGCGGTTGACGTCAATAAAGATTTTGTCGGTTCAGCACCGGTTCGCAGCGGTCAGTTCGGTTTTCTGGGTACTGGCTATCTAGCCTCCACGGGAGGTGAACTGACGCCGACCCTGGTCGAGATCCTCGCCTCGCTGGATGCTCCGGCTGCGGGGCGACGCGATGACCGTTAAGGCTTAACCGCGCCTCGGTCTGAAAAGGTTTCGTTAAGCATGCCATCGCTAAACTCTCGCAAGATCCGTTTCTTGTGAGATAGCCATGGCTGTAGTTGCACTTCGAAATCGACTGACAGACACCGATATTCGTCGCCTTGTGAAAGGTGGAGATGACGACGAGCGCGCCAATGCAGCGCGCAAGATCTGTCGTCTGATTGACGCTGCTCCCCTTCAGGGCGAGGAAAGCCAGGCGGCGTCAGGAATTCTTCAGCTGATTATCCAGGATTCTGCCGAGCTGGTGCGCCGCGCGCTGGCGGTCACGCTGCGGCAATCGAAGAATCTGCCTCACGATATCGCCATGCGCCTCGCAGCGGATGTGGAAGAGGTCGCAACGCCGATCCTGCTGTCCTCCCCCGTGCTCGACGAGGACGACCTAACCCGTCTGGTGGAGACCTCCGATGGTGGCAAGCTTTGCGCGATTGCCGCACGTGAACATGTGCCGGCGATCGTTGTCGAGGCCATTATCGACAAGGGTGAGGAGAAGTCGGTGGGCATTGCCGCGAGCAATGATGGCGCCGAATTCAGCCAGGACGCCTACGAAAAAGCCTTCGCCAGCTTCTGTGAAAACCAGGGTGTGATGGAAGCCTTCGTGGCGCGATCCACATTACCACTGGCGGTGACGGAAAAACTGATCGCTCATATCAGTGACGAGGCCATGCAGCGCCTTGTCGCCAAGCACGCCTTGCCGCCACAGCTCGCTGTAGAGCTGGCCGAAGATGCGCGTGAGCGGGCCACTGTTGACCTGGTCGAGCAGGCCGGTCTGGCTCACGATCCACAGCATTTTGTCCAGCAATTGCGGATGAATGGTCGCCTGACGCCGTCACTTGTCCTGCGTGCAATGCTGTGTGGCCATGTTGCCTTCGTTGAACACGCATTTGCCGAGCTTGCCGGGGTTACCCACGCGCGGGCGTGGTTGCTGGTGCATGATGCGGGGCCGCTGGGACTGCGCGCCATTTATGACCGTACAGGCATGCCGCCGCGTCTCTATCCGGCCTTCCGTGCTTCAATCGATATCTTCCATTCCATGGAGATGCCGCATGACCCGCAGGGGCGGGAGCATTTCAAGGCGACCCTGGCCGAGCGCGCCATCACGCGTTTCCAGGGCATTCCGGAGGAAGACCTGGACTATGTGCTTGATCGTTTGCATGCCGCGCCTGCGGAGTTGCGCGAAGCCAGCTGATCCAATCTGCATTTCAGACACATAAAGGCGCCTGACGGGCGCCTTTTCTTGTGCCGCAATCGGGTCGCCTAGTCGGTGTCCCAGGGCTTGGCGAATTCGCTGGATTGAACTTCCAGCTCTTCCGCGAGGGCCGCAGCCACAGCGTCATTCGTATCACGAATATTCTGGCTCAGCGCGGCGCGGATGGCGTTGACGTGGGCCAGGGCGAGCGCCTTCGATGCCTGCTGTCGCTTTTCGTCCATATCGATCAGCTTGGTCAGTGACGCCGCCAGGCGCGTGATGATCGGGAATTCATAGGTGAAACCAACGCCCCGCAAATCGTGAGCGCGGATAAAGAGCTGCTCGCCCTCGTCGCCCTTGAGGCCTTTTTCGCGCACAGCCTTCGCTGCGTCTTCCAGCTTCTGGACCTCTTCCTCGAGCCAGTTGCCAAACTCGTGGCGCAAATCCTTGATCGCGTCTTCAGCTTTCTCGATCAGGTGCAGGTCGCCCGCACTGATGGGGCCACCGATCTTGATCTGAAGCATGTTCGGTGGATTGACGATTTCCACATCCGGATTCGGTTTGGACATCTTGTTTCCTTTACCTAGCGGCGAGCAGGGGGTGTGCAGTTGTTGGCCCGGTCCGGCTGACGGAACGTCGATCGGGACCAAGGTAATCGCTGGTGTTCACGATAATGCGGTCATCTTCCAAGGCTTCGACAATCGTCGCAGCGAGGCTGGAAGAGTTAAATGGTTTCACTATGAAGGCGCTCGCGCCGGCTTGCTTGGCCGCGCGGATGTGTTCCCCATCGGAATAGGCGGTCAGCATGATGATCGGGACATAGGCGGCTGAACAGGTCTGCGGGTTGCGCACCTGGCGGACAAGGTCCAGCCCGTCTCGCGGTTTCATCTTCCAGTCCGTGATGATCAGATCAACATGCTTGCAGTCGATCAGAGACAGCGCGAGGTCAACGGACTCCGCCTCGTAGACCTTGGCGACGCCGAAGGCATGCAGGGAAACGCGCAACAGACCACGCAGCGCCGCATTGTCATCGACAATGAGCACCGTCTTGTTGGCGCAGCTCGTTTCAATCTTGCTTGTCTCGGTCACGTTCCAAGGCTCGCTGGTTATAGCTGATTTGAACGTAACTCAGGGTGCTTAACACCAGCCTAAGCACGCTAACTTTCGAACTGTTCAGCCAGAATGCGTTCGGAAAGATTGTGTCCCTGGTCGAACAACATGGTCAGGGAAATATCCGAGGCCTCTTCCACCTCCACCCGACACACCTCCCGGAATTCCTTGTTGTCGGCCACCGCAGAGACAGGCCTGTGAGAGGGTTCGGATATCTCGAAACCGACCTTGGCAGTGTGGGGCAACAGCGCACCGCGCCAGCGCCGGGGGCGAAAGGCGCTGATCGGTGTGAGTGCCAGGACGCGCGAATCAAGAGGCAGGATCGGGCCGTGGGCGGAGAGGTTATAGGCCGTTGAGCCAGCAGGTGTAGCGACCAGTACGCCATCGGCCTGCAACTCTGCGAGACGATCGGTTTCGTCGATCCGGATCTTGATCTTTGCAGTCTGCCGGGTTTCGCGAAGCAGGGAGACCTCGTTGATGGCAAGGGCCTCAAATCTGTTGCAATGCACATCCTCACCGCGGGCGCGTAGCGGATGAATGCTTGCGGCCTCGGCTCTGGCCAATCGCTCGAGCAGGTCGTCCTCGGCATAGTCATTCATCAGAAAGCCGACCGAACCGAAATTCATGCCATAGACCTTGGCGCCGGTGGAGATCGCTGTGTGCAGCGCATCCAGCATCAAGCCATCTCCGCCCAGGGCGACGATGATGTCGGCGTCGTAGACAGAGGTTGAACCGTAACGCTCTTCCAGCCGAAGCCGGGCGGCTTTGGCTTCCGGTTTGGGACTAGCGAGGAAGGCCAGGCGGGGATGGGTCGTCAATGTGCGCACTCACTTGGTGAGCGGCCATTAAACCCTGCCACCGAGTTGACGCAAGACTTTCGCCGCTTTTTCAGGGCCGTACATGCGGAACACATTGGCGGCAGACGACATGGCATCGCCCTCCAGAGCCTGGTGCATGCGGCCGAGCTGGCGCAGCGCCTTGTGAACAACAGGATAGGCCGTCCGGTCGAGCGCCGCGGCCTGGCAGGCCAGGGCCGCTGCCCGCACTCCGCCCATGGCCAGGGCGACACGCCACTGGGGAACCGTGATTTCACAAAGCTCGGCGATCGCGTGATCGAATACGGCTTCCTCGCCCTTCTTCAGAGCAGACAGCGCGTATTGCCCGGTGAGGCGCCCATCCTTTGCCGCCGCCCTGACCAGCTCCGCGGCCTCGTTGTCTGCGCCCTCATTCGAGACTTTCAAGGCGGCTTCGACGGTCAGTTCCTCGACCTTGTTCTTGTCGAGCCCGAAACGTCGGCAGAGTTCCTCGCGCCAGCTCTCGGGAAGCATGATGCAGAGCTGGGTGGCGTAATCGGTCGAAATGTCGTGGCGACGCGCCAGCGCCTCGCGCAGTTTGGGATTGTTCCGCGCAACCGTCAGGCAGATTTCCAGAGTGCCTTCAGAGATCTCCGCTGTATCATTATCGGCCAGGGCGCGCAGGACATTGGCTTCACCGGGTTCGGCCAGTGTTTCAGTTACGCGCAGCCGGAGATTGGAACGCTTGGCCAGTATCAGGCGATGGTCCGGCGAGGCCTCTTGTGCGATGTGGATCATGTCCTCATCGGACAGGCCCTGGCCTTTCTTGATGATGATGCTGGCGATTTCCAGATCACGTGTGCCCAGATAGCGCAGGGCGGCATGCGGCGCCCAGTCACAGGCAGCCAGTTTTTCGGCCATGGCTTTCTGGGTTTCACCCGGGCAGGTCGAGGACAGGGTGACCAGCAACTCGCCCGCGACAGGTTCAGCGGTATCGCTCAACTTTTGAGCGATGCACATATCCGTGACCCCCAATGCAAGCTGGTTACGCTTGTCTGGGTCACGCATTTTTGCGAGAGCTTGAAGCGCTTGTGCTGGACTGCCTGTCATGAACGTCATTTAGTTTAATTGCCCAACCCCGTTCTTAGCGCAGATCAGTTTGAAAACTTGTTAATCCCAGTATTCAGAAAGCAAATCTCTTATGGATGACCAGATTTATAGCTCGCTGTTTTCGCTTTATTCGGGAGTGCGTGAGCGAACACAATTACTGGTTTCGGGTTTCTCCGCCGAGGATATGACGGTTCAAACCATGCCGGATGTCAGTCCGACCAAATGGCATCTGGCCCACACGACCTGGTTCTGGGAGTGTTTTGTCTTGCGCGACCATCTGGAGGGGTATCAAGAATACTCTCCGGAATTCAATTACTTGTTCAATTCCTATTATGAGCAGGTCGGGGCGCGCCACGCGCGACCAGAGCGTGGCTTCCTGACACGACCATCCGCGGCGGAGGTGCTGGCCTATCGGGCGCATGTCGATGCAGCGATGGAGCGTTTACTCTCCGGTAACCACGAGATCGATTTCGCCCAAGTAAAGGCGCTGGTCGAGCTGGGCGTGGCCCACGAGGAGCAGCACCAGGAATTGCTCGTCACCGATATCAAGCACGTCCTCTCGAAACACCCCTTCAGTCCGCAGGCCTGGCCCGCCGATACGCTGACGTCCAGCGAACTGCCGGAACTCAGCTGGCATGCCTACGAAGCGGGCCTCTACGCCTTTGGCCATGAGGCAGAGGGATTCCATTTTGACAATGAGGGGCCACGTCACAAGTACTGGCTTGAGGCCTTCGCACTCGCATCGCGCCCGGTCAGCAATGGCGAATACCTCAAATTCATGGCCGATGGCGGCTATTCCACCGCACCGCTCTGGCTTTCTGAGGGGTGGGCGGCAGTCAATGAGAGGGGCTGGGCGGCTCCTTTGTACTGGCGCCAGCGCGACGGCGAGTGGTTCGAGTTCACCCTGGCGGGAGAGCGGCCGGTCGATCCGGCTGCGCCGGTGACACATCTCAGCTATTTCGAGGCCTCTGCCTTCGCAGAATGGGCCGGTGCCCGACTGCCCGAGGAGCGCGAATGGGAGCTGGCAGCCGCAAAGCATGATCCTGAGCTGGGCGACGCCCTGGTGCCGGATCGCGCACCGCATCCCCGGTCACGGCCGGACCAGGATGGATATTCGCAGCTTTTCGGTGGTGTCTGGGAATGGACCCGGTCGGCTTATTCCGCCTATCCGCGCTATCGGCCTGCCGCCGGCGCAGTGGGCGAGTACAATGGCAAATTCATGTGTGGCCAAATCGTGTTGCGCGGCGGTTCCTGTGCCACACCACTCGGTCACGTCCGGGCCAGCTACCGGAATTTTTTCCCGCCCGACGCACGCTGGCAGTTTTCCGGTCTTCGACTTGCCAAGGACATTTGACGGAGCGTCCTCCGCGGCCGATGTTAGCCCCAGTCGATAAAGAATTTGGGAGATCGTGATGGACGATCAAGCAACACCGAGCGTCAAGGACCAGGTCACGGCAGAAGAATGGAAGGCGCGCTGCGACCTCGCCGCGCTGTACCGTCTTGTTCACATGCATGGATGGGATGACCTGTTCTTCACCCATATTTCCATGCGCGTTCCGGGGCCGGACGAGCACTTCCTGCTCAACCCGTTCGGGCTGCTCTATGAGGATGTGACGGCCAGCAATCTGGTGAAGGTGGATTTGCAGGGCAATGTCCTGCCGCCCTCGACCTATGGCATCAATCCGGCCGGTTTTACCATTCACTCGGCAATTCACGAGGCGCGCAGCGACGTCAAAGTCGCTATGCACCTGCACTCTGACCAGGGTGTTGCTGTCGCTGCCCAGAAGCGCGGGCTGTTGCCGATCAGCCAGTTGGCGATGAACGTCTACAACGATGTGGCGTATCACGACTATGAAGGCATCGCCCTCGAGTCCGAGGAAAAGGTTCGCCTGGTCAATGACCTGGGTGAGAAGAACCTGATGATCCTGCGCAACCACGGCACATTATCGGTTGGTGACCACCCGTTTTCCGCGTATGTTCGCATCTATCTACTGGAGCGTGCATGTAAGATCCAGCTTATGGCGCAAGCAGGTGGGGATTTGATCGAATGGGATCAGCCCATGCGGGACAGGGTGTTTGGACAATCGTCCGAGATTGCCGGCAACGAATTCTTCAAGGAAATCGCCTGGGCGGCCATTCTCGATCGCGTGCGCCGCGAAAGCCCCGGTTTCGAGGCCTAGTTCCCAATGGCGCCCTGCCGCTTTCGGCGGGCCTGCTGGCGGCGGTGGTCACGGCCGGTCCGAGCGACGCTGGCGCCTGGCCCCGTGACAAGGGAGAGGGGCTCGTCATCCTGACCAGCCTTGTTGATCGCGCCGACGGCTTTTTCGACGCGGAGGGCAACCGGCAATCCGGTGGCTATTTCCACAAGGACGAGCTGGCGGCCTATATCGAATACGGAGCGACCGACCGGGTAACCCTGGTCGGTCGTTTTGCTTGGCAGACCGTCGAGCAACTATCTGGCGGACAGTTGGATACAGCCACCGGGTTTTCTGCCAGTGAACTGGGCGTGCGCATTCACGCCTGGCGGGCCGGGCCATGGCTGGTCAGCGGGCAAGCCTCATACTTCCTGCCCGGCGAGGGGGAGAACGTCACCAACCAGCCCCTTGGGCAGGGCGATGGTGCTGTCGACTTGCGCTTGCTGTTTGGGCGGGCTCTGCCACGCGACGGGTTTCTCGATATCCAGCTTGCCCACCGTCAGCGTGACGGGGCCTTCCTGGATGAATGGAGGCTGGACGCGAGTCTAGGGATGGCCATCAACACGGACTGGCAGGCGATGGTACAGACCTATTCCGTGTGGAACGCGGAGCCCGCCCAGCCGGGCTTCCCCGAATTCGACCAGCACAAGGTCCAGCTCAGTGTGCTGCGGCAGGTCGGTGAGCTGGAATACCAGCTGGGTGTGATCTTCACGCCCACCGGGCGCAACGCGCTGGATGAGCGCGCTGCTGTGCTGTCGATCTGGCGGCGATTCTAGTTCGCGGTTTCCGCGGCGATGTAGGCGATGACATCGCGACGGTCCTCAGCATCCCGCAAGCCGACAAAGCTCATTCGATTGCCCGGGACAAGTCCGCGAGGACTTTCAATCCAGGCATCGAGCGTTGCCACATCCCAGACCAGGCCGGACTCGGTCAGCGGGTTGGAATAGTTGAAGCCATCCTTGGCTGCCGCAGCAGCGCCGAAAATGCCATGCAGGTTTGGCCCGACCGTATGGCGCCCTTCGGCCTCCAGTGTGTGACACGACTGGCAACGGCGATACTGGCGGCGACCATTGACCAGATCCGCATTGGCGAATTCTGCACCCAGGGCCAGCACCACCTCGGGCAGGGCTGCGGCGACGGTTTCGCTGGCGGTCTCGGCCAGTTCGGTAACCGTGTTCTCGATGGAGGTTGCGGCATCGGCCGGTTCGGAGGCCGGAGCCTGGGTGGTTTCGGCGGTATTGGTATTGGTGGGAAGCTCAGCGGATGTGTCGGCATTATCGCCACCGCCACAGGCAGCGAGCGCAAGGGCAGACAGGGCGGGCAGGACTAGGCGCGACATTTCGATCTCCGTTCTCATGATCTGCGGTAGATATACGCCAGTCCACTAAAATACCGATGCGGCAGGATGCCGCCCGATGACCATAATCGGGCAAACAGCTTCCGTTCATGCCCGGTTACAGTCTGAAATAGCATTTTGTTGCGTTGCGGCGGAATATTCGCTCCACGAGAAGGCAGGGAAAGTCGCAGTTCTCGCAATGAACTGTGCAAGGGGACAAATGGACAAGACTTCGCCTTTGCGATCGGTGTCCTTGTGTGGTGCCGGGCATTCCGGTTCGACCTTGCTGGGGACGCTCCTCGGAGGTGCCTATGCAGACATGTATACGCAGCAGGCCAGGGCCTGTCGCTGATCAGTAGCGCGGATTGACCGTCTGATAGGTCGAGGAATTGCCGATCGCTGTGGCGGTACCGGTGATCATCCCGCCTGTCGCCATCTGTCCGGTCACGACCGAGCTGATCGTGGCGTTGTTGACCTGGTTCATCTCCCCGGTCGCCGTCACCGGACATTCCGAGCAGATATAGCTGGTCGCGGCATTGCCGAACGCTGTCGAGGACAGGAAGGACACACCGCCTGCATCGCCGTCGAAATTGGCCCGCGCGGTGACATTGGCATTATTGGTCTGGTCCAGGCCCATATAGGAGTTGGAGCCGATATTGGACAGGATCGCGGAATTGCCCACGCCCTCCGACGCTGTCGTCATGACATCAACATCGAAATTGCCGACGATGATTTCCGCATCGGCCAGCACCACACCGTCATTGGTTTGCTGTCCCTGCAGGTGAGCATAGGCTTCCTGGTTCTCGATGCGGACATTATTGCCATTGGCAGAGGCCGTGGCATTGGTCATCTCGCCGCCGCCTCCAGCGTTCACACGCACCAGACCGGTGACGTTGCCCCGGTTGGTCTGATCGACATCCACCACCTGAGATGCGGCATCATAGCCCGTCACCATGGCCGAGTTGCCGTTCGCTGCGGCGACCGTTGTCGAGGACCAGCCCAACCCGCCTGTCGGGGCGAGGGCATAGGCATCCGCTGTCACCTCCGCACCGCTGTCCTGGCGCAGGTCCAGATTGGCATCGCCGGCATAGGCGGTTGATTCCCAGGCGTTCGCCGATGCGCCCGCCGTGGTCACCGAGGTCATCGCATAGTCGGAGACCGCCAGCTCCGCAGTCGAACGCACGCTTGAGCCGTCCAGCGCGTTTTGCTGGGATGTCACATCCATGCCGTTGTCGACGATGACGACGGCGGAATTGCCAAACATGGTCGAGGTGGTGATCGCCGCCCCGTCGATGATCTGGGCGTCAGTCGTTGCACGCCCGGCCACACTGCCCGAGAAGGTTTGGGTGTTGTCCACATCGTGCGGAGATGTCACGTCCACGGTCAGCGCATTGGCCATGCCAATGGCGGTCATCATGGCGCTGGACGCTTGTGCGACCGAGGTCTCGGCGGTCACCTGGATGTCAGCGCCCAGATTGACCTGCCCGTTGAGGATCTCAGTCGTATCGTCCGCGTAGGTAGCTGCGCACGTGAGGATCGCGGCGCTCATGGCCGTGCTCAACAGTTTGACGCGCTTGGACATTGGAGGTCTCCCGGGAGCCATAGGCAGAGGCGACATTGACGCCGCCGGTTACATTGGTTGAGCCACCGATCGGGTCGGAATAGTGGCAGGCCGCGCTGGGGTCGACGCCATAAAGCTGGGCCGAGATTTCCAGGACGGCGCGTTCGATGACAGAGCGCACGGCCAGCTGGACCGGCTCGAGCGAGCGACCACCCGCCGAGATGTCGATGACGGCCTCGTCCCAGAAGGCGAAGATGCCGGCGCTGATCTCACGGCCGATAATCTGTTTCTGGTAGGAAATGACGTCGACGGTTTCCATGGTCTGCGTTGCGTTGAGGCGCAGGTCGAGACCGATATTCATCACCCAGGTGCGGCGGTTGAAAACGCCGGTCGGGTCACTGTCGATGCGGTCGCCGCCAAGAATGTCCACGCCGCCGGAGCGGATGTTGTAGTTCAGTTCGGTAATGCCGCCGACCAGGTGGTAGTCGGAACCGGGCAGGGAAGCCGCATAGATCTGGCGTTGCTCACCGTTTTCGTTACCGATCAACTGGTTGTTCGCATAACGAAGCTCCAGTTCGGATACGGATGTATCGAAGCGCTCGACCAGGCGAATGCCCGCTTTGGCAAAGGCGGAAATGGCCATCAGGGACGCGCCCTGGGTCACGGCAGCGCCGCCTTCCAGCGAGGCGCGGCCCGTATAATCCGATAGGCGACCCACCGCGATGCGCGGCGATTGCAGGTTATTGGCTCGGGCGTAATTGCCCAGGCAAACCAATGCCTCGGAATAGGGGGTCGGATTGGCCGTGACCGGCGCGCCGCCGATGGGCTGCGCATACAGGCCATCGGATCCACCCGTACGGGCAGTTGTCGCACATCCGGTCAGTGCCAGGGCACCGGCCAGCGTGGCCAGGAGAAGTTTAGCCTTCTTCATTGTCTTCACTCGTTTCCCCGTTTGACTGGGCATTGGCGTTGACGTCGCCATTATTGATTTGTGTCGAGTTCACGATGACCGTGTTCCACTGGCCGGTGACATTGACGTTGAGCTGATTGCCGATCGCGGTCGCATTGGCGCCAACGCCTCCGCCGAACAGGCCATTCATCTGGCTGGATACGCCGACACCGGTCTGGATCACGCCATCAATGATGACCCGATTACCGGAAGAGGAGCGCGCAGACGCACCCGCGCTGGCCGTGGCCCCGGCCCATGGGCGCTGTTCCTGGCCATACGCCACACCATAGGGACGTTCCCATTGCGCTGTCGTCTGGGTCGACTGGGCACTCGCACCCGCAGCGGCCAGCAAGGCCAGGCCGGTGGCAAATGAAAGAGTGCGCATCCACTTATGGGTCATCTTGTGTCCTCGTTGGCACGTTTGTATGCGTGTGACGTGCAACGTGCGTGCCAATGGGGGAAGGCTTGATTTCCACTACACCCAGGGGGGGAATTAGGTTGTGATTAACGCAGAAGTGTCCGTTTGGGCCATCTCGACCAGGGAGTGAGACGTATGAGTGTGCCGCATCGGGACAGCCAGCCGCGCGAGCCGATTTTCAATTCCATACCGCTTGCTGTTCTGATCCTGGCCCTGGCCATTCTCGGTGCAGAGCTGTTGCGGTGGCTCGTGCCGCCGCTTGGGCAGTTTGTTTACGAGGCCAGCGTACTGATCAACGTCCCGCCGGGAACACTAGCGCCAGCGCAACCGCTGGGACCATGGGCGCCTTATCTCTTGCACATCTTCGTGCACTTCGGCTGGCTGCACATCATCATGAACCTGGTGGTTCTGGTCTCTGCCGGCCGACTGGTTGCAGGCGCCTTGGGGCAAGGTTGGCGTGGCACGGCAGTCTTTCTCGGTTTTTTTGCCGCCTGCAGCATTGCGGGCGGAATTTCCCAGGTGATCGCCGACAGCAACAGCTTCCTGACCCTGGGCGGTGCGTCCACAGGTGTATCGGGGCTGATCGCGGCGGCCGGTTGGGTCCGGGGTGGACAGGGCGGGATGTTGCGGCTGACCCTGCCGTGGATCGCAATCAACCTGCTGATCGGTCTGCTGGGCATCGCCGTGCCGATTCCCATTGGCTGGGCAGCGCATATCGGTGGCGCGATTGCCGGTGCGGGGCTGTTTCCGCTCGCGCTTTATCTGGCGCGACGCTAAACGCTACCAAAGTCGCTCGTAATGCGGCTCTCCGTCAATTTCGATACCCTTGATCAAAGCCCGGCCATTCTCGCCCAGCGCTATGATCAGACGGGGCGTGCGCGTGTCATCGCGAAGAATGACATCGAGTTCCTGCGCCGTCGCCCGGTCTGCAAAATATCGGTTCAGACCATAATCGATCCGGTAGGATCGCCGCTCAGGCCGTTCGGCTTCACCTGTACGGGTCAAGCGTTGATCATTCCAGGCATAGTCGACCATGCCCATGATTGTGACGGCATCTTCCGGTCGGCTTGCGTGGAGCGAGACGGGATGCCAGGCGCCGTCATCGCCGGCCTCCAGGCCAACGAAGATTGACTGGCCCTGCTCAAACACGTCCTCACCCTCCAGCTCTAATGCGTTGACTCGTGTGATATCCAGCCGGATACGACTGTAATGCCCGAGGAAGGGGTCGCGGGGATAGAACCTGGTGACGTCAAGGACGACCTCCCGTCCGGTCGAGCGGTGCAGTGTGTTGCTCCCGAGCATGAAGACGAGGAAAGCGGTCATGAGAGCGGCAATGACCGCCAGGCGTTTTGTGTGAGTCATGCGGAGTTCTCCTCGGCGGCGGGCAGGCGTTTGCGCCATTTCAGCAGCGCCCAGCTCAGCCCGAACAGAACAAAGCCGCCGGTCAGGAAGAAGAGCGAGGTTGTCAGCAGGCCGGAGAAGGTCTCCCAGTACACATAGCCCGTGTGCAGAATGAAGCCTGTAATGCCCAGTGTGCCGGTGGCACGGGCGTGGGCCCGCGTGCCGATCAGAATCAGCGAGACACAGAAGATATAATAGGCGCTGCCGATGAGAATGCGGACGGCCAGGAAAACCGTTGGATCATCCACGTAGACGATAAAGGGGAAGACGGCCGCCGTTACGGCTGCGACACCGATTCCCGCAGCCACGCGCATTCGCTGAGCGGCAGCGGCGACCCAGCCAAGCGCGGTGATTGTTACAACGAGCAGGGCGGATAGCAGGATGTAAATGGTCAGGTTTGGCAATCCGCTGACATCGGTCGCGCGCCCCAACTCGCGGGCGAAAGCCTCGTATTCTCCCAGTGGCCACTGGATGAGCGCGCCTCCGAGCACAGCGGTCGTTGCGCACCAGGCTGCTATCACGCCGGTGGTTGGATCTTGGCGTTGGCGCAGCAGGGCAAATGCCGAAGCCAGCAAGCCGAAGCTCAATATCGTCAAGGCGGCCATCTGGTGGTCGAGGTACCCCGCCTCGTCGAGGCTGCGCCCCAGTGCGTTGATGAGCCAGGGAACCAGGGCGATACCAAGCAGGTTGACCGAGACCGAGGATTGCAGGCGGGAGGCCGCCGCCAGCATGAGCGCCCAGACAAGCGCATAGCTCCACATGATGTTCGGCGCTGCCGGCGACACGATTTCCAGCCAAACCCACATGGCCGACAACACGGTCGCCAGAATCATCACGGGGCGCGAGCTGACAGCGATCGCAGTGCCCAGCGCGGCGAAAGACCAGATCAGGACAGCGGTATTTCGGAAGGCAGACAGGTTGAAGGTTTGAGCCGTCAGCATGATGGTGATTCCGAACAGGGCAGCGCCCAGCAAGGCGAGCGCGTGTCCCAGCACGGGGGCGCCGCGATCAAAGGCACGTCCGGCACCCAGCAGGCTGACCCACAACAGGGCCAGCAACAGCAGGAAAACGACAAGCTTTGGGATCGCGTCCCAATTGGCTCCGACAAAACTGATCGCGGAGAGCGCAATCAACACCGAGCCGAGAATCGCCAGCGCACCGACCGGGGTCCAGCCGCCGGGCTGGCGGCCAACATCCTCGAGGATGGCGGATTTGCCATCGGCGCTGAGCCAGCCCTGAGACTGCCAGCGATCCAGGTCCCGCCTGAGGCGCGATTGATAACTCATGGTCTTTCCCCGTCCCATGATGGCGTCCGTCGCATTTTCAGACTGAACCAGCCGGGCAGGCGTGTCCACGTTAGTTTGATTCACGTGACCCGGCGGCCCAAGGCTCACGCGGTGGCGGGATTCGTGGTATAAGACCGGACCAGCGAAATGGAGTGACCCATGCGAGTGGAAAACATCCTCAGTGTTAAAGGGCGTTCCGTAGTTACCATCGAAGACAGCTGTACCCTGCGCGAGGCAGCCCAGGCCCTTGATGCCAATGCCATCGGCGCGCTTGTCGTTACCGATCCGACCGGGCGTCCGATTTCGGTGCTGACCGAGCGTGACGTCGTGCGCGAACTTGCCATGCACGGGCGGGCCAGCCTCAACAGGACCGTCGCCAACGCGACGACCCCGGCATTCATCACCGCGACTCCTGACGAGGCGGTGGAGGATGTGCTGGTGCGCATGACCGATCGCCGTGTTCGCCACCTGTCGGTGCTGGAGGGGCGTGAGCTGGTTGGAATCGTGTCCATCGGTGATGCGGTGAAGGCCAGGATCCAGGATGTCGAGGCCCAAACAGCGGCCATGCGGGAGTATATCCTGTCCTAATGCAGAAAACTGCAGGGCGTCTTTCCCAGCCTGGACAGGCGTGGGCAGGGTAGGGATGTGTCAAAACCGCTATTTGTGCAGATTTATCGCTTGCGCCAGATCGGGCTTCCTGTAGAACCCGCCTCTCGACGGCGCCGGGCGGCAAGGTTTTCCTTGAACTCCAGCGTTGTTTCTCTAGAATGCGAGGTCTTGTCGTTTTTTCGAACGGGGACCGGTGAGTCGATCACGATGCGCCGGTGCTGGGAATTTTTCGCCTCTTTTCGAGGTCGGAAACATCACTGCAGAAACTCTGAGAAAAGATGATTGACTTCGAATTCTGCGCGGCCTAAACACCGCGCTCCTCGCCGGGAGGGCCCGCTGAAAAGCGGATCGGACCGGCACCCTGAAGGCTCTTGCTCTTCAGTGTTACATAGGTGGTTTGGATGACTAATCACCGGGCGGTTTTCGAAAGAAAATCAAACGGATGACATTCACTGCACAAACACTGAAAACGGCGATTGACTTCAAAATGAGCACGGCCTAAACACCGCGCTCCTCGCCGGGACGGCTCGCTTCCAAAGCGGATCCGAACGGCACCAGGAAGGCACTCGTTCTTCCAGTTGATCATAGGCGAGACTAGACGCATCGCCGGCAGATTTTCGAAAGAAAATTCTCCGGACTGCACTCGCTGCTGAAACACTGGAAAAAGACGGTTGACTTCAAAAACGGCGCGGACTAAACACCGCGCTCCCGTCGCCGAGGCCTTCAACGGAAAGCCAACGCGACACGGGTTCAGAAGCGAAAGTTTTTGCGGCCCGGCTCTTTGACATTGTTGATAGGAAAGAGAAACGCAGGCGGCGGTGCTCTGCGGTGGGTCAGACCACCACTAGAGAAACCGATACGCTGAAGCGTTTCTTTACGACGATTTTAGTTCTGTTCTGGTTCGCCAGGGCAGGGCGACAAATCTCGTCAAGAACTTTGAATGCCAAGCGTGTCGGAATCAAAACTCAACCTGAGAGTTTGATTCTGGCTCAGAACGAACGCTGGCGGCAGGCTTAACACATGCAAGTCGAGCGCCCTGCTTGCAGGGAGCGGCAGACGGGTGAGTAACGCGTGGGAACATACCTTTCGGTTCGGAATAGCCCCGGGAAACTGGGTGTAATACCGAATACGTCCTTAGGGAGAAAGATTTATCGCCGAAAGATTGGCCCGCGTTAGATTAGATAGTTGGTGAGGTAACGGCTCACCAAGTCGACGATCTATAGCTGGTTTGAGAGGATG
>JAEPND010000022.1 GCA_017643585.1 Maricaulis sp.
TGATCGCTGTTTGCTTCGCATCAACCAGTCTCAAGGCTTCAGCCCGGGTGAACAACCTTATGAGAACTCACATCTAGTCCCGGTCCGCTCCGTCCTTGTTTCGGGAGATGTGTTGGCCGAGCGTCCGGTAAAGGGAGGCTCGGTCGATTGGCTTGGACAGGAAGCTGTTCATGCCCGCATCTTCGCAGGCACGGATGTCAGCCTCGGCGACATGGGCTGTCAGCGCGATGACGGGCAGGGCGGCCAACTCCTCCCGCTCGCGCAAGCGCATGGTTGCTTCCAGCCCGTCCATTTCCGGCATGGACACATCCATCAGGACCGCATCAAAACGGTGTTTATCCAGCGCTGCGAGCGCTTCGCGTCCATTGGCGGCACGGATCACGCGGGCGCCGCACCGTGTCAGATGGTGGGTCACAACAAAGGCATTGGTGTCGCTGTCCTCGGCTAGCAGGATCTGGATATCGCTGCAGTCGGGGATGCTGCTGTCGACCGGCGATTCCGTCTGCGCGGGGGTCACATCCTCGTTCACGGGAATGCGGACGGTAAACGTCGTGCCGACGCCGGTTTGCGAAGTCACGGTGATGGTGCCGTTCAACAGGTCGACCAGGCTTCGGGTGATGGCCAGGCCGAGACCCACGCCCCCATGTCGCCTTGAGCGGGAAGCATCCGCCTAGACAAAACGACCAAACACACGCTCGCGGGTCGCCCGGGTCATGCCGATGCCGGTGTCGCAAACGCGAAGGACCAGCGCGTCGCCGGCCCGGCGCTCGACCGTCACAGCCACCTGACCCTGATCGGTGAATTTGAGTGCGTTCTGCGTGAGATTGAACAGGATCTGGCGAACCCGGTGGTGATCGGTGCGGACGGCCAGCGGTGCGATGTCAGCGTCAACGTTGAAATTGAGACCAGCGCGGGCCGCCTGTTTGGTGAACGCGCCTCGTACATCCTCGACCAGGGTTTCAAGCCGCCCGGTCTCCTCCTTGACCTGCATGGTTCCCGCCTCGATCCGTGAGAAGTCGAGCAATTGATCGATCAGGGCGGTAAGGTCATCGCTGGACCGCGAGGCCCGCGCAATCAAGGCGAGCTGTTCGTCATTCATTCCGGTCTCGGCGAGGATGTCCAGGCAACCGGAAATCCCGTTGAGCGGCGTGCGAACCTCATGGATGATATTGGCCAGGAAGTCCTGTTTGGCCCGGTTGGCCGCATCGGCCTCGCGTTCAGCGACGCGCAGGCGTTTCGTGGCCGAGCGCAGGGAGCTGATCAGACGGCATTGCGCCCATTGCGCAGCCGTCAACGCAGCAATCGCCTTGAATGTTTCCAGATCGGATTCGTGAAACCAGCCGGGGGAAGGATGTTCGGAATCCAGAACGCCGAGCAATTCATTGCCGTGCAGGATTGGAACGCATAGCTCAGAACCGGGCGGGCCGAGGTCATGGATATAACGCGGATCGGAGCGGGTATCTCCGATAAGCAACGGGGTATGGCTGTCGGCGACCGCGCCGGTAATCCCTTTTCCAACGGGAATGCGCAGTGCGTTCTTGATCTGTCTCCGCAGAGGCGTTTTTTCGCCGATCGCCGCGGCCTGTACCAGGGTGTCTGTCTCGCGTTCCAGCCTGTAGATCACGCAGTCTGCATAGCCCAAACGTCCGACCACGCTCTGCGCGACGTACCAGAGCAGCTCGTCTTCCTTGTTGAGGCTGACCAGCCGGGCCGCGAATTCACGGTAGATTTGCAGCTCTCGCTCTGCCGCATGCGGTGTGTGCATGTCCCCGCGAGTGTTGTGCTGATCCTCGATCACGCTTCACTCTCCCCGTTCTTACCTATTCGGAGACGCAAGTTCAGGGCCGTTATTAACCCATTGTTATCCAGCCTATTTTTGATGAAAATTGCAGAATGCGGCGTGACTAGTTGCAAAACGCAAAAGAATATTTGCATTTGGCGATGTGCTTAATCATGCCATCACGCACCGTGTGCCAAGCAGGAGGCCCGTGAACTGTGTGTCTTCCTGGGTGGAACACGGCGGGCCACTTGTTCATGCTGTGCAACCGCTACGCCTGACCGCCCGTAACCTGGTATCCGTGATGTCACGCTCCCTCGATCTCCTGTCCAGCACGTTTGGCTTTCCCGGTTTCAGGCCCGGGCAGGAGGAGATTGTCGATCGGTTGCTGGCCAGGACGAACACGCTGTGTGTGATGCCGACCGGAGCCGGCAAGTCACTGTGTTACCAGGTGCCCGCGCTGTTGATGGACGGGCCGAGCGTGGTGGTCTCTCCGCTGACGGCCCTGATGGATGACCAGGTGGCGGGCCTGGCGGCCAATGGGGTCAAGGCTGTGGCGATCCATTCCGGGCGCGACCGTGAGGAAAACGTCAAGGCCTGGCAGAGTTTCAAATCGGGCGAGGCCAAAATCCTCTACATGTCGCCGGAGCGCATGATGACCGGGCGCATGCTGGCAGCGCTGGACGGGCTGCAACCGGCCATGTTCGTCGTCGACGAGGCGCATTGTATTTCCAAATGGGGCGCCAGTTTCCGGCCGGAATACGAGATGCTGTCCGCGCTTTCCGAACGCTTTCCAGATGCCGTTATCGGGGCTTTCACGGCGACTGCGGACGAGGTCACGCGCGGCGATATCGCGGCCAAGCTGTTTGGCGGTGAGGGCGATATCGTTGTGCACGGCTTTGACCGACCCAACCTGTCGCTGGCAGTCGCGCCGAAACAGAAATGGAAGGACCAGCTGCTCGCGTTTCTCGAACCGCGACGCAAACAGTCCGGCATCGTCTATTGCCTGTCGCGCAAACAGACCGAGGAAGTGGCGCAGTTACTGGTCGGTGAGGGTTATCGTGCCTTGCCCTACCACGCCGGACTGGCACCGGAAACGCGGCGGGAGAACCAGGAAAGCTTCATGGCCGAGGACGGTGTGGTCATGGTGGCCACGATCGCGTTTGGCATGGGCATCGACAAGCCGGACATCCGTTACGTCCTTCACCTCTCCCTGCCGGGCTCGATGGAGGCCTATTATCAGGAAATCGGCCGTGCCGGGCGCGATGGCCAGCCGGCGGATGCCATGATGCTCTATGCCATGGGTGATGCGCGCATGCGGCGGCAATTCATCGATCAGGACGGTGAGGATGAACGTCACAAGCGCCAGGAGCACAAACGCCTGGACGCGCTCCTGGCCTATTGCGAGGCGACCCAGTGCCGCCGCCTGGCGCTTCTGGCTTATTTCGGGGAGACGGGCGGTCAGGCTTGCGGCAATTGCGATATCTGCCTTGATCCGCCGACGCTGATCGATGGCACGCGCGAGGCGCAGATGCTCTTCTCCGCCATTGCCCGCACAGGACAGGTGTTTGGCGTGGGCCATATCACCGACATCCTGCGCGGCTCGGCCTCCGAGAAAGTCCTCGCCCGCGGCCATGATCAATTGCCCACCTATGGTGTCGGCCAGGACCGGCCCAAGGCCTTCTGGCAAGGCCTGACCCGCCAGATGCTGGCCTCAGGTCACCTGGCACTGGATATCGGCGGTTATGGCGGTCTGCGCCTGACCGAAAGCGGCGACGCCGTGCTGCGCGGCAAGGCCAGTGTCGAGATCCGCGAAATCATCCTCAAGAAAGAAACCCGCCGCACCAAGGCCGCTATCGCGGCGGCCGCCGAAGATGTCGATCACGACCTGCTCTCCCGCCTCAAGGCGGTGCGTCGCGAGCTGGCTGCAGAGCGCAATGTCCCGGCCTATGTGATCTTCTCCGACGCGACCCTCATCGACATGTGCCACCTGCAACCGCGCAATCTGGACGAAATGGGCAGCGTCAACGGCGTCGGCCCGAAGAAGCTGAAGGATTTCGGGGAGGTGTTTTTGGAGGCGTTGGGGGATTAGAACCAGCTCATCCCGGAATAAACTGGGACAAAGACATTTTTCACTCGCCACGCAGGCGAAGGGGCACGCGTTTTCGGCCTAAAAATGTGTCTGTCCCCATTTACTTCCGGGATAAATTTAATGGTCGAAGTGTTCACTTCGAGGAGGTCAGATCCTATACCGAAGTGTCCGGTCGCAAGAGGCGATGATGTTAGGTGTCCAGCATGAAGCTTGTCTATCGACTTGATAAAGACCGTGAGATCTACAATGACGCAGCAATCAGACGTTCGCATGCGTTATCAACAAACACTTTGTCCCCGCTTGGTATCGACCCGATCTATGGGTTGTACGCTTCATCCGAATGGTGGGCGAATGTCAATTCGGGGCGTATCCCAATCCGGGTGACTGAAGGAACGATTGAGCGACCGGTTTACGAGGCGGACGATCTTGATGGTGTTCCAAGCGGTGTACTTGTTCGACTAGATGATAACACAAATTGTGACCGGTCTATCAAACTGCTGGACCGCGATAACTATGAGTTGCTGAGGCGGGGTCGGCGCATCAAAATCATTGAGTTATTAGAAAAGCTCAAATCGCCATCTATGAGTATTGATGAGGATGGCATGCTTGCACGACTGTTCGAAGTATATCTGTGAATAGTTGGGGACAGACACATTATCTCTGCCCATCCGTTCGTTCGGCAGGCGAATGCGCGCGAGTTTTCAGTCCGAAAATGTGTCTGTCCCGGTTTGTCAGCGACCAATGAATGAGGCTTGGAACCGGTGAGAAACATCTACCTTGGATACTCAACCGTTTTTGACGCAGTCGAATTGCGGAGCTATTTCGAATACGATGAAGAGCACCCGGAAGGGTGGAGTAAGTACAAACAAAACATTGGTTTTGTAAGTGTTGATCCGGAGGGTTTTGAGCTTTATGGGCTCGATTCTTGCCCGAGTGGTCGTTTTGATCCAGGCAGAATGAACTCGCTACTACCTTTCCGAGTTGAGGACGCCGGTGTGTGGAGGGCGTTCGACTTTGAAAAAATTAAGGCTGTGTTCTTTGTCGAAGCCGAGAAGGTAAAACAAATGTCTGACGAGTCTGTTTCTCTTGTTGGGCCTATCCAGATTTCGGCATACGACTACGAACAGTAGTCATTGAAAAAAAAGCGTCGAGATAAAACAGGGACACCCACAACTAGCGGCCGTGCCCCAATGGTTCGGGACCTCACAAGAACCGGCCATGCTGAGTCTTGGGTCCTGACTTTCGTCAGGATGAGGCGGCTTGATACCTTCTCCCTAAGGCATCTCGATCGCTGCCGCGATTTTCTCCGCCTGCGCTTGCAGCTCCGCCATATCCGCCTGGCCACCGCCATGCGCGCCCAGGGCTTCGCCTTCCTTGCGCGGGATGATGTGGAAATGGACGTGAAAGACCGTCTGGCCGGCCGGGGCGCCGGAGAACTGGGTCATCACGATACCGTCGGGATTGAGCGCCTTTTTGACCGCCTGGGCGATGCGCTTGACGCGCAGCATGGCGCCTTGGAGTGCGCCGTCGGTCAGTTCCAGGAGATTGCGCGCGGGCTCGCGCGGTACGACCAGGACATGGCCGGGCGCTTGCGGGAAAATATCCATGAAGGCGAGCACCTGTTCGTCCTCATAGACTTTCACACAGGGCATCTCGCCGCGCAGGATCTTGGCGAAGATATTCTCCGGATCATACTGGCCATCAATGCTCATCGTGCGTCTCCTGTTTGGGTTCAACGGCCTTAAACGGACTCTCCTGGCGCTGCAATTCGATATCGTGCAGCACGGCCGGGCGTTCGCGATCCAGGAAATCGGACACTGCGCCGCGGAAGCCGTCATCGGCAATATAGTGGGCGGAATAGACGGGCGAGGGTAGGTAGCCGCGCGCCAGCTTGTGTTGGCCCTGGGCTCCCGCCTCGACGCGGTCCAGTTTCAGTGCGATGGCCGCATCGATGGCCTGGTGATAACAGAGCTCGAAATGCAGGAAGGGATGATCCGCGAGGCGTCCCCAATAACGACCATAAAGGGCATGGGAGCCGATGAAGTTGAGCGCTGACGCGATATAGTGGCCATCCTGTTTGGCCATCACCAGCAGGACCTTGTCGCGCATGCGTTGATGGATCAGGTCAAAGAAAGCGCGATTGAGATAGGGAAAACCCCATTTTCGTGACCCTGTGTCCTGGTAACAGGCAAAAAACACGTCCCAGTGTTCCGGGCGCAGATCGTCTCCGGTGAGCTGTTCAATCTCCAGCCCGTGCTGTGCGGCTTCGCGTTCCTTGCGCAACGCCTTGCGCTTGCGAGAGGAGAGCGCGTCCAGGAAGTCCGCATAGTCGCTATAGCCCTGATTGCGCCAGATATACTGGCGGTCGACGCGGCGCAGCAGGCCCAGCTCTCCCAGCTCCTGCCAGCTTTGTTGGTCGGGGAAGGTGATATGCCAGCTGGCCAGATTCCATTGTGAGGCCGCCTGTATGCCCGCGGACACCAAGAGGCGTTGCGTGTCCGGGTCCGGTGCGAGGATCCGGCGGCCGGTGACCGGCGTGAACGGGACGGCGCTGAGCATTTTGGGATAATACTGACCACCGGCACGCTCCCAGGCATCAGCCCAGGCATGGTCGAAGACATATTCGCCCTGGCTATGCGCCTTGAGATAGAGCGGCAGAGCGCCGACCAGCGCACCCGCGGCATCTTCCAGCGTCAGGTGACGGGGATACCAGCCGGTGTCCGGCGTGGCACTTCCGCTTTCTTCCAGTGCCTGCAGGAAGTCCCAGCTCAGGAAAGGGTCGAACTCGGCGCCTTGCGGATTGGCGAGTTGATCCCACTGATCGCGCGGGATGTCGTTGAGGGCGCCATGCGATCGCACGGTCAGGCCGTCAGGCGTGTCCGGTTCAGCCGAGCTCATTGCGGATTAGCCTAGTTGCTCCGACGTTGCCGGCGCCGTTCTGCGGCGGTCGGGACAGAGACCGCTTCAATCTCGGTCGCGCGAACCCAGGCCGGTGTGCCGTGTTGCAGCTGGTTGCGGGCACGCATCGCGAATTCGCGAGCGCGGGAGCGATTGCCCACGGCGAAGGCCTGTTCGGCAATGGCCAGCTGAGCGAGGGCGGTTTCGCCGCTGCGCTCGTGCACGATCGACAACTGGTACCAGCCAAAGGCATTATCCGGCTCGATATCCAGCGCCACACGCAGATTGCGGCGGGCCTCTTCGAGCATCTGATCATCCTCGGTGGCGATCTGGGCGATCGCCAGATTGATCCTCAGCAGAGGAGCGGTGGGGGCCAGTTCGACCGAGCGCTGGTGATACTGGATCGACTCCTGCGGGCGCCCGCTCTCGAACAGCATCTGTCCGTAAAGTTCCTGGAAATAGGGATTTTCCGGCTCTTCCGCGATCAGGCTCTCGATTTCCTCGCGGGCCTCGTCCAGCCGGGCGTCATGATAATAGGCCACCGCGCGGGCATAGCGCGCCGGCAATGACTGATCGGTCTCCGGATAGCGGTAGAACACGAATTCCGGGGCGACAAGAAAACCGTAGATCTTGGCCTGGATACGCTGGAGGTAGGCGATGTCTTCTTCCGAGTCCAGGACCTGGGCGTGTTCGCTCTGCTCCACGTTTTCACGCAGGGCATCGATGCGGTGGCTGGACAGCGGGTGCGAGCGGAAATAGGGGAAACGCCGCGCGTTCGACATGACTTCCTGATAGCGAAAGCGATCAAAGAATTCGACCAGGCCGCGCCCTGACTGACCCGTGGTCTCAAGATAACCCAGCGCCGCCTGGTCTGCGGAAGATTCCTGTCCGCGGCTGTAGGTCATGAAGCTGAGGGCACCAAATTGCTGGCTCGACGCCATCAGGGCTGCACCCGCACCGCCTTCACCGGCCAGGGCGGCCAGCAGGCCGAGACCCATGGAGACGTAAACCGGAACAGCCGCATTGGCCATCGCGTCGCCCGAACGGGCGAGGTGCGCGCCGGCAATGTGGGCTGTCTCGTGCGCGATAACGCCCTTGAGCTGGTTGGGCGTGCTGGCCTCAACAATAATTCCGGTGTGAAGGAAGATGTTCTGACCGCCGGTGACGAAGGCATTCATGCTCGGGTCGGCGACCAGATACATGTCCACATCAGCAGGCTGCAGACCCGCAGCGACCAGGATGGGGTCAGTATACTCGCGCAGCAGATGTTCAATCTCTGTATCCCGGATCAGTGATTGACCCAGGGCTTCTACGCTTGATGCCGCGGCAAGGAAACACGCTACGGCGATGGCTTTGAGGATTTTCATCCTACCTCCACTACACAGCCCCCGCCGGAATATCTTAGCAGCGCTTCCCCAAAGCGCCAGTTCCAGGCGTTCATCCGGCTCTCACCTTCCCGAGAGCCGGATGAACAGGACCTGTTAGTTGCCAAACAGACCAGTGCGATTCCACCAGCCTTTGCGTTTCGGCTTGGACTCGTCGGTGCTCTCGGCTTCGGCTGCCGGTTCGGCTGCGACGGGCTCTGCCGCCTCGGTTTTGGGAGCGTCCTCGGAAGCAGGCGCGTCAGCAGCCTTCTTCCTGGTACGACGACGCTTGGGTTTTTCCGTCGGTTCCGCTTCAGCTTTTTCGGCCGTTTCTTCAGCCGGCTTGTCTTCCGTGCTGGCCTCTGCCGCCGCTTCGGCCTCGACATCCGCCTTCTTGCGGCGGGTCCGACGTTTCGGTTTCGGCTTGTCTTCAGCCGGTTCCGCTTTCGCTTCGGCTTCAGCCGGGCTATCCGCCGTTTCTGCAGCGGACGCGGCTTCCGCGTCAGCATCGGCCTTCTTGCGACGCGGACGACGGGTGCGCTTGGGCTTGTCTTCTTTCGGCGTTTCAGCCTCAGCCTCGGTCTCCGCTTCGGCAGGAGCCTCAGCGACGGCCTCGTCAGCCTGTACGGTATCCGACTCGGCAGTGTCATCCGACTTCTTGCGGCGGGTCCGGCGCTTGCGCTTGGGCTTTTCGTCCTCGTCAGCGGGCGCCTCTGCTTCCACCGGCGCAGCGTCGGCACCGGTGTCGGTCTCGGCTACGGCAGCCTCTTCCTCGTTTTCAGAGGTGTCTGCTGTCTCTGTTTCTGTTTCCGCATTGGCGTTTTCGCCCCGACGTCGACCGCGACCACCACGGCGTCCGCGACGACGACGGCGCTTCGGCTTGTCGTCCTCTTCGCCATCGGTTTCATTCTCTTCAGCAGAGTCTTCGCTGGCGTTTTCGCTTGTCTCAGAGGTCGAACCTTCTTCGCTGCGACCGCCGCGACGACGGCGGCGACGACGACGACGGCGTCCACCGCCTTCGCGTTCTTCCTCTTCCTCGGCTTCCGGTTCCTCGACATCGATCTCGTCAATGGATTCGACCGAGAGCGGTGCCATTTCGATCTTCAGCTCCTGGCCTGGCTCACGCGTGTCCAGCAGATCGATATTGAATGTCGGTGCGGTCAGCTGATCATTGGCCGCAACCATGATCCGCATTTCGAACCGTTCCTCGATCGAGAGAACATGGTCACGCTTCTCGTTGAGCAGGTAGAGGGCAACAGCCGTTGGAACCGTGATCCGGATCGCCTTGGCACGACCGCGCGTGCCTTCCTGTTCCAGACCGCGAAGCGCGACAAGGGCGCTGGATTCCGCTGATCTCAACAGGCCGGTACCAGCGCAGTGCGGGCATTCCGTCGTGGAGCCCTCGATGAGGCTGGTGCGGCGACGCTGACGGGAAATCTCCATCAGGCCAAACTGCGAGATGCGGCCCATCTGCAAGCGCGCTCGGTCGCGCTTGAGCACGTCCTTCATGCGCTTTTCGACCGCCCGGTTATTCTTCGACTCATCCATGTCGATGAAGTCGATGACGATCAGCCCGGCGAGGTCACGCAGTCGCATCTGGCGCGCAGCTTCAGTCGCGGCTTCCAGATTGGTCTTCAGGGCCGTCGCCTCGATATTGCGCTCACGCGTGGCACGCCCCGAGTTGACGTCGATGGAAACCAGCGCCTCGGTCGGGTTGATGACCAGGTAACCGCCGGATTTCAGCGGCGCGATCGGCGAGTAGATGGCCTCGAGCTGGTTCTCGACCTGGTGACGCAGGAAGAGCGGCACCGGCTCCTTGTAGTGCTGGACTTTCTTGGCATGGCTCGGCATGAGCATGCGCATGAAGCCCTTGGCTTCCTTGTAAGCCGCTTCGCCCTCGACCAGAACCGAATCGATCTCCTTGTCATAGAGGTCGCGAATCGCGCGTTTGACCAGATTGCCTTCCTCATAGATGAGGGAGGGCGCCACGGCCTTGAGCGTGGCTTCCCTGATATTGCTCCACAAGCGCATCAGATAGTCGGCGTCGCGGCGGATCTCGACCTTGGTCCGCTTGGCACCTGCCGTGCGGATAATCAGGCCGACGCCCTTGGGCAGTTCCAGCTCGCTGACGACAGACTTCAGGCGCTTGCGATCGGCGGCGTTGGAGATCTTGCGGGAAATGCCACCCCCACGCGGGGTGTTCGGCATCAACACACAATAGCGGCCGGCCAGGGAGAGATAGGTGGTCAGGGCCGCGCCCTTATTGCCGCGCTCTTCCTTGGCAACCTGGACCAGGAGCACCTGGCGGCGCTTGATGACTTCCTGGATCTTGTAGCGGCGATACAGCTGGCGGCGCATGCGCGCGGCCTTCTGTTCGTCGATATCATCCTCGACATCATCACTGTCGGTTTCGATTGTCTCGGCAGAAGTGTCGTCACCGTCGTCGTCGGCATCATCGCCGGCGTCGGCACTGACGCTGTCCTCATCGGACACGTTCTCGGCCGCGGGCGTTTCCGCCGTTTCGTCCTCGTCGTCATCCTCATCGGCGACGGCAGAGGCCTCTTCCTCGGCAAGGGCCAGTCGATCCTCATAGGGGATCTGGTAATAGTCCGGATGGATCTCGTTGAAAGCGAGGAAGCCGTGACGATTGCCGCCGTATTCGACGAACGCCGCCTGCAGCGAGGGTTCTACTCGCGTGACCTTGGCCAGATAGATATTTCCTCGAATCGGCCGCTTGGCTGCGGCTTCGAAATCAAATTCCTCGACTTTGGGTCCATCGACTACGACGACGCGGGTCTCCTCGGGATGACCTGCGTCGATCAGCATTTTCTTTGACATTAAGGGAGTCTCCTGCGCGCACATACAGTCCGTCCCGGCCGCTTGTGGCGGCAACAGGAGACAGTTGTGGCGGGGTGCTGGAAAGCGAGTCTCGGCCTGTCGAGATGTGGAATTGATGCAGGCGTCGCTCGCGCATCTTTGCGTTTCCTTTGGCAGGCTTTCGCGGCGGTCGCCGGCGGGCCTGCGGTGGTCGGGGCCGAATATCCGGGTGGATATCCAACAGTGTTCAGCGGGTCGGCGCTGGGTTCGGCAAGCCTGAAATAGGGGCGCCGAACCAGGCCTCATCGCGCCGGGCGAACTTCGGGTTGAATGCGTCCGGTCACCACAGCAGATGCAAGATGCAACATTCGTCGCCCGAAGGGAAGTCTTTCACGCCGTTGGAAAAAACTTTGGATGTTGAAGATTTTCATCAACCAAACGTCAAGTTCCATCAATTAGGGTGCGATAAAAGCCGTGGACAGAATCACGGCGTATGCGATGGTGTGGGTATGCGTGTACTGGCAATTTTAGCAGCGTGTTGTGCGAGCCTTGTCTCGGGCGCTGCAGCTCTGGCAGATCAGGAAGTTCGGGCGGTTCGTTTCGGTGGAGACGAGGCGCGGACCCGCGTGGTTGTTGAAACTTCGCGACCCGGAGAGTTCCGGGCCTACACGCTTGACGGTGTGTCAACGCGCCTGGTTGTCGACCTTCCCACCTCGTCCTGGCATGTGCCGGGGCTGGAGGCAGGCGAGGGCGTCGGTACAGGTCTGGTTGATGGCTTCCGCTTCTTCAATAATTCCGCATCTTCATCGCGCATTGTCTTCGAGCTGGATCATCCCGCGATGATCGACAGCCAGTTTTCGCTCGAGCCCGCGCCGAACAGCAGCAATTACCGTATTGTTGTCGACCTGGCTCGCACGAGTGAACAGGCCTTCCGCGAAACATCCGGTGTTCAGCCGGTCGCCAATACGATCGATACCCTGATCGCCGAGCGCGTCGAGGCGGTTTATGTCCCTCCGGCGCGTGAGCGCCGTGTCATCGTCATCGATGCCGGCCATGGCGGCCATGATCCGGGGGCGATTGGTCAAGGTGGCACCTATGAGCGTGATGTCGCGCTGGCTGCAGCACGCGAGCTGCGCGATCAGCTCGAAGCTACCGGGCGATATGAGATCGTATTGACGCGTGACCGTGATGTATTCCTGTCGCTGCAGGAGCGCGTACAGGTTGCCGCCGATGTGCGGGCGGACTTGTTCCTGTCCATTCACGCTGACTCCGTTCCAACCAATCGAAATGCGCGCGGCGCTGCTGTCTACACACTCAATGATCGCGCAGAAAACCGGGCGCGCAATCGTGCGCTTCGCAGTGCCAACCACTCCGAAGAAGCCGATGTAAACAATATCCTGGTGTCGCTGGAGCTTCGCGAGAAGCGCAACCAGTCCTCTGCGTTCGCTGAAGTGCTGCTGGAACATCTCGGCGATGCCGGCCCGCTGTTGAGCAACCCGCACCGACAGGAAAACTTCTATGTCCTGCTCGATAGCCGCGTTCCGGCTGTCTTGTTCGAGATGGGCTTCCTGTCGAACGCAACGGATGAGCGCAATCTCAATTCGCCCTCTCACCGTCGCCGGCAGATGGCGGCCGTGACCCAGGGGATCGATGATTATTTCGCGACGCGTGGCGATATGGGCGAATACCCCGAGAGTGCAAACACCCCCATTCGAGCGCGCTAGAGCGCTTCCATCCCGCGGCCGGAGCGGTCATAATGCGGCCCTGATGTCGTGGTGAAGACGCGACACCGGGGAATGTGGGGCCTTGAGAGCGTAATGAAGATTTTCACACTGCGTAATGTGTTGCGGACCGCCATGTGGGGCGGGATCGCCGCGCTGGGTACGGCGCTGGTTGGCGTCATCGTCGCCGCTGTCTATGTGGTGCGCGTCACCGCAGATCTCCCCGACTACCAGCAATTGGCGGAATACGAGCCGCCGGTGATGAGCCGTGTCCATGCCGGCGATGGTCGCCTGATCGCCGAGTATGCCCGCGAGCATCGTGTGTTCGTGCCCATCGAAAACATTCCCCAGAGCCTGGTCCAGGCCTTCATTTCGGCCGAGGACAAGAATTTTTACGAGCATGGCGGACTGGATTTCCGCGGTATTATCCGTGCGGCCTTTGCCAATATCCGTCATGTCATTCTGGGTGAACGCCTCGAGGGGGCCTCGACGATTACCCAGCAGGTGGCCAAAAACTTCCTGCTGTCTTCTGCGCAGCGACTGGAACGCAAGGTGCAGGAAATGGTGCTGGCGCGTCGTATCGAGCGCGCCTTCACCAAGGACCAGATTCTCGAGCTCTATCTCAACGAGATTTATTTCGGCCAGCGCGCCTATGGAGCCGCTGCGGCCGCGCTCAATTATTTCGACAAATCCCTCGACGAGTTGACGCTCGATGAGGCGGCCTTGCTGGCCGCTGTCGTCAACGGCCCGGCACGCTTTCACCCGATCCGTCATCCGGAGCGCACGATTGACCGTCGCAACTGGGTTCTGTCGCGTATGGCTGCCAATGGCTACATCACCGAGGAAGAAGCGCGTGAAGCGGCCCAGCAGCCTCTCGAAATCGCTGAGCGCCTGAGTGGTGATGACTATCTCGCCGCAGAATACTTCGTCGAGAATGTCCGTCGCCAGGTCTTCTCCATGTATGGCGATGAGGAATTGTATCACGGCGGTCTTTCGATCCGGACGACGCTGGACACGACCATGCAGCTGGCAGCACGCCAGGCTTTGCGGGACGGGCTGGAAACCTATGACCGCCGCCACGGTTATCGCGGTGCTTTGGGCCAGATCGAGCTGGAAGAGGGCTGGGAAACCCGTCTGGAAGAGTTCACCCTGCCGCGCGATCTCGATGCGGGCTGGATGGGGGCTGTTGTACTGTCCCTGAGCGCAGACGCTGCCGAGATCGGCTTTGCAGACGGTACAAGGGGCTCGATCCCGATGTCAGCGCTGGAATGGGGCCGCGAGACGCTGCCGGATGGCGAGTTGGGACCCATTGTCACCACTCCGTCCGAAGTGCTGTCGAGCGGTGATGTGATCCTCGTGGAATCCATCGCCGACCAGGAGGATTATACGGACGGCCAGTTTGGATTGCGCCAGATCCCGGCGATCAATGGCGCAATCATGGCGATGGACCCCCACACCGGACGTGTCCTGGCGATGATGGGCGGTTACAGCTTCCAGCACAGCCAGTTCAATCGCGCGACCCAGGCCCGCCGTCAGCCCGGTTCATCCTTCAAGCCGTTCGCCTATGCTGCGGCGCTGGACAATGGCTATACACCGGCGAGCCTGATCCTGGATGCGCCCTTTATCGCCTCGGGCGGTGCGGACGAGCGCTTCTACATGCCATCCAACTATGCCGAGCGTTATTACGGTATGTCGACGCTGAGGCTAGGCCTAGAGCTCTCACGGAATGTGATGACGGTCCGTCTTGCCCAGGAAATGGGTATGCGGCCGATCGCGGACTATGGCGAACGTTTCGGTATCTATGATGAATTGTCTCCGGTTCTGGCGATGTCACTTGGGGCCGGAGAAACGACACTGCATCGCCTCGTCTCTGCCTATGCGACACTGGTGAATGGCGGGCGCCGGGTTGAGCCAACCATTCTGGACCGCGTGCAGGACCGCACGGGTGCGACCATCTTCGCACACGAACAACTTGAGTGTGGCACCTGTGATGTCGAGGAATGGACCCAGGAATTGCTGGAGCCGTGGTTTGCCGACAACCGGATGGAAGTCGTGGACCCTGTCACCGCCTACCAGGTTGTACACATGCTCGAGGGCGCAGTGCAGCGTGGCACGGGTACGGCATTGCGTTCGCTGGGCCGGCCCATGGGCGGCAAGACCGGTACGACCAATGATTTCCGCGATGCGTGGTTTGTCGGGTTTTCACCGGACCTGATTGTCGGCGTCTATGTCGGCTTTGACACACCGTATCAACTGGGCAGCGGTGAGGCGGGTGGCCGCGTGGCAGCCCCGATCGCGCGCGATTTCTTTGGCCAGGTGATCGGTGATTATCCGGTTGCGCCCTTCCGGGTGCCGGAAGGTGTACGCCTGGTCCCGATCGACCGTCTGACCGGAGAGCCGGGTATTCTCGGTCAGTCCGGTGTTATTCTCGAAGCCTTCCGTCCGGGATCGGAACCCTCGCGTCAGAGTGTTGACGAAGAGAGCGGGCTGTCCTTCGCGACGTCCTCAGTCAGTGAGCGTCCGCAAGATGCCGGCCTTGACGAATTGCTCGAGGAGGACGGCGATGAGGAAGAAGAGGACGAGCTGGGCGGGCTGTACTGACCTGTACTGCCCGGCTTGTCTCCATGGGCGAGCCTGATTATCCCTGAAGCTTCATTTCCCGACGCCTAGACGAGTCGATTTATGCGCGCAGACATCCAGACCTTGTCCGATGAAATCCAGCAGGCCGTAGGCTTGCTGAGGAGGCGTCTTTGACTGGGATACAGCCCAGAAACGCCTAGACGAACTCACAGCCATGTCCGAAGCGCCGGACTTCTGGAATAACAGTCAGAAGGCGCAGGCGCTGATGCGGGAGCGCACCCGGCTGGACGACGCCATGACCGTCATCCAGGACGCCGAGGTTGAACTGTCCGATACGCTCGAACTGGTCGAGCTGGCCGAGATGGAAGACGATGAGAGCATCGTCGAGGACGCGGTCGAGAGCCTGAAAGCCCTGCAGGACAAGATGAAGCGCGCCGAGCTGGAAGCGCTGCTGTCCGGTGAGGCCGATGGCAATGACAGCTACCTGGAAATCCATTCCGGTGCCGGCGGTACTGAAAGCCAGGACTGGGCCTCGATGATGACGCGCATGTATACGCGCTGGGCCAATGCTCGTGGTTTCAAGGTTGAGGTCATCGAGGAACAGGCTGGCGAGGAGGCCGGGCTCAAATCCGCCACGCTGCTGATCAAGGGTGAGAATGCCTATGGCTGGCTGAAGACCGAGACCGGCGTCCACCGCCTGGTGCGGATCTCGCCTTTTGATTCCAGTGCCCGTCGCCATACCAGTTTCGCAAGCGTTGGCGCTTATCCACTTATCGACGACCAGATCGAGGTCGATATCGAGGAAGGCAAGGTTCGCACGGATACCTATCGCGCCTCCGGTGCGGGTGGTCAGCACGTCAATACGACGGACTCGGCGGTTCGCCTGACCTATGACATGCCAGGCCAGGAGCGACCCATCGTGGTGCAGTGCCAGAATGAGCGCTCCCAGCACAAGAACCGGGCCCAGGCCTGGGATATGTTGCGCGCCCGGGTTTATGAGATCCAGCTGGCTGAACGCGAGGCTGCGGCGCAGGCCGAGGCTGATGCCAAGACCGAGATCGGTTGGGGCCACCAGATCCGCTCCTATGTCCTGCAGCCCTATCAGATGGTCAAGGATCTGCGCACCAATGTGGAAACGTCCAATACGGGCGGTGTTCTTGATGGTGATCTGGACCCGTTCATGGCCGCTGCCCTGGCAGCGCGTGTTGGCGGTGAAGAGGAAGAGGCCTGAGTTGGCGCGGATAATCTTCCCGATTTATGGGGAGATTGGGCTTGATCAGCCCCCATCGCCCAGCAGGTCCGCGATCGCTTTCACATAGGCCTTGAAGGCGGCGCGCCCGATTTTGGTGATGCGGGCGCGGGTGAGCGGTTTGCGGTCGAGGAAGCTCTTCTCGATTTCGATATAGCCGGCATCTTCCAGTTTTCTCAGATGCACAGAGAGATTGCCGCGCGTGGCTTCAAGCGCGCTGGCAAGCTCGGTGAAATCCGCGACTTCTGCATTGGCCAGATAGGTCATGATGCCCAGGCGCAAGCGCCCGTGGATCACTTCATCAATCTGGCCGATACCCTTGGACGCCATGACTAGTCCGCCGTCTCCGACTGTTTGTCGGCCACGCGCATCATGACCAGCCCCGGACCGGCCAGAAGCAGGATGAGAGATAGGGCGATCACCAGAACATAAGTCGGCGAGTGTGCGGTCAGGCCCAGTGCCACAGCGCCCGCATACCAGCCCAGCGCGACCAGGCCGAGCCAGGCGCGCTTGCGCATGCGGAAGGCCAGATACCAGGCAACACCCTGAATGGCATAGATAAACGGCGTATAGAAATACCAGACGCCGCCATCTCCGGTGCGGATATTGGCGACGATAAACACGATCACGATGCAGACATTGGCCAAGCCTGCGCCCTGGAAGGCGGCTTCATAGGCACGGCGCACGGCGGAATTGGATTTGTGGCCGCGATTCTTCCAGATGATTACGCCCAGAACGACAAGAAAAGCGACCGAACAGCCAATGACAAAGCCGAGATATCCCCAGCCGGTCAGCGTGATCGCGCCGATTGCACTGGCCCACTGCACAAGTCCCTGGATGCCATAAATGATGCCGGCGGCCAGAAACGCCTGGCCCATGGCCTTGTTGGCCCGGTCCGGTGTGTCGGCGAGGGCACGCATGAATGCCAGATCATCGCGTACGGTCTCGATATCATCAGCCATGGCTTACCTTTCCATGCAGGAAGGAGGCGCCGGAATTGGCGCCTCCTCTTGAGGGTATGACCTGATTCAGGCGTTTGCCGATGCGGCCTCCAGCTTGGCAGCCTTTGCCGCTGCCCTGGCCTCGGCCTTCTTGCCGTAGCGGCGGCCATTTAGCCAGGCACCGATCCAGGTGCCGCGGACTAGCAGGTGATAGGTGCCGATCGTGACCGCCAGGGTGATGGCGTTGATCAGCAGGTATTTCACAATGCCCATCATCTCGACATCATTCAGCCAGACCTGCAGGGCCATAACCAGCGGCAGGTGCCAGATATAGATCCAGTAGGACGCATCAGCGACATAGCGGCGGGCCGGGCTTTCATTGGCAAACAGGGCCAGGCCCAGGCCAATAAAGGCAAAGCTGAAACACCATCCGGCAAGGGAATAGGCCGCTGCGTAAGCCCAGCTTTGTGCGCTATCATCGGCCGGCGCCAAGCTCGGTGCCAGACCAATCATCTGCAGGCAGGCGACCGTCAGGGCGATGGCAACCGCCATGTAAGCCCACCAGAATTTGCGGAACGTGTCCAACAGACCGCTCTGGCCGTGCAAAATCCAACCAAAGGCGAATCCGGTGCCATAGGCAGTCAGGGCGACAGCATTGGGATAAAGACCCGTATCCGGCGTCGGAATACCAAACCAGCCATACCACATCTCGGTATTCATAAAGGCCAGCATTGCCGGGATGGCCAGCAAGAGCGGCAGAGCCGGCGTACGTCCGACGAACTCCACCAGCTTGGCGCCGGCGGCGCGCAGTTTACCGGCCGGATCAATCAGTCCGACAACGAGCCGGATCGCGATTGCAGCAACATAGAAAATACTGAGCAGATACAGAAACCACAGGTGGGTGAGGGGGAAGTTCTCTGCCGTCAGCGGCGGGTCTTCCGGCGCTTCCGGTGCTTCACCGCCATTGGCCTTGATCGCCCCCCAGATGATGACCGTGACGATCAGCATCAGGCTGGGAAACCAGAAGGCAGCCAGCGGTGCAAAAACGCGCTTGAAGCGGTCGAAGGCGAATCCCAGGGCGCCACGCTTTTGCCAGGCGAGACGAGCGAAAAAGCCGGCCAGGATGAAGAATAGCAGCATCCGGAAGATGTGCGGGACGTAGAAGGTCAGCGCGAAACCGGCACTGCTGTTGTTGTCATGGGTGATCCAAACCGGGAAGTCGCTCGGGATGAACGACATGCCGGCGTGCAGGAAGACGCCCAGCAAGAGCGCAAAACCGCGCACAGCATCCAGGCCATGCAATCGGTTGGTTGGGGAAGAGGACATTTCATTGCTCCGTTACGTGTTGGGCATCATGTAACACAGACAGGTTTAAAAAACAAACACGTCTATTGTATCCGGGGTAGCGAAAACAGGTGACCCGGGAAAGCGAGGAGAGTAAGTCTCTATAAAGAAACGGTTTCAGGGAAATTCGATGATTGACGTCGCGGCACACAACAGGACGGCCTGGAACAGGGAATCAGCCTCTGGTGAAGGAGAGTGGAGCCAGCCGGTCGATCCCCAGGTGATTGAGCGCGCCCGCGCGGGCGAGGTGACGGTGATCCTCACACCCAATCAGCCAGTGCCGGCTGACTGGTTTGGCGAGCTGGCAGGAGCCGATGTGCTCGGCCTTGCATCGGGCGGGGGGCAGCAAGTGCCGGTTCTCTCTGCCGCCGGCGCTCAAGTGACCAGCTTCGACAATTCCGATGAGCAGCTCGCCCGGGACAAGGAAGTCGCCAGGCGTGACGGACTGAAAATCCGGTTCGAACAGGGTGACATGATGGATTTGTCGCGTTTCGAGCCGGAAAGCTTCGATCTCATCTTCAACCCGGTCTCGACAATTTTCGTGCCCGATGTTGAACGTGTGTGGAAGGAGGCACGGCGTGTGCTAAGGCCCGGCGGGCGCCTCCTGACCGGGGTTATGAACCCGGCCTTCTACATGTTCGACCATGACGCCATCGAAGCGGGGGCCGAACCGGTGGTAAACTTCGCACTTCCCTTTGACGATACCCGAAATCTCGACAGGGAAAGCCTGGACAAGCGAATGGCGTCAGAGGAACACCTCGAATTCTCCCATACGCTGGACAGTCTGATTGGCGGGCTCCTGCGCTCCGGTTTCGTGTTGCGGGATTTCTACGAGGATGACTGGAGCGATGAGGCAACGCCGCTGAACAAATACATGAAAGTTTCGTTCGCGATGCTGGCGGAGGCGGTCTGATCTATGATCTTCCAGGGGTCAGACGAACCGCATCGGTTGTTCATCTAAGCGCTTGAGGTCTTAGGCGCCAGAAAGGGATGCGCGCGGTTGAAAGCGCAAGCGCGGGAATGGATTGCGTCTTGCCTCCCGGTGGCTGGAGAGGGATACATCGCTCAGAATGAAAGTACGAAACTGGTTGACCACGAGGACCGCGTGGATCTGGTGCTCCGGCAGGTGCTGGAGACCAAATGGCTCTTGCGAGCCAGCCATACGCGCTCGCTGAAGGGCCAATTGCGCGATGCAGCCCGGGCTTACCGGGTAGTTCTTGAGGAGTATCCTGAGGTTTGTAGCGCGAACAATCTCGGACTGATCCTGTTGGACGACGATATCGGCATGCCCGGCGACGAAGATCGGAATATCAGCCTGTGCTTGATCAACCGGAACATCGAGGGGCTCGATGTGCTCGAGACAATGAAGAACTGGAAAGGTTTTCTGTTGATCTGAACGGGCCGGGCGGAAGAGCCCTGTCCGCGCCGCCACGTATAGAAAAACGGCGGAGCTTTCGCTCCGCCGTCTTCTAAAAGTCGAACTCGTTCTGGTTCAGCTAAGCCGAGGACTTGCTGGCCAGCGGCGGATCCAGGGACGTCACGGAAGACTTGCCCGGAGCCGGCGGCATATCGTCGGACTTGTTTGCGGCCTTGGGCGCGGAAGCGGGTGCGCCACCGCTGGATTTCTCGCTCAGCGGGTCAGATGCGTGACGGCAATGGCCATCGAAGAATGCACCGCTCTCAACGGACAGGGCTGCGTGCACGATATCGCCTTCGATGCGTGCCGTGGACGCCAGCTGTACCTGACGCGCGTGTACGGAACCCGATACACGTCCACGGATAACAACGGTTTCCGCCATGACTTCGCCGTTCACATTCGCTTCTTCGCCGATGATCAGGGAGCCCGCGCGGATGTCACCGTCTACGGTGCCGTCCAGCTGGACTTCGCCTTCGGAAACGATGGAACCGGTCAGGACCAGGTCACCGGAGAGGATGGATGGAGCTTTCGATTTCATGGCGTTCCTTTTTGGCGCTGCAGCTGGCTGTTGCATCGGGTCGGGGTTGGAGGTGTCTTTGTTACTCTTATTGAACATAACGTCCCGCTCTCAATAGTCGGTCCGGATCGATTGCCGATCCATTGAACCAGATTTCATAGTGCAAGTGCGTAGCTGTGCTACGACCCGTGGACCCCATGCCCCCGATCTGTTGTCCTCGCTCGACGGTATCACCCCGGCGCACTGCGATTTCATGGAGATGCGCATAACGGGTACGGAAGCCATAGCCGTGGTCGATCTCCACAGTACGACCATAACCGCCTCTCCAGCCCGCGTAAACGACCTCACCCGGACCGGTGGCGACAATGGGAGCGCGGGGATAGGCGCCGAAGTCCATGCCCCGGTGCTGGGTCGGGCGACCATTGAACGGATCGAGACGCACGCCAAAGCCGGATGTTCGACGGTGCGGCACGGCGATCGGCTCACCGAACGGACCTTCCATCGAGAAGCGTTCCAGCTCGTTTACTTCTAGCATCCGCGCGGCGATCCGATTGATGCGCGAGGAGAATTGGTGATTGAGTTCCAGGCCGGGACCGAAGCTCGCATCCATGACGATCGGCTCATACGGCCCGCCTTGCTCGTCCGTGTCGCGGCCTGATGCGACGACATCTTCAATGTTGAGGCCGGTCAGGCGCAGCACGGCGCGGAGGTTTTCCAACCGCGTTTCGGTCGCATCTTCAGCCTGCGCGAGGACCAGGTCCTGTTCGCCCATGAGATAGTCGATCTGGTCTTCGGGGTCTTCCGACAAGCTCGCCAGCGACACCAGGCTGTCGCGGGCTTGGCGCGGTGTCGGGTCAGCGGGTGTGGCCGCCATCAGAACGCGACCATCATCGAGTTCCGGGGAGGGCTCCATGATGCTGCCGGACAATTGTTCGGCAAACTCAACGAGCTGCCGAAGGGTCTCGTGGCGAAGCTGGAATTCTACGGCGGTGCGGTCGAACTCTGCCGATTGCGATTCGACCAGCGAGATGGCGGTGGCCTCGCTTGCCTGGGCCTCGGCGATCAGGCGACTGGCCTGAACCCGTTCTTCTTCAATTTGGGTTTCCTTGGCGGCTATTGCCCGGCCATGGAAGGCGACAGAAACCGTCGTGAAACACAGCCAGCCGGCCAGCACGGTTGCGGCAAAAAGCGCCGACACCTGTAGTGTGGTCGAAATCGCGAAATAACGAACCTGGCCATCACTACGGTGATAAATTTGTCGATCCGGAAACCAGCGTTGCGCCGTACCCCAAATCGCTTCTTTCACGCCTTCGAACATGCTGTGTGAGCCGCTCTGTTACGCTTGCCCCAAATGCCCCGCAGGCATGTGACACAAAACTCGAAGAAAATTCAACAGCCCGTGATGCAAATCTTGGACCCTAATGCGCCAATGGTAGGTAGTATTCTTCGGGTAAACCCGCAATTTTCCGCGCATTGAAGTTGAATGGCAGTTTTAGTCCGCCTTTAAAGTGTTGTTTTACAAGCGTTTGATAGCGTGTCTGCGGATCTTGATCGTCGATGCGACAGAGCGTGTGAAACCAGCGGGCGCCTGCGGCGACATGAGCGATTTCTTCCTCGTAAATCACCTTGAGCACGTTGGCGCTGGCCTGATCCCCGGCAGAGATGAGCCGGTCGATCATGCCGGGTGTGACATCCAGCCCCCGAGCTTCGAGCACCAGAGGGGCGACTGCGAGGCGTGCGGCGAGGTCATGTGAGGTCGAAACCGCTGCATCCCACAGCCCATTATGGGCGACATGATCGCCATAAGCCGCGCCCAACTCGGCCAGACGGTCCTGGACCATGATGAAGTGACGGGCCTCGTCGTCGCCGACGCCGACCCAATCGTCAATCAGGCTTTGGCGCTGGGCCTTGTCGAAGCCGCCATGTCCGCCGAAACGAGCGATGAGGTCGAAGGCCAGGTCGATAGCGTTGAACTCGATATGGGCGATCGCATGCATCAGGGCGATTCGACCCGCTGGGCCGGTCAGGCGTCGCCGGGGCACCTGGCCTGGCGGTACCAGTTCCGGTCTGGACGGTCGTGCTGGACGATGGTCGGCTGCTACCGGGCGCCAAGCGGTCGGCAGAGCCAGTCTGCCCTCGCGCCAGGCAGCGGCGACGCTGCGGGCGCGGTCTGCCTTGGCGCGCGGCGATCCGGTCTCAAGGACACTCAGGCAGGCCTGCTGGATGTCTGCATCCGCGTGCATCAAAGCGCATGGACAGCGTCGAGGACCGCCTGGGCGTGGCCCTTGACCTTCACCTTGCGCCAGATGTTGGCGATCTGCCCGTCGGCATTGATCAGGAATGTGGCGCGCTCGATACCCATATATTCCCGGCCATAGAGTTTCTTGAGCACCCAGACGCCATAGGCTTCCAGCACAGTGCCATTCTCGTCCGAGCCCAGCATGACCTTGAGCTCGTGTTTGGCCTTGAACTTGTCATGTTTGGCGACAGTATCCTTGGACACGCCGATGATGACGGTGTTGGCGGCATCGAATTCTGCGATCAGCGTGCTGAAGTCGATAGCCTCGGTGGTGCAACCCGGCGTATCGTCTTTGGGATAGAAATAGAGCACGACATTTTTGCCCTTCAGGGCAGAAAGATCGACGGACGCACCACCATCGGTGGGCATGTTGAAATTCGGAGCCAGGTCGCCTGTTTTGAGTTCGCTCATGTCAATTCTCCCCAGTCGCGTGGATTGCGGTTGCTGCGGCGATAAATTGCCCGCGTCTGGCGGCACGTCCAGCCATGCGACTGCTATAGGGCAAGAATAATGCTGCGTCGCTCGGTAAAATGGACCCTGATTTATGTGCTCGAGGCCATCGCCGTTGTGCTGATGATGCTCATTTTCGGGCTCGGCTTCATTTTCTGGCGATTGTCGTCGGGGCCGGTCGATCTGAGCTTTCTGAGATCGGATGTTCAGGCAGAGATCGCCAGTGTTTTTGAGGGTGATGTGGTCGCCCTCGGAGATCTGGAGGCCCGTTTCGACAGCACGGAAGGTGCGATCATTGTCACGGCGCGCGATGTCGCCGTCGCCCAAACCAATGGCGAGGTGATCGCCCGTGCACCGCTGATCGAGGCCGGGCTGGCTATTGAGCCCATGCTGCTGGGGCGCATCGAACCGACACGCCTGCGCGTTCATGGGGGCTCGATTTCCATTGTACGCCGGGCCGATGGTGCTGTCGGTGCGGGCCTGGGCGGCGTGGAGCGGGTGGCCGCCTCTGCGCGGCAGGCCGAGCGTGGCGGTGACGACAGTGCATCGCTGTTTCTGCTGCTGCAAAACCCGCAAGCATCGGACAGTCCTCTGGGACAGATCCGCAATGTCGAGGTCCGCGACGCCACGGTTCGCATCGTCGATGAGATCAGCGGCATTGCCTGGCTGGTCAATAACGCCCAGGTCGAACTGTCCCGCGATGATTTGCGCATCGTGTCCTTGTTGCAGGGGCAGATCGCCACGGCTTCCGGCTTCGCGGATCTGCGGGTTCGCATGCAGGCGGGCGCACGGCTGACCTCGCTATTGCTTGAAGTGGGGGTTGAGCGTCTGTCGCTGGCATCGGTTGCACCTACGCAGGGCCCGTTGTCGGAGCTGCGAGCGCTGCATGCTCCGCTTTCGCTCGACCTGATCATGGACGCCAGACTGGAGACCGGCATCCAGGCCGCGTCCCTGCAAATGAGTGTCGGGGAGGGCGTGATCCTGTCTCAGGGCGAGGAGCGCGCTTTTGAGGGCGCGGAGCTTTCGCTCGTCTTCGACCCGTTGCTGGGATCCCTGTCGATTGATCGCGGGCGTATCGCGTCCGAGGTGTTTGCAGGCGAACTTTCGGGTCGGATCTATGATTTGTCATCCTATGCAGGGGCTTTGCCCATGCGCTGGCGTTATGAGCTGAATGCGGGCGAGGGCTTTGTCGATCTCGGCGATATTTTCGAGCGACCGCCGCGGTGGGGGGGGCTGACGGTGTCCGGCGAGGCAGATCTGGCCGAGCGCATCATTGGCTTTGAGCAGCTCGATCTGGAACTGGACAATATCACCGCAGAATTGGCGGGAAGCGCCAGCCTGACCCAGGTCGAGGATGGTCGCTGGCTTCCAAATATCGTCCTGTCCGGCCCGGTTGTCGGTGACATCACGGCGAACACGGTTCTGGCCTATTGGCCGGTTGACCTGGCCGATGGCGCGCGCGACTGGATCGAGGAGGGGATTCTCGGCGGGCGATTCTTCAATGCGCGCCTCGACATGAATATCGACGCGGATTCCATTGCCAGTGGCGCGCTGGCGAATGATCGTCTCAACCTGTCCTTTGACGTCGAGGACGGCATCATTCGCTATATCTCGACGATGACACCGATCACCGAGGCGGTCGGCAGCGCGACTCTCTACGGAAATGCCTTCGAGGCGCGGCTGACCGGCGGACGTGTTGGCGATATCGAGATTTTCGAAGGCCATGTCGATATTCCGCGTCTCAACCCCAAGGGCGCGGTCGCGACCTATTCCGGTCGTGGTTATGGCCAGGCTACCGATATTCTCTCGCTGATCGATGAGGAGCCCCTCGGCTTCCCGACACAGTACGGTATCGATCCGGCCGCGGTTGGTGGGGAAGGCGAGATTACCTTCCGGATCCAGCGTCCCATGCTGTCTGAAGTGCCGGCAGAAGATATTCCCTTCGTGATCACGGGAGATTTCACCGGAGCCGCGCTGGCGATCCCCGATACCCCTCTGGCCTTGCGTGAAGGCACAGTGTCGATCACCGCGAATGAAAGCCGACTGACCGCGATGGGCGACGCGTTCTGGGGCGACACGCCGGTAAGCGTGAACTGGGTCGAGGATTTTACCGCGCCGGATGATCAGCCGTCGACGACCTTTGAGGTCGAGGCGCGACTGGGGGCGAGAGCGCTGGACGAGTTCGGTCTTCCCGCCCGTCGCTATCTGGACGGTTTCGTGGGTGTGGAAGCCCGAGCGCGCTCCAACGGCCTGGACATCCAGTCGATTGATATTGATGCAGACCTGACAGAAGCCTGGATCGAGGCGCCGGATGGCGTCTGGTTCAAGGATATCGGCGTACCCGGTCTGGCCGGGTTCACGCTCTCGCGCAATGACGAGGACAATTATGTCTTCGAGGAAATCATCATCCAGACCGAAGGCGTGGATATCGGCGCCAGTGCACTATTATCGCCCGGTGGGCGCTTGGTTGAGCTGAACCTCGATCGGGCGGAAGTCGAGGACTTCATCAGTTTGCGGGGACGGCTGGCTGCGCCGCCTCAGCCTGGCCAGCCTTTCACCGTCCGCCTCTCTGGAGAGTATCTGGATGCGCGGGAAATCCTTGAAGTCTGGAATGAACGTTCCGCCGCGACGAACCTGGCCACGACCGGTGAAGCAGAAGAGACAAGCGACACGCTTGATCTTCCCTTGTCCGTCACATTCGACGTCGCACGCATGGCCATTGATGACGAACATGTCGTTGATGATTTCTCCTTGATCTGGCGCAGTGAAACTGAAGGTATTCGCGCAGCCGCGGTTTCGGGACGCTCTGAAGCGGGGCCATTCTTCGCCAATTTTGGAGCGCCGGAAGTTGGCGGAATTCGCGAATTTCGTGTTGAAACCCAATCGATTGAGGTTCTTTCCTCATTTTTTGGATTTACGGAGGGCGTGGTCGGAGGTCGCATGTCTGTGCTGGGCGAGGCGCCACCGCTCGGTGTGCAGGGCCCCCTGACAGCGCGGGTTGAGATCGATGATATCACCCTGGTCCGCGTCCCTGTGCTGGCCCGCCTGCTTGCCGCCGGCTCGTTCGAGGGTCTGGCAGCCCTGCTGAATGGGGAAGGCATCCGGTTCGAAACGATTACCGGTGATGTGATGTTCGAGGACGGGCTGTTCACCATTGGCGACAGCCAGGCGACGGGCAGCTCCCTGGGCGTGACCGCAGCCGGCACGATCGATTTCGAGGGACGCAGCGCCGCCATCGATGGCAATCTGGCACCGTCCTATGCGGTCAATTCCTTCTTCGGGCAATTACCGGTTATCGGCGAATTGCTGATCTCCCGGCCGGGCGAAGGTGTCGTGGGCATTACCTATTCGGTCGAAGGCCCGTTCGACAGCCTGACTGTGTTCGCCAATCCGCTTTCCGTGCTGGCGCCGGGTGTCTTCCGGCGCATGTTCGAAGGCACGGCCGCGCAGCGCGCAGCGGCAACGCGTGAGGATGCGGAGGAGGGAGGTGTCCCATCGCTGCTGCCACAGGAAGTCCTCGATCAGCTCGAAGCGTTGGAAAACACGGACGAGACCGTTGATCCGGTGACCGGAGAGGCCGCTGATCCCGACGAAACCGACGTGGTAGAGGGCCCCTAGGCGGGCTTGGCCAGCGCGTGCCGTTTCTTGCCGATCGACAGCTTGATCGCACCATCAACGACATGATCCGCCGCAGCCTTGGCCTGGATATCGGTCAGGGCCTGGCCATTCACCTTGGCCGCCCCGGCCTTGATGTGGCGTTTCATCTCGCCATTGGACGCAGCCAGACCGGCTTCGACGAACAGTGAGGCCAGCGTCACATCGCCACCGGTCAGGTTCGTCACCTCGACGGTTGGCAGGGCGTCGCCGGCACCGCCGGCCGCAAAGGTCGCCTTGGCGGTTGCCTCGGCCTCGCGGGCCGCGTCAGCGCCATGCAGCATTGTGGTCGCCTCATTGGCCAGACGCACCTTGGCATCATTGATGGCCGCGCCCTCCAGCGCTTCCAGCGCGGCGATCTCGTCCAGCGGCAGGTCGGTGAACAGGCGCAGGAAACGGCCGACATCGGCATCCTCGGTATTGCGCCAGAACTGCCAGTATTCGTACGAGGACAGCATGTCGTCATTGAGCCAGACGGCGCCATCGGCGGTCTTGCCCATCTTGGCGCCGGATGCGGTCGTGATCAGCGGTGTGGTGAAGGCACTGACCTCATTGCCGGCGATGCGGCGGCACAGCTCGACCCCATTGATGATATTGCCCCACTGATCGCCACCGCCCAGCTGCAGTGAGCAGCCATAGCGCTTGTTCAATTCCAGAAAGTCGACCGCCTGCAACAGCATGTAGTTGAATTCCAGGAAGGTCAGCGGTTGTTCGCGATCTAGGCGCTGCTTGACCGACTCAAACGTCATCATCCGGTTGATGGTGAAGTGCGGGCCGAACTCGCGCAGGAATTCCAGGTATCCGAACTCTGACAGCCATTCATCATTGTCCACGACAACCGCATCGGTCGGGCCATCGCCGATGGCGAGGAGTTTCTCGAAAGGCTTGAGAATGCCGTTCTTGTTCTCGCCGATCTGCTCTTCGGTCAGCATCGAGCGGGACTTATCCTTGCCGGACGGGTCGCCGATCTTGGTGGTGCCGCCGCCCAGCAGGATGATCGGCTTGTGACCGGCCTTCTGCATCTGGCGCAGCATCATGATCTGGACGAGAGAGCCGACATGCAGGCTCGATGCGGTCGCATCAAAGCCGATATAGCCCGTCACCACACTACTTGTCGCACGCTCATCGAGCGTGTTCAGATCGGTCGACTGAAAATGGTATCCGCGCTCCACCAGGTTGCGGACAAGTTCGGACTTGTATTCACTCATGAAAGCTCTCCTGATAGATCGCTTCTAGGTCGCAATTCGATGGGAGAAAAGAGGGAGATGGCATGAAGCGTGTGATCGGTCTCATGAGCGGGACCTCTCTGGACGGTGTGGATGCCGCCCTCATCGAGACAGATGGCGAGACGATCCGGGCTTTTGGCCCCGGCACGGAGGTCGGTTATTCCGCGCAGGACCGGAGTATTCTCCAGGATGCGGTCGACCGCGCGCTGGACTGGGGGTTCGAGGGGGAGCAGCCGGACTTTGTCGCCGCCGAGGCGGTCCTCACCCGCACGCATGTCGCAGCGGTTCGCGCCGTGCTGGACCGGGAAGCTGCAGACGCGCCACCCGTCGACCTGGTTGGTTTTCACGGTCAGACCGTGCTGCACAAGGCCCCGCGAGACGGCGAGCCCGGCCAGACCCTGCAGATAGGCAATGGTGCAGCGGTCGCCAAGGCGCTGGGCATTCCGGTCGTGTATGATTTTCGCTCCGCGGACATGGAAAAGGGCGGACAGGGGGCACCCCTGGCACCGCTCTATCATCGCGCACTGGCCCACAAGGCCGGGCTGAGTGATGTGGCTGTTCTCAACCTGGGCGGCGTGGCCAATGTCACCTGGCTGGAAGACGGTCAGGACCCGATCTCCTTTGATACCGGACCCGCCAATGGATTGATCGATGCGTGGTGCCAGGAACTCACTGACAAGTCGCATGACGAAGGCGGGCAGCTGGCCTGTGCCGGCGCTGTGGATCTGGATGTGCTGGCCCAATTGATGTCGCACGAATTCTTCCCGAAAGCGGCGCCGAAATCCCTGGATCGCTGGGATTTCTCGCTCGCACCGGTTCGCGGCCTGTCGCTGGAGGATGGAGCCGCCACGCTGACGCGGTTCACGGCGCGCACGGTGGCGGACGCCATCCGCATGCTGGGAGAGCCGCCGCGCGTGCTGGTCACCGGTGGCGGGCGCCACAATGCGACACTCATGGGCATGCTCGAGGAAGAACTTTCCCGGGTGAAGGTCGAACCGGTCGAGGCCGTCGGCTGGCGTGGAGACCTGATCGAGGCCGAGGCCTTTGCCTGGCTCGCAGCGCGTTATGAGCGCGGCCTGCCCACAAGCCTGCCGTCGACGACGGGCGCGTCGGAGCCGGTGTGCGGAGGGCGTAGGGCGGATCCCGGTTAAAAAAAGCCCCGGCATCAACCGGGGCTTTTTCTTTGTCGGGTTGTCGCGGGTGCTAGCGCTTGCCCGTGATCGTGCGCTCGGAGCGCTCTTTCTCCACGATGGGCAGGCGTTCGTCGAGATAGTCGTTGAGCATGATGTCCAGCGGCTCGACATGTTCGGTGAACAGGTGGTTGGCATCCGGGATCAGCTCGCGGCGGATCTCGATACCTTTCTGGACACGGACCTTGGACATGACGCGTTCGACATCGTCTGCCGGGACAATCTTGTCGGCACCGCCATTGACGATGATGCCGGAGGCCGGACAGGGCGCCAGGAAGGTGAAGTCATACATGTTGGTCGGCGGGGCCACGGAGATGAAGCCCGCGATTTCCGGACGGCGCATCAGAAGCTGCATGCCGATCCACGCACCGAAGGAGTGGCCGGCCACCCAGCAGAAACGCGCGCCGGAATTATAACCCTGCACCCAGTCGAGTACCGTCGCAGCGTCTGACAGCTCGCCGAGGCCCTGGTCATAACTGCCCTGGGACCGCCCCACGCCACGGAAATTGAAACGCAGCGTGGCGAAATTCCGCTTGCGGAAGGTGTCGTACATCATATCGACGATGTCGTTATCCATGCTGCCGCCGCCGAGCGGGTGGGCGTGGAGAATCAGCGCGATCGGTGCGGTTTCATCTTCACTCGGGCTGTAGCGCCCTTCCAGTCGGCCGGCCGGGCCGGGAATGATTACGTCGGGCATTCAGGGGGTACCTTCCTAGCTCGTCTAATGTCTTTTCTGCAGGCATGCGGCAATTCGACCATTGAAAGCACGATCGAAAGAGCACATATACCTGACTACACAGCTCGGGTATTAGGTTTCAGTCGCCAAACGGCGCCTGTCGCCCACCCCGAAGCTGCGCGTCTTAGCATGATCATGCCGAAAGATGCGAGCGTTTAAGGAGGTAGATACATGAAGCTGAGCACAAAGGGCCGCTACGCCGTCATGGCGATGGCCGATCTTGCAGGAGCTGCAGAGCAGGGGCCGGTCACGCTGAGCGATATCGCGTCGCGCCAGTCCATCTCGCTTTCCTATCTTGAACAACTGTTCGCCAAGCTGCGTCGCGCCGAGGTGGTTGCCTCGGTCCGCGGGCCGGGCGGGGGCTATCGCCTGAGCCGTGAAGCGTCCGAAATCCGCGTTTCGGATATCATCATGGCTGTGGACGAGCCGCTGCGCGTCACCCGGTGCTCCGACGCCAAGGGCTGTCTGGCGGATGGACGCCGATGTGTCACCCATGATCTCTGGGACGAGTTGTCCCGTCACATCTATCTCTTCCTGAGCTCTGTGACGCTGGAAGATGTGCTGGAGCGTCGCCTGCTGGGCGCTGCGTCCGGAGCCATCGGACAGGGCGATCGAGGTCATTCGGCCGCTGCCGAGTAAACATGCGCGTCTATCTGGATCACAACGCCACCACGCAGGTCCGACCTGACGTGATCGAACTCATGAGCGAGCTCATGGGCAGCGTCGGCAATGCCTCGGCGGTGCATCAGCATGGCCAGGCTGCGCGCCGTCATGTCGACAAGGCTCGGCGCCAGGTCGGCAAAGCGCTGTGCGCACGCGCCGAGGATGTGATTTTCACGGGTGGCGGCACGGAAGCGCTCAACCTGGCCATGGCCAGTGCGACCCGTGCGCCCGGTGTGAAGCGCGTCATCATCTCGGACATCGAACACCCCGCTATTGTTGAAAGCGCCAAAGTGTCCGGCCTGCCGGTCGATATCTTGCCCGTGACGGCGCATGGCGTAATCGATCTGGCCTGGCTGGAACAGCGCATGGCCAGCTGGTCTGAAGCTGATGGACGTCCGGTCCTGTCGGTCATGTTGGCCAACAACGAGATCGGCACGATCCAGCCGGTCGCCGAGGCAATTGCGCTTATCAAGGAAAAGGACGGACTTGTCATCGTCGATGCGGTTCAGTCCACCGGCAAGATCCCGGTCGATTTTGCCGCGCTTGGTGCGGATTATATGGCGATTGCTGCGCACAAATTTGGCGGCCCACAGGGCGTCGGGGCGCTGATTGCGTCGTGTGACGCACCTGTGACCCGGCATAACCACGGTGGTGGCCAGGAACAGGGCCGTCGTTCAGGCACGCTGAACGTGGCCGGCAATGCGGCCCTCGGGCTGGCGCTGGAGCAGGCGCATGCCAAGCTTGCAGAATTTGCTGCCCTGGCAGGCTCGCGCGACCGCATGATCGCGGCTATACGCGAGGCCAATCCGGATGTTGTCGTCCTGGGTGAGGGCGCTGATCGCCTGCCCAACACGATCGGACTGGCAGTGCCGGGCTGGCGCGGGGAAACCCAGGTCATGGCCATGGATCTCGCCGGTGTGTCGATTTCGGCTGGCGCGGCCTGTTCGTCGGGCAAGGCGAAGGCCTCGAAAATGGGAACCGCCCTCGGCCTGGATGAGGCGCTGTCCGAGGGTGTCATCCGGATCAGCCTGGGCTGGTCAACAACAGAAGAAGACGTGGATGCGGCGATCAAGGCCTGGACCGAGGCCTGGGCGCGCGCATCGAAACAGATCAAGGAAACGGCCTGACCATGGCGGCGACCAAGGAAACCATTGAAGACGTCAAACAGCTCGAAGCCGACAAGTACAAGTACGGCTTTACGACGGACGTCGAGACCGAGCTCGCACCGAAAGGGCTGAACGAGGATATCGTTCGCTATATTTCGGAGCAGAAGAATGAGCCGGAATGGATGCTGGAATGGCGTCTGGACGCGTTCGAGCGCTGGAAACAGATGCGCGACCCCAGCTGGGCCAAGGTTGAGTACCCGCCGATTGATTACCAGGACATCCACTATTACGCCGCGCCCAAGGCTGGTGCGAAATACGAGTCCATTGATGATGTGCCTGAAGAGATCCTCAAGGATTTCGAGAAGCTGGGCATTCCGCTCAAGGAGCAGGAAGTCCTGCTGGGCGTGAAGGGGGCCGCCGCCACGGCTGCCGAGGCGCGTGAAACACCCAAGGTCGCGGTCGATGCGGTGTTCGACAGTGTATCGGTTGTGACGACCTTCAAGGAAGAACTGGCCAAGGCCGGTGTGATCTTCTGTTCGATCTCCGAAGCGCTGCGCGATCATCCCGAACTGGTGAAGAAATACCTGGGCTCGGTTGTGCCCACGACCGACAATTTCTTCGCGACCCTGAATTCCGCAGTGTTTTCGGACGGTTCCTTTGTCTATGTGCCGCCGGGCGTTCGCTGTCCGATGGAGCTGTCGACCTATTTCCGCATGAATGCAGAAGGCACGGGCCAGTTCGAGCGCACGCTGATCATTGCCGACAAGGGCGCCTACGTCTCCTATCTGGAAGGCTGTACGGCACCCATGCGTGATGAAAACCAGCTTCACGCCGCGGTCGTGGAACTGGTCGCTCTGGATGATGCCGAGATCAAGTATTCCACGGTCCAGAACTGGTGGCCGGGCGATGAGAACGGCAAAGGCGGGGTCTATAACTTCGTCACCAAGCGTGGTGATTGCCGCGGCCGGAACTCCAAGATCTCCTGGACCCAGGTCGAGACCGGTTCTGCCATTACCTGGAAATATCCGTCCTGTGTCCTGCGTGGCGAAAACTCGCGCGGCGAGTTCTATTCCATCGCGGTCACCAATGGGCATCAACAGGCTGATACCGGAACCAAGATGATCCACCTGGGCAAGGGCTCGACCAGCCGCATCATTTCCAAGGGCATTTCTGCCGGTCGCTCGGACCAGACCTATCGCGGCCTGGTGTCGGTGCATGGCAGGGCCGAGGGTGCGCGCAATTTCACTCAGTGTGACAGCCTTCTGATCGGTGATCAGTGTGGTGCCCACACTGTGCCCTATGTCGAGTGCAAGACGCCAAAGGCGGTGCTTGAACACGAGGCGACGACAACCAAGCTCTCCGAAGATCAGCTCTTCTACGCCCGTCAGCGTGGCCTGGACGAGGAAGCGGCCACGGCGCTCCTGGTCAACGGCTTTGTGCGGGAAGTCCTGCAGGAACTGCCGATGGAGTTCGCCGTGGAAGCCCAGAACCTGCTCAAGGTCTCGCTTGAGGGGAGTGTGGGGTGACGCCGATACGCCGCTCTATACACCGCAGAGTTGGTCTCAGCTTGCTGTTTGCTCTTCTCGTGATGGGCACCGGGTCACAGGAGGCGTGGAGCCAAAAGCACGCGTCTGAGCCGCTATCTCCTGAAGCGGCCGCATCGGAACGACCACCAGAGTGTCGCGGGGTTTTCGGTCAAGAGAACAATCTTGAGCACTGCGTCGTTACGCTTCACGACGCTGCTTTGGGAGTGACCTGGACTGCGGCAGTAGACTTTCAACCGACTTCTCAAGGTGGGTGCTTTGCAGAAATCAGACTTACTCACTCAGTTGATGCGCCTGTAACTGTCGAGATGTCGGACGAAGCGTGCAACACGCCTTACGCTGCGGACCTCAATGCCGATGGTTCAGATGAGCTGATCTATCCGTCCAGCGGATACGCTCAAATAAATCATTGGTCGATTTTACAAGTTGTCGAGGGGGAA
>JAEPND010000023.1 GCA_017643585.1 Maricaulis sp.
CAAGACCCCACGCCGGTATCGGCGGCATCACTCCCTGGCAACGCGTGAACAACCTGCTTGGCAATGACACCTAGTCCGGCTCCCCTTTCGGATCAAACACATCCTCGATCCTGAGATCGAACGCCTCGGCCAGGGCAAACGCCAGGGTCAGCGACGGATCATGTTTGGACGTTTCCACCGCGTTGATGGCCTGGCGGGAGACGCCGACGCGTTCTCCCAGTTCAGCCTGGCTCCAGCGGCGTTCGGCCCGGAGGACTCGCAAGCGATTCCTCATGAGTAGCGCCATTTCAGGATGCAGGCCATGAGGCCATAGGTGCCGATCAGGGCCGGGAAGATCCAGATGGTCGGCAGCGCTGGCAGATCCAGCGCCCCCTCCAGGAAGCCCCACGCAAAAGTGCCAAACCCGACCAACATGGAGGCGATCAGCATCGCCTCCGCGATGACACGTTTCTGGAACTCGTCAATGGCCCGGTAAAATGTCAGCACGGCATACAGGCCGAACAGGGCCGGGATCACTGGCGAGACTGCGAGAATGCCCGTGATGACTGGCCCGTACTCGCCGGCGCGCAGGATATAGACCGAGCCGAACAGGACCAGCACATAGCCGATCATCGAGCCCCCGAACTGGATCAAGTAACGCTTCACATGAGGCTGCATCATCATCTCCCCTGACCTAGTCATCGAGCTCACTCCGCAAGAACTCCACAAAGCGCTCAGCCTGGTCGAACATGATGAAGTGACGTGAGTCGGTGATCATGTGCACCTCGGCGTCGCGAGCCGATGCGTACTGGCCCTCATAGATGCCACGCAACTGGTCCTGGGTGACCGGCGCGCCCGGCGCCCAGGCCACCAGCACATCAATCTCCGCATCCACCTCGCCGAGCACGGACGTGAAATCGGTTCCGGCCACCTCGCCCATGGCGCGGGCGACGGCGGACTGGTCGGCCCGCTCCATATAGGACATTACGCGGGCCTGGCCGTTCTCGGTGATCGACTGGATCATCAGGCCCTGGCGGCTCATCGACAGGTATTGATCGCGTGACATGGAAGCCATCTGGGCTGCCATGCCCTGGCCAAATCCTGCCGCCTGCTCCGGCGTGATCGCCGGATTGAACAGGCGCGCATAGAATGGCGCGCTATCAACGACGATGACCTGGTCCACGGCCTGTGGACGAACAGCCGCGAGCTGCAGGGCGATCTGCGCGCCCATGGAATGCCCGACCAGGGTCAGCCCCTCGATCTGATGGGAGTCCACATAGGCGGCCAGGTCCTCGACCAGAGGGGCGATGAAGGCCCCCTCGCCCGACGGGGCGAGATCCCCGAAACCGGCTGCGGTGATCACATGGGCGTCGATCTCGCTGCCAAGGGCGTCCACCGTTTCGGTCCAGACCTCACCCGGCGAGGCCAGGCCCGGAATGAACATCACGTCCTGAGCGTGGCTGTCGCCGGCACGCTCTGCGGTGAAATGAGTCTGGGCTTCTGCCTCGGGCGAGAAAACCAGGGCACAGGCCGCAACGCCGGCGGCCAGATAAAACGGCAGGCTCATCCGATCACTCCCGTCGCTACGAAAATCGTAATGAAAACGGCGATGACAACGCCGAAACTCATACCTTCTTTTTTGCACATGTCTGCACTCCATGACTGAATGTAATGCAAACCTGACACTTGACAGCACGAATGTCAACACAACCTGACACATTGTCATTTATACAAGTCAATATGTCGACCTCTCGCGACCTGGACAGGCCGCGAGCAGGTTCAATAATATGATTGAATTACGGAGATTTAGGCCGCTTCGCCCTTGAGACGGGCGAGCACCTTGTCGCGGCCGATCAGCGGCAGGAGGACCGCCATTTCCGGGCCCCGCGGCTGGCCGGTCAGTGCGTGCCGCAACGGCATGAACAGGCCCTTGCCCTTGCGACCGGTTGCCTCCTTGAGTGCGCCTGTCCACTCGCCCCAGCTGGCTTCCGTCAGCTCGCCGGCCGGCAGAGCGTCAGCAGCAGAAGCGATGAAATCGGCATCCTCGCCCTCGATCACCGGCGTGACCGGGCCGTTGACCAGCGCTGCCCAGTCCTTGGCATCGCGAAGGCGTTCCAGGTTCGGACGCACGGCGGCCCAGACGGCCTCGCCAGCATCTGCCCCCATATCCGCCAGGCGCTCCTGAACCACGGCATAGCCGGTCTCGTGCAGGATCTTGGCATTGAGACGCGCCAGCTCTTCCGGATCAAAACGCGCCGGCGAGCGGGTCAGCCTGTCCAGGGAGAAACCGCCCAGCAGGTCTTCCAGGGCCATGAACGGCTCAACCGGATCCGAGGTCCCGATACGGCCCAGCAGGGAATTGACCGCCATAGCCTCGAAACCCTCTTCCTCACGCAGGTCCTGCATGGAGAGCGAGCCGAGACGCTTGGACAGCTTGCCACCATCAGCACCGACAAGCAGGGCCTGGTGACCAAAACTCGGGGCCTTGCCACCCAACGCCTCGAAAATCTCGATCTGGGCACCGGAATTGGTGGTGTGGTCCTCACCGCGAATGATGTGGGTGATTTCAGCGTCGATATCATCGCAGACCGACGGCAGGGTGTAGAGATAGCTGCCATCCTCGCGGATCAGGATCGGGTCGGACAGCGAGGACGTCTCGATGGTCACGTCGCCGCGCACCAGATCGGTCCAGCTGACCGGATTGCCGGACAGTTTGAAACGCCAGTGCGGCTTGCGGCCTTCTGCTTCCAGCGCGGCTTTTTCCGCATCGGTCAGGTTCAGCGCAGCGCGGTCATAGACCGGCGGACGGCCATTGGCCATTTGCAGACGACGCTTGCGGTCCAGCTCCTCGCCAGTCTCGTAACAGGCATAAAGCAACCCCTTGGCCTTGAGGTCCTCGGCAGCCGCGTTGTAGCGGTCGAACCGCTCGGACTGCTTGAAGGTCTCGTCCCACGTCATGCCCAGCCAGGTCAGGTCGGCACGGATACCGTCCTCATATTCCTGGGTAGAGCGCTCCAGGTCCGTATCATCGATACGCAGCACAAACGTGCCGCCAGCCTTGCGCGCGAACAGGTAGTTGAACAGCGCGGTGCGGACATTGCCGACATGAAGCTTGCCGGTCGGGCTGGGAGCAAAACGGACTTTGGTCATGGGATCAGGCCTGTGAAATCAAGAGGCCGTGGATTACTCTGCAAGCGCCCCAAGGGCAAGCGGCGGGGTTAGTTGGGGCAGAGGTGTGGCTTTGCAACTACAGACTTCCTTCCGCGAACCGCGTATCCATCCGTTTCCCGTTGGCCAGCAGACTAGAGGAGCGTGTCCATGTGGATGATCATGATCGCAGACAAGCCGCCGCTCCCGACCGGACGGTCTGACCGCTAACGGGCCCACCTGACATCACCGGTGCGCCCTCTCCTTCCAGTTTAGAGATTTGGAGGGCGCGATCATGTATCTGCGCTTTTGCTCTTTCGAGCCCTATCAGGACGTGCCTGGCGCCTGTCGGGGCTTGTTCGATATCGCCTATGAAGTCCGCAACAACCCAGCGACCCCGGACTGGCTGTACGAGGCCGTACGAGATGACATTCGCTGGTTTTGTGACACCCTGCCAGCGCCGAAACGCGTGGACGTTCGCTCACGTGGCCGCTGGCTGCCGTTGGGATTTTGCTGGTTCCGCTCGCAGGCCCGGGAACATGTATCCCGCGCCCGGGGCCTGGCCAGCCTGGTGGAGCTTGCCGGTCACCCAATCAGGATGATCCGGCATGCTGATCCGGGCGAGATCATCTATAGCGACGAATTTCAGATCGTCGCGAAACGCCGAAAGGGCCGAGTATCAGCAGCGCTTTAGGCACCGGCTCCGGTTGCTTTTGGAGAACAAGGCTGGCTCGCCGAAGCCCAATAGACACTTCCTCCAATTGCTCCGAGAAGCGCCCCGAATCCGGCGGCGGCAAGACCCGCCGCCGGCAGCACAACCATTGCCCAGACGAACCCCGCCACACCGAAAACCAAGGCCGACAACCCGACGTCCGCGACGCCTCTGGTCCAATTGAGACGTTTCACAAGAGGGACGAGTAACAGCGCGGGAATAGCTGAAATGCCCATTACGCTCGCCCATACCAGCGGAAAAACGAGGGGAAGAACCAGGATTAAGGCAGGTCCAATTAAGAGCAATACCGGCACAACCAGCACTCCTGAAACGACGGCAGTCGCCATCACCCAGGAATCGATCGCGCGTTCATTCTCGCTAGCATGTGTCATTGCGGTTTCCCCGCGAGCCACCAGTAAGTGAGCCCGCCTACCGCGCCAGCGGCAGCGAAGAGGAAGAACAGGCCTTCCCCGCCATTCTGCAAGGGCTGCATCATCGCGCTGATCAGGCCACCGCCCATCAGCGCGCCAAGCACCAGGTCGGCAAATCCGCGCTTTATGCCTGCCAGCTTTGCGATCCAGACCAGGACGGGCCAGACCAGAACCGTGTAGAGCGCGACAAAAAAACCGATGAACAGGGCATAAAGGAACATGCCGGCGAGGAAGGTCAGTACATCCTGCCAACCGGTGTTCGCATTAATCGCCATGACACCGAGTGGCACGACGATCGCCAGCGCGGCCGCATAACAAGCGCCGAACCAGGCGGCAACGGCACGGAAAACACCTTCGAAATCCACAGCGCCTCTCGGCTCGGTCGCAATAACCAGGGCACGTGTCATGACAGCCTCCATTTAGTAATTTCTGTCATAACAGAAATTACTAAATGTGCGAGATCTGGCGATGTGGCGCGGTGACGCAGCGGGCGGGCGCCCGAGCTGATCGAAGGCTCAGCTCAATTGATCAGGAAAAATGTGTCTGTTCCGGTTTGTTCCAGACGGCCAATGCTGAACGCGGAAGAGAAATCGGTACGTGTCCCCGTTTATTTCCAATGCCGTCTCCCCCGCATCTGCCCTGCACGATTTGTTGTGAGCTGAGAGCTTGGCCCATGCCCGCCGTGTTATCGTCCGCTGGCGCCACGACTATAATCCTACCCACCCACGCTCCGCCCTAGGCGGCTCCACACCGGCTGAGACACACCGCTCGCCAGAGTTGATCGGAGGCTCAGGTCAAGCGAGTTGTTCCCGACCTACGCAATGCGGATTCTGACGGATAGGTAGCAACGACCTGAGTAACAGGCCGGTCAGATGGTCAGAGCTTCAGCGCGGTAATCGTGGGCGGGGAGATGCGTGCCTGTCACCGCCTTTTTTAGGCGACGTGGCCCGGAGCTTATTTGCCGCTGCTCGAGCTTGCCTGATCATCCAGTGCGGTGACCAATGCATCGTGCAACGGCTGGTTGGCGTCCGCGACAGCCTTCCACGCCGGATGTTTGGAAACTACTACTTTGGCTTCACCCAACCCGATTTTGTACGAGGATCTCATGAGCCTAATTGCTTCAATGATCGTCGCCCCGGCACGCTTCAGCTCCCAAAGCGACGCATCCTGGCTCTGCCCTCGCTCAATGGCCGCACGAATCTCTTGCTCGCGAACCGAAAAATCACTGCCCATTTATCAGCATCCTTAATCTGTGGTCCGACAAGTTTGGAGGGTTATTTGCCGCTGACCAGGATTGGCTGACGAACTCGTCGCCAATCGATTCGCGTTGATCCGAACATCCGAGAACCCGAGGTTTTCTGCTGCTTCTGTTAGCCCCGACCTAGCATCCAGAATTTCACGCATGATCGCCCCGGAAGCAATAACGCTCCCCTCTTCCGCAAACACTACAAGGTCATCAAGCACCAATGCCGAATAACCGGGACAGACACATTTTCTTTGATCCTTCTGCCCCTCTGGTGAGCGAAAGTGCACGGGTATGCAGTCCAAAAAAGTGTCTGTCACAATTCTCCGGGCGCATTGCCATCGCCTCGGGAGGCGTGGTCTGCTCGCTGCGCTCGCCCCCTTCGACCCAATGCTCCACATTGGCCCACTTCCCCTTAAGGGGCAGATAGGCGCAGACCTTTTTCCCGCCTTACTGGCTGGCGCGGAAACGGTTTATGATTGGGTAGCGTCGGTCGCGGCCGAAATTCTTGTGGCCGATCTTCACCCCGGGCGAGGCCTGGCGGCGCTTGTACTCGGCGCGATAGAGCAGATTCTCCACCCGGCGCACGGTTTCGGCGTCATGGCCCTCGGCGATCAATTCGTCCGCACCACGCTCTTCTTCGATCAGGGCGAAGAGGATGGCATCGAGCACGTCGTATTCCGGCAGGCTGTCCTGGTCCGTCTGGTCTTCCCGCAATTCCGCACTGGGCGGTTTGGTAATGATCCGCTCGGGAATGACCTCCCCGACCGGACCCAGACCCGGCGAGCTCTCACAGGCATTTCGCCAGCGGCAAAGCTCGAACACCTCGGTCTTGTAGATGTCTTTCAGGGCGTTATAGCCGCCATTCATGTCGCCATAGAGGGTGGCATAGCCGACCGCCATCTCCGACTTGTTGCCCGTGGACAGCACCATCGGACCGAACTTGTTCGACAGCGCCATCAGGATCACCCCGCGCGAGCGCGATTGCAGGTTTTCTTCGGTTTCGTTTGGCTTTGTTCCCTGGAAGGATGGCGCCAGAACCGCATTGAAACTCTCGATCGTCGGCTCGACATCAATGATGTCATAGCGCACGCCCAGGCGTTCGGCGCAGGCCTTGGCGTCTTCCAGGCTCTCCTGGGATGTGTATTTCGACGGCATCATCACCGCCCAGACCCGGTCGGCCCCCAGCGCATCGGCAGCAATGGCACAGCTGATGGCACTGTCTACCCCGCCGGACATGCCCAGGACCACGCCCGGGAAACGGTTCTTGTTCACATAATCGGCCAGCGCCTTGACCATGGCCTTCCAGTCCGCCTCAAGCCCCGTAACCGCCGGTTCGCGGCGGGTGCCCGCGGTGACCCAGCCACCGTCCGTGCGGATCCAGTCGAATGTGTCCAGGCATTCCTCGAAAGCGGGCAGACGCTGGGCCTCGTCCCCCTTGCTGTCGCGCACAAAGCTCGCCCCGTCGAAGACCAGCTCGTCCTGGCCACCCACCTGGTTCACGAAGATCAGCCCCTTGGGGCCTTGCCACGGATCGAACCAGCGCGAGAAGGCATCCCAGCGCTCGGTCTCGATGGAACGGCGCCAGGGCGAACCATTGATGGAAATGAAAAAGTCGGCCCCCTGCTCGATCAGCGCGTTCGGTACGGTATCCAGCCAGATATCCTCGCAGATCGGAAGACCGATCTTGAGACCCCGCCACTTGACGATCTCCGGGATCGGCCCGGCGTCAAAGACGCGTTTTTCGTCAAAGACCGCATAGTTCGGCAATTCATATTTGAAGCGCAGGGCGTGCAGATGGCCCTCGTCGAGCAGCGCCACGGCGTTGTGCAGTTTGCGCCCCTGTTTCCAGGGCAGTCCGATGAGCACAGCCGGCCCGTCGCGGGTCTCACCGGCAAGTGTGTCCAGTGCATCCGCGCACGCTTTCACGGCGGCGGGCTTGAGCACCAGATCCTCGGGCGGATAACCCATGAGGAACATTTCCGGGAAGATGACCAGGTCTGCCTGGCGCGCACGCGCCTCGGCATGGGCCGCGCGGGCCTTGGCCAGATTGCCAGCGACATCCCCGACGACCGGGTTCAGCTGGGCAGAGACAATCTTCAAACGATCAGCCATGACCGCGACTTAGACCCGGCAGGGCCGGGGCGCAAGAGGTCAGGAACCGTATTCGCGTTCGCCATCAACGGCACGGGCCGCATCCAGCGCGCGCAGGCCCGCAATGCCGGGCACCACGACAGGTGCGCCATCGATCACCGAAGCGATAAACGCGTGGACATTGGCACCGAGTGAGTCCTTAGCGGTTTCAGTTTCGGCGAAATCCGCATTCAGGGCGTAGGGCGTGGAATTTTCGAAGGTCTTGGCCACGAAATCGATGTCCAGCACGCCGGTTTCATACTCGACATGCATCTTGCGATCACGTTCGTGATGGACACGGCTGGAGATCAGTTCGGCCACACAGCCATTTTCAAAGACCAGCGTCGCTTCGGCAATATCGGGCGAACCAAAACGGCCTTCATCGATCTTGCCTTCGACCGATTTGATCGGGGCACCGGCCAGCGCGATGACCAGATCAAGGTCATGCACCATCAGATCCAGTGTCACGGAGACATCGAGATTGCGGTCCGAGGGCGGCCCCATGCGCCGGGCGACGATGCGTTTGGGCATTTCCGGCACTTCCAGCAGCCCCATGGCGTGGAAGACAAAACGTTCCTGGTGACCGACCTGCAAGACACAGCCGTGCGAGGATGCGAGATTGATCAGCTCGCGCGCTTCCTCGACCGAGGATGAGATAGGCTTCTCGACTAGGACATGCTTGCCCGACGCCAGCGCCGCGGCAGCCGCTGCGAAATGGTGCACAGCCGGGCTGGCAACCGTCACCACATCGACCTCGGCCAGCATGTGTTCAAGCGTGTCGAAGGCCTTGGCGCCATGCTTGTCGGCAAGCGTTCTGGCCTTTTCAAGGTCCGGATCAAAGACGCCCACCAGCTCGGTCTGGGCGTGGGCCGCATACTTGGAAGCGTGGAAACCGCCAAACACACCTGCACCGACGACACCGGCCTTGAGACTTTTGTTTTCCATGACTTGACCCACCCGGACGAAAACTCTGAGGGGGTGATAAAGACCTGAGAGGATCAATCAAGGTAAAGGTGCATCACCTCTTGTTTCGCAGAATTGCTCGGAGAATCATGTTGATTGTTCAGACGAGACGCGAGTTTGGCCGCGACGATGACAAACAAGAAGAAACACGATGAACAGGATGGCTCGACCAACAATTCCTACGACGCGATCGACTCGCTGACGATTGCGACCTTTGACGTCGATGCCCGCATTTTCCGAACCATCTGGCACAGCATCACCATGCCGGTTGATGTCATGTGGGCGGCCTGTCGGGCTGATTTTACGCGGTATCTCTCGCCGATACGAGTGCTTGTCGCCATTGTCAGCATGCAGATCGTGATCGGTGCACTGGTCGGCTACCCGACGGCACCATCTGTCGCCACGATGGCAGACAGTCTTCCTGCCGACCGTGTCCAGGCCTGGCTGGACGGTCGGTCCATCGCCGAGATCGACAGCACCTTTACCGGTTACATGTCGATGCTGATGTGGCCTCTGATGATCCTGAGCTCCCTGCCGGTCTTGCTGACGCTCAAGCTGATGCGCTGGCGGCTCAAGTTCTGGGCTCACACGATGGCTTTCCTTGTGGCCACCAATGCCAGTTCCTTCGTGCAAATCGCATCCTTGCCGCTGGCTCTCATCAGCCCGGTCCTGGTCGTTGCGACCCTGCCTCTCGGACTGATTTTCTATGTTGTCCAGCTCGGACGCATTATCGCGCGCTATTATGCCCGCTCCGCGTGGGGGCTCACCTGGCGGGTGGGGATCATCGCCGCCACCCTCCCCATCACCGTCGGCATCATGATCCTGGGGAATTTCGTGGCAGCGTCGTGGTTGCTTCATCACCAACACGGGCTATCACTAGTCGAACTCTACACTCCACAATGACAAGCAAACGGGGCGGTCGAATGAAAACGCGTGAAATCCATCTGAACGAATATCTCAAGGGTGAACCCAAGCCGGAGAATTACTCCGTCGCCGAGGTTGATCTGCCGGAGCCGGGAGAAGGCGAAGTCCAGGTCAAGAACCTCTACATCTCCGTCGACCCGTATATGCGCGGCCGGATGAGCGGGATCAAAACCTATATCGAACCCTTCCAGATCGGTGCGGTGATGGAAGGCGGCGCGGTCGGCGAAGTCGTGGCCTCCAATTTCGAGGGCCTGAAGCCGGGCGACCACGTCATGTCGATGTTCGGCTGGCGCGAAGGCTACACCAAGCCAGGCAAGACGCTGATGAAGATCGATACCTCCATCCTGCCGCCCCAGGCCTATCTGGGCATTGCCGGACTGACCGGGATGACCGCTTATGTTGGCCTGAAACGCATGATCGATCTGAAGCCGGGCGAAACCCTGTGGATGTCTGCCGGCGCAGGCGCTGTCGGTTCTGCCGGCATCCAGTTCGCCAAGGCCATGGGCGCCACGGTCATCGCAACGGCTCGCGGTCAGGAAAAGGTCGACTATCTCAAATCCATCGGAGCGGACCACGCGATCGACTACACCGCGACGGACAATCTGGCCGCATCGATCCGCGAGGTCGCTCCGGCGGGTGTGGATGCCTATTTCGAGAATGTGGGCGGTACCCACTTCACGGCAGCGCTTGAGGTTCTCAAGCAGTATGGTCGCATGGCCGCCTGCGGCATGATCCAGCGTTATAACGACGCCGAACAGGCCTCGATCACCGACAACCTCACCTATATCGTCGGCAAGTCGCTCAATATCCGCGGCTTCATCGTCTCTGATCACATGGACATGCAGGGCGAGTTCGTCAAAGACCTCACCGAGTGGATGATGGCCGGCAAGATCAATCCGGCCGAGACCATCCTGGACGGTATCGACAAGGCGCCAGAAGCCTTCACCGGCCTCTTCTCCGGTGCAAACAAGGGCAAGATGCTGGTGAAGATCTAGTGACAGGACGGGCGAACGATCCAGAACGCAAACGCTCTGATATCGAAGACATTGCCGAAGATGTTCTCGGGTTCAATTTCCGCAGCCTGCGAACCTTCTGGGATCTGATCGTTCGCCCGTCTGAAGTCTTCCAGGCCTACGCCACCCGCGACAGCGGGCGTTACACGCCGGCCTTGCGATTGTGGTTGGGGCTGACGGTCGTGCTCGCCCTGCTCAGCTTTTTTTGGGTGGCAATGACGAGCTGATCCTGCGCGCCATGGAGAACTGGCCAGAGGCACAACGGGATGGCGTCCTCAATTCGATAGATGGAACAGCGGAGGACCTCGCCTCCGCCTATGAAGACTACTTCCTCCTGCTTCAGCCCCCGATCGTCGGCGGCCTGACGGCCTTGACTGTTTTCCTGATCGCGCTGTTCCGACGCGGGTTGAGCTGGGTCGCACGCATCAATATCGCGTTCGCGGTGCTGACGGTTGGATCGCTTGTCGGACTGGCGGTTTTCCCGATCATGGTTGCGCAACCGCAACTGGGCAGCTGGGTCTTCCTGCCCGTCTGGTTCCTCTACGGCCTGACCATGTATCGCGGCGCCAAAGGCGTCCTGGCCGAGACGGTCTGGGGGCGTGCGGTCAAGGCCGTCCTGTTCAGCACGGTCACGATTGTGCTGGTCTTCATCGCCGGCGTCACGACATTCCTGCTCAGCTTGCAGCAGGCCGCGAACGCGCTCCAGCCGCCCGTCTAGCAGCGCCTCACAGCGTCGCCATATCAATCACGAACCGGTATTTCACATCGCTTTTCAGCATGCGCTCATAGGCGGTGTTGATCTCGTCCATGCGGATCATCTCGATATCGGAGACGATGCCGTGCTCGGCGCAGAAGTCGAGCATGTCTTGGGTCTCCTTGATGCCTCCGATCAGCGATCCGGCCAGCGAGCGGCGTTTCATGATGAGCGGGCCCATGCCCGGTGCGGGATGGGCCTCATCCGGCAGGCCGACCATGACCATCACCCCATCCAGGCTAAGCGCCATCAGATAGGGATCCAGCTGGTGCGGGGCAGCAACCGTATTGAGAATGAAGTCCAGCTCTCCCCTCACCGCTTTCATCTGCGCGCGGTCCTTGGAGATCACCACGCGGCTGGCGCCCAGCGCCTTTGCGTCCACGGCCTTGCCCGGCGAGGTCGTGAACAAGGTCACTTCAGCGCCCATTGCCGCTGCCAGCTTCACGGCCATGTGGCCCAGACCACCGAGGCCCACGACACCCACCTTGTCACCGGCCTTCACACCCCAGTGCCGCAGCGGGGAGTAGGTCGTGATACCGGCACACAGCAGTGGCGCTGCCGCAGCCGGGTCCAGCGTGTCGGCGATGGAGAGCACAAACTCCTGTCGCACCACGATATGCTTGGAATAACCTCCGAAGGTATATCCGCCCTCAGGCAGCGAGCCGTTATAGGTGCCGGTCATGCCCGTCTCGCAATACTGCTCCAGCCCGGCCTCGCAAGAGGAACAGGTTTGGCAACTGTCGACCATACAGCCCACGCCAACGCGCTGCCCGACAGCGAATTTGGATACCGCGCTGCCGACCTTGACCACACGCCCGACAATTTCATGTCCCGGCACGCAGGGATATTTGGTTCCGCCCCAATCATCGCGCGCGGTGTGAAGGTCCGAGTGGCAGACCCCGCAATATTCGATATCGATCGCGACCTCATGCGCGGCCGGCTCGCCGCGGTGAATGCGGGTTTCGGCGAGATCGGAGGTCGGTGACTGGGCGGCAAAAGCGGCAATATCTGGCATGGTGTTCCCCGGAGCTGTTACCGCAATGATGTGGGGTAACGGGCGGGTTCGACAAGCGCTCAGCGACAGGTGTCAGACCTTGGGCGAGTGTTCCAGGGGTAGATCGACCCAGAAGTGTGCACCGCTTTCCGGCTGATTGAACACGCCGACACGCCCCCCTAGCAGCTCTGCAAACTCCTTGCAGACCGACAAGCCCAGGCCGCTGCCTCCATAGCGCCGGGTTGACGACCCGTCGGCCTGGCGGAAGCGCTCGAATATGTCGGCCTGCATATCCTCGGGCACGCCCGGCCCGCCATCAATCACAGATATGCGCACCGCATCTGCCAGGCTGGGCGAGGCGGCCAGCTCAATACGAATATCGTTGTGGGGTGCGAATTTGTGGGCATTGGAGACAAATTTGGCGATGATCTGCAGCAGCTTGGTGCGATCGGTCTGCAAGTCCAGATGGCCCAAGGGCAGGCCCTTGGCACAGACGGGCGGCACAGGCGTATCCCTATCCGGCAATGCGCCCAGGCTCGCCCCTTCCCGGATCGCATCCATCAGGTTGAAACGTTCCGGATTAATCGCCAGGGACCCGTTTTCCAGTGCGGCCAGATCGAGCATGGTCGTGACCGTGTTCAACAGCCAGCGACCCGATTGATCGATCACACCCAGCCAGCGTTCCAGGGCTTCCGGGCTGGTATCGTGGCGCAGGATGGAAACACTACCGAGAATACCGTTCAGAGGCGTCCGCAATTCGTGTGAGGTCGTGGCCAGGAATTCCGTCTTTAGCCGGTTGGCGGCTTCAGCCTCGGCCTTGGCACGTTCCGTCGATGCCAGCGCCTCGACCAGTCGTTCATTCGACTGTTCCAGGGCGTTGAGGATTTTCTCGCGCTCGAACAATTCCATCGACAGGCCGACAAAATCGCCGAGCGAGGCCACAAAGGCGCACTCCTCGGCCGTCCATACCCGTGCCGGACCAACATGCTCGCAGCAAACAACACCGCGCAATCCGTCACGATCCGAGATCTGGGTATCCAGCATGGACGTAATGCCGAGCTCATCGAGATAGCCCTTGGAAAACTCGCTTGTCCGCGGATCGTTGAGCGCATCATCTGCATTGACGACGCGCGAGGTCCGAAAGGCGTTGAAATAGGCTGGATAGTCCTCGGCTTTCAGGGTCGCACCCGACGAAATCTCATCGCTCACCTGGTCGTAAAGACAAACACAGCCCAGTTCGACATGATCACGGTCGAGCACCCAGATACTAGCCCGGGCCGCACCGACAAGGGTGCTGAGGCTGTGGACCACTTCTTCAAGCAAGGCATCAATGCCCGGTCTCTCCTGCAGGCGATACCGTGTCAGGCGATCCAGTTCCCGATTGAACTGGGTCACCTGCAACTCTGCCACTTCGTTCCGATCAACCAGGTCGGCCATGCATGCTCCGAGCTCAGGCGAGGAAGGCCTCAACCAACTCCGCGATTTCTTCAGGGTCATAGGGGCGTTGCTTGACGCCAGCCACGCCCTGTTCGGTCAGTTTGTCGACAAGAGGCTGGTTCATCGCTGCGGTAACCACAAGCACGCGATCGAGCAGATTCACCTGATATCCGGCGAGATCACTGACGACTTCCTCGCCGCCGATGATGGGCATCATGACATCCAGCAAGACAAGATCATACTGGCCGGACCGGATCGCATCCGCCGCGCCTACGCCACTGGTCAACTCGTCTATCTCGTGGTTTTCCTGAAGCGCCCACCGGAACAACTCCCGGTTTACCGCGTCATCGTCCACGACGAGAATCTTAGCCATTAGCCCTCAACCCTTGGGTTCAGAACTAAAGTATGGCGCGTTGCAGGAATATTTCAATTCGATGCTTGCGGAGACCGGCAAAGAACGCCGAGCGTCCAGCCGCCAGCGATGGCCCCGATGACCGGCGCCCACATGCCTCCCACACCCACGAGCTCCGCCAGACCATTGCCGAGTGCGGCAGCGATCAGAGCCAGTGGCAGCATGCGAATCGAACGAATCAAAGGACGCTCTCCCAAGCCGTGTCAGCGTGAAACATACTGCAAAAACCCCGCAAAATCGGGGCCGGGACCTGAAAAACGGGGTTTTTCAGAGAAAATTGCAGCAAATTCCGCCCGATTCGCCTGTTATTGCTTGCAATGCGCCTCCGAACTTGGCCTTCATGAAGCGTGTTAGAACTACGTGGCTCTCTTTCGGGCACGATGACCGTACCGATTGAACCGCGACAATTTGGGGGGAACCCTATGAACAAGTCTGATCTTGCTAAAGCCGTTGCCGACAAAACCGGCCTGTCCCGCGCTCAAGCTGGCGAAGCTGTCGATGCTGCCATCGAAGCTATCGTTGGTTCCGTAAAGGCAAATGACAGCGTTCAGCTGGCTGGCTTCGGTACGTTCCACGCGAAGCACCGCGAAGCTCGCGAAGTTCGCAACCCGCGCACCGGCGAGAAAATGATGTCCAAGGCACGCACCCAGGCGGCTTTCCGCCCGGCAGCTGCCCTGAAAGACATCTAATCCCCTCAGGGTTAGAAAAACCCCGCCAGGAGAGATCCTGGCGGGGTTTTTTGTTGCCTACTGTCAGAGCGCCACTCAGGCGGCATTGGCAGCGGAATTATTCTTGCGCACACGCTTGAGCGATTCAGCGATCCGGAAGGACATGTCGAGCGCCTGGTCAGCGTTCAGACGCGGATCGCAATGCGTGTGATAGCGCGAGGCCAGATCTGCCTCGGTCACGGTCTTCGCCCCACCGACACATTCGGTGACGTCACGGCCGGTCATCTCGAAATGCACACCGCCGGGATAGGCGCCCTCCGCGTAGAGCACGTCCATGAAGCCCTCGAGCTCGTTGAGGACCTTGTCGAACTCACGCGTTTTGTAACCATTGCCCGTTTTCACGGTATTTCCGTGCATCGGGTCGGACGACCAGACAACTTTCTTGCCTTCCTGCGTGACGGCCCGCGCCAGCGCCGGCAGGGTCTCGCGCACATTATTGGCCCCCTGACGAACGATCAGGACCAGGCGTCCGGCCTCGTTCTTCGGGTTCAGCGTGTCGATCAGCTGGAGAAGATCATCCGGCTTCATGGTCGGACCACATTTCACACCAATCGGATTGGCGATGCCGTGGGCATATTCAACATGCGCGCCATCAAGCTGTCGCGTCCGCTCACCGATCCAGATCATGTGTGCCGAGGTGGCGTACCACTGGTTCGTGTTCGGATCGCGGCGTGTCAGGGCCTCCTCGAAGGGAAGGTGCAGCGCCTCGTGGCTCGTGAAGAAGTCCACGCTTTCGAGTGACGGAGCGCTGTCGCGGCCGATACCACAGGCCTTCATGAAGGCCAGCGCTTCGGAAATACGCGAAGCGGTCTCGGCATAACGTTCTGCCGCCGGGCTGTCCTTGACGAAGTCCTGGGTCCACTGGTGCACATTGTGCAAATCCGCATAACCGCCGGAGGCAAACGCGCGCAGCAGGTTCAGCGTCGATGCTGACTGGTCATAGGCGCGGATCAGGCGATGCGGATCCGGCTCGCGGCTCTCGGGCGTGAAGGCCGCATCGTTGACGCTGTCACCGCGATAGCTCGGCAATGAAACACCATCACGTGTCTCGGTATCGGACGAGCGCGGCTTGGCGAACTGCCCGGCAATGCGTCCCACTTTGACCACCGGCTTGGACGCCGCAAAGGTCAGGACAACCGCCATCTGCAGGAGAACGCGGAATGTGTCGCGAACGCCTTCGGTGGAGAATTCCTTGAAACTCTCGGCACAATCACCGCCCTGCAGCAGGAAGGCATTGCCCGCGGTGACATCCGCCAGCTGTTTGCGCAAACGACGCGCCTCACCAGCAAATACAAGCGCCGGCCGCGCGGCCAGCTCGGCCATCACAGCGTCCAGGGCCGCCTGATCCTTGTAGGTCGGCATCTGCATCACCGGCTTTTCGCGCCAGGACCGGGGGGACCAATTCATCTCTGTCGCCTTCTCACTTACTCGTCTGGCGACCACTTCTCGCTCATGGTCACCAATTCCTCTGCGCTGGTGGGATGCACAGCGCATGCCGCATCATATTGTGCTTTCGTCAAACCTGCTTTGACGGCAATCCCGGCAAGCTGGATCATCTCCGGCGCGTCGGGGCCGACAATATGAACACCCAAAACGCGTTCTGTCTCCCCATCGACAACAAGTTTCATCAGCATTCTGCTTCCAATCTCACTCAGCGTATACTTCATGGGACGGAAACTTGTTTTATAGATGTCCACTTTTGCGACAGATTTTCGCGCCTCTTCCTCGGTCATGCCGACAGAGCCGACCGGCGGCTGGGTGAACACGGCCGAAGCGATATCGGAATGATCATAGGCCGTCGGCGTGTCATTGAAGACCGTGGCCGCAAACGCCGCACCCTCGCGAATGGCCACCGGCGTCAGATTGACCCGATTGGTGACATCACCCACGGCATAGATATGGTCGGCTGTCGTCTTGGAATGGGCATCAACCTTGATCGCGCCAGCGCCGTCCACTTCAACACCTGCCGTGTCCAGGCCAAGGTCTTGCGTATAGGGCACGCGACCGACGGCATACATCACAACATCCGTATCGATCGTGTCACCGTTTTTCAGATGCACCCGCTTGGAACCATCGTCCAGCGCCTCGATTTTGGTGAAGACGGTGCCCGTGACGATCTTGACGCCCGAAGCCTCGATTTCCTTGTGCACATGTGTGCGCACATCCGCATCGAAACCGCGCAACACCTCGTCACCGCGATAGACCTGGACGACATCGGAGCCCATGCCGTTGAAGATCTGGGCAAACTCACAGGCGATGTAACCGCCACCGGCAATCACCACGCGCTTGGGCAATTCCGGCAGGTAGAAGGCCTCGTTCGAGGTGATGCCCAGATCATGACCCGGGATGTCGTCAGGTATGAAAGGCGTGCCTCCAACGGCGATGAGGATCTTGGCCGCAGTGACCGTGCGGTCCTGATTGACCAGTCGGATCGTGTTCGGACCTTCCAGCACGGCGCGGTCATCAATGGCCTCGACCCCGGAACCGGCCAGCAAACGTCCATAAATGCCCTCGAGACGTCCGATCTCCTCGTCCTTGGCCGCGATCAGCTTTTCCCAGCTGAACTCCCGCTCACCGACTGACCAGCCAAAGCTCTCAGCCAGCTGGAAGGTCTTGGAAAATTCAGAGGCATAGACGAGCAGCTTCTTGGGTACGCAACCGCGTATCACGCAGGTACCGCCATAGCGGTGCTCCTCGGCGATCGCGATCTTGCCGGCGCCATACTTGGCCGCCATGCGCGAAGCACGCACGCCACCAGAACCGGCGCCGATCACAAAGAGGTCGTAGTCGAATTCACTCATGAGACGTGCCTAAAGCTCCATCACGCGCGCCTGATTGTCTTCGCCGACAATCACCACACGCGCCAAATTCAGAAACAGGCCGTGCTCGACGACCCCTGGAATGCGCTTGAGTTCGCGGTCCACCGCCTCGGCGTCCGGGATTTCCTCACACGCACAATCCAGTATGTAGTTGCCGCCGTCCGTGATGAAAGGCTCCAGCCCGTCACCCTTGCGGCGCAGCTGAACGTCGGGATGTTTCACACCGGCCTTGCGCAAACCGTCAAAGATCTGCTTGGCGCCTATCGAGAAACCGAACGGGTCGACCTCCACGGGTAAGGGGAATTTCCCCAGCGTAGACACGAGCTTGCCTTCATCGACAACGACCACCATGAGGTCCGAGGCCTGGGCGATGATCTTCTCGCGTAGATGTCGGCCACCGCCGCCCTTGATCAGCTGGAAGCGGCCATCAACCTCGTCGGCGCCGTCGATGGTCACCGCAATGTGATCGACATGATCGACATCCGCGAGCTCGATGCCAAGCTCCCGCGCCAGGGCAGCCGTCTGGTCAGACGTCGGCACGCCCTTGACGCGCAAACCATCCTTGACCCGCTCGGCGAGAAGCTTGACGAAAATCTCGGCCGTCGAGCCAGAGCCCAGACCGATCGTCATTCCGTCTTCGACATAATCCAGCGCTGCTGCTGCGGCGTGGGTCTTCTGGCGATCGCTCATGCGTCCACCCCTCCCAGGAGTACGTATTTCAACTCGGTGAACTCCTCGACACCCCATTTGCCGCCCTCGCGGCCGATGCCGGATTCCTTGACCCCGCCGAACGGCGTTGATGCCGCGCCGACCATGGGTGCATTGACGCCGATCATGCCGTATTCCAGCGCCTCGGTGAGGCGGTGGATGCGATTGACGTCATTGGTGTAGATATAGGCGGCCAGGCCATAAGGCGTGTCATTGGCCAGGCGGATTATGTCTTCCTCGCTCTCGGCCCGGTAGACCGAGGCGACAGGGCCGAAAATCTCGAAACAGGCGAGATCCATGTCGGGGGAGCCCCCCTCGATCAGCGTTGGCGCGTAAAACGCCCCGCCCAGCTCGTCCACCAGCGGTTTGCCACCAGCCACGATATTCGCGCCGCTCTCGCGGGCGTTTTTAACCAGAGCATCAACACGTTCGACCGCCTGCATATGGATCAACGGGCCGACATCGGATTGACCATCAAAGCCATCACCGGGTGTCAGCGCGTCGACGCGTTTTTGCAGGGCCTCGATCAGGGCATCGGCGATCGCCGGCTGGGCGATGATGCGGTTGGCCGACACACAGGTCTGTCCGGAGACGCGATATTTTGAAGCGATGATACCGTCGGCGGCCTTCTCGATATCCGCATCGTCCATGACGATGAAAGGCGCATTGCCACCGAGTTCAAGCGCGACACGTTTCACACCGTCAGCCGCCTGACGCATCAACAGCTTGCCGACGGGCGTGGAACCGGTGAAGCCGATCATGCGGACCGCGTCGGAACCGGTCAGCACCGGGCCGATGGCCTCGGCATCGCCGCACACCACATTGAAAACACCTTCGGGAATGCCGGCACGCTTGGCCAGCTCGGCCAGGGCCAGCGCCGAAAGCGGGGTCTCGGGAGCCGGCTTGATCACCATCGTGCAGCCCGCCGCCAGCGCCGGAGCGCATTTGCGGGTGATCATGGCATTGGGGAAATTCCACGGCGTAATACAGGCCACCACTCCGATCGGCTGGCGGATGGTCCAGCCGCGCGAGCCCGGAAACGGCGGCGTCATGGTCTCGCCGTGGACACGTTTGCCCTCCTCCGCAGACCAGTCGATGAAACCGGCGCCATAGACGATCTCGCCCTGGGCCTCGCGATAGGTCTTGCCCATCTCAGCCGTGATGATCGTCGCCAGGTCCGCGGTGTTTTCCAGGATCAGCTCGCGCCATTTCATCAGCAGAGCCGCACGCTCGAACGGGGAAACCTTCTTCCAGCTCTCAAAAGCCCGGTCCGCAGCAGCGACCGCCGACCGTGCGCCTGCGTCTCCGACATCGGCGACATCGGCCAGTTTCTGCCCCGTCGCCGGATTGCTCACTTCAAACTGGGCATCGGATGAAACCCATGCCCCATCAATGAAGGAGGCGGATTGCAGCAGTGTCGGGTCCTGAAGACGCTCGATCAGATTCATCAGGCTTTTTCTCCTTTGTTCTTTCGCGCCAGCTTGGCCTTGCGATAGCGCTCCGCCCAGCGTTCCTTATGGACCTGGTCTGCTCGGGCAACGGCCAGGGCGTCATCGGGAACGTCGTTGGTAATGACCCCTCCGGAGCCGGTATAGGCCCCCTCACCGATCTTGACCGGCGCGACCAGCGACGTGTTGGAGCCGACAAAAGCTCCAGCACCCACGACCGTCAGGTGCTTGTCATATCCGTCATAATTGCAGGTGATCGTTCCCGCCCCGATATTGGCCTCCGCGCCGATGTGCGCATCGCCGATATAGGAAAGGTGGGAGACTTTCGCACCGGCCTCGAGCTGCGCTTTTTTGACTTCCACGAAATTGCCGACCTTGGCGTTCGGACCAATATCCGCTCCCGGCCGCAGCCGGGCATAGGGGCCAACCGCTGCCCCCTGGCGGACATGTGTCCCCTCAAGATGGGAGAATGCCTTGATGATGGCGTCTTCCTCCACTTTCACTCCGGGGCCGAAAACGACGTGGGGCTCGACGACCACATCGCGGTCAATCTCGGTATCAAAGGAAAAGAACACGGTTTCAGGCGCCACCAGGGTCACACCCGCCTTCATCATCTCCTGCCGCATGCGCGTCTGGAACGCATCTTCCGCTTCGGCCAGGTCGAGACGCGAATTGACGCCGAGCACTTCGTCCGCCGGAGCACGCACGGCAACGGCGCGCAGGCCGCGCCCGCGTGCCAGGCCGACAATATCCGTCAGATAGTATTCGCCATTGGCATTGTCATTGGTGACATCGCCGAGCAATTCAAACATCAGATCGGCCCGGGCCGCCATGACGCCGGAATTGACCAGACGCACGGCGCGTTCAGCCTCGTTGGCGTCCTTGTATTCAACAATGCGATCCAGATTGCCCTCGGGATCCTCGATCAGGCGACCATAGGCCGCCGGATCCTCCGGTTCGAAGCCCAGCACTGCAACAGCCGCGCCTCCGGCGAGCGCATCAAAGACGCGCTCCACGGTCTCGGCCCGGATCAGCGGAGTGTCTGCGTAGAGAACGATCAGATCACCTTCATACCCCTCGAAGGCCGACTGAGCCGACTGCACCGCATGCCCGGTCCCCTGCGGCGGGTCCTGCAGGGCGGTTTCCGCTCCCAGCGCCTCGCCGGCATCGCGAACGGCCGGCGAATGCGCGCCATAGACCACCACGCGCTTGTCTGCGCCGGCATCACTGGCGAGCTCTGCTGCCCATTCCAGCATCTGTCGACCACCGACCGAGTGGAGTACCTTTACTGTTTTGGATTTCATGCGGGTTCCTTGCCCCGCAGCCAAAATCACCGCCGCGCGCGCACGTGACATGACATTCCACCCTTTCAAGTGAATCGATACTGGACCTATATGCCAGCGCTATAACCTATCGAGACCGGCGGTGTAAGCATATCCGGCGCGCGAAGACGAAACTAATACCAGGGGACGCATATATGCCGCTTTCCAGAGCTGTTTTCGAGAACACGTCAATCGCCTTTGACCTTGATGGGACACTGGTGGACACCGCGCCGGATCTTGTGCGTGCGTTAAACGCCGTCATCCTTCCACGCGGCCTCAGGCCGGTCCTGGTCAGTGATGTGCGCGAAATGGTCGGGCGGGGCGCCAGGGCCATGATCCAGCGTGCGCACGACCGGCAGGACGCATCGCTCGCCCCGGACGAGATGGATGAGCTCTTCGATGCCTTCATCGAGAGCTATAAATCCGATGTGGCCGCGGACAGCGTGCTCTTTCCGCGGGTTCACGAGACCCTGGACGCCTTGCGGGCCGCCGGTGCCCGACTTTCCGTTTGCACCAACAAGCCCTCGGGCCTGGCGGATCTTCTGCTGAGGGAACTCGCGCTGGACCAGCACTTCGAGCGTGTCATCGGGCCCGAGCGCACACGTGCGAAAAAACCCGCTGCGGACCATGTTCATGAGGCATTGGGAACCGGGTTCAGCCACGCCGCCATGGTCGGTGACAGCGCCCCGGATGTGGACGCAGCCAGGGCAGCAGGCGTCCCCTCCATCGTTCTGAGCTATGGCTATAGTGAAAAACCGGCCGGCTCGCTGGGAGCCGACCGGTTAATTCATGAATTCTCAGATGTGCCTGAAGCGCTCGCCGAGATCTGGCGAGCGATGCCGGACTAGGCCGTACGGCGCTCGCGACCCATATCGTTGGCCGGGCGGATCGGCATGCCATTGACCAGGTTCGAACGTACATCGGTACGTGCAGAACGCATGGCCGGCATGAAGCCTGCGTCGACCAGGTCAACGCTGACATCGTAACCGCGCTCAGCCCAATAGGCTTCAATGCGTGACTTCAAGCGACGTGCGCCTTCCGGCGTGCACAGATCGTTACTCATGAACAAAACCTCCTACGCGACCGAGCTTCCCTCGGTCGGGAATGACGTCCAATCAAATTGATAATTACGGGGCCCACGCCCTGGGTGATCCCGAGTGTGCGCAGGCTGATATATGCCGGAGCGGTATATGACGAGACCATGAAGGTGTGTCAAGTTGTCACACCCTGAGCGAAATGCAGCACGATTTCAACTTGCGCCTGCATTCATGTCAGAAATCGCCCCGCATACTAAACGCTGTTAACCTGCCCAATCAGGCCATAACGCCACCAGATGCCGTCCCGGCAACAACGTCATATTTCCGTTGCAATCCCCGATGATGCCAGCGTTTTTCCGGTTAACTGCAAGCCTGGAGTGCACGAGACGCAATGCCGCATCCCCAACCTGCGCAATCAAGTTGCGAAACATTCTCAAAAATGCAACACATGCAGCAACTCGAACGCCCATGGATTGGTTATGAAAAATACGTTTTCGCTTTTTGCCGCGACGCTTGCGCTCGCAGCGTGCAGCCCGACCTCCCAAACTTCCGATTCCAGTGATGCTGAGTCGGCCAGTCGCGTCGTCAACGTGTATTCCGCACGTCACTATTCCAGCGACGCCGTCGTCTATGCCGCCTTCACCGAGGCAACCGGCATTGAAATCAACCTGATTGAAGCGCGCGGCGATCAACTGATCGAGCGGGTGCGTGCCGATGGCGAACGCTCTCCGGCCGACGTGATCGTCACCGTTGATGCCGCACGTCTGCATCGTGCCGAGGAAGCCGGCCTGTTCGCCAGCTCCGATTTCAGCGAATTCGCCGACCGCCTGCCATCCCACCTGATCCATCCGGAAGGATATTGGCTCGCCGTCGCACAGCGTTCCCGCGTAATTGCCTATTCCAACGAGCGCGTCGCAGATGGCGAGATCACGACCTATGCCGACCTGGCCGACCCGCGCTGGAATGACCGCATCTGCGTTCGTAGTTCCGGCAGCGTGTATAACCAGTCCCTGCTGGCCTCCATCGTCGCACACGAGGGCGAGGAAGCCGCCGAGGCCTGGGCCCAGGCGATTGTCGACAACATGGCCCGCGCCCCGCAGGGCGGTGACCGCGACCAGCTTCGCGCCATTGCTGCCGGTGAATGCGACGTCGCCATCACGAACCACTATTATTTCGCGATGATGGCCAATTCCAACGAGCCGGCCGATCAGGCGGTTGTCGACCAGACCACCCTCTTCTTCCCTAACCAGGACACGACCGGTGCCCACATGAATGTCTCCGGAGCGGGGATCGCCGTAAACGCCCCGCACCCGGAAGAGGCCCGTGAATTCATCGCCTTCCTGATCTCGGATGACGCGCAGCGGATTTTCGCGGAGATGACCAATGAGGTCCCGGCCGTGCCGACTGCGAGCTGGGAGAACGAGACCCTCTCCGCCATGATGCCCTTTAACCAGGACGAGCTGGCCATCAACGAACTTGGCGCCAACAATGCCACGGCCCAGCGGATCTTTGACCGCGTCGGCTGGCAGTGATCCGCGCACCTCGCATTCAATCTTCAGGGACGGCGATGAATATCATCGCCGTCCTTGCTGCTTTTGTATGCGGACTTCCCATTCTTGCGGTTGCGGCTATCGCCCTCGGCGGCGGGTCGACCGACTATCTCCGCCACCTCGCGGAGACACGCCTGCCCACTTACCTGTTTCACTCCGCCTATGTCGGACTGGTCGCCTCGCTGACCGCTGCCGTCATTGGCACAGGCCTCGCCTGGCTGACCGCGCGCTGTGAGTTTCCGGGGCGGAAATTCTTCACCTGGGCCCTGATCCTGCCCCTGGCTGTGCCGGCCTATGTCGCTGCCTATGCCTGGCTGGACCTGTCACAGGCAGGCGCTCCACTTGACCGGATGACGCTGGGCCTGTTCCCGACCGTGCGCGGATCCTGGGGCTCCGGTCTGATGTTCGCGCTGGTCCTCTATCCCTATGTCTACCTGCTCGCGCGCAACGCCTTTGTCGGACAATCGGCGGACGCCTATGACGCCGCGCGCACGCTGGGCGCCTCTCCCCTGAAGGCGTTCTGGCGCACATCCCTGCCCATGGCGCGTCCGGCAATCGCCGCCGGCATGGCCCTGGTGGTCATGGAAGCGCTGGCCGATTACGGAACCGTTGCGCATCTGGGCTCGCCCACCCTGTCGATTGGCCTGATCCGGGCCTGGTCCGGTGCCGGATCACTGCTGGACGCCGCGCGCCTGTCGCTGATTCTGGTCGCCTTTGCCCTGATCGTCTTCGGGCTGGAACGCCATGGCCGAAAACGCATGCGCGTGCAGGCCACCTCCGGCAAGCAACGACCGGCACGCCGCTTCGAACTGTCCGCGCCGCAGGCCATGCTGGCCTGCCTCGCCGCCTTCCTGGCCCTGTTCCTCTCGATGATCCTGCCGCTGGGACGACTGGCCTGGCGCGCCTTGCGCGAACCCATGGCCAGCGGTCTGGCAGAGGCCTCGCTGAACTCGCTCACCGTGGCGGGAACCGCGGCCGTCATCGCCACGCTTGTCGGGCTGACGACCGCCTATGCGCTGCGTCGCAAATCCGTTCTTGGCACTGCCGCCGCTCGCCTGGCGGGTGTGGGTTATGCCGTACCCGGCGCTGTTGCCGCCGTGGGGGTTATCGCCCTTCTGTCGGGCATCCAGCGCTGGCTGGACCCGACCTGGGAGAGCCTGACAGGCAATGTCTTCCCGATCCTGCTCACAGGCACCGCTGGCGCGCTTGTGCTGGCCTATCTCAGCCGGTTTGTCGCCGCAGCGATCAGCCCGTGCGAGACGGCCCTGACCCGCGTCACAAAGGCTCTGGACGGTGCAGCCAGAACTCTGAGCGCCAGCACACGCCGCCGCCTGCTGGCGGTGCACCTGCCCTTGATTGCACCGGGTGTCGCCTCGGCCCTGATCCTCAGCTTCGTTGAAATTCTCAAGGAATTGCCGGCGACCATGATCCTGCGCCCGTTCAATTTCGACACCCTGGCCATCATGGCGCATCAGTTTGCATCGGATGAGCGCCTGGGCGAAGCCGCCGCCCCGGCGCTGCTGATCCCGCTTATCGCCACCCTTCCCATGATTTTCGTGGCACGATATCTATCTGCCACTGGGGAGAACGGGGCCAGCCGATGAGCCGTGTCGAATTATTGAGTATCCACGGCGCGCGCCGGGCCTTCACAAAGGACCATGCAGCGCTTGAAAGAGCGTCACTGGACCTGCGTGCCGGCGAGATCACCGCCCTGTTGGGTGCATCCGGCAGCGGCAAGTCGACCCTGTTGCGGGCCGTCGCCGGCCTGGAACAGCTCGATACCGGCGAGATCACCGCGGATGGCGTTACCTGGACCGGGCCCAAGACCTTCCTCGCCCCCGAACAACGCCGGGTCGGACTGGTCTTCCAGGACTACGCCCTCTTCCCTCACATGACCGCCGTCGAGAATGTCGCTTTTGGCCTCACCGGAACTGATCGCAAATCCCGCGCGCTGGACCAGCTGCGGGCGGTCGAGCTTGAGCACAAGGCCAGCCAGTATCCACACGAACTCTCTGGCGGCGAACAACAACGCGTGGCCCTCGCCCGGGCGCTCGCGCCCCGGCCTGGTGTTGTCCTGCTGGATGAACCCTTCTCCGGCCTCGACCGTCGCCTGCGCGGCGATGTGCGCCAGCGGACCATGGACGTATTGCGCGCCGCCGGTACAGCCGTGCTGTTCGTGACCCATGACGCCGAGGAAGCGCTGGAAAGCGCAGACCAGCTGGCGCTGATGGATGCCGGTCGGATTATCCAGCACGGCGCGCCCCAGGATGTCTGGTTCAACCCCGTCAGCGAAACCGCCGCCCGTCTGGTGGGCGATGTTCAGGTTTGTGCCACGATTGTCAGCCAGGGTAGAGCCGCACTGCCGATCGGCAGCGTCGCGTCCGAACTCGACGACAACACCCCTGTCACAGCCCTTGTTCGGCCGCAGGGCATCGGACTGACCACTGAAGGCACGCTGAACGTGACCCGGATCACCTATTCAGGTCCGATTTGTGTTGTGTCGATGGAGGCCGAAGACGGGTCCAGCTGGACGGCACAAATCCCCGCGACAGAGACCATCAATATTGGTGACAGGGTTGGCGCCACGCTCAATCCGGCCTTTGTGACGCTGGTCACAAAAAACTAAAAGGCCCGCTCGATCGAGCGGGCCTTTTCATTCCAAATGGACCTGGCGGCTTACGCCGGTTCCATCGTCTTGGTGGCACGCTTTTCTTCGATCCGCGCACGCGCGATCTCGTCGGCGATGATATTGGACGGGCGGCCCTCGTTTTCAGACTGGTCGAGAATTTCGCCCAGCGTGTTCTCGAGACCGACCAGCTTGCCCTGCACCCAGGCCGGATCGAAATCACCCTGGATCTCGCCCATGACGTTGATGATGCCGCCAGCGTTGAGGACGTAATCCGGCGCGTAGATCTTGCCGCGCTTCTGGATTTCCGCACCCATGTCGCGGGTGGCGAGCTGGTTATTGGCCGCACCGGCGATGATTTTCGCCTTGATGCGATCAATCGTGTCCGGATTGACGATGGCGCCCAGCGCACACGGTGCGAAGACGTCGACATCCTGGTCATAGATTTCGTCGAGACCGACGACCTTGGCGCCGTACTTGGCTTCAAGATCTTTCAGGCCGGCTTCGTTGATATCGGTGATGATCAGCTCGGCACCGGCTTCAGCCAGGTGCCCGGAAAGATACGCACCGACGTGACCGGCAGCGCCCTGAATGGCCACACGAACACCGGACAGGTCAGTCTTGCCCAGGCCGCGCTCGATGCAGACTTTCATGCCGCGGAACACACCTTCGGCCGTGATCGGCGACGGGTCACCGGACGCGGCCTTGCCCTCGGGCAGACCAACAACGTGTTTGGTGGACTGGCGAACGGCCATCATGTCGTCCGGGCTGACGCCTACATCCTCGGCGGTGATGTACTGACCACCCAGGCTCTCGACCGCACGGCCAAAGGCCTCGAACAGGTCCTGGCGATTGAACTCGCCTTCCGGCTTCATGATCACGGACTTGCCGCCACCGATCGGCAGGTCGGCCATGATATTCTTGTAGCTCATGCCCTGGGAGAGACGCAGAACGTCTTCCAGTGCTTCCGCCGAACTTGGATAGGACCACATACGGCAGCCACCACAGGCCGGTCCGGAGACCGTGGTGTGAACGCCGATGATGGCCTGGAGGCCGGTGACCTTGTCGGTCGCGAAAAGAATTTTCTCGTGGTTGTCGTAAGACGGGTGTTCGAAAACACTCATGACGCGCGAACCCTTTCTGTGCGAGGACAGCATCGCTGCAAATTCGCGCGTGGCATACCCTTTCACGCGAGCTGCGGCAAGCGCGTGAAAACACTAAAAATCATGGTGACGATAACATCTCGGCGATGCGGCAGCGCAGCATCGGGAGAATTTTTGCCTCGAACCAGGGATTCTTCTTCAGCCATGCATTATTCCGCCAGGACGGATGCGGAAGCGGCAGATATCGAGGAAAATATTGCGCCGCATTCTTAACTGTATCCGTAAGGTTTTTGTGCGCCTGCGAACGTAGATAAAATTTCTGTGCATACTGCCCGACCAGCAAGGTCAGGCCGGTATCGGGCATCAGCGCATGTACCCGCTCTTGCCAGAGCGGCGCGCATTCCTTGCGCGGCGGCAGGTCTCCGCCCTTGTCATCCTGCCCCGGGAAGCAAAACCCCATCGGCACGATGGCGATGCGGCTCTCATCATAGAATGTGGTCTCATCCACCTGCATCCAGTCGCGCAGTCGGTCGCCGGACGGATCCGTGAACGGTTTGCCCGAGGCGTGTACCCGCGTCCCCGGAGCCTGGCCGACAATAGCGATTCGGGCTGTGGACGAGGCCCGGATCACCGGACGCGGGGTGTGCGGCATGGTCTCTTCGCAGACCCGGCAGGCGCGGATCTCCGCGAGCAGATCGTCCAGCGGCTCAGACACGGCCCAGGCGGTAGACGCCCTTGAACGCATCTGCATCCGGCACCGGCTTGCCCTTGCGCAGGATGGCAATCTCACCAGCCTTGTGCAGGCGCACCGCGGCCTGGCGAACATGGCCGAAACGCTTGGTGTGATTGTCCGGGTCGACCAGCTTGGCGACGTCCGCAGGCGACACGTTGCGGCCTTCCTTCATCTCGGCTACCAGCTTGCGAATGGCGTCCTCGAAAGGATCATTCAGGTTCTCTTCGCTCATCTCGCTCATCGTCCGCTCCTAGCTGGTGGGGATGGAATAGGTCGCCGTGGCGTGGGCGACCATGTCGTCTGAGCCCTCGATGTAAATCTCGCAGTCGGTGACCGCCAGTCGTTTACCCAGTTTGAGCAGCCGCGTCCGGCCGATCAGCACACCTGGCTCGGGCTTGCGCATGAAATTGATGTTGAGATTGGTCGTCACGGCCAGAGCCTTGGGGCCGACATGCCCCAACACCACGGCATAGGCGCAAACATCAGCCATGGCGAACATGGTCGGACCGGACACGGTTCCCCCGGGACGCAAATGACGCTCATTGGTGGCAAAGCGCACCTCGGTCTCGCCGGGCTGCATCTGCGTGACCACAAAACGCCCCCGCCCGGCCGTCTCCTGCTGAAAAACCTCGTCGAGAAAGGCGGTCACCTCCTCGGCGCTCATCACAACTGTCAGGCTCATTTCAACCTCATGTGTTCAGCGTCTTGTGTTGTGCCCGCGAGACAAATCACGGTGGGTGCGCTGTGATGCGCGAAACTGGACGAATTTGGTCCAATCCGCCAGCCCACACGCCCGGAGCCCGACATGAGACGCGATCACCGCCCCTACTGGATGCACCGACTGTGGGAGCAGTTCGAGAACTGGTGGACCGGACATTTCACCCGGCCGCATTTTGAAACACTGGGCCGCAAGCCCAAGCTGGTCCGTCCGTGGAATATCGAAGTGTTCGGCCCCAACATTCATGCCGGTCACCAGCTGCACCTCGTCGCCAGCGCCGCAGATCCGATCCGTTTCACCGTCTGGTCACCGCAGGACCAGGCCGGCACGATCGAGATCGGGGATTATGTGTTCATGGCCGGTGGCACGCGCATTCTCGCAGCGGGTCGGATCGAGATCGGCGATAGCTGTCTCATCGCGCGCGAGGCGACGGTCACCGATTGCGACTGGCACGGACTGTATGACCGCGTTGACCCCAATCCGCCCTTCAAGCCGGTGAAGATCGGCAATAATGTCTGGATCGGCGATGGCGCCTTTATCGGCAAGGGCGTGACCATTGGCGACCATGCTGTCATCGGCGCCCGGGCCGTCATCACCAAGGATGTTGAGCCCTATGCCGTCATGGCGGGCAACCCGGCCAAACTCGTCAAACGTCTGGATCCGGATGAACCGATGAAAACCCGCGCCGACCTGCTCTGTGAACTGGAGACGCTGGACCGCTTCATGGAAAATTCCTACCGCGACGCGATGAAGGGCAATTCCACCTGGGGCTGGCTGCGCTCGAAGCTCTTCCCGCGGCGCGGCGACTGATTGGCCCTTGCCAACTCCGCGAACAGATCAGATGTAGTGAGCATGAGCACGCCCATCAAAACACCCTGTGTCAAAGTCTGTTTCGTCGACCCGAAAGCGGGTTTGTGCGTTGGCTGTTTCCGCACGATGGAAGAACTGGGGAAGTGGACGCGTTACAGCGACGCGGAACGGGAACAAATCATGGCGGCACTTCCCGAGCGACAAGCCGACTACGCCCGGTCTAGGTGTGAGTTCTCATAAGGTTGTTCACCCGGGCTGAAGCCTTGAGACTGGTTGATGCGAAGCAAACAGCGATCA
>JAEPND010000024.1 GCA_017643585.1 Maricaulis sp.
CGCACTATGCTCTCAACAAACAGCCGCCAGCCAAAAGGCTCAGCCAGCTGAACAACGTCTTGAGAAACGACACCTAGACCCGGGCGTCGGTGTCTGCTGCGCCCTCCATCCGCAGGGCGTCATCGTCCTTGCGTTTCAGCTGTCCGGTAAACCAGCGAATGTGGAACAGCAGCGCGCCCAGCGGGAAGCCGGTCGTGATGACCCAGGAATGATAGTCGCCACCCTTGCTGATCTCCGTGCCGGTGAGAATGAAGCGGATAATCTGGAACGTATAGTTTCCACCATCGCCGTTCAGGCTCGGCGCGAGTACCTGGAATGCACCTGTCGACCAGACAAACTGGATCGTCGGGATGGTCACGAAGATCGCCAGCAACCAGGCCCATCGCCCAGCGAGCCTGGGTGTGGTGAGGATTTTGATCAGGGATTGCAGGATCAGGAATGGCGACAAGATCGCCAGTGCGATCATTACATAGTGCAGACGGGTCAGCTCTTCAGGATCTTCCCAGTAGGCGACTTCGAATTCCTGCCACCGAAACGTCCTGAACAGGTAGGGCTGTCCTTCGCCGGTTTGCTCGGCCGCAATATTCAGGTGAAGCAGTGGAGCCCCGTCCCGGACCAGTATGTATTCCAGCCACAGGGTGGTTTGGTCCGGCTGATCGACACGCACCTGCTGATGCCAACGATATGTGATCATGTCGACCCGGGTGATGGGGACCGCCAGGACGAGGTCGCGAAGCGGGGTGAGTTGCTCGGGCGAAACTGATGCGGACAGATCCGGGTGCATGAGCGCGGTAATCGCGTCGATATCGCCCGCCAGTGCCGCCTCGGTAATCGCCAGTCGGAAAGCCTGTAATTCAGGGCGCTCGTCCGCCATCTCATCAGCAAAGTCTTCGATACTGTCGGCTGATGGGCCGCGCGTGTAGGGCTGAAAATTCACCGAACACCCGGCCAGTAGAACGCAGGCCATGACGGCCAGATACAAACGCAAGATCATGATGTCCCCCAACGGGTGGGACGTTATCAGGGCCATTGGTCCCGCTCAATCGAAAACCGGCACTGAAACGTCAAAACAAGCCGGGTTGTTCCGCATCGCCCAGCGGGCGTTCGAAACGGGTGAAGTCCAGCGGTTTTTGGCGCGTGTCCAGCTGGTGGCAGCGCATGGCTGCGCGGAAGCGTTTGGCGATCATCTCGGCAAACGGGCCCTGGCCACGGCCACGCCGCATCCAGGTCGGGTCATAGTCACGGCCACCGCGCATCTGTCGCATCAGGGAGATGACCCGGCTGGCCGCATCCGGGCGTTTTTCGGCCAGCCATTCCCGGAAGAGATCGCGGATCTCCATGGGCAGGCGCAAGAGGACATAACCCGCACTGCTGGCGCCGGCTCCGGCCGCCTGCTCCAGCAGCGGCTCGATTTCACGGTCAGTGATCGCCGGTATGATCGGGGCCATCATCACTGTGACGGGTAGGCCGGCACTAGCCAGGCCTTCAATGGCTTTCAACCGGCGGTGCGGCGCCGCTGCGCGCGGTTCCATGTCGCGCGCCAGCTTGCGGTCCAGCGTGGTCAGTGAAATCGCGCCCTTGGCCAGGCCCTGTTCGGCCATCGGTCCCAGAATATCGAGATCGCGCAGGACCAGGGTGGATTTGGTGATGAAGCTGACGGGGTGTTTGTAGCGCGCAAAGACCTTGAGGATATCGCGGGTGATCTCGAGCCGCTTTTCGATGGGCTGCCAGGCATCGGTATTGGCGCCGATAACGATGGGTTTGGGGCGATAACCGGGGCGGTTGAAAAACTGTTCGAGCAGTTTGGCGCCTTCCGGCTTGGTAAAGATCACGCTCTCGAAGTCGAGCCCCGGCGAATACCCCCAATAGGCGTGGCTGGGGCGGGCATAACAATAGATGCAGCCATGCTCGCAGCCGCGATACGGATTGATGGACTGATCGAAGGAGATGTCGGGCGACTGGTTGGTCGCGATAATCGAGCGCGAGGCATCCTTCAGCACCGTTGTGCGAAGCGCGCTGACCTCTTCCCCGTCCACACCCCAGCCATCGTCGAACGCCTCCCGCTGGAAAGCTTCATACCGTCCCGAGATGTTAGACCGAGCGCCCCGACCTCTGATGCTGGTTCCCGGGGCGACGGGGGTGTCATCCGGGGTCGTAGTGTGGGCGTTAAGGGCGTAGCCGCTGGGGCGCTCGGTCATGAGCTGGACTATGACTCAGAACCGGAACAAAGCAAGAACAAAAATGACTCCGAAAGGCAGAAAATCTGGTTTCTCTCAGGAATCAGGATCTTGGATGGAGGCCCCGGTGTGGTCGAATTCTCGCAGCCCTTCAAACAGGGCCCGCATCATCGCCGGATTGCTGGGATCACCGGCATCTGCCCCGGCCTGGCCGTCGCGATCGAGGCGCTGTGCCTGCGTCTGGCCCGCCTGCAGGGAATGGCGCCACAATTCCTTGCTCAGCCCCCGGGATCCCTGGCGGACCGCCTTGTGCAATCCGGCATAGACCGGACCCAGCCTAGCCGGCGCGGTCAGATAGAGCCGATCGAGGTCCTTGAGCAGTTTTTCATCGCTCATCTGGCGGGGCAGGTAACGACTGGAATTGGTCTTGGTCTCAATCATCCGCGCTTGCCAGCCGCGCCGTTCCGCCCGGATGAAGATGCCGTCTATGCCCTGCGGACCGTTGACCTTGCCGGGAATGGCCCACCATCCCTGGCTGGTCATCATCATGCTGGTCAGGAGTTCTCCGAAATTGCCCTGGTCATTGGAGCGAACGAACTGGGTGTGGTGCAGCGGGGTGAATTCAGGCGCATAGGGTGTGCCGGCATCCCAGGGCAGGTAAAATTCGCGTTGTGACCAGCGCGCCAGCATGCGCCGGACCGGCCAGCCCACAACCAGCGCCAGTATCGCGCCCATCGCCACGCGTAACACCAACTCAACCATCACAACGCCCCCGCCGCCCGAGCGGCCAGTCTAGCTGTTGCGCAGGCGGTCATCCAGCGAAAGCAGGTCTTGCCAGGCCATTCTTTTCGAGGCGGGCTGGCGCAGCAGGAAGGACGGGTGAAACAGCGGCAGGCACGGAATGGTCTGGCCAGTGTCCGAACCATCGGCCTGCTTGAGCGCATAGTCGCGCCATTGGCCGCGCAAGCGCGTAATACCTGTCGTTTCGCGCAAAAGGGATTGCGCCGCGACGCCGCCGGCCACGATCAGGATATCGGGAGCCTTCAAGGCGATATGTCGCTCGATGAAGGGCAGGCAGGTGGCGATTTCGTCCTGCGTGGGATTGCGGTTCCCGGGCGGCCGCCAGTTGACGATATTGGAGATGTAAAGCGCGTCCTCGGCCAGGCCGATAGAAGCGAACATCTTGTCCAGCAACTGGCCCGAGCGGCCGAAAAAGGGTTTGCCTGCCTCGTCCTCATCGCGTCCGGGCGCCTCGCCGACGATCATGATCCGGGCATCGCGATTGCCGCGAGCGAACACCGTATTGCGCGCCGTGCGTTTCAGCGGACAGCCGTCAAATTGTGTGATCGCCTGTTCCAGAGCGTCCAGGCTGTCCGCCTTGGCGGCGGCATCTTGCGCCGAGGGGCCCTTTACTTCGGGCTCGCCGAAACCTGCTGCAATTGCCGCGGCAGGTGTGGCCGTTCGCTGAGGCGTCGGCGCCTGGCGTGGCGGTTCGGGGCGCGGTGCCGGTGCAGGAGCAGGCCGCTTTTTCAGCCGTGTGACCGGCGCATCCAGCTCGATACCGGCCTCGTCCCACCAGTCGATCAGCGCCTGGAGAGCTTTTTCGTCGTGAGGGGTGAGGGCAGCAGGTTCAAGCATTGGTTACGTGGACGTCAACGTAAATGTTTTGATCTTAAGCGCAGCTCGCGCTAGATGAAGGGCTGATCCTAAGCTAAGACCGGGCGCCCGCAAGCCGGGTTTATGATGATTCTTGATGAGGGGGTTGCCGACCCATGACCGACGCTGCCGTTGAACGTGAGTCCATGGAGTATGACGTTGTTATCGTTGGAGGAGGCCCGGCTGGCCTGTCTGCTGCGATCCGTCTGAAACAACTGGCGGCCGAAGCTGGCCAGGAAATTTCCATCGCGCTTCTGGAGAAGGGTGCCGAGGTTGGCGCTCACATCCTGTCCGGCGCCGTGGTCGATCCGAAAGCCCTCAACGAGCTGCTCCCGAACTGGAAAGAGGATGGCTGCCCGCTCGAGGATGAGGTCACGACCGACATTTTCGAAGTGCTTGGCGCTGCCGGTTCGATCAGCCTGCCGACACTCTTCTTCCCGCCGCTGATGAATAATCATGGCTGTTACATCGCCTCGCTGGGCAATGTCTGCCGTTGGCTGGGCGAGCAGGCCGAAGCCATGGGCGTTGAAGTCTATCCGGGCTTCCCCGCTGCTGATGTCGTCGAGGAAGACGGTGTTATCAAGGGTGTGGTCACGGGCGATTTCGGTGTCGCGCGTGATGGCGGCCAGAAAGATGGTTATCAGCCGGGCATGGAGCTTCGTGGCAAGTACACGCTGATCGCCGAGGGCGCGCGTGGCTCGCTCGCCAAACAACTCATCGATCGTTACGACTTGTCTGCCGGCAAGGAGCCGCAGAAATTCGGCATCGGTCTGAAAGAGCTGTGGCGCGTGAAGCCGGAGCACCACAAGCCGGGCCTGGTCAAGCACACCATGGGCTGGCCGCTGGATGGCCAGACCGGTGGTGGTTCCTTCATATACCATTTCGGAGACGGGCTGGTGTCCATCGGTTTCGTGGTTCACCTGAACTACAAGAACCCGTACATCTCGCCCTTCGAGGAATTCCAGCGCTTGAAAACCCATCCGGCGATTGCCGAGACGTTTGAAGGGGCCGAGCGCCTGTCCTACGGCGCGCGTGCGATCACCGAAGGTGGCCTGCAGTCCGTGCCCTCGCTGGCCTTCCCGGGCGGCGCACTGATGGGCTGTTCGGCCGGTTTCGTGAACGTGCCGCGCATCAAGGGCAGCCACAACGCCATGAAAACCGGCATGCTGGCCGCCGAGAGCGTCTTCGCTGCGCTGGGCGAAGGGCGTGAGGGCGATACGCTGAGCGAATACCAGGCGGCCTATGAGAGCTCCTGGGTGGTCGACGACCTCAAGAAAGTCCGCAATGCCAAGCCGCTCTGGTCCAAGTTCGGCACGGTTCTGGGTATTGCCCTGGGCGGTCTGGACATGTGGATGACGACGCTGTTTGGCGGCTGGTCGCCGTTCGGCACGATGAAACACGGCAAGTCGGATGCGCAGAGCCTGGAGCCAGCGTCCAAGCACAAGCCGATCGATTATCCCAAGCCGGATGGTGTTTTGACCTTTGACCGCCTGTCCTCGGTCTTCATCTCCAATACCAACCACGAAGAAGACCAGCCGGTACACTTGCAGCTGGGAGATGACGCCCTGCAAAAAGCGTCTGAACTTGAAAAGTTCGCAGGCCCCTCCACGCGTTACTGCCCGGCGGGCGTCTACGAGTGGATCGAGGATGAAAACACGGGTGAGCAGCGCTTCCAGATCAACGCGCAGAACTGCGTGCACTGCAAGACCTGTGACATCAAGGATCCGAACCAGAACATCAACTGGACCACGCCGGAAGGCGGCGGCGGACCGATGTACTCCAATATGTAAACCAAGCGGAGCTTGCCGCTTGCACTTCCGGGCCCGGGAGGCGAACCTGTGCGCATGAAAAACGCGTTTCGCCTCCTGCCTGTTCTAGCCGGATCTCTGGTCCTGACTTCCTGTGCGACCCTGTTGGCGCCCGAGGATGAACCTTCCGCCTATGGCGCCTTCCTGGCTGCGCGTTATGCCGGTGTGAACCGGGATGCCGAGGGGGCTGCGACCTATTATGCCGAAGCGCTGAACCGGGCTCCGGGTGATGCCACGCTCGCCGACCGTGCCTACATCACAGCGCTGCTGTCGGGACGCATGGATGAGGCGGCCATCTATGCCGAGCAGTCTGTTGCGGCGGGAGATCCCAGCCGTCTGGCCAGCCTCTACTCCGCAGCGACGGAGATCCGCGCGCGCCGCTATTCACAGGGGCGGCTGCTGCTGGAAAACGCCCCGGACTACGGCCCGTTCAACGATTTTATCGCCCAGCTCATGCTGCACTGGGCGCTGATGGGCGTTGGCGATGAGGCCGAGGCACTGGAGGGCGCGCGAACCATGGCTGCGCCCGGCTATCTGGGACCGTTTATCGCGCTTCACCGGGCCATGCTGCTGGAAGCCGCGGGGCGTTATACGCAGGCGGATGAGCTGTATCGTTCGACGGTCTTTGCCACTCCATTCCGCCGTATGGCAGTCGAGGTTTATGGTGGTTTCCTGGAGCGCCGACGCGAGCTTGATGCTGCCGAGACGCTGTATCGGACCTATCTGAACGGCGCACCGGACGAGGCCAGCATCCTGGAAGCCCTGCAGCGTGTTGAGACGGGCGGGCGCGCGCCGTCGCGACCGACCGTGTCCGAATTCGCGGCGCTGAGCCTGTTCGGCCCGGCGGCCAGCCTTGCGGCGCAGGCGGACATGGACCTGACCGTGATCTACCTGCGTATGATCCAGCGCCTGTCCCCGGATTATGCGCCCAATCGCGTGCTGCTGGGCGAAACGCTGCAGAGGATCAATTTCCCCGAGATCGCGTTGTCCGAGTACACCTCCATCCGTTCCGGGCCTTTCTATATCCCCGCCCAGATCGACCTGATCTGGCTGACGGCCCGGCTCGACCGGCTGGACCAGGCAGCGGCCATGTCCCAGCGTCTGCTCGATCAGACCGGTGACGATGAGGCGCGACTGATCCTCGCTGATATCTATCGCGTCACGGATCGCTGTGGCGACGCCATCGGCCTGTACGAGGAGGTGATCGCGCGACAGAACGAGGCGGGTGAGTTGCCGGACTGGCGCTACCACTATTTTGCGGCCTCCTGTCATTACCTTCTGGACGAGCTGGACCAGGCGGAGGCGCAATACCTGACGGCGCTGGAGATTGACGGAAACCAGGCGCAGGTGCTCAACGATCTGGGATATCTGTGGCTGGACAATGGCCGCCATCTCGACCAGGCATTCGACATGGTGCAGCAGGCGGCGATGCTGGAGCCTTCGCAAAGCCATATCATCGACAGCCTGGGCTGGGCCCACTACCGGCTCGGCAATTACGAGGCGGCTGTGCGGGAACTGGAACGCGCGACGACCCTCGACCCAGGCAGCGCGACGGCGAATTACCATCTCGGCGATGCCTATTGGCGTGTCGGGCGCGAGCTGGAGGCGCGTTTCCAGTGGCGCCGCACGCTTGACCTCGAGGCCGACCCGGCCGAAATCGAGGGTGCACGGGAGCGGTTGGAAAACGGCCTTCCCGAAGCTGAAACCATCACCGCGGAGAACAATGCCGCGGAAGACCTGGCGACGGAGACTTCCAACCCGTGAGTGGGGCAATAACCGAATTTGCGTCGGCGAAGATCAATCTCTCTCTTCGTGTCGGCCGCGCGCGTGAGGATGGCTATCATCCGCTCGATAGTCTTGTGACCTTCGCCGACTGGGGCGACACCATTACCGTGCGCGACGAGATCGCCTTGATGATGTCGATGTCAGGCGAGGCCTCTGAGGATCTGATCGAGGAGGAGAATAATCTCGTCCTCCGGGCCGCGCGTGCCCTGCAGGATCACGCAGGGATCGACAAGGGTGCGATGATCCATCTGCACAAGGAAATCCCGGTGGCCGCAGGCCTCGGCGGCGGCTCCGCGGACGCTGCAGCGACCCTGCGGGCGCTGAACCAGTTGTGGGAGCTGGACCTGGAGCTGGATGAACTGGCCCGGATTGGTCTGTCGATCGGTGCGGACGTTCCGGCATGCGTCTATTCCCGGCCGCTGCGCATGCGCGGGATCGGCGAATGGATCGAGCTGATCGATAATTTCCCGGCCTTCAATGCCGTCTTGATCAATCCCGGGGTGAGAGTCTCGACGGGCAAGGTGTTCGAGGCGTTCGACGAGACGCAGCCGGCCGAATTGAAAGAGGCCAAGGGGCGTGGCCCCAATGTGCTCGACTGGCTCTCGCGTGAGCCCAATTCGCTTGAACGACCGGCCATGCGGGTGCAGCCCAAAATCAAGAAGGCCCTGCAATGGCTCGATCGGCAGGATGGTGTGGACCTGGTTCGCATGTCCGGTTCCGGTGCCAGCTGTTTCGCGATCTTCGAGGATGATGCCGATGCCGAGAAGGCGGCCGATGCCTATGAAGGCTTCTCGGTCGAGGTCGGATTGGCCGGTTTCAAGGACGGCGAGCTGGACTGGTGCTAGACCTGTTCAATCCCTGGCTGCCCATGGGGTTTGCCTTCGTGCTCAGCGCGCTGTTCTCGCTGGTCGTGCGTGAGGCGGGGATACTGGACCATCCCAATGCCCGTTCCAGTCATTCCGATCCCACCCCGCGCGGAGGTGGTGTCGGCGTGCTGGCCGGGTTTGCTGCCGCGGTTGCCGTGCAGCCGCTTGATGCGCCACACCTGGCCTCGATGCTGATCGCCATCCTGGTGCTTGCAACCCTGGCCGGCCTGGTGGGGCTGCTCGACGACCTCTTCACCCTCTCGGAAAAGATCAAGTTCGCGGCGTTGAGCTCGATCTCGCTGGCCGTGGCCTTCACTGCAGGGCCCGTGACCAATTTGGGATGGGAGCTGCCCTGGGTGCTCGGATTGCTGGGCTCGGCGCTGTTCGTGTTCACCACGGTCAATGCCGTCAATTTCATGGATGGGTCCGACGGGCTGATGGTGGCGGGTCTGGTGCCAGCGACACTCGCCCTGGCCGCCATGGGCGAGGATGATTTCGCTGCCATCTGTATCCTCTTCGCGCTGGCCCAGCTGGGCTTTGCCCTGTGGAATGCGCCGATCTTTGGCGCCCGGGGATCCCTGTTCAGCGGCGATGCCGGCTCGCTGGGCATATCCGTCCTGTTGTGCGGGCTGGCGCTATACTGGGCGTCCACCACCTCGAAGGGCGCGGTGTGGCTGGTGCCGCTGATCCTGTTGCCGATCCTGGGCGATGTGCTGTTGACGATGGGCGCGCGGGCAAAGGCCGGACGTCGCCTGTTCACCCCGCATCGCGCGCATGCCTATCAGCTGCTGATCCGGCTGGGCTGGAGCCATGGTCGTGTGGCCCTCATCTGGGTCATGCTGGGCGCCATCGCGGCGCTGCTGGCCTGGCTGGTGCACGAGCAGTCAGCGCTGGTGAAATTCCTGGCGTTTGCTGCCAGCACGGCCGGTTTCACGGTCTTCCACCAGGCCGTGCGACGCCATGTCCGCGCCCGCGGCATGGACACCACGCAGTAGTTTGCATCAATCCTCGCGCGCTGGCGGAACCCATTCATGGCGCGGGGTTCCATCCAGGTGCGCGAGATTATAGGTCGGCATCCACAGCATCAGGTCCCCGCCGGACAGGTGAAAGCCTTCAGTGCCTCCGGCCAGCCCCGCCATGGGGCGGCCCATGACGTCTGCGCGTCCCATCGCATCCAGCCCGATCGCCATGCCTTCTCCCATGGATCCGGTCCAGCCGCCCACCCGCACGGTGAGCGCGACGTCCGCATAGGGCGCGACCGGGCCGACATGGCGGATCCAGGCGGGCGCGTCAGTGGGCTCGATCCGCTGGTAGGCGGTGCGCGTCTGCACGAAGCGACCAAGGATCGGCTCGGCCACCGAGGTATTGCCGCCGCCAGGCGTATCGCGCAGATCCAGGATCAGCGTGTCGATATCGCCGAGCTCAGCCAGTGCGGCGTTGAAGGCGGCGACGGTTTCATCGCGGCCAAGGCTGTTATTGATGCGGATCAGACCCACCCCCGGAGCGTGCATGCGGTAGCTGACCGGCGTTCCGGTCCGGCGCGCGGGAAAACCGCCCAGCGTGGCCTCGAAAACCTCGCCATCACGTTCCAGCTGCAAGCGGCGCGCTTCATGGCGATAGCCGGTCACGGCTGCGTTGAGGGCCCAGTCCCGTCGGGCTGGCAGATCGGTGTCTCCGGTGCGCATCCGGCGCAGCGCCGCCTCCATCGGGGCCTGGCCATTGATCGTGCGCAGGGCATCGCCCGGCCGGATATCTAGGCCTTCGGCCCGGCTTCCGGTTCTGACATCCGTGACGACGACCTGGCCATCAGCCTGTTCGGCAACCCGGATCTGTGATCCGGACGGTATCAGCCAGGGCGAGGTCTGGTTGTTGGTGTTGAGGTTGATATGTGTGTCGTAGAGCGCGTCGATCAGCCCCTCGAGCACGGCCAGCACATAAGCCCCTTCGCTCTGCGCGGCTTCGGCGCGGGCCAGGTCGCAGGCCGCGTCCCAATGCGCCGCGCGGCTCTCGAAATAGGCATAGTGTTCCGGCACCAGCGCACAGACCTGTTCGACATCCTGCTGGAGGGCGCTCAGCGGCGCAGCGTCCTCGAGCGCCTGGGTGATTGCGAACGCAGAGGCGAGAGCGAGAAACATCAACACATCCTGTTATCGGGCTGAAAAATCAGTAGGCGCGTTCGACCACGAAATCGGCCAGGTCTTCCAGGGCGGTGCGCCATTCATTGGCCGGGAAGCGTTGCAGGGCCATGCGGGCAGCCTTGGCGTGGTCCCTCGCCTGTTTGACCGTGGCGTCGATCGTTCCGTGTTGTTTCATATAGGCCAGCGCCTGCTCGAAATCGCCATCGCGCTGATCGGTTTCGGCGATCACACGTTGCCAGAAGCTGGCTTCCTCGCCTTCGGCCTTGGCGATGCACAGCGCGACCGGAAGCGTCACCTTGCCTTCGCGGAAATCATCGCCGACCGATTTGCCCAGCTTGGAGGCGCGACCGCCATAGTCCAGCGCGTCATCGACCAGCTGGAAGGCCAGGCCGAGCTCGCGGCCATAGGTTTCCAGCGCCTCTTCATCCGCCGCATTGCGACTGGCGACAATGCCGGAGACCTGGGCGGCAGCGGCGAAGAGCGCGGCCGTCTTGGCGTCGATGATCTGCATATAGGTGTCGACGGAGACCGAGGTGTCCTTGACGGCAGAGAGCTGGCGGACCTCGCCCTCGGCGATGGTGGAGGCGGCGGCAGACAGAACACCCAGGGCCTTCATCGAACCGGCTTCGACCATCAGGGAGAAGGAGCGGGCAAACAGGAAGTCGCCGACCAGCACGCTGGAGGCATTGCCCCAGATCAGATTGGCGGCCGTCTTGCCGCGGCGCATGCCGCTCTCGTCGACCACATCGTCATGCAGCAGGGTCGCGGTGTGGATGAATTCCACGGCGGCGGCCAGCTTCATCACGGAGTCTTCGGTGTAGCCCAGCAGATTGCCGGCCGCGACGGTGATCATCGGGCGAACCCGCTTGCCACCGGCTTCGATCAGGTATTTGGCCAGTTCCGGGATCAGTTCGACATGGCTGTCCAGGCGCTCGAGGATAAGCGCATCGACACGACGCATGTCATCATAGGCCAGCTTGGCCAGGCGTTCAGCGGCATTGAGACTGGGCACAGATTCCGGCACCGAAGTTTTTACGCTGACCATGCTGTCCACGCCGGTGCACCCCTTGCGACTGGAAGAAACACAGTGACAATAGAAATCCCGGCCAATCGCTGCAAGTAATGAAGGCGGTGGCAATTCAGCGCAGGAGGACAAGTCTCCGTGAAACTGGTGTTTAAAGTCGATGATCCGGTGAAGCTCTCCTTCGCCCAAGCCGTCTTGAAGGAGGCGGGGATCGAGTCGGTCGTGCTTGATGAGCATGTCTCCAGCCTCTACGGAGGCGATATTCCTTTCAGCCAGCGCAGGGTCATGGTCGATGACGAGGATGAGCATGCGGCGCGCGAGGCACTTCGCATTGCTTTTGATGAGGCGGAACGGTCTGAAGTCGACTGATCCATCCTGATGCGCGAGACCAACACCAACACGCTGCTGGGCGGGCAGGTGCTGATGCACCAGCCAGTCAAGGGCTATCGGGCCGGCATGGACGCGGTGATGCTGGCCGCCAGCCTGTCGGCCAGGTCGGGCGAGCATGTGGTGGAGTTCGGCTGCGGCCCCGGCGCAGCCTTGCTGTGTGCGGCAAAGCGGCTGAGCGATGTGCGTTTCACAGCCTGGGAAGTCGAGGAGTGGGCCGCAGAGCTGGCGCGCCGGAACCTCGCCGAGAACGGGCTGGCTGACCGAGCCGAGGTTCATTGCGGTGACATCGCTGACCTGCCGGCCGAGCCCTTTGCCAGCCAGGTTTTCTTCAACCCGCCTTTCTTTGATGACCCGGATGCCCTTCGCCATCCCGATCCGGAAAAACAGCGTGCCTGGCTGTCCGGCGAGACGCCTCTGCCACTGTGGGTGAAGATGGCGGCACGCATCATCAAGGGACAGGGCTTTCTGACCATTATCCACCGCGCCGATGCCTTGCCCGCGATCCTGTCGGCGACCGAGCGGGCTTTTGGTTCGGTGCTGATCAAGCCGATCCAGCCGCGCCCGGACCGTCCGGCCAAACGGGTGATCGTGCGCGTGCGCCGCGGCGGTCGCAGTCCGGCCGCGCTGCTGCCGCCGCTGGTTCTGCACGACGCGACCGACCGACAATACAGCGAAGAGGCGCAGGCCATCATGGCCGGCGCGCCGCTGGTTCTGGACTAGCCCCCTCATCGCCCTGAGCCGATATCTTCCCCTCTGGGGAAGTGCCGGAACGAAGTGGAGGCGAAGGGGGCGAGCGTCGCGAGCCTGCCTCAGCGCTGGCGCGCTTCGGCCCCTCCACCGCTTCGCGGTCCCCCTCCCCGGTGGGGAGGATTTCAAACGGGGTGAGGGGGCGAAGCCACACATCTTCCGCAGTGCAGCGAAACAAGGTGCTGAGTGCTTGATTACAAAGGCGGGCACGCCTAGTGTCGCGGCGAATTCGAGTAACGCCTTTCCCGCCGGGATATCCTTACATGGCTGACCAATCCGCACCGTCCTTCCAGGACCTGATCCTCCGTCTACAGGCTTACTGGGCCTCGCATGGCTGCGCCATCCTGCAGCCCTATGATGTCGAGGTGGGCGCGGGCACGCTGCATCCGGCCACGACGCTGCGCTCGCTGGGGCCGCGCCCGTGGAAAGCGGCGTATGTGCAGCCCTCGCGCCGTCCGGCAGATGGCCGTTTCGGCGAAAACCCGAACCGCCTGCAGCACTATTACCAGTTCCAGGTGCTGCTGAAGCCGTGTCCGGCCAATATCCAGGACCTCTATCTCGGTTCGCTCGACGCCATCGGTATCGACCGCAAGCTGCACGATGTGCGCTTTGTCGAGGATGACTGGGAAAACCCGACCGTGGGCGCCTGGGGTCTGGGCTGGGAAGTCTGGTGTGACGGTATGGAAGTCAGCCAGTTCACCTATTTCCAGCAGGTCGGTGGCCTGGATGTCGATCTCGTCTCCGGCGAGTTGACCTATGGCCTGGAACGCCTGGCGATGTATGTGCAGGGCGTGGAGAATGTCTACGACCTCGATTTCAACGGCGCCGGCATGAAATACGGCGATGTCTTCCAGGAAGCCGAGCGCCAGTATTCCGATTTCAACTTCAACCACGCCGATGTCGAGATCCTGACCCGCTGGTTCGAAGAGGCGGCTGATCAGTGCAAGGCGCTGCTGGCGCTGGAAAAACCTCTGCCGCTGCCAGCCTATGACTTTGCGCTCAAGGCCTCGCACCTGTTCAATCTGGTTGATGCCCGCGGCGCCATCTCGGTCGCTGAACGCGCCAGCTGGATCGCCCGCGTCCGCGAACTCGCCAAGGGCTGTGCCGAAGCCTGGGTCGCCAGCGAACGCGCGGCGCTGTCGGAGGCGGCGGAGTGATCAGGACGCTCGCATTGATGACTGCCGCAGTTGGGCTTGTTGGATGCGGCGACGGTGTTGATACCGTCGCGGCGCCGACGAGCGCTGAGATGTGGTCACAATATGTGAGCGAGACCCTCATTCCTTCATCTCTGCCCATTGATACGCAAATCGAGCTCATCGAACAGGCGCGATATGGCGATTGGGTCATGGTCGCGTTTAGTCTTAGCGAGACAGCCGATCTGAGTTGGATCGGAGATGTTCGTTCCTTGCCGACATCAAACACCGCTGAGAGTTTTGGGCAGTTGCGGGCAAGCGACACGATCGAGGTTTTGCTGAGCGGCGATGTCTGTGATGCGGGTGTCGGCTGGCGATATCTGATCGTTGATACCGGAGCCGGTGGCGCTCAGCGCCTCGGGCCTGAAGCGGCAGTTTGTCAGGATTTGGGGGCGGAACAATGACCCTCAGCAAGGCCCATACCCTTGTCATCCCGGCCGGATGCCCCGCGCAGGCGGGGCGTAGAGCCGGGACCCAGCCTGACGCGGCGCAATGGGTCCCCGATCTTCGCCCGACTCAAGGCCGGGCCTTCGTCAGGGATGACAATGAAGAACGGGAGAAAACCTCATGAAACTCCCCATGCGCGGCGGCTGTCAGTGTGGTGCGATCCGGTTCGAGATTACCGAGCGGCCGCTGACGCTGTATTGCAATCACAGCGAGGCCAGCCAGCAGGAGACGTCGTCGGCGTTTTCCATGTCGCTGCTGGTGCCGCGTGAGGGCTTCAAGTTTCTCAAGGGCGGACCGACCGCGTTCGAGATCAAGAAGGAAAGCACGGCGAAAAAGCCCAAGATGGGCCTGTTCTGCGACAAATGCGGAACGCGTATCGCCAATGATACCAAGGGCAATCCATCCCTGTCCGTGCGCGCCAGCTGTCTGGATGATCGTGCCCAGCTGCGTCCGGTCGGGCATATCTGGGTGAAGTCGGCCCAGGACTGGGTGGTCCTGCACGAAGATGACCTGATTTACGAAGAAGCCCCCGATGACGGCTATTACGCGCTCATGGAGCGCTGGGCCGCACAGGAGCACGCCTGATGTCGGAGCAGGCCATGCCAGCGATGAGCTTTCCCCGGGAGGGCGGGTGCCAGTGCGGCGGCGTGCGTTACGCCGTGACGTGCGAGCCGACGGCGCTGTATTGCTGTCACTGCACCAATTGCCAGGCCCAGGGCGGTAGCGCCTTTGCCATGTCCATGCTGGTCCCGCGCGACGGGTTTGCCTTCATCAAGGGCGAGCCGAAACGCTTTGATTTTGTCGCTGACAGCGGCAATGGAAAAATCGGCTGGTGCTGTCCCGATTGCGGGGTCCGCCTGATGCACGATACCGAAGGCCGTGACAGCATCACCGTGCGTGCGGGCACGCTGGATGGTGCAGGCGAGCTGCGGCCGGTCGGCCATATCTGGACGCGCAGCGCCCAGGCCTGGATGAAATTCGACGAGACCGATCTGATCTATGAAAAGGCGCCGGAAGACGGTTATACGGCGCTGAAAGAAAAATGGGCGCACCAGCAAGCGTCTCTGGCAGGGTAACAATGTCCGACCTCCTTTTCGAAATTTTCTGCGAGGAAATTCCCGCTGGCATGCAGGCCAAGGCCGCCAATGACCTGGAAGCCGCCATGGTCAAGGCGCTGGGCGAGGCCGGTCTCAAGGCCGCTGAAACCGCATCCTATGTCGGTGCGCGCCGCCTGGTCGTGACCATGTCCGGCCTGCCGGCAAAGGCCGAGGATGTGCGCGAGGAGCGCAAGGGCCCGCGCGTTGGCGCGCCGGACAAGGCGGTTGAGGGTTTCCTGCGCGGCGCGGGTCTGGACAGCCTGGATGCCTGCGAACAGCGTGAAGACAAGAAGGGCGCTTTCTGGGTCGCCCTGATCGACAAGCCGGGGCGCCAGACGACGGACGTCCTGGCCGATGCCATTCCGGCCATCCTGTCGAACTTCCACTGGCCGAAATCCATGAAGATCGGTGAGGGCGAAAAGGCCCAGCGCTGGGTGCGCCCGATCCAGCGGATCCTGTGCGTGTTTGATGGTGGCGTTGTGCCGGTCAAGGTGTTCGGCCTGGAGGCCGGCAATGAGACCGAGGGCCATCGTGTCGCCGGTCGCGGTCCGTTCACGGTCACGGGCTGGGACGACTACAAGGCGCAGCTGGAAGGCGCGGGCCATGTCACCATTGATGCGGACGAGCGCAAGCGCCTGATCATGGATGGCGCGACGAAGGCTTGCGGCGATGCCGGTCTGGAACTGGTCGAGGACCAGGGGCTCTTGAACGAGGTGTGCGGTCTGGTCGAATGGCCGGTGCCGGTGCTGGGCGAGATGGATCCGGATTTCCTGGACCTGCCGCCGGAAGTCATCACCCTGACCATGAAGACGCACCAGAAATATTTCGCGGTGCGCGATCCGAAGACAGCCAAGCTGTCGGCGCATTTCGTGACGGTGGCCAACCAGCAGGCCCCCGATGGCGGCAAGGCCATCGCGGCGGGCAATTCCCGCGTGCTGTCCGCGCGCCTGTCCGATGCCCGTCACTTCTGGGACAATGACCGCAAGACGCCGCTGTCAGAGATGACGGATCAGCTCTCCAAGATCACCTTCCATGAAAAACTGGGCACGGTGGCGGACAAGGTCGACCGCGTCGCCGCGCTGGCGCGCGAACTGGCCCCGGTCGTGGGAGCCGATGCGGACCTGGCCGAGAAGGCCGCGCGCCTGGCCAAGGCGGATCTCGTCTCCGAGATGGTCTATGAATTCCCCGAGCTCCAGGGCGCGATGGGCCGCTATTACGCCATGGAACAGGGCGAAGAGACCGCCGTCGCTGACGCCATCAAGGCTCACTACAAGCCGCAAGGCCCGTCCGACGAGGTCCCGGTCGAGCCGGTTTCGGCAGCCGTTGCGCTCGCTGACAAGCTGGACACGCTGGTGGGCTTTTGGGCCATCGACGAGAAGCCGACGGGTTCAAAGGACCCGTTCGCCCTGCGCCGAGCGGCGCTGGGTGTGATCCGTATTTTGTTGGAAGTCGAGGCACGCCTTCCGGTCATGAAACTGGTCAATAAGACCGGCCATGACTTGCTGCGCAGCTATGACAAGCCTGCCAATGTCTTCCTCTATCGCGCCGAGGATGGCCGTATTGTCCAGGCGTCCGGCGATTATGTGGAAACGGTTGATGGCTGGGCCCGGGTCGAACTGGGCCATGTCGAGAAACCGGACCTGTACTATCGCGGTTCTGAAACCGAGATCTCCAAAACTGACCATGTGGCCGGTCCCTTGGCGGATCCGAACGTGTTTTCTGCAAGCCTTCTCGAGTTTTTCGCTGACCGGCTCAAAGTCCACCTGCGCTATGAAGGAATCCGCCACGACGTGATCGATGCGGTCTTCGCACTCGGTGATGACGATCTTGTTCGGGTGACCGCGCGGTCGCGGGCGCTTCAGGCTTTCCTCGACACCGAGGATGGTGCGGCGCTTCTGGCAGGCTTCAAGCGTGCGTCCAACATCCTCAAGGCCGAGGAGAAGAAAGACGACGCGAACTATGACGGAGCGCCGTCGGATGCCTATATCGCCAGCCCACCGGAGAAGGCCGAGCGTGATCTCGTCGCGGCTTTGTCTGATGCGCGTCCGAAAGCAAGCGCGGCGCTGGGCGATGAAGACTTCACCGCCGCGATGGCGGCACTGGCCATGTTGCGGGCGCCGATTGACGCTTTCTTTGACACGGTCACTGTAAATGCCGATGACGCAGGCCTGCGTCGCAACCGACTTCTACTTCTTTCCGATATCCGCGAGGCGATCTCTTCCGTCGCCGATTTCAGCCGGATTGAGGGTTAGCTGGGGACAAAAGCAAATGAACGCTGACACGAAATGGGTCTACGCCTTTGGCGGTGGCAATTCCGAAGGTGAAGCCGGCATGCGTGAGCTGCTTGGCGGCAAGGGTGCCAACCTCGCCGAGATGGCCAAGCTGGGCCTGCCGGTTCCGCCGGGTTTCACCATCACCACTGGTGTGTGTACCGCGTTCTATGAAAATGACCGCCAGTATCCCGGCGAACTGAACGGCCAGGTCGAGGCTGCGCTGGCGCAGCTGGAAGCCGCCGTCGACAAGAAGTTCGGTGATCCGTCCAATCCACTGCTGGTCTCGGTCCGCTCCGGTGCCCGCGCCTCCATGCCGGGCATGATGGATACGGTGCTCAATCTGGGCCTCAATGACGAAACCGCGGAAGGGCTGGCCCAGCTCTCCGGTGATCGTCGTTTCGCCTATGACAGCTATCGCCGTTTCATCCAGATGTATTCCGACGTCGTCATGGGCGTGGATCACGGCATTTTCGAAGACATCCTGGAGAGCTTCAAGGAAGAGAATGACTACTCCCTGGATACCGAGCTGACGGCGGAAGACTGGGAAACCATTGTTCGCGAATACAAGCAGGCTGCGGCCAGCGAGCTGGGCCGCGACTTCCCGTCCGACCCGCGCGAACAGCTGTGGGGCGCCATTGGCGCTGTCTTCGGCTCGTGGATGACCGATCGCGCCAAGACCTATCGCAAGCTGCACGATATCCCGGCCAGCTGGGGCACCGCCGTCAATGTCCAGGCTATGGTGTTTGGCAATATGGGCGAGACGTCTGCGACCGGCGTGGCCTTCACGCGTGACCCGTCTACCGGCGACACCGGCTATTACGGCGAATTCCTGATCAACGCCCAGGGCGAGGACGTCGTGGCCGGCATCCGTACGCCGCAATGCCTGACCGAGGCGATGCGCGAGAAGATGGGAGATCCGTCACCGTCCATGGAACAGGCCCTGCCGGAGAGTTATGCCGAGCTGGCCGCGGTGTTCGACAAGCTCGAGCGCCATTATCGCGACATGCAGGATATCGAGTTCACGGTCGAACGCGGTCGCCTGTGGATGCTGCAGACCCGGAACGGCAAGCGCACCGCCAAGGCCGCGCTGAAAATCGCTGTCGACATGGCCAGCGAAGGCCTGATCTCCGAGACTGACGCGGTGATGCGTGTAGACCCGGCCCAGCTGGACCAGCTGCTTCACCCGACACTCGATCCGGAAGCCACGCGTGACGTGCTGACCGCCGGTCTGCCCGCCTCGCCGGGCGCGGCTTGCGGCGCCGTCGTGTTCGACAGTGACGAGGCAGAAGCGCGTGCCAAGGACGGTGAGAAAGTGATTCTCGTGCGCATCGAGACCTCGCCGGAAGACATTCACGGCATGCATGCAGCTGAAGGCATTGTCACCGCGCGCGGCGGCATGACCTCGCACGCGGCTGTGGTAGCGCGTGGCATGGGGCGTCCCTGTGTCTCCGGCGCCGGCCAGATCAAGATCGACTACGCCAGCAAGCAGTTCACGGTTGGGCGCCGCACTATCACCGATGGCGAGATCATCACCATTGATGGCGCCTCCGGCCAGGTCCTGTTTGGCGAAGCCAAGATGATCAAGCCGGAACTGACCGGTGATTTTGCCAAGCTGATGAGCTGGGCCGATGCGTCGCGCCGCATGAAGGTCCGCACGAATGCGGAAACCCCGGCGGATTGTCAGACGGCCGTCGAGTTCGGCGCTGAGGGCATCGGCCTTTGTCGTACCGAGCACATGTTCTTTGACGCCGACCGTATCGCGGCCGTGCGCGAGATGATCCTGTCCGACGGCCAGGACGGTCGCGTGACGGCGCTGGACAAGATCCTGCCGATGCAGCGCGATGACTTCAAAGCCATCTTCCGCATCATGGAAACCCGTCCGGCCACGATCCGCCTGCTGGATCCGCCGCTGCACGAATTCCTGCCGCACACCGAAGAGGATGTGGCCGATGTTGCTGCGGCGACCGGCCTGCCGGCGGATCTGCTGATGCAGCGCGCGCGGGACCTGGCGGAAAGCAATCCGATGCTGGGCCATCGCGGCTGTCGACTGGGTATCACCTATCCGGAAATCTACGAGATGCAGGCTCGCGCCATTTTCGAAGCCCAGGTGGCGGTCGAAAAGGAAACCGGTGTGAAGCCGGTGGCCGAGGTGATGATCCCGCTGGTCGCGACCTCTGCCGAGCTGGCCATCCTCAAGGCGCGTGTCGCGGGCGTGGCCCAGGCCGTGGCCGAGGAAACCGGCGGTCAGCCGCAATACCTGATCGGCACCATGATCGAGCTTCCGCGTGCGGCCCTGCGCGCCGGTGACATCGCTCATGATGCGGAGTTCTTCTCCTTCGGCACGAATGACCTGACCCAGACGACCTTCGGCCTGTCGCGCGATGATGCCGGCAAGTTCCTGGGCGATTACCTGGAAGCGGGTATTTTCGAGAAAGATCCGTTTGTCTCGCTCGACAAGGACGGGGTCGGCGACCTTGTGCGAATCGCTGCGGAACGGGGTCGGGCCACCCGTGAAGGCCTGAAACTGGGCATTTGCGGCGAACACGGTGGCGACCCGTCCTCTATTGATTTCTGTGAGGAAACGGGCCTGGATTATGTGTCCTGTTCGCCATACCGCGTGCCAATTGCGCGTCTGGCGGCCGCTCAGGCACGTCTCCGTCGCCAGTCTTAAGTGGTTGATAAAAAGTAAAGAAACGGATCGCTTCTTTCGGGAGGCGATTCATTTCATATTTGTAAGCCTACGGAGTGCTTGACCGCTAAGGTCCGGCTCACTAGATAGGCGCGCTCAATTCATGAAAGATTCAGCGAAATTTTTCATGATACGCGCGTCGAGAGACGATGCGGCTATGATAACGCGATGAGTTCGATAGAGCGCATGGATATGGACACGGCACGCAGCCAGCAAAAGCAGGTCGCGACAGCAATTCATTTGCTGGCGATGATCTTGTTGTGCTTTGCTGTTGTCGGGGCCATGAATGCGGCCTCTCATCGCGCCCGCGTACAGGACGAGAACCTGGCCGTCATGGCGATCGCCTCACGTTACCTCACGGCTTCGGAACGCGAGGATGCCTATAACCCCGATCCGATCAGCATGGGCGCCCTGCAGCTTGTGGCGGATCGACAGGACGGTGTTCGCCTGGAATCGCGTCCACTGTCCATGCTGCGCACCTTCGAGTTCGAACATTTTGAACTGGCGAGTGACCAGGCCCGTGAGCTGAATTGCCTGTCCGAGGCGATCTATTACGAGGCGCGCAGTGAACGCCAGGAAGGCCAGCTGGCCGTGGCGCAAGTGGTCATGAACCGCAAGGATCATCCCGCCTATCCGGATTCGATCTGTGGTGTGGTGTACCAGGGCTCTGAACGCCGAACCGGTTGTCAGTTCACCTTTACCTGTGATGGATCCCTGGAACGCGGGGCGCGCGGTCGCGCCTGGACGCGTTCACAGGAAGTGGCACTGCACGTCTTCATGGGCTTCCGCCGCGACATCACCCGCCGCGCCACGCACTATCACACCACTGCTGTTGACCCGCACTGGAATGACAGCCTGGTGCGCACACGCCGGATCGGCACGCATATCTTCTATCGCAACCCGACCCGCCGCGAGCGCCTGGCCGGTGTTGTCACCGACCGCGACGCCTAGTCTCTCGGTTGCGATACACGATTTCTCAATTTGCTTATTTATTCTGGTTCCATGAGCCAGATACGACCTGAACCGATAGAATTGTCCCCGGCTGTACAGCTGAACATCAATCTGCGTGGATTGCCACTTTCCGCAACGCTCGAGATCAATGAACGCTCGCAGGCCTTGCAGGCCGAGGGGCGGGAGGTCTTCCGGCTTGGCCTGGGGCAGTCGCCTTTTCCGGTGCCCGAACGCCTGCGCAAAGCGCTCGCCGACAATGCGCACCAGAAGGACTACCTGCCGGTCCAGGGACTTCACAAGCTGCGCGCGTCCATATGTAGATATCTCCAGCGGACCCAGGGCCTTGATTTCGACCCGGACGACATTCTCGTCGGGCCTGGGACCAAGGAACTGATGTTCCTCGTCCAGATGGCTAATTACGGCGATCTGGTCATTCCGACCCCCAGCTGGGTGTCCTATGCACCGTAAGCGCACATTCTCGGCCGCCCGATCACATGGCTACCCACCGATATCGAAAACGGTCGGGGTGTTACTGCCAAAGCTCTGCACGAGATCTGCAGCGACGACCCGGCGCGGCCAAGGCTGTTGATCCTCAACTCGCCGGGTAATCCGACCGGTGCCGCATATACGCCCGAGGCGCTGGATGAGATCGCCCGCGTGGCGCGTGATCACCGGGTGCTGGTGCTGTCTGACGAAATCTATGGCGGGGTGCAGTTCGACGGTAAGCACGACTCCGTGGCTCGGCATTATCGAGGCGGAACAATCATCTCCGATGGTCTGTCCAAATGAGCGGGTGCCGGCGGTTGGCGTTTAGGCTTTTTTGCCTTTCCGAAATCACTGGCCTGGTTGCGCCAGGCCATGGCCAGTGCGGCCAGCGAGACCTATACCTCCGTCTCGGCACCCATCCAGCACGCCGCCTGTGTGGCGTTTGACGGTGGCGAGGATATCGAGGCTTATTTAGATGGCTCGCGCCAATCACTTGCCGCGCTCGCTGACTATGTCACCACCACGCTGGAGGGGGCGGGGGCCGAACTCAATCCGATCCGCGGCGGATTTTATGCCTTCCCGAATTTCGAGGGCCTCCGTGACCGGCTGGCAGCGCGCGGTGTTTCTGACAGCCGTTCCCTGTGTTCACGCCTGCTGGAAGAAACGGGTGTCGCCACGCTTCCCGGTCTTGCCTTCGGACGGCCGGGGTCAGAGCTCTCCCTGCGTCTGGCCTTTGTCGATTTTGACGGGGCGCAGGCGCTCGACGATGTGGCTGGTGGCATCGGCCTCGACCGGGATGGATTGGTCACGATTGCACCGCGCGTGGTTGAGGCCATCGACCGCATGGCCGCCTGGGTCGAGGCTAAATGACCATATGTCATCGCCGACGGCAGGATAGTTATTGTTAATGTGTTCAGTGGATATTCGCGTTTTGGTATCGCTTGTCGCGATCTTTCGCCTGTGGAGATAACATGGCAGTCGCCCCGATCGGTAAGGTTTCAGAGCGTCTCTGGCTTTGCACGGCTGACAGCAACCGGACACGCATCCTGTCCCGTGCCCTCGCCAAGGGCCTGGACATGACTGTGTATATGGGCCCGACCATGGACCAGGATGGGCCTGTCGCCATTATCGTCGCAGATGATGCCCACTCGGCCTATATCGCCCAGGCCAAGTCGAACGCGGCCCCGGGTCAACGTTCAATCCTGGTGACCGCAGGTGGCAAACAAACGGCACGCGCGGATATCTACCTTCCGGCGGATATCGATGCGGGCTCGCTGGCCAACGCAATCGCCGGCCTCAGCGCGTTTCGCGATCAGCAATTGGGCATGGCCCGCGCCAAGCTGGAAGGGCCGGGGGCGGCGCGTGTCATCGGTGATGCCGAGTTTCAGATCCAGACCTTGGCCGAAGCCCAGGAACTGGCGGTTTTCCTCGCCGGTATTTCCCCCAAGCCCTGCCAGACGGCGGTCGGCCTGTTCTGCATTTTCGCCAGTGCCATCGAGCACGGAAATCTCGAATTCACGGCCGAGGAAAAGGCCCAGGGCCTGGCCGAGGGCAAGTGGAACCAGAAGCTGGCCAAGCGCATGGGCGAACGCCTGTACGAGGGCCGTATGGTCAAGGTCCGCTATCAGCGCGGGCGACGCCTGATGTCGCTCCTGATCCAGGATGATGGCGAGGGCATTGATGCGGAAACCGCCGAAATGGCAAACCCCACCCGGGGAGGCTTCCGCGGAAAGCTGATCAAGCTGTCCAAGGCGCTCGGATTCGGCAATGTGAATTATGTCGGTGTCGGCAATACGGTCGAGGCGACAATGGTCCTGCCGGAGGCCTCTGCATCCGCAGGCCAGCCCGCTGTCGCTGGCATGCGCTGATCGCGCGCCTGGCCGCGAGCGCGGCCGGCTGGGTCTCTCTTCATTCAGAATAGCAGGGGCAGGCCAGGCTGTCTGGCCGCTCATGTCCGGTGAAACACGCAGCACGCGAATAACGAGTTGCCCTATGCAACCATTGCGCGCAGCATATCTTATAATACCTCCAATTTGATGGGCGTGCTTGGCGGGCCTGCGTGCCGCCACTATGTTCTTGCCGTGACCGACACTCATCTGCTTCCAGCGGATATCCCGCTTTTTCCCCTGTCGGGGGTCGTTCTCCTTCCCGGAGAAACGCTGCCGCTGAACGTCTTCGAGCCGCGCTATCTGAACATGGTGGATGATGCTCGCCGGTCGGGAGGATGTCTGGGAATTATCCAGACGCGCCCCGGTGGGAGCAGTTTGATGCCGATGCTGGCACCGATTGGGTGCCTGGGCGAGATAACGGCCTTCGAGGAGACGCCAGATGGGCGATACCTGATCTCCTTGCACGGACTGACGCGTTTTGAACTGGTCGAGGAGCGCGATGCCCTGCAGCCCTATCGCATTGCCCATGCTGACTATTCGGCCTTTTCTGATGATCTGAAAGACCATCCGGAGCCGCGCGTTGATCGCAGCGCATTCCTGCACCTGCTGATGACCTGGCTTCAGGGAGAGGGGCTGACGATTGATAGGGCCAGCCTCGAGGCTGCGCCCATGTCGACCCTGGTCAACCAATTGGCCATGAAAGGTCCGTTTTCCTCCGGGGAACGCCAGGTTTTGCTGACCGCACAGACCATCCAGTTGCGGCTGGAGCTGATTGAGGATGTCATTGCATCCCGGCTGGAATCTCGAGCGTCAGGACCGCTCCACTAAACAAAAACCCGGCCGCCGGGGCAGCCGGGTCGTTTGGAAATCTTCTCGGGACTACTGGACGCGTTCGACTGTATAACCGCGCTCGACAAGCATGTTGGGCACACCGTTCTCGCCAACCAGATGACCCGCGCCGACGACCATCAGGGTTTCTCCTGCTCCGGCCATCATGGCTTCAATCTGCCCAACCCAGTTCTCATTGCGAGACAGGATCAAAGCGTTGTAGACCTCGTCCCCGGACGCGCGCATGCCCTCGTGGAACAGGGTGTCCAGCGTGTCGATATCACCGGATTCCCAGGCGTCAACAATCGGGTCGAGCGCCGCCGGATCCTCTTCGATCGCATCCATGGTGATGTCGAGAAATTCGACCTGAACTTCCGGACTCAAATTGGCGAAGAACCCGAACTGGTCGGCATAGGTCTCCACAAAACGTTCGCGACTGTCCTCGATTTCACCCGCCAGTGTCAGCTCGACACCGGAGAGTGGATCATATCCTTGCGCCTGCAGGGTCAGCATGGACAGGGTAACGCTGACGAGCCAGGGCTGCAGGGGCTCCAGCTGTGTCGCCGGCAGGCCGAATTGTCCGGCGACCCGGGCGAGTTGCTCGTTTTGTTCGGCAGAGAGCTTGCTGCTCAGGGGCGTCGATACATCCACGCCATATTGCGGGACAAGTGCCTGACCTGCGGCTTGGGCCTCAGCGGTCATGGGAAGCTCGAAATAGATCTCGTCGGCACTTTCGATGACCGAATTCAGTGCTTCCGTGCGCCACTGCGTGGTCGGCTTGAGCACGTGGACAGATCCAAACAGGTAGATTTCGCTGTCCGCATCACTGACACGCCACATCGGCGGTTCGGCATAGGCAGCACCGGACAGTGCCAGGGAAGACGCCACTCCCAGGACGAGGTTTTTCATACAGATACACTCCCACATGTCTCTGCACCGTGCAGAGATCCAGCAATACTTGTCTAGCATGCAGGCTGTTTGAAGTCCGAGGGGGAATGCCCGGACAAACGTCCCCGTTACCGCTTTTTAAGGCAATGACAATGCGGAAGCTCGCGCTCGCACAACTGGTCCAGGAATTCATCAATGGCTTCGCTGATGAGGCTTTGCTGAGAGCGTTCGAGCTGAACTGCCGCAAGCCGGACCCGCCGTCGCTGTTCGTCATTGAGGCGCACGGTCGTCTTGTGTCGGGCGGTCGCAGGATGTCGCCGCAAGTCAGCTATCGTTTCAGATGCGGGTGCAGGCGCAGGCGGACGTCTCCTTTCGGGCGTTCCCACAGGCGGTTCGGGAACCTCGGCGTGGGACGGGAAAACTGCTCCGATCTGGGTCACGGGAGCTGGTTGTGCCTCACCTTTCCTGGCGAGGAGGCCGGCATGCAGGCTGGCGTATTTTGGCATTCTGTCTATCCCGAAGCGTTCAAGCGGCGACCAAAGGGTTGCCTGGCGAGCTGGCGACGCTCCGGGCGACCGGGCGGCGGCCCGCGATCTTCAACCCGGCGTTCTACGCCGTCCCAATCCCCGCTGACATCCCCGAAACGGTGCGCGGACTCCGATGGCTGGGCAGGAGGCTCTTGCGGTGTCTCACTGTGCGCGATGGCGGCCTCGGCGGCCTGTTTTCCGGCTCTTTGCAGGTTGGACAGCGCCTGCGGGACGGGGGAGAGAATGCTCTCCTCAAAGGTTTTGGAAGGATGGTCGATGAGCGCGCTCGTATCACCGCGCAGACGCATGAGCCTTTCATCAAGATAGGCCCAGAGTTGCGTCACTTCCCCGGCCGAGCGGCCGGATGGATTCGCTTCGCCAACCGTTCGGCCATCGATCATCGAGGCCGCAAAATCGACCCGGTGATGCATGGTCACTGGCGCCACGGTCCCATGCTGGGAGAGCGCTATGGCGGTCTCGCCGGTAATGCGCGCCCGGGCCGTGGCCGAATTGACCACGAAGATGAGCGGCTTGTTCTGGTTCTGGACGATGTCCACTGTAGGGCCGACAGCCCGAAGGTCGTGGGGGCTTGGACGGGTGGGGACGATCACCAGATCGGCGTGGGTGACCACTTCCGATATCATCGATGTCACTGCGGGTGGCGTGTCGATGATGATCAGCTTGTAGCCCGCATCGCTCAGCGCATCGATGTCATGCGCGAGGTCGGGAACCGAGACGTGGGCAAAAGCCGGTTCATGAGCCTCGCGCGCATTCCACCACTTGGCCATTGAGCCTTGTGGATCCGTATCGATGATTGCGACAGGGCCGGCGCCGCATTGTTCGGCTTCAACAGCGACGTGGGCGGAAACAGTCGTTTTGCCGGACCCGCCTTTCTGGGATGCAAACACAACGACCTGGGCCTTGGGGGGGCGTGCCTCTGGGCTCATGTGTTTCCCTCTGCAAGCTGGAGCGCGAATTCGCTCCATACAGCAATTGAAGCCCGGCAGGTCTTGCGCGAGCGCTAAATGCCTCGAGGTAAATTGATGAAATTAATAGGAAAAAATTGACTCGAAACGCGAATGTCCTGGTGGGCGCACGCTAAGTCCTGCGCAAATCTGGAGAAATTCCCATCGCTGCAGGTCCGCCAAGCGGGGGGCGGCGGGGGAGAGTTTTTTTGAAAACCCCTCATCGTGATGCCCGAGCGCGTGCGAGCGGCGGTCAGTTCACGCCTCGACCCATTTCCCGACCGGAGTTTTCAGGTGGATCACCATGCCTGCCAGCATGGCCAGCAGGAAGACCCAGATCTTCGGGCCACCCAGCGTCAACGCAGCTATGACAGGGCCAGGGCACAGGCCGACCAGCCCCCAGCCTGCACCGAACATCACGGCGCCAAGGGCGAGCTTGCGGTCAATGGATGTGTCGGTCGGCACCTGGAAGCGCTCTGCGTAAAGTGGAGCCGGTCGCATCCAGGCCAGGCGATAGCCGCCCGCAGTGACCAGCAAGGCACCGCCCATCACGAACAACAGGCTGGGGTCCCAGTCTCCGAGAATGTCGAGAAAGGCGAGAACCTTGGCCGGGTTGACCATCTGCGAGACTGTGAGGCCGATGCCAAAGACGAGGCCTGAGAGGCCAGCGGCGAGATTGCGGTTCATATCAACCTCCCAGGGCCAGACGCAGGACGGTGACCGTGACCATGCCTGTGGTCATGAAAATTCCTACGGCCGCGAGCGAGCGCAGGGAGAGTCGCGACAGGCCACAGACGCCATGTCCGGATGTACATCCCGAGCCGAGGCGCGTTCCGACCCCGACCAGCAATCCGCCCAGGATCACCGCCCACCAGTCGGCCTGCATGACGAAATCAGGCGCCGAGCCGCTAACCAGCGTGACCAGCAGGGGCGCGACGAGCATGCCGCCGATAAACCAGAGCCGCCAGGCACTGTCGCCATCGGGGCGAGAGAGCAATCCACCCAGAATGCCGCTGATCCCGGCAATACGCCCATTGGCGAACATCAAGAGGACTGTGGCCAGTCCGATCAACTCACCTCCGGCCAGCGCGCTCCATGGTGTGAAGTGTTCCATGCCCTGCCTCCAAATTCGATCCGCTGAACCTAGTCCGGAGGCGGGCAGGCGGCCAGTGGGCCGTGTCTAGTCGTGCAGGACGGTGTCCAGATCGACCAGTTCGATATCGTGCATCTGGTCCAGATAGGCCTCGAAATAGGATTTATGCGAGGCTCCGACGATGACGAGAATCCGCGCGCCGGGCTCGGCGGCGGCCGCACTCATGACATTGCCGGCCATGTGCAGGCCGCGCGCCTGCCACCAGGCAAGATAGTGGCGGGTGATATTGTCGTTGGCGGTGTTCTGCGCGGCCGGCCCGAAATCGCTGTCGACGGTGCCGCGCTGTAAGGCCGCGCTGTTGAGTTCGCGGTAATAGGCCAGCACGGCCTCGGGGCTGCCCAGCGTCTCGGCCAGGGCTTGCCGGATCGGGCCCATGCCGACCGGGTTCTGCTGCCACATCTCGCGCAGGGTCGGGCTCAGGGCCTCGCCCGAGAAGACGTAGGCAATCTGGGACATGCGATCATCCATCGGGTGCAGGCGCTGATGGCCTAGTCGTTCGCCCAGCACGGCCGCAATGGAGACGGTCTCATTATGCGAGCCCAGGCGCTGGTTGAGCCGTTGCACCAGGTCCGCATTCACGCCATCGCCCTCAACGCGCTCGTCCGGCGCAAGGTGCATCCACTGCAGGGCTGCGGAATTGGCGTCGTCGGTTGCGTAGAACAGGGCGGCGAGCCGTCGGCGCTGGGCCGGCTCAAGCGTGTCCGGCAGGTTCCGCAGCGTCTCATACAGCGCGATACGGGCCGCGACCGGGTCGAGGTCCAGACCCGCCAGGGCCGGTGTCGGGTCGGTGCAGTAGCGATTAGCCACACCCTCATAGATCTCCGCATAGCGGCGCACGATATCGCAATTGAACAGGGCCGCTGACTCAATGGCGATCAAGTCCGGCGCAAAGGCCTCCAGCCGGTTGAGCAGCAGTGCGAGATCCGCTAGCGGGATCTCGTCGCGCATGCCGTTGAGATGCGGCGTGCCCAGCACAAGCACCTCGGTGGCGCCCCCGGCCAGCTCACTCTGCACGCCGGAGAAATACAGCACGGGGGTGTTGTCGCGTGCGCGGTCAAAGGCCAGCTCTTGCGCCATCACACCGGCCGACAGGCTCACGGTCGCGACCAGCGCGGCAATCATCGTTTTCATGAAGCATCCCTTCTTGATCTATCCCTTGCCCACACACATGCCTGTGCCCGGGCTCTTGGATGCGCGGCGCGGCAATTTAGCGCCGGAAACGGGCCGAAACCGGCGTGACAGGCGCGTGATTCCGTGGTGATTTAACCGCAGGTCGAAATGGGGAATGTCATGAACCGGTTCGTTATCCTGTCCGTCTCTGCCCTGGCGCTGGGTGCCTGTGATCCCGTGCAGGAGACTGCGCCGACGCCAGAGCCGCCGGCACCTGCCCCTGAACCCCAGCCCGAGCCGGCCCCGGCCGCAGCGGCGGAACCCGCCGAGCCCGAACCGGCCGCCGAGACCGCCCTTGCCGATGATGTTGATCTGTGCGCGCTTGATATCTCTGTCAGCTGGGCCCCGGACGGCGTTGAAGCGCTCAGCCAGCGTGGCACCACGCGCTGTGCCCAGCAGGGCGAGATCCTGATCACGCGCACCATCTATGATGCCGGCGGGCACGAGCTCTATCGCGCGGATTATGTGACCGACCACATCATGACGCTCTCCTTCGACAGCGGCTTTGTCACCGAGCCGGCCGAGTTGCCGGCCGCCATCGAGGACTGGCTCACCGCCGGACCGGGCCGCAGCCTCACCAGCGAACTCCCGCCCTACCAGGACACGGCAGAATTCCCCTTCATCTCCGGCGCGGATGGCCCCAACCAGCACGAGGCCTGGCGCAGCGGAGACTATCCGATGCAGTGTTATGTCCAGGGCATGGAAAGCATGAATTGTGTTGCCCTGGTCGAGGGCGAGATTGTCGAGCTGGGCTATCAGCTTTTCCCGGGCTAGGTTCTGTACCCATAAACTGGATTCCCAAATCAGTCGGGTCGTGATTCAAGCTCCTTGAAGGAGTTGGATC
>JAEPND010000025.1 GCA_017643585.1 Maricaulis sp.
GATATCTAAGCCCGATGGACTACGAAAGGAAAGCTATGAAAGCTTAAGTGCCTGTCCACGAAACCGGCAGCAGCTCAGTTCGGGGCGTACGATGATCATCTTGCCGGCGATGAGGTCATCATGCTGGGTTTCCAGCATTTCGATCCAGTCAACCGTGGCGATGCTCTGACGGATGTCAACGACATGCAGGCTCGTCCGGTTGAGCGGATCGAGCCAGCGATACTGCCCCGGTCCAAGCAGACCGACCACACGACCGTCCTTGCATTTCAGACCCATCTCCAGATCGTGGAGGGTCCGTATTTTCCAAATCATTGTTTCAGGCCTTTCATTCTTCAGGTTCAAGAAGGCTTGGCAGGACGCCAGGACCACTCGACTGAGGTCACACGGGGTGTGAGTTCAAGCGACAGGTCCCGGCCTTGAAGGACCCGCCGCGAGGAGATGTGACGCTAGGCGTTCAATCTACCGGACAGCGAGCCCGCAGGCTTTCGCTCGACGCTGGAATAGATCGCACCGCAAGGTGTGACCCGCGCCTGCAGGGCTGGATTGCCGAGCGGATCTGCATACAGACCCGCCTGGAAACCAGACATGCGTGAGCGATCCTGGCGACCCGGATTGGTGTGTGTTTCAAGCACAGTGCCTTGAGAAGGCGATGTCTTTTGGTGGGGATTCGAACCCCAAACCTCATGATTCGTAGTCATGTGCTCTACCCAATTGAGCTTACCAAGCTTTGATCCAAACGGATTACGGAATGCGGGACCGGCAAGGCCGACCGCACCGCCAGGGTCTCATGAGTCCCGCGTTCGGACGGCGGGTTTTGATGGATGTCGGAAGTTCGCGCAACAGGGGTGTTGCGAAAAAGGCTTCATGTGACCAAAATGCCACTGCGAATGGGGTGGGCTTCGGGAAACACCCATTACTTCCGTCATCCCACGGTGGCTGCGGAGCAGGCATCCGGGGGACCTCAGCTAACCCGTCGACAGGCGAGCTGAGGTCCCCCGGACAAGCCGTGTGATAACGGTTGGGGGGGAGGTGAGGGCTTTCTTCCCTGAAGAAAAAGCGTGAGCCCTAGAACCGGTCCAGCAGGCGTTCGATATAGTCCAGCTCGTCCTGTTCACGGCCGGCTTCGGCGGCGCGGCGGCGGAGTTCCTCGAGGATCTCACGGGCGCGGGCACGGCTGAGTTCGTCGGGGATTTCAACGCCCTGGCCGTCAGCAAATGATCCTTCAGCCGGACGACCCAGCGGGTCTTCTTCCTGGCCGTCTTCGCCCTGGCCATCCTGGCCCTGTTGTTCGGCCAGGCGTTCCAGCAGGTCTGAGGCGAGCTGCTCAGCCCCGGCGCGCAGATCGGCAAGTGCGTCTTCCTGGGCATCGAGAGCCGCCTGGGCATCGCCCTGGCGCAGGGCTTCCTCGGCCTGTTGCATGGCGCTGGCGGCATCACCGGCGGACTGATCTGCGCCTTCCGGCAGGGCCTGCAGGGAGCGTTGCAGCTGTTCAGCCAGTTCGGACTGCATCTCGGCGAGTTCCATGGAGCGCGCAGCGCCGCCATCCTGGTTCTCCGCGAGACCGGACGGAATATCACCGCTCTGTTCGCCGCCCTGGCCGGATTGACCGCTTTGCGGCTGGCCACCCTGTTGCTGTTCCTGCTGCATGCCAAAGGTCTGGTCCTGCAGGTCGCGCTGTTCTCCGATCATGTCGCCCAGCTCTTCCAGGGCTTCCTGGATGGCTTCGGCGACCGGATCGGGCTGATTGCCTTCACCTCCGCCCTGGCCCAGCTGCATCTCCATGTTGCGCAGGAGTTCGCTCAGCGCGGCGAGGGCCTGGCGGGCATCGGCAGTATTGCCCAGCTCGGCTGCATCGCGCAGGGCGTCGAGCAGGGCCTGGAGGGCTTCGTTGTTGAGGCTTTCACCGCCGCCGCCTTCATTTTCATTCTGAGCCTGTACGGCCTCGCGTGCCAGAGCCGCCATATAATTGTCCATGGCCTGTTCAAATGCCTCGAACAGGGCCGCAAGCTCGGTCTCGTCGGCACCGCGGGCAAGGGCTTCAGCCAGGGCGCGTTCAGCAGCACGCAGGGCAGCCTCGGCATCGGCCAGCGAGCCCAGCTCGGCGCGCAGGGCGATCTGCCAGAGATCATCCTCGATCGTGCCCAGATCCTCACGGTCGCGGGCGCGGCGCAGGCGGTGCAACACTTCGCGCAGGCCTAGATATACAATCGGATCGTCAAAGAAATAGCGCGGCGCATCGGACATCGCGTCCAGCGCCAGGGCAACCCGATGCAGGCTTTCCGGCGCGCGCTCGATGCGGCGTTCCGGTTCCTCGGCCAGATAGGCCGGACCCGGCGGAATGTCTTCGCGATACATCACCGGACGGTCTTCCAGCGGTGCATAGGCGGTCGTCGTCAGCAGGACCTCGCGACGCTGTTCGGCAACCGCGCGCGCCAGCGCATCCAGGAAAACACGTTCGGGCAGGGTGGTGGCCAGCTCGGGTGAACGACCGACATTGCCGGCGGCGTCTTCGGCGATGACACGGATATCCACGCGGGTGCCCGCCAGCGCATGCTGGGCGGTTTCCAGAAGCGTGCGGGTGGCACCTTCCGCCTCGATGGTGGCGACGCCTGACGGGGTGATCTCCAGGCGATCCCATTCGGCGTCGCGCTCACCTTCCGGGCGCAGTTCGAGCGCATAGGCAGTGGCACCGTAATCGTCGACGACGGAGAATTGCAGATCCAGCTCGCCGTCCGCGGTGGCCTCGGGGATGTCGAGTATACGGACTTGTGGCGGCGTGTCGGCCAGAACATCCAGCGTCCAGCTGCGTCGGGTGGAGCCGGAGACGAGACGGATGGACCCGTTCTCCTGCATCACAACGCGCGCTTCCCAGACACCATCACCCAGCTCGTTGACCTCGGCACGCTCGCGGCCTTCGGACGTCTGCTGGGTGACACGCGGGCTGCGGCGGCTGCCGGCAATGCGAGCGATGAAAGTGGCGCCCTGGGGTACGTCGGCACTGGTTTCATCTGCAGCCAAGAAAATCGGAGCACGGCCGGTATAGGCGGGTGGGTCGATCCATGCATCCAGGGTGATTTCGCCTGCATCCACATCCATCAACGCCGGCTCGAAAGCTTCGCCCAGTCGATCGCGGGCCGTCGGGCCGGCGATGAACCATGCACTGAGCAGGCTGACGGCGAGGATGCCGCGCAACGCCCATGGATCCATCATGCCCCAGGCGGCCTTTGGCCGGCGGGCAAAAGCGGACTTCAGGCGTTCCGCCATGCGTGCCTGGTGTGCTTTCCAGACCGACAATGCCACCGGGTCATCATCAGAGGGCTGATCGATCAGCGCTTCATGAGGGCGTGCAGAAATCCCGCTGTCTTCCTCGATCCGGCGCGCAATGTCTTCTTCATCCGGCCAGACAAAATCGCGAACACCTGGCCGTGTCAGCCAGATTGCAGCCGCGATCAAACCGAGTGCAGCCAGCGCACGCCAGGGGTCGCCATACGTCTCCCAAACACCCAGCAGGGCGAAGAGGCTGAACATCGACAGCGCAGCAAAGGTCGGCCAAAGAACGGGGACAGCCCGTTCCCAGGTCAAAGCCAAGGCAGCGAGAATTCTCGTACGACGACGCATCCCGAAAACTTAGCACGCCCGCCGGTCGGCGACAGCGTCAAACGCATTACGTTTTGGTGAGTTAGGAAATGAGGAGCTTCTAGCCCTCATCCTCTTCCTCTGGGCGCTCTTCTTCGTAGTCCGCGGGGTTGCCCCACAGCGGGTCCGGACGTTCCAGGTCTCCGCGAAGACCGCAAGCCGTAACGGCGAGGGCATTGAGAATCACGAGGGCGAAAGTGGCGACGCGTTTCATCGGAATTACTCTCCGGCCAGGCGTGCGGACCAGGCCTTGATCTGTTCGCGTACACGCGTCGGCGAGGTGCCACCGAAACTCGTACGGCTGTTCATGGATGCCCGCGCACTCAACACTGAAAACACGCTTTCGTCGATAGCTTTGTCGACGCTTTGCATGTCCTGCAGCGATAGCGCAGAGAGGGGGATGCCCTTGTCCTCGGCCATGCGGACAATCGAGCCGGCGATGTGGTGAGCGTCGCGGAAGGGGCGACCCAGCTCGCGCACGACCCAGTCAGCCAGGTCGGTCGCGTCGGAATAGGCTTCACCGGCCGCTTCCTCGAGCGCTTCGGGATTGAAGCTGAGGTCCGCCGCCATCCCGGCCATCGCAGCCAGCGCCAGTTCCAGGTCGTCCACAGCCTGGAAAGTCGGCGCCTTGTCTTCCTGCAGGTCCTTGGAATAGGCGAGCGGCAGTCCCTTGACGACGACAAGCAGACCCGTCAGCGATCCGATGATGCGCCCGGGTTTCGCCCGGACCAGCTCGGCCGCATCCGGATTGCGCTTTTGCGGCATGATGGAGGAGCCGGTCGACCAGGCATCCGACAGGGTCGCGAACTGGAACCGCTTGGTGCACCAGAGCACGATTTCCTCGGCAAAGCGTGACAGGTTCACGGCACAGATCGAGGCTGCGGACAGCACTTCAAGGGCAAAGTCACGGGCGGCGACGCCGTCGAGAGAATTGGCCATCGGCCGGTCAAAACCCAGCGCGCTGGCCGTCATCTCGCGATCAATCGGGAAGGCCGTGCCAGCCAGGGCCGCACAGCCCAGCGGGCTTTCGTTGAGGCGCTTGCGGGCATCGCGGAAGCGCCCGCGATCCCGTTCAGCCAGTTCCACATAGCTCAGCAGGTGGTGGGCCAGCGATACGGGCTGGGCGGTCTGGAGATGGGTGAAACCCGGCATGACCTGGTCGACGTGCTGCTCTGCCTGTTGCACCAGCGCATGCTGGTAGGCAGCAAGGCCCGCATCAATGCGGTCACAGGCGTCACGCAGCCAGAGGCGGAAATCCGTTGCCACCTGGTCATTGCGCGAGCGCGCCGTGTGCAGGCGACCCGCCGGCTCGCCAATGATCTCCTTGAGGCGGGCTTCGACATTCATGTGTACATCTTCCAGGGCCTTGGACCAGGGAAAGCCGCCCGCGCGTATTTCCTCACGAACCTGTTCAAGCCCGCGCTGGATTGCCGCTGCATCCTCGCTTGAAATTATTCCGGTTGCGCCCAACATTGCTGCGTGGGCGAGGGATCCCTGTATGTCCTGTTCAGCCATGCGCTGATCGATATCGATGGAGGCATTGATGGCTTCCATGATGTCGCTCTGTCCAGAGCTGAAACGGCCGCCCCACATGGCGCTCGTGCCGGTCTGTTTGGTGGGTGAATTGTCGTCTGCCATTGTGGACTTACTCAAGGAGTTCGAGATGAATATTTCACCGCTGAAAGCCGGCCTGATCATCATGCCGCTGATCGGTGTGGTTGCCGTTCTATACGTTGTATTTTCCGCAATGGACAGTGGCGGGAACGGCAGCCTGGACAGCTATGCTACCGGTCACATGAGCGCATTTCGCACGGAGGAGGCACCGCGGCCCCAACCGACCGTTGTCTATACCGGTGCGGACGGGCAGGAAATCCGCCTGTCCGACTATCGTGGCAAGGTGATCCTGGTGAATTTCTGGGCGACCTGGTGCGCGCCCTGTGTCGAGGAAATGCCGGCGCTGAGCAATCTGCAATCCGAGCTGGGAGGCGACACGTTCGAGGTCGTCACGATCTCGATGGACCGCCGCATGGAAGATGCGGCCAACTTCCTGACCAACATGCAGCTGGAAAATCTGCCCCTGATCCATGACAGCACGTTTGGCTCGATGGCCCAGACTGGCGCGATCGGCCTGCCCATGTCCATTCTCTATGCGTCTGACGGTCGTGAAATCGGCCGACTGCCCGCGCCCGCCGAATGGGATAGCGAGGATGCAATCCGGTTGATCGAGGCCGCCATCCGTTTTCACGGCGAGAACTAGCCGGCGAGAAAAAAAAGCCGCTCCGGGTGGGAGCGGCTCAAGGTCTGAAGTTCAAGCCGAGGGATGTTCGAGCCTGAAGCCCGTTCGGGGAGGATCGGGTCGGCTCTGTGTCTAATGTCCGTACACGACGGATGTGTGACGGTTTGAAGATGCTTCTGAGACGATGCAGAAGCCAAAAGAAAACCCCGGAAGCGGTTGCTTCCGGGGTTCTTTGTCAGATCGTCCTGACCGGGTTGTTCGCCTTAGTAGGTGAAGCGGAAGCCCATCACAGTTGACCAGCCGTACTCTTCAAACTGCTCGAGGCGGTCGATGCCGTCCGGCCGCGTTACAGCAACATAGGGCTCGTCGGTGATGTTCTTGATTTCGACGAAGGCCTGAACGTGATCGGTGAAGCTGTAACGACCGGAGAGGTCCAGCTGACGGTGATCAAGGACGAAGCGATCTTCGGTGACATCACCGCGGATCTCGTCGAGATAGTCAGAGCGCTCGGTGACGACAGCGCGCAGATCCCACGGGCCGTTGTCATAGCCGAAGATGGCGTTCCAGACGGTTTCAGCCTGACCCGGCAGGGTCACCACGCGGCCATCGGCCAGCGTCGCTTCACTGTCAGTCCAGGTGTAGTTGAAGCCGACCAGTAAACCGTCAACTGGCAGGAACTCGTCCAGGCTGGTGTGCAGGTTGAATTCGAAACCGCTGATCTCGCCCTGCGGCAGGTTGATGTAGGTTTCGATTTCGGAAACGCCCGGAACCAGGTTGTTCACGAAAGCCGGGTATTCAGCCGGATCGTCCGTGGAGAACTCACCGATGACGTTTTCCAGATCCTTGTAGAAGTAACCGAGTGATACGACGCTGTCATTGTTCGGATACCATTCGATGGCGGCGTCGAAGTTCTGGGCTTCCAGGCGTTCCAGGGACGGGTTGCCCAGCTCAGCTTCATTGTCGTCATTGATGAAGATACGCGGTGCGTACTCATTCGGGTTCGGACGCTGGATCGAGGTGTAATAACCCGCACGCAGGATCACGTTTTCAGACGCTTCGTAGCGCGCCAGAACGCTCGGCAGCACGTCGGTGTAGTCATCAGACGCGGTGACCGGCTCGATATTGCCAGAGTCTTCGTCCAGCTGATAGCCGAAGGTGGAGACATCGGTCTGCTCGACGCGGACACCACCGGTGATGCGCAGGTTCTCGATATCCCAGGAACCCATGACGTATCCGGCGAACACGTCTTCTTCCATGTTGTAGTCAGCAACCTGGCTTTCGATCGTGCTGTCGCCCGCATCGAGGACCAGCTGGTTCTGGTTGGCGAAGAAGAAGTCACGGATGGTGAACGGATTGCCCGTCACGCCGATATCGGCCAGGCCGTAATCAACGGTGCGCGGGAAATCAGCCAGGGTCAGGTCGAAGACGTCATTATCGTCTTCCCAGACTTCCAGGTCGCCATCATATTTCTTGTCGCGATTGCGGAAGCGCAGACCCGCGTGCACGTAGCCCGGAACGCCAAACCAGTTGTTGTCACGGCGAACATTGATCTGACCGGCCCATTCGCGGTCGATGGAAATGCCGTTGGTCAGCTCGATCTTGTCGAGGCCATAATTGGACGGATCGTAGAAGGCCTGCTCATCGGTATTGATACCGAAACGCAGTGCCGGGCGCAGCGGGTTGGCGCCATCAACGCCGAAAATCTCGCTGTTCTCGAAGCCGTTGTCGAACTCGGTGTCGATGCGGTTCGGCTCTTCCTCTTCGGAGTAGACGTAGGACAGACCGAAATCGATCGTCGTATCGCCCATGAAGTATTCGCCGCCGAAATCAGTCGCATAGATGGACTGGGTCTCCAGTCGGTCCTTGATGTCGCGGTCGATACCGAAATCGGTGGCTTCGAACACGGCCAGCGTGCCGGATGACAGATCATCGCGGAAGTCGCCGTCCTCGTACTTCACTTCCATGCGCGAGCGATATTCCTGGTCGGAAAACTCCGACGCGGTCGTGCGCAGGTGAAGGTTGAGGTTTTCCGTAGCGCGGAAATCGAAGTTCAGGTTCGCGGTCGTCCGCTCACGCGTGACTTCGTAATTGCGAAGCTCCAGCTCGTTCGGGAAGTAGATGCCGTCTTCCTCGTCCCACTCGCCATCGACTTCCATGTTCTCGGAGCCGAAAACGCGTTCCTGGTAGGACAGGGAAGCCGCAACGCCGAGGCGGCCATCCATGAAGTTGTCGGCATAGTTTGCAGATGCACGCATGCCGAACTCGTCTTCCAGCGAGGAGAACAGGCCCGCGACACGGCCGCGCAGACGCATGCCGTCAACGTTCAGGCCGCTATCGGTCTCGATCTCGACCATGCCGCCAATGCCGTCTGCGTCCATGTTCGGCAGCAGGGATTTGTGGATGACGACGCTGGACAGCGCATCGGCATCGATGACGTCCAGGCCGACCTGGCGGTCTTCCGCTTCCGGAGAGGTCAGGCGTACGCCGTTGACGGAAACCGCTACAAGGTTCGGAGATGCACCACGGATCGAGACGAAGCGGCCTTCACCCTGGTCGTTGAGGACGTTGACGCCAACCGCACGGCGCGCGGCCTCGGCAACATTCTCGTCAGGGAACTGGCCAATGGCGTCGGAAGAGAGAACTGTGATCACACCGTCGTTGGAACGCTGACGGGACAGGGCAGAGTTGATCGCACCACGCTGGCCGATGACCAGGATGTTTTCGCGAACCGAGACATCGTCACCCAGTGCGATGTTCTGGGTCGCCACAGCGCTGTCCGTCGGGATGGATACGGTGATGTCGCGCGTGTCGGCGCCGACATAGGAGATGCGCAGCGTGTACTGGCCGGCCGGCAGGCCAGCGATGCGGAATTCGCCATCACGACCAGCCGTAACGGTCTGGCCGGTTTCGACCACGCGAATGGTGGCGCCGTTCAGACCAATCGTTTCAGATGCGTCGGTCACACGACCGGATACGCCGCCCGCGAGAGCGGAAGCGGCAGTGGCGAGCGCCAGCACGGATGCCGTGCCAAGCATGGAGAGCGATTTTCTCATTGGGACCCCCAAAATCGGAAAACAATGACCGCACCCGAGGTGGGCGAAGTTGGGGCTCTATTGATCCCCTCGCGTGACACGCTGATGGCATTTGCGTCTCGTTTAGGTGACGGGGTTGTATCAATTTCGTGACGCGGCAAAGTTGCATCAACTCGTCATAAAACTGTCGCCATATCAGACGTTCAAATCCTCCGTATCCAATGCTATCGCGGACCCAGACAGGAGGAATGTCATGCGTCTGTTACCGATTTTGGGACTGGGTTTTCTGGCCGCTTGTGGCGGCGAACCCGCGGTGGAAATTACGGCGGTTCGCGAAACCGTCGCCGTGGCCTCCAGCGGTGATGCCGCCGATGATCCGACCATCTGGCTGGCGCCGGAAGCACAGAACAGCCTTATTCTGGGCACCGACAAACAGGCCGGACTGTACGCCTATAATCTCGATGGCACGATCGCCCAGCACATCGCGGCGGGGCGCGTGAACAATGTCGACCTGCGTTATGATTTCGCCTTGCCCGGACCGCGCCGGGATATCGCCGTGGCATCGGACCGGACCCATATTGGCCTGGCGGTTTTCCTCATCGACCCGGAGACGCGCGCGATCGAAGCCTGGCCGACTATCCCGGTTTCAGATGTCGTCGACCCGTACGGGGCCTGTCTCTACGCCAGTCCCACGGGTGCGCTTTACGCCTTCCTGACGGACAAGGACCCGGGCACGGTCGTCCAGCTTCTGCTGCGCTATGACGGCGAGGGTGTGATCTCCGGCACCGAGGTCCGTCGTTTCGCCACGGGCTCGACGACAGAAGGCTGCGTCGCCGATGATCGCACAGGCATGCTCTATATCGCCGAAGAGAATGTCGCGGTCTGGCAAATCGGCGCCGAGCCGGATGCCGGGACAGAGTTGCGCCATTTCGCGGATGTTGACGGCCGTTTTCTCGTCGCCGATGCCGAGGGTGTGGCCATTATTCCGGAGGGCGAGGCCGGGGGCTGGTTGATGGTCTCCAGCCAGGGCGATAGCCGCTATGTGACCTTTGATCTGGAAACCGGCGAACCCGCGCTGCGTTTCGCTGTCGTGGATGGTGAGGTCGACGGCACGTCACATACCGATGGGCTGGATGTCTTTCCGCATGCGCTGGGCCCGGACTTTCCGGAAGGCGTTTTTGTGGTCCAGGACGATGAGGAAGACACGGGTGGCCAGAATTTCAAGGTCATGGACCTCCGCGACATCCGGGCGGCCCTGATGGATCAACGCTCGGCAGAGTAGAGCATCTCGTTTCAGCGAGCCCGCCAGACAATCCGGTAAAAGAAAACCCCGGGAGATTGCTCTCCCGGGGTATGTTTCTGGTATCCGCCTTGCGCCTACAGCGTCTCGGCCAGTTCCGGCAGCGCGGAGAAGAGATCTGCGACCAGACCATAATCGGCGACCTGGAAGATCGGGGCTTCTTCATCCTTGTTGATGGCCACGATGACCTTGGAGTCCTTCATGCCCGCCAGGTGCTGGATGGCACCGGAAATACCAACGGCGATATAGAGCTCCGGAGCGACAACCTTGCCGGTCTGGCCAACCTGGTAATCGTTGGGAACGAAGCCCGCATCGACAGCAGCGCGGGAAGCACCGACTGCCGCGCCGAGCTTGTCGGCAATGGTGTCGAGCAGGTGGAAGTTCTCACCGGATTGCATGCCGCGACCACCGGAGATGACGATCTTCGCAGAGGTCAGTTCCGGACGATCGGACTTGGACAGTTCTTCCGAGACAAACTCGGATTTGAACGGACCGGAGGCTGCGCCGATATCGTCCATCTCTGCAGAGCCACCATCACCGACCTTCTCAAAGGTCGTCGGGCGAACCGTGATGACTTTCTTGGCGTCAGAGGACTTCACCGTCATCATCGCATTGCCGGCGTAAACCGGACGCACAAACGTATCAGGTGCTTCAACCGCGGTGATGTCGGAGATCTGCATCACATCGAGCTTGGCAGCGACGCGCGGCATGAAGTTCTTGCCGGTCGTGGTCGCGGCGGCGAGCACAGCGTCGTACTCTTCCATCAGCGGCGTGACGAGCGCTTCCAGGGCTTCCGCGGTCGGCTTGGCAAAACCATCGGCTTCCGCGTGCAGGACCTTGGCAACGCCGTCCAGCTTGGCAGCAGCGTCGGCGACAGCCTGGGCACCGGAACCAGCAACGAGAACGTGGACGTCGCCGCCGAGGCCCTTGGCCGCGGTGACAACGGCGCGCGTGGCGTCGTTCAGGGCAGCGTTATCGTGTTCGGCAATAACAAGAACAGCCATTAGATAACCCCCGCTTCGTCTTTGAGTTTCGCGACCAGCTCGGCCACGCTTTCAACCTTGATACCGGCTTCGCGCTTCGGCGGCTCGGTGACCTTCAGGACTTCCAGGCGCGGAGCGGTGTCGACGCCGTAATCAGCCGGAGCCTTGGTGTCGATCGGCTTGCGCTTGGCTTTCATGATGTTCGGCAGGGACGCGTAGCGCGGCTCGTTCAGGCGCAGGTCCGTGGTGATCACGGCCGGCAGCTGGAGGGCGACGGTCTGCAGGCCACCATCAACTTCGCGGGTGACATTGGCCTTGCCGTCCGCGATGGCGACTTCCGAGGCGAACGTGCCTTGCGGCCAGTCCAGCAGCGCCGCCAGCATCTGGCCGGTCTGGTTGCTGTCATCATCGATCGCTTGCTTGCCGAGCAGGACGATGTCCGGATTTTCCTCGCCGACGATGGCTTTGAGAACCTTGGCCACGGCCAGCGGCTCTACGGTGTCATCGGTCTGGACCAGGATGCCGCGATCAGCGCCCATGGCGAGTGCGGTGCGGATGGTTTCCTGGGCCTGGGCCGGTCCGACGGACACGGCGATGATTTCGGTGGCGACGCCTTTTTCCTTCAGGCGGATCGCTTCTTCTACAGCGATCTCACAGAAAGGGTTCATGGACATCTTTACATTCGCGAGGTCGACGCCCGTCTGATCGGGCTTGACGCGGACCTTCACGTTGTAATCGACGACCCGTTTGACGGGGACGAGAATCTTCATGCTGGGGCTCCGGCTGGCCGCGCGCGAAAGGTCGCGCGCCTTCAAGAATAGGGGCGAAACTGCCTTTGCCAGTGGGCGAAGTCAATGCTTGCTATCGTTTACGTTGACGTAAACTGTATCCCCTGTCGGGCCAAGCGCCTGTCAGGCAGAGAAAGTCACACAATTTCGGCAGGTTGGGCCAGCAAGAAAGAAGGCGCGCCAAATCGACGCGCCTTGCTCATATTCCGGTCTTGAGGCGAGCGAACCTACTCGGTCGCTTCGAGTTCCGTCGAGATGAAGATCTCGATTTCATCGGAGATGTAAGGCACGGCAAAGCCCATATCCCAGGTCGAGCGCATCAAGCTGCCCGTCGCGGTGAAGCCATGCTTGGTCCGTCCGTCGCGGGTCTCGCCGGATCCGTTCATGACAACATCGAGGGAGACGGGGTGGGTCTGGCCATTCATGGTCAGCTCACCGGTCATCGTACCGGTCTGGTTGTCTTCACTGTCAAAACCCGTGGCGACAAAGTGCACAGTCGGATTGACCTCGACCTCGAAGAAGTCGCCGCTGCTCAGATGGCCAATGAAACGGTCCTGGTTTGCGCCGGCCCACATGCCGTCCGCCAGCGTGAAGGTGACATCGATGGCCGAATTGGACGGATCCTCGAGATCCAGCATCAGCGTGCCGTCATAATTGATCAGCTCCAGCGACATGGTGGACATGCCCTGGTGCAGCCAGGAGGCGCGAACCACGGTGTGGCTCTTGTCGAATTCGTATTCAACCGGAGCTGCGAGTGTCGGGGCGGTGAAAGCCGTCATGGCGGCAGCTGCGGACAGCAGGAAGCGGGTCATAAAGTCACTCCAGGATAAAAGACTGCCTCCGAAGATAGAGGCATTTTTCCCCAGATCGAGAGGGGAAAAGGCAAGGCAGTCTTTCCTCAGCGGAAAAGATTACCCGCGCTGGCCACCGGGCACCCAAAGCACGTCGGCCTTGCCATTGTCATTGGCCGTGCGAGCCATGACAAACAACAGGTCCGACAACCTGTTGAGATATCTCAGCACGTCACCATTGACCCGGGCTCCGCTCGCGAGCAGGGCGGAGACCTTGCGTTCAGCTCGCCGGCACACGGTTCTGGCCAGATGAAGCCGTGCCGAGGCTTCGGTGCCGGCCGGCAAAATGAAGGAATTGAGGGGCTCAAGATCCGCGTTGAGATGATCGATATGAGCTTCAAGTGCGTCGACCTGGTCCGGCTTGACCCGCAACGGTTCCCACTCGCGAGGTTGATCGCTTTCAGGAACACAAAGATCCGCGCCCAAATCAAAGAGGTCGTTCTGGATGGTGGAGAGGACGCGGTCCAGAGTGTGGGCCGTGCCCAGTGCGCTGCGCGCCAGTCCGATAGCGGAATTCGCCTCGTCCACATCCCCGTAGGCATCGACCCGCAGATCGTGTTTGTCTGTCTCGGACATGTCGCCCAGACGGGTCCGCCCGGCATCGCCGGAACGGGTGTAAATTTTTGTCAGCCTTACCATGCTGCTTCTCTAGCGTGATCTGCGGTCGGGGGCGAGAGGTGCTGTGATGACGGAGACGAGAATGCGTAATTTCCTGGCCGGATTGGTTTTCATGGTCGGAGCCAGCAGTGCCCAGGGGCAGTCGGGGGAACTGGCTGATCTCGCGGCGCAAACGCTGGACGCCAGCGGTGCCCCAGCGGTGGGAGTGATGCGTCTGGAAGATGGCGAGCCCGCTATCGGTGTCGCCGGTTCTCGGGCCTTCCGCGGAGATGCCCCTGTCGGCGAGGACGATCTCTGGCACATGGGCTCGAATACGAAGGCGATGACCGCAGTCCTTGTTGCCCGACTTGTGGAACAAGGTGTTGTGCGCTGGGAGGATACGGTGACGGGGTATCTCGGGTCTCATATCGAAGATATCGATCCGTCCTTTGCAAACGTAACCTTCCTGCACCTGCTTAGCCATCGCTCCGGATTGCGCGCGAATGTGAACAATGTCGACATGATCCGCTTTGGGGTGCGCGGGGCCTCAGACGAGCCGATTACCGAACAACGCCTGGACTACGCGCGGCGCGTGCTGACCGAGACGCCGCAAGTGAGAATCGAAGACGAGTTTCTCTACTCCAATGCCGGTTATGTGGTTGTCGGTGCGATGCTGGAGACCGCGACGGGCGAGAGCTGGGAAGCCTTGATGCGTCGCGAAGTGTTCTTGCCTCTGGGGCTGGAAAGCGCGGGCTTCGGAGCGCCCGGGTCCAGCGAGGCTGTGGATCAGCCGCGCGGGCACCGCGGCGGCATGTTTGGTGGATTGACTGCGGTCGAGCCGGGTCCCGCTGCTGACAATCCACCCGTCCTGGGACCCGCGGGCACGGTGCATCTGAGCCTGCGAGACCTGGCGGTTTATCTGGATGTCGTCATGGCGGGCATGCGGGGCGAGCAGACAGATTTTCTGTCTGCCGAGAGCTGGCAGCTCATCGCGACTCCGCCCTATGGCGGCGATTATGCCTTGGGATGGGGCGTGCAGGGTGATCAACGCTTGCACGCCGGATCAAACACGATGTGGTTCGTTCAGATCGTTATTGAGCCGGAGACCGACAGCGCGGCTGTCGTGGCTTTCAATGATGGCCGGATCAACCGCCTGCAGCCGGCGATGGTCGAGGCGGTCCAGGCTTTGCTGAACTGAGTTAGCCGCCGAACTGCTGTTTGGCGAAGTATATCGCCACGATCAGCAGGATGGCGGAGAACTGCAGGACAACGCGCAGGCGCATCAGCTTGTTCGAGCGCGAGCGTGATTTCTCGTCGCTCTTGTAGAGATTGACGATGCCGAAAACGAGGACCGCAACAACCGCAGCCATCGCGACGTAGAGAAGAATATTGAGAAAACCGACCATGCGGGGGATATAGACAGGAGTACCGGGCACGTCCATGCGACGTTTGCGCCTTGTGGCAGTGATTACGGCCAACCCGATGTCGGCCTGCGCGAAGGACGGTCTCGTCCTGGCGTCAGCTTCGCCAGCGCAGCGTCGCAGGCTTCACCGGGTTTTTGAACGTCTCGCCGCTCTCGCGATGCTTGGTCCAGGCACGCTTGAGGGCGAAGTACCATTTTGCCTGCACGTCACTGTCATGGATCAGCATCAGTTTCGGGTCATAGGCGAGGCCGACTTGCTGGGCATTCACGGCGTCGCGGTCCTGTCCCACGAATGTCTCGATGCCCTTCCGCAAGAGCCCCTTGGGCACGATGTTCAGCAACGGATGGTTCCAGTAGACCACAATGGTGATGGCCGTGGAGTTCTCATTGGTCGGCGTGACCGCCGTGAAACCGGTGAAATGCTTGCCGTCTGCCTTGACGTATTCGGTGCGCAGGCCGGGCAGCTGGAACCGGATTTCGGTGGATCGGTCCTTGCCGAGGAATTTGTAGAGGAAGGAATTTGACGACGGTGTATGCGGCAGCATCGAGAAGCCTCGCTCCACCGGACCGAATTCTTTTTCCTTTTCCTTCACGGACTTGGCGGTGCGCCACCACCACTGACGGTGAATATAGGGAATGTGTGCCGGGTCCATCAGGCCGATCACGGCGTGATCAACATGACAATTGAAGATGTCCCGCACGATCATCCGGGGCTGGGCACCTTCGGGCAGATCCAGCACGGGCGGATCGATGACCGGTTCAGCGTCATCGCCTTCGGCACAATAGATCCAGATCAGCCCCTGGTCTTCGTGCACGGGAAAGGCGCGGGTCTTGATCTTGGACAGGTCCATCGCCTCGGCCTGGTCGCCGGTCAGAGACGGGATGGCCGCGCATGATCCGTCGGTCCGGAAGCGCCAGCCATGATAGGGGCATTCAACCTGGGTCTCGCCGTCATGGTTCTGGACTTCGCCCTCCGACAACAAGATGCCCCGGTGAGGGCAGATATCCTTGAGTGCGTAAGCGCGTCCCTGATGGTCGCGGCCAAACAGGATGGGCTGGCCGAGCAGCTCGCGGTGGAGGTGCTGACCGGGTTTGAGCTCGCTCGAAAGGGCTCCGAAATACCAAAGGTCTCGCAAGAACATGGCTCAACTCTTTAGCAGATGCGTTGGGTTTGCCTAGGTCCCAATCCATGTGGCAAATCGCCGACCGGGCCTCACCGTCTTGTCACATGACAGCGCGCTGAAAATTGCTACACTGGGACTGTTGGGGGGCGCTGCGAGGGCGCCTGAATGAAAACTCGTCATCTCCTGTCCGGTCTCCTCTGCGTCGCCATGGCCGCGGCGTGCACGGATTCCCGCGTACCCAGCCTGCCGGAAGACCGTCTGCCCACCGGCGCTCTCGATGCGTTGCAGCAGCATGTTCGAAATATTGGTGGATCTGACCTCAACTGCGAGCGTCAGGTGCTCGCCGAAGCCCCCCGCGTCGAGCAGGATATCAATGCGGATGGCCGCCCGGATTTCGCCATAGACACCCGCAACCTGCGCTGCACCTCACGCGAGGGGAATGTTCCAGACGCCTATTTTGTGGAATTTACGTGTGCGGCTTCCCGCTGCTGGTGTCCCATGAAACCGGCTGGGAGGTGGTTCAGTTGATGGCCGGCAATGAGATCGAGGCGTTTCACTACTACCGCGAGCCGCGTTATCGCGTGCGCCAGGTCAATCTGTCCGACCCCTCCCGACGTACTGTCCTGGTGAGAGAATATGCCTGGCGTGACGCCCGTTTGCAGCGAGTCATGGAACGCGCGGAAGAGCCCCAGCGGCTGGCGGGACGCTAGCGCAGCAGCTGGTCGACAACATCTGCTGAAGAGACGCCCGCCTCGCGCATGGATTTCAGGGTGGCTGCGCGATCACGCTTGGCAAAACGCTTGCCGGTTTCATCTACCAGCAGGCGATGGTGCTGATAAACCGGTACAGGCAGGTCGAGCAGGATCTGCAACAAGACATGAAGTGGCGTCACGTCTTTCAGGTCCTCACCGCGGATAACATGGGTAATGCCCTGAAGCGCATCGTCGTGGACGACGGCGATGTGATAGCTGGTCCCGACATCCTTCCGGGCCAGGACAACATCTCCCAGTGGCAGTGGATCGGCACTCTGTTCGCCGTGATCAAGGTCTTGGAACACCATGCGATCGAAACCATCTCCCAGATGGTCACGGCAGCGATCCAGGGACAGGCGCCAGGCAAAGGTCTCGCCATTTTCGACACGCTCTGCTTCCTCGTCCTCACTGACAGGCTCGTCCGGTCCTCGATAGACATCGCCGATGCCGTGCGGGGCGCGGGCGATCTCTTCCAGGATTTCCTTGCGGGTCTTGAAACAGCGATAAACGAGGCCCTTCTGGCGCAGGGTTTCCAGCACGCGGGAATAGTCGGAGAAATGGTCGCTCTGGCGGCGCACAGGCAGTGGCCAGTCCAGTCCCAGCCAGATCAGGTCGTCAAAGATGGACTGCTCGAATTCGGGTTTGCAGCGTGTCGTGTCGATATCCTCGATACGCAGGATGAACGCGCCGCTGGCCGATTGCGCTGCCTGCCAGGCCGTCCACGCAGAGAAGGCGTGTCCCAGATGCAGATTCCCGGACGGAGAGGGCGCGAAGCGGGTGCGGAAAGTCATGCTTCCTCAAAACGCCGCTTCGGCAGGTGGGGTCAAGTCAGTGCAGGACTGCTGCGCCGGGGGCGTTGACTTCTCCTACGTCGAAAGGTCCTCTCCCGGCTCAGCCTGAAGGAGTTTTCCATGCCGACTGCGATTGATGGACCGCGCCTGGCGCCGCGTGATGGCCAGCCGCCGCGCAAGCTTGTCATCCTGTTGCATGGCTATGGTTCCAATGGCGATGACCTGATCGGTCTGGCCCAGCACTGGGCGCCGCACCTGCCGCATGTGCAATGGGTCTCGCCCAATGCACCGGATCCAGTTCCTGGTGCTCCGAATGGCTATCAGTGGTTCCCCATCTCCCAGCTCGATCCGGAGCGTATCCAGCGCGGCGCTGAAGAGGCGGCTCCGATCGTGGATAGCTTCATCAGCCAGGAGCTGGCGCGATACCGTCTCCAGCCTCAGGACCTGGTCCTGTGCGGCTTTTCCCAGGGCTGTATGCTGTCGCTGCATACCGGTCTGCGCCGCGAACAGCAGTTCGGTGGTATTCTCGGTTTCTCCGGTGCCCTGCCGGGCGGGGAGAAGCTGAAAGACGAAATGAGGACCAAGCCGCCGATCATGTTGGTGCATGGGGATCGCGACGACGTTCTGCCGCTGCCCTTCATGCTGGATGCGGCGCAGGCGATCTGTGCAGCCGGGCATGGAGCGGAGTTTCACATCTCGCAGGGCGTGCCGCATTCGATCGGGCCGGACGGGCTGGATCTGGGACTGGATTTCCTCAAATCCGTCTTTGCCGGGCGTTACATCTAGGCCACACCGAATCGGTGACATCGAATATTCCCGGGACAGTCATGTGACTGTCACGCGAACACCTGTAGTCCTGTTGAGAGCTTGGGTGTGGTATGATTCCTTTCTGGATTGACCAACAGCCCCAACAGGAGGTGCGCCTTCAGGACCCGGGTCCATCATATGCGCCCCCTCCAAGGCCGTGTTCGCGGTCCTGCCGAGGGAGGTCACCATGCAGGTGCTTAACGCAGCGCCGCAGGGAATGCCCTGTCTCGTTCTGAACGCGGACTATCAACCGCTCAGCTATTATCCATTGTCGACCTGGCCCTGGCAGGAAGCCATCAAGAATGTCTTCCTCGAGCGCGTTGCTGTTGTCTCGCACTATGACGAGGTCGTGCACTCGCCAAGCTTCGAGATGCATGTGCCGTCGGTCGTGGCCTTGCGGGACTATGTCAAACAGGATCGGGCGCCGGCCTTTACGCGGTACAATATCTGGCTGCGGGACGGGTTCCGTTGCGGCTATTGCGGCAAGCAGGGTGTTGAACACCTGACCTTTGATCATGTCATCCCGCGTCGCCAGGGCGGCAAGACCAGCTGGGAAAACATCGTTGCGGCTTGCGGTCCGTGCAATCTGAAAAAGGGCGGGCGCACCCCGCGCGAGGCCGGCATGCCGCTCGCCCGACCGCCGCAACGTCCCAACATGCACGAGCTGCAAGCGCAGGGCCGCAAATTCCCGCCGAAATTCCTGCATGAGAGCTGGATGGATTATCTCTACTGGGATGTGGAGCTGGAGCGCTAAGGCGGTGCCCTAGCGGTTCACCTATGAAATCAGTTGCACTTTTCAGGCTCTGTAGGCAAGCTTGTACCCAAAGGTCGAGAGGGTGGCATGCAGGCTGATACAGAAGAACAGATCGTCAGGGTTCGACCATTGATGCGCGGGTGTGCGGCCGGATTGTTGTTCACGGCGATGATGTCGGTTCCGATATCGGCAAACCTGATGGCCGGGCGGACGGTCGACGCTGCCTTGCTGACATGGATAACGCCGTTTGCCGTTGGCGCAGCGCTGCTGCCGCTTCACCTTCGTGTCGGCAAACTGGTGTTGTGGTCAGCGCTCTATGTGACCGCCGGGGCGGCCCTTTTCGGTATTTGTCTCATGTTGGGTCTGGTCTCGTTTTCCGGATTCACACGGTCTTTCGCGGACACAGGGGCCGACTTGGATAAGCAATTCGGCACGGTCATCTATGTTGTCGGTGTGTTTGTGGCGCTTCCAAGTATCGGCGTGAAAGCACGTCGGCTTGGCTTCGATTGGTCGTGGTCCTGACCTCGACGCTTCTGCTGGCCTTCGATCACGGCTGAGACGGACCGCTTGACCTTCGCGCTCGCATTCCGCCCCATGGCGCGGGGAGGGCCGGTATGTTCCGAATTATCCGATGGTTGTGTTTTCCGATTGCCCGAGCGCTGGGCTGGTGGCCCATCGCGGTCTACTACGCGCTTGTCATCCCGTTGATTGTTGTTCGCCGGATTGTCTATCCACTGCCGCCGGAGGCGGTAGAGCAAATGCCCGAATGGCTCTTCCCGGCGATCTATGCCTTCGTTTTTGTTGGTTTCCCGCTGCTGGTCTGGTTGCGAAACCGCGAATGGTACCGTGTGCAGGAAACATCATGAGCGTCAGCCGGATCTCCATCGAAACCCGCGGCCAGGGCCTTTACGAGTTTACGGATCAGGCCGAATTGCTCGTACGTGATGCAAATTGCGATGAGGGTCTGGTGACCTTGTTCGTGCGGCACACATCCTGTTCCCTGACCATTCAGGAGAACGCCGACCCGGATGTCCGGCGCGATCTAGACGAGTTTTTCCGGCGCCTTGTCCCGCCGGGAAATGATCCCTCGATGCGCTGGCTACGGCACACGATGGAAGGGCCAGACGACATGCCCGCGCATATCAAGGCCGCCCTGAACCAGACCTCGATCGGCATCCCGGTTATCGCTGGCCGGATGGGGCTTGGGACCTGGCAGGGCTTGTACCTGTTCGAACATCGCGATCAGCCGCACCGCCGAGAAATCCTTCTGCATCTGACGCACTAGGCGCGGGCAAAACAAAAAGGACGGACCGTGGGCGCGGTCCGTCCCGGGAGCAACGGTATTGGGGCGCCGTGCTCGATCAAGGGATGGGCAGGCGGGGAAGCCTGCCCGGTGTGAGGGTCCCTTGATATCTAGTTCTTGAGCTCCTGCATGCCGCGGCGCACCCGTGTTGGCGCCGGAGTATCCGCCTCACTGGCCTCGGCCGCAGTACGGACAATCGTCAGTTCGGAATCGGCCTCGATCTCCAGATCACCATCGCCTTCAACGTCCTCGGTGCTCGTGGTCGCGGCAGGATAAATATCCCCGTCCCAACGACGGTAGTGCGGAACGATGCCTGTCTCGTTATCATCGGTTTCGGCGGCGGCAGCAGAGCGAGAGAGCGTGCCTCCGCTCAGCTGGAAGGAATCGCTACTGGCAGTGCCATCACTGTCATTGTCGACGTCTGATGCGCCTCTGCGCGTCGGACGGGCCTGTTTACGACGATTGGGCGCCTCACGCGCTTCCTCGCGGGCATTGGTCCACTCGACCTCGGTATAGCCGAGCGTTACCTCTTCGGTCGGCAAGGGCTCACCGGCTGACGCGCTGGAAGAGCCGCTGTCGGAGTTGATGACGCAACTCCATTCTGCACTGGCCTGGTTCGCTTCGGGATGGGGGGCTCCAACCCGTCCAGCGTTGAAATATGGGGAACAATTCCCTCGTCTGCTTGATCCGCAGACGTGTCGCTGACGCCTTGTACCGCCGGCAGGATCAACACGGAGGGCGAGACCGCATGGCCGTCGCCATCGGCATCCACCGACAGTCCCTCATCGGCGGAGCGGGTGGTCTGGCGCTGGCGCGCGCGCCGATCCTGCACCATTTTCGAGCGGTTCGGACGGCGCATTGAACGCCGTGTTTCACTGCGCGCCGTGTTGCTGGCATCGATCTCGTCCGGCTCGAGACCTTCGTCCCGGGCCGTGTTCAGAACGTCGATTTCATCGGGTTCGACGCCGGGCGCCGCGCTCTGGGATTCGCCGTCAACGCCTTCGATTTTCACGAACACGGCAGCATTCGCCGGTTCCGGATCCTGATCCGCGTTCGCGGTCAGTACATCATGTAGCAATGGCGTGGAGCGATCGACCGAACGCTGGGCCTCGGCCGGCAAGCTGGTGGCGCTGGCAAACAGAATGGCAATGACCGCCGTCGTGTAGAGTTTGTTTTTCGTGTCCCCTGGTCTCCTTGAGCGCGCCGGTCCCTCAGCAGCGCTATTGACGTTCATGGTTCTGAACGAAGTCGAGAAATGCGAGTAGGGGCAACGACGTACGCCAACGCACACGAGGGTTGCACTGCGGTTGCATCTGGTTGCATTAGAGTCGCACGATCCGCGAGCGCTCAGTATTAAGTCGCTATGAAATTGGATTCTTTTGCCGACAAGCTCGCCCTGGTCCTGAAGACTCTCGTGATGAGCCGAACTGGGCTTGCCGCTGCGATCAATGTCGACAAATCCCTCGTCGGCCGCTGGGTGGCCGGCACTGTCAGCCCGTCCGAGCACAATCTGGCCAACCTGACCCGCTACATTGCCACCCAGATTGACGGTTTTACCCTGCTGGACTGGGAACGCGACCTGGTCGGTTTCGGCGAGAAGCTCGGCATATCCGACAATGCCAAGGCCGAGATTGCCGGTGCCGGACTGATACCTGATGCGATATTCGAGGAAGGCTTGCGGGGCGCCAAGGTCAGAGGTGCGGCTTATGAAGGCTTCTGGCGAACCATTCGCGCCTCGAGCGATCTTCCGGGGCGCTATCTCAGGGACATCACCATGATCCGCCGCCGGCCCGACGGGCTGATCGGCTGGACGACAGGCATTGAGGGCGAGCGGTATGGTGGCTGGGCGCTGCTGCTCGGACAACAGTTCTTCTCGGTGGGATGGGATGAACAGCACGGCACCATGATGTTTGCCATCTTCAACGGCGTCGCGCGCCAGCGTGCGGAAATGCTGGACGGGCTGTCGGTCGCCACTCTGCGCGATGCCGGTAGCTCTCCGCCCTGTTCGGCTTGCGTCATGGAACGGGTCGGTGACCTGTCCGGTGATCCGGCGGCAGACGATGAATATTTCGCGGACGAGGTCGAGGCACTCGACCCGCTGGTGCAACCGGAAGAGGTGCCCGAGAAGATCCGCGAACATCTCGCCCGGACGGTCACCGATGACGCGCCCGGGTTGATGCGGATGTTCTTCGCGACCTCGATGGCGCGGGGGCCCTTGCTGGAAGCCTAGTCGACCCCGTCGAGCAGACGCTCATAGCTGTCGACCAGGGCCAGATAGGGCGGAACATTGGTGTTCTGGATTCCCGAGCCCGTGTCCACGGCCATCTTGATTTCAAAATGCAGGTGAATGGTCGTCGGCGTTCCGTTGAACTCGTTAGAGACAAAGCCGAGACGTTCGCCGCGCGTAACCCGGTCGCCTGGGGAAACCTGCAGGCTGCTGGCCTCGAGATGGAGATAGGTGTAACGCACGCCATCATCCGTGGTCAGCCGAACTGAATAGGATCCGATGGACGTAATGGTTCCCTCATCGGCTGCGACTGCCCAGTGGGTCGCGTCCTGGCAGGTTGCTGGACGGATATCCTGGCCCTGGTGGCCAGTACCGCTCGGGCACATCGGCGTGGAATAGCCGCGCGTCTCGCAGAAATTATCCCGCCAGGCATAGGCGTAATTGTTGTCATCGCACTGACCACCCGCCGGGCCGAGGTATCCGCCATAGCCGTAAACCTGGCTGTTGGCATAGGCCTGGGCTGCTTCCATCGGGAAGCGCATGCCCGGGGCGTAATTCACCTGGGTCGTCTGGCCGGTACCGGAATCTGGCGCCAGATCTCCCGGCGGCATGTAAGCGAATTCCTCGCCGGCATCATCAAGCGGTACACTTGGTTCAGGCTCGGGTTCAGGTTCGGGCGCAGGTTCAGGCTCGGGCTCCGGAGCCGGCTCCGGGTCGGGAGCCGGGGCTGGGTCCTCGGCGACCGGTGCATCAGCCGGCTCGGCCCCGTCCTCAAGCGGCGGCCACCAGATCATGGCGGCAATCCCTGCGGTTGCGACAATTGCGGCCAGTGAAACTTCGACGGAACGAGACATGATTATTCTCCTTCCCCAGGTGAGCCGGCGACAATGCCGATATTCTCGACCAACTGGCGGCCGTATTCGAGTTCGGAACAGCGGTCGTTGGCAAGCGGGAACTCGCACTCGATCGTGATCGAATAGGCGGCACCGTAGCGGTTGAAATTGACCTCAACGCCGTACTCGGTTTGTGTGATCTGGTAGCCGTCCGGGCCCTGTGCACGAAGCCGGCGCAAGGTGACCGGATCCGGCGCTTCGGTGTGTGCGAGACGGGTGCCGAAGACCTCGATCAGAATACCGGGCGCGTTGATCGAAGCCGTGTAGAAGTTTTCCTGCGGGAACAGGAAGACGCGCGGCGCATTGGCGAGCCTCAGTGTTGCGTTCGGCGGCAGCAGGACCGGCAATCGGGTCCGCGCAATCTCTGCCGCCTCGTTGTTGGAGGGGCGCGGGAAGGTTTGCGGCAAGCGGGCCGCCGTCGCGAAATTATTATCCAAGAACTGGGCGTTCTGGCGCTGCAGGTCCTCGCGAACCTGGCCCCAGTCGATGGGCATGACCCGCGGCCGGTTCGGGCGGGCCGGCGCAGGCTGAACAAGCGTTGCGACAGCCAGATTGGCCGGGCGCACGCGACTGACCTGCAAGCCCCGGCTCTGCACGTTGGTGATGCGTTCGCGCGCTGTGGTTGGACGTTCCTGGGCTTCAGCCATATCGATGGGCGCCGATGTGGACATCAGCGCAACGGCAAGCATCGAGATTCCAAATTTGAGTTGAGCTGTCATGTCAGCCTCCCCACCCATTTAACGTATACCGTTAATGCATGTTTAGCATGAATGCCGGATGACGGAGCAAGAATGCTTGGGTTCATGACGATTTTTACCGGTCGTGCAGGACGGGCGTGTTCGACACGTCAGTGACACAATATTGAAATTGACCGCTGGGCGCGTTATGTGCGGCGCAACAATTGTATTGGAGTTCGCGTCATGCGCCTCACCATGATGAAGACGAAATTGCACCGGGCTGTCGTGACCCAGGCCGACCTGCACTATGAAGGCTCGATCTCTATCGACAAGGACCTGCTCGAGGCGGCTGGCATCCTCAATAACGAACAGGTCGATGTTCTCAACATCACCAATGGCGAGCGTTTCACTACCTATGCCATTGAAGCACCGCGCGGCAGCCGGACCTTCGGTATCAATGGTGCCGCCGCCCGCCTTGCCCAGCCGGGCGACCGCATCATCGTGGTTGCCTATGCGGAAATGGAAGCGGCCGAGGCCGAGGTGTGGACCCCGACCGTCGTTCTGCTGGACGAGCACAACCAAGTTGTGACGCCCTCCAAGGCCGCCTGATCTGTCGATCTAATCCTCTGTAATGCAGAATGTGGCGCTGACGGTGGCCGTCAGCGACAGTTCGCCTGCCGCGATTGGTGGGGCTGCAGCCATGCGTGAGGCCGTCACCGACATCATGTCCGCTTCATAGCGCATGGGGCGGGGCTGGATGGCGTGGCCTTCATTCATGTGGCGAATACCGCACAGCTCGAACCCACCGGCGTCGGCATAGAGATTGGCCAGTGACATCAACCGGGCGACAGCCTCGCGCCGGGCCTGGTCCATGGCTTCATCGGTGTTTTCGGCCCCGAAGGAGACACCATTGATATTGTTGGCACCCGCTTCAGCCATGGCATCAATCACCCGGCCGAGGTGGTCCAGGTCAGTGACCTTGGCGCTGACCGTGTTGCGCGCCTCATAGCCGATAATTTCTCGCACATAGGTGGTCTGGTTCGGGCGGCGTTCCGAGTAGACCGGCGACACGGAGAGCTGTGAAGTCTGCATGTCGGACCGGTCGATGCCCGCGCGACGCAGGGCCGAGAAAACGCCTTCCATCAATTCCGAATTCTGCGTCAATGCTTCGCGCGCTGTATTTCCGCGCGTCACGACACCAGAACTGACCGTGGCGAAGTCAGGCGTGACCTCGGCATTGGCAGAGGCAGACAGGGACAGGGTGGGCTGGAACGCCGACGCGTCCTGGGCCAGGGCGATGGTGCTGGAAGACATGAGCAGGCTGGCGGCGATAAGAGTACGAAACATGAGCTATCTCTCGGTTGCAGGGGAAAGGCGATTTTATCTTAGGTGATCAATCTGCCGCTGTCTCGCGAAGATCGGCCACCGGGTCGCTTCCAGTCCTAGCACCGGCTTCCTGCAACCTGGCTGAACCGATCGGCCATGATCTCGCCGCAAGAAAGGGGCTTGCCTGACCGGGGCTGATCGGGGAGCGTACGTGCCAGACAAAAGGTGGAGCTGATGTCCGACAATCCCTGCCTGGCTTGCCCGATTGATCAGGGCTGTTGCCGAAACCTCGACTGGATGCGGTTGAGCCCGGAAGAATATGAGCGTGTTTACGCTCGGGTGGATGACCGCATGGAAACCCGCCGCGAAGGCCCCTTTCTCCTGGTTCGGGCCAAGGATAAAGGGGCGTGTCCGCATTGGGACGGGCACTGTACGGTCTATGACGAACGCCCGACGGAATGCCGTCTTTATCCGCAGGCGATTGGCAGCGTTTTTGATGGCGCGGACATGGTCCTGTCTGTCCATGCTGAGACGCCATGCCCCTGGCGGCGGGCATTGCGTGGCTCCGACGATGCGGCGGAAGCCATGGTGCGCGGACTGGGCCAGACCGTAGCGCGCCAGGGGCAGGGCGTGCGTGTCGTGCGAGAGGAGGGTTTCGGCAAGCTGGAAGTATACTTCCGCCGCCTTGCGCGGAAACTTCTCGGATTTGGGCGTTATGCCGACACCCCGTACCGCCCGCTCATCGATCTCCCTCGTCTCTTCGGTCGGTCCCGCTGACTGCATTTGCTGATCCACAAGCGCACACAATGGCTTGGCGGGCCGAATAAAGGGCGATAACCATGACACGCTTACCAAGCGAGCGGGCCTGTAGCTCAATTGGTTAGAGCCGGCGGCTCATAACCGCTTGGTTGGGGGTTCGAGTCCCTCCGGGCCCACCACTGTCATTGTAGGTGCTTGTATTCATTGGTATATTGGTTGTCGCGATTTATCCAGCGTGTTGGATGAAGATGCCGAGATTGGGATATCGATGAGAATATTAAGCAGAATTGTAGTCGGTACAGCGGCGCTGATCTGGTTTGTCTTGGCGTCGTTTGTGGTGGCTAACCCACTCACATTGCTCGATGTCGCTGAGGTCGACCTTGATCGATTGTACGGGATTATGATGTTTTGGCCGCCTCTTGGTTTGATTACTATGATCGCTGCAGCTGTCCTAGCGTGGAGAGGACGGGCTGGTTTGGCGCTTGCGTTAGTGGTCTTCGCTCCGATGGTTTGGGCGGCGTTTTTTCTGCCGCAGGTCCGTACCTCTGAAAATCAGCAGTATTTGATTGACTGCGGAGACTATTTGGAGCGCAATCCTCAGCACTAATTCCTTTCGAAGACTGCGAGCTGATCCCTTGCAGAGCGGTTTGACCGCAAGCGGGCGACTGGAACACGAGAGCCGTATCCGTGTGACTTGGCATGCAGACTCTATGGCTGAGAATTTGTGCCCTACTCCACGCCAAAGACACTTTCCGCGAACCCTATCGAACAGTAACGACCAATTCGGCAGGTCAAAATCTTACCAAGGGATTGATTTATATTGGTTGACTTATGCCCTCCGGGCCCACCACCCCTTCGCTAACCCACTGTTTTGTAAAAGCATTTCTCAGGGATTACCAGTTTTCCCTCAATGTTTACCAGTCGGGCGTTCTCGTTGCGTTTCTCGATCGCGCGTTTCGCAATTTTCTCTTGCTCGACGGCGCCTGTGTAGCGCGCCGTTTCAGCCAGCGAGGCATGGACCGTAATAAACATGATCTGGTGCGCGGTGCATCCGACCTTGGCAAGGTACTTCGCCGCCACGTTGCGGGTGTCAATGCGGGCAGCAGATGAGGGCGCTTCCCGTGATTATCGCATGATCGTTATATGGTCGTGACCCAGCCCCCAGATTTCCGGCCAGGGGATGGTGGAGTCCATCGAGAAGAGGATGGACGATGCGCAAGAGCCGTTATTCAGAGCGAAAAGAGACCGTGGCCCCAGTGGGGCCGCGTAAGTTCTTGTAGCCAGATTATCGGGATGCTCCGCGAGCACGAAGCGGGTTTCACAACGAAGGAGCTATGTCGCAAGTATGGCATCTCGGATGCGACGTTTTACAAGTACAAGGCCAAGTTCGGCGGCATGACGGTGTCGGACGCCCAGCGGCTTCGCACGCTGGAGGCCGAGAATGCCAAGCTGAAGAAGCTTCTGGCCGAACAGATGCTGGACAATGCAGCGCTGAAGGATCTCGCCTCAAAAAACTTCTGACGCCCGATGTGAAGCGGCGGGCCGCGCGTCACCTGATGGAGGCGCACGGGCTGAGCGAACGTCGGGCGTGCCGGTTGGCCAGGCTGGACCGGTCGACCTTCCAGTATCGCAAGCGTGATGCGGGCGATGAGCGCCTGCGCGAACGCCTGCGTGATCTGGCCGGGGAGCGGCGGCGCTTCGGCTATC
>JAEPND010000026.1 GCA_017643585.1 Maricaulis sp.
ACTATGCTCTCAACAAACAGCCGCCAGCCAAAAGGCTCAGCCAGCTGAACAACGTCTTGAGAAACGACAGCTAGGCCGGGTCGTCGTCGCTGTCCGCAGCCACGGGCCGATTGCGTTGCTTGCCATGTTTCGCCGTCATCGGCGCAAACGTCATGACCGCGAGCACGGTGAGAACACCCGCAATAACGTTCGCTGCAGCAAACCCGCCAATGATACCAATGGGCGATCCGATAAAGTGACTGCCGATCAGCACTGCAGGAATGACTAGGCCAATCGCGCGACCCGCCGTAATCACCAGCGCATGTCCGGGACGGCCAAGTCCATTGAAACCGGCGCTGGCGGCGATCGTCATGCCATAGCCAGCAACGGTCAGCGGAACGATCTGCCAATAGGTCCGGGCAATGGCCTGTCCCTCCTCACTGGGCAGGAAGGCGGCAGCCAGCGGACCTGCAATCAACCACAACAGGGCCGCCATGGCGAAGCTCCAGATCAGACAAAAAATGAAGGACGAGCGGAAAGCCTCGCGAACCCGGTCAAGATTGTTGGCTCCGCCATTCTGCCCTGTCACGGCACCGATACAGGCTGACAGCGCGAACAGCGGTACAATGGCAAACGCCTCAACACGACCGGCCACACCGAGCCCGCCGACCGCAGCATCACCGAAACGCGCCATGCCCAGTCCGGACATGGCAATCGTCAGCGACAGCGGGTTGAAAACGTTGGAAATACAGGCCGGGATACCGACGCGCGCAATATCCGACCAGTTGTGCAGGACCTCGCCGAAACCCGGCCAGGAGAAATCAATCAGCTTTTCCTTGAAGACGAGATAGGCCGTGACCATCAGGAAGGTGGCGCCGTTTGCGACCACGGTTGCCAAGGCAGCCCCTGAAACACCCCACCCCAGGCCAGGAAACCAGCCAAAGACATCATCCAGAATGAAAATCGGGTCCAGGATGAGATTGATAACGGCAGCGGCAATCATCATCAGGCTGGGCACTGTCGCATTTCCCAACGCCCGCAGGATGTTACTGGCGACCATCGGGCCAACGATCAGCAGGATGCCGGCAAACCAGACGGTCATGTAGTCGACCACGTGCGGCATCATGCTTTCACTCGCCCCGAGGGCCGCGAAAATCTCTTCTACAAAGACGATCCCCAGGATGGAAACCAGCCCGACCGAGATAATCGACAGGCTCAGGGCATCCGTGGAAATGCGCGGAATCGACGTCCCGTCCTTGCGTCCCGCCGCGCGGGACACTGCCGACACGGCACCGGCACCAAGGCCGATGGACACAGACATTACCAGCATGGTGACCGGAAAGCTCATCTGGACGGCCGCCTGTTGCGCCGTGCCCAGCGTCCCGACCCAGAAGGTATCAATGATACCCACCAGCATCATCGCCAGAATGCCGAAACTCATCGGCATGACCATGCGAATGATGTGCCCGAAAACTGAGCCCTGCGTTAGATCATGCGCCTGACGTCCAGCCATGGCCTGTCCTTTCCCACACACAAGAGCGCCCTAGATAGTGCGCGCCCGCGCCGGGCGCACCCCTCGTTTTCGTGATCAGGACGAATGACCGTTATGCGTCTACTGTATTGAGGTCGTAGGCGGCCACACCCGCGAGATTGACAATATCCGACACCGAGGAGCCCAGACGGGCAATCTGCACAGGCTTTTCCAGCCCGACCAGCATCGGCCCGATCACAGTCGCACCGCCGGCGGATTTCAGGAGTCGCAAAGCAATCGATGCGGAATGCACAGCCGGCATGATCAGGACATTGGCAGGCTGGGTCAGGCGCGAGAACGGATAAAGCCGGTGATGATCCGGGTCGAGCGCGACATCTGCGGCCATCTCGCCTTCATATTCAAAATCGACCCCCATCCTGTCGAGGATGCGAACCGCTTCCTGGATTTTCTCCGTACGCTCCCCGGGCGGGTTGCCGAAACTGGAGTAGGACAGGAAGGCCACATGGGGTGTCAGACGCAGCCGCTTGGCCGCGTTTGCCGTCGCGCAGGCAATCTCCGCCAGCGCCTGGGCATCGGGAAACTCTTCGACAGTCACGTCCGAGATCAGAAGTGTCCGCCCCGGAGTAATCGCTGACGCGATACCGACGACGCGGCCGCCCTCGGCTGGCCCGAGCACCAGTTTCACGTCCTTCATGACCACATTGGAGTGTCGCGTAACCCCGGTGACCATGCCGTCAGCCTGCCCCATCTTGAGCATGCAGGCTGCGAATACATTTCGGTCATTATTGACCCGACGCTGCACATCGCGCCGCAAAAACCCTTTGCGTTGCAGTCGCTTGTAGAGAAATTCTGCATATTCGGAATTGTGCTCGGACAGCCGGGCATTGCAGATTTCCAGCGCGTCATCCGGCAAGCCCAGCTCTCGCATATTCTGTTTGGCGACATCCTCGCGGGCGATAAGGATCGCCTTGCCCAGGCCCTGGTTCTCGAACGCGTGCGCGGCGCGGATCACGGCAGGCTCCTCGCCTTCCGCGAAGACGATGCGCTTGGGCTCCTTGCGAATGGCAGCGGTAATCCGCTGCTGCATTGAAGCGGTCGGATCGAGGCGGCGCGCCAGGTGCTGTTTATAGTGCTCGATATCGTCGATCGGACGGCGCGCGACCCCACTCTTTACCGCCGCCTCGGCGACAAAGGGCGGAATCCAGTAGATCAGGCGCGGATCAAACGGTGTGGGGATGATATAGTCGCGCCCGTATTGCAGACGGTCGACCTTGTAGGCATTCGCCACTTCATCAGGGACATCCTCGCGGGCCAGGGCCGCAAGCGCGCGCGCAGCAGCAACTTTCATGTCCTCATTGATCTCGGTCGCCCGCACATCAAGCGCTCCTCGAAAAATATAAGGAAAGCCCAGCACGTTATTGACCTGGTTCGGGTAATCCGAACGCCCCGTGGCCATGATCACGTCATCACGCACCTCGGCGACCTCTTCGGGTGTGATTTCCGGTGTTGGATTGGCCATGGCAAAGACGATTGGACGCGGCGCAAGCGATCCGATGATCTCCTTGGTGAAGACGCCAGCAGCCGACAACCCCAGCAGGCAATCAGCGCCTTTAGCGGCTTCCGCGAGCGTGCGTTTGTCGGTCTTGATTGCATGTTTGGCGAGACGGTCGTGACAGCCCGGTCGGCCTTCATAAACCACGCCTTCAATGTCCACGACGATGGTGTTCTCGTCCTTGACACCGAGATGCTTGATCAGCTCGAGCACGGACAGGCCCGCCGCCCCGGCGCCACATAGAACCACTTTGAGGTCTTCAATTTTTCGGCCGGTGATATCGCATGCATTGATCAGGCCGGCTGCTGCGATGATCGCGGTGCCGTGCTGGTCATCATGCATCACGGGGATGTCGAGCTCCTCGCGCAGGCGCCGCTCGATCTCGAAACATTCTGGTGCCTTGATATCCTCCAGATTGATACCGCCGAAACTATTGCCGAAGCCCTTGACGCATTCGATGAATTTGTCGGGATCGGTGTATTCCACCTCGACATCAAACGCGTCGAGATCGGCAAAGCGTTTGAATAGGACCGCCTTGCCTTCCATCACCGGCTTGGAGGCCATTGCCCCCAGATTTCCGAGGCCAAGAATGGCCGTACCGTTGGAGACAACAGCGACCATATTGCCCTTGGAGGTATAATCGTACGCCGCATCAGGATCCGCAGCGATCGCGCGCACAGGCGCTGCAACTCCGGGCGAATAGGCCAGCGCCAGATCGCGCTGTGTCGCCATCGGTTTGGTCGCAGCCAATCCGATTTTTCCGGGTGTGGGCTTCATGTGGAAACGCAGCGCTTCTGCGTCGAGAGCGCTGGCGGTATCAGACGGATGATCAGCGGGCATGCAAGTCTCGCATCAAAGGTGGGACCGCAAACATGAACCGCTCCGCCAGATCCGCCAAGTCCCCATTTCCTCAGAGCGGTTTTGCAATACGCTCGAGCGCCGCCGCCTGACGCCGGGCCCGCTCTTGCCGCGCAAGGCTGTCGGCTATCCCGTTCGGCAAGTCTTCGGCGACCAGGCCCTGACCCAGCCGCAGGCCGGCATCGCCGTGTAGCCAGGTCGCTGCACAGCTTGCGTCAAACGCGGTCATGCCCTGCACTCTCAAGCCGGCAATCAGCCCGGCCAGCACGTCTCCACTGCCCGCGGTTGCCAGGGCCGGAGCCGCATGAAGATTGACAATGGGGATCTCACCGGGTGCAGCAATAACGGTATCAGGGCCTTTGAGAAGTACAACGCATCCCGCGATATCCGCTGCAGACCGAACCGCCTCGATCTTGTTCCGACTACCGTCGAGCAGGTCAGGGAAAAGCCGACGGAACTCTCCGGCATGGGGTGTCATCACGTCATCGGATCGGAGGGCCGAAAACAGATCCTCTGCATGATGCTCGAAACTGCTCAATGCATCCGCGTCGAGGACCAGGGGAGAGGCCCCTGTCAGCGCGTCCAGGACATGATCACGCGTCGACGGCCCCGTCCCGTATGCCGGTCCCAGCACCGCGGCCCCTGCCCGCAAATCACTCATTGCGGATGATGGCCGGTCGATGACTTCCCGCAGCATGATGGCTGTCAGCTGTCCAGCGTTCTCCGCCATGGCAGACGTGGGCGACAGCACCGTGACCAGACCTGCACCAGCGCGCAGCCCCGTCATCGCTGCCAGTCGCGCCGCACCGGTCGAGCCCGCGGGACCGGAGAACACGGCCAATCGCCCTTTCAGATGCTTGTGGGTATTCGCCCCTGTCGAAGGCAGCAGGTCCCGCCATAATAGCGGCGAGTTTTCGAATGCCAGCGGTCGAACCTGCTTCTGCCCCCCCCCGGGAATGCCAATGTCCGCACACACAACTTCGCCACACACATCACGACCGGCCTGAAGGATGTGCGCCGGCTTACACCTGTGGAATGTGACACTGAGATCCGCCTGGAAAACCGGCCCGTCCAACGGCTCGAGGTCTCCGGCAAGGCCCGACGGCAGATCAATAGCGACCCGCTCCGCATCCGCAACATTGGCCTGACGAACACACTCGGCGGCCGCCCCACTGAGCCCCCGGGTCAGGCCGGCTCCGAACATCGCGTCGACGATCAGTGCAAATCCACCGGCATCGACAGCGTCTGCCGAACCGGTCTCACCGGCCCAGCTTCTGAAAGCCCAAAGGGCGTCACCTTTCAGTTGCCGGGGGTCGACCAGGCTCGCCACCGTCACCGGCCAGCCATGCTGGGCGAGATGCCGGGCGACGACATAGCCATCCCCGCCATTGTTGCCAGGCCCACACAGAATCAAGGTGGAGCGAGCCGCCCAGCGCGTGCGGATCGCATCCGCAACGGCCTTTCCTGCGGTTTCCATCAGCTGCGTACCAGCCACGCCCTGTGCGATCGCGAAGCGATCACATCGACCGATATCTGCCGTCTCCAGGATTGCCTTGTGCATCATTGCCTCAGAATGTATCAGCACTGCTGCATGTTCGAGCAGTTTCCCGTTCATCGCATACCACACCTTGCCCACTGCTTGTCTCGCCTGTCCCGGCCGATAGGTTCAGCGCAAGACCAAGGAGACGGTCATGAAAAAGATCGAAGCGATTATCAAACCGTTCAAACTCGACGACGTGAAGGAAGCCCTTCAGGAAGTCGGCGTTCAGGGCCTGACCGTTATGGAAGCCAAGGGTTTTGGCCGCCAGAAAGGTCATACTGAACTCTACCGCGGCGCGGAATATGTCGTGGACTTCCTGCCCAAGATCAAAATCGAGTTGGTTTTGCCCTCTGATCGTGTCGACGCCGCGATCGAGGCAATCCAGAACGCCGCCCAGACCGGTCGTATCGGTGACGGCAAGATTTTCGTCAGCCCAGTTGAAAGCGTCATTCGAATCCGCACCGGCGAGACCGGTCGCGACGCCCTTTAGAAGACTTCACACCCGACAATCACGGAGACTGGCTCATGTCCGAGGCCATCATCAAGAAACTCAACGACGAAGAGATCAACTATGTTGACCTTCGTTTCACCGATCCGCGCGGCAAGCTGCAGCACGTCACGTTCGACAAATCCCAGGTCGACGAGGATTTCTTCGAAGACGGCATCATGTTCGATGGCTCTTCCATCGGCGGCTGGAAAGCGATCAACGAGTCCGACATGGTGCTCAAGCCGGACACCTCCTACACAACAATCGATCCGTTCTACCAGCAACCGACGATGGTCATGTTCTGTGACATCCTCGAGCCGGGTTCGGGCGAGAGCTATAATCGTGACCCGCGCACGACGGCCAAGAAAGCGGAAGCTTTCCTGAAGTCCTCCGGCATTGGCGACACGGCGTATTTCGGTCCGGAAGCGGAGTTCTTCGTGTTCGACGACGTTCGCATCTCCACCGAACAGAACGACACATCCTACAAGCTGGACAGCGAGGAAGGCCCCTACAACTCCAACCGCAAGTATGAAGGCGGCAATATGGGTCACCGCCCGGGACCCAAGGGCGGCTATTTCCCGGTCAACCCGGTCGACAGCGGCCAGGACATGCGCACCGAGATGCTTGAAGTCATGACGGAACTCGGCCTTGAGCCGGAGAAGCACCACCACGAGGTTGCCCCGTCGCAGCACGAGCTTGGCATGAAGTTCTCGACCCTCACCACGATGGCCGACCGCATGCAGCTCTATAAGTACACCGTGCACATGGTGGCTCACGCCTATGGCAAGACCGCGACCTTCATGCCCAAGCCGGTCTGGAACGACAACGGCACCGGCATGCACGTGCACCAGTCGATCTGGAAAGACGGCAAGCCGCTGTTTGCGGGCGACCGCTACGCCGACCTGTCTGACAACTGCCTCTATTACATCGGCGGCATCATCAAGCACGCGCGAGCGATCAATGCGTTCGCAAACGCCTCCACGAACTCCTACAAGCGTCTGGTGCCAGGCTTCGAGGCGCCGGTTCTGCTGGCCTACTCCGCACGCAACCGTTCGGCCTCCATCCGCATCCCGTATGTAAGCTCGCCGAATGGCAAGCGTCTCGAGACGCGCTTCCCCGATCCGGCCGGCAACCCTTACCTGACCTTCACCGCGCTCATGATGGCAGGTCTTGACGGTATCGAGAACCGCATCGATCCGGGCGATCCGATGGACAAGGACCTCTACGACCTGCCGGCTGAAGAGCTCAAGGACATCCCGACGGTTTGCCGTTCGCTGCGCGAAGCCCTCGAATCACTCGATGCCGATCGCGACTTCCTCAAGAAGGGCGGCGTCATGGATGACGACCAGATCGACGCTTACATCGACCTCAAGATGGAAGAAGTCGAGCGCTTCGAGATGCATCCGCACCCGGTCGAGTTCGACATGTACTATTCCTGCTGATCCCCGCATCAGCGCGAAGATCGGACAAGCGGTCGGGCCCCTGCCCGACCGCTTGTCCATTTAGACACACATGAATGGTCGACGAGTGCTATTCCATTCGCTACAAATCCACCCGAGTTAACTTATTCCCATCACGGGTTGTTCTTCTAGGAGTCGGTATGCGTCGCCGTTTTTTGTTCGCCAGCGCCCTTGCCACGCTAACAGTTACCGCGCCTGCCGCCTTTGCGCAGACGCAGATTGACGACGAGCGGACGACCCCGATCGCCACGTCGACTGCGGGCGATATCATCATCTCCAGCACAGGTCGGGTTACGCTGACGGCTCCGGCAACTGCCGTAACCATGGACAGCGATAACGACGTCACCATTGATGGCGATATCGACATCACCTCCGACGATGACGGCGCGGTAGCGGTCCACCTTGTCGGCGGCAATACCGGCGATCTGTCCATTGCCGGAGATATTTCGATCTCGTCCGACACCCAGCCTACCGACGAAGGCGAGGACGAAGGAACCGGCTTCTCCGATCTTGATGGCCCGACCGCAATCGGCGGCTCGCGTGTCGGCGTCCTTATCGACGGAACCGGCGCCTATGTTGGTGATGTCTATCTTGCGCCGGGTGGCTCGATCATCGTCGAGGGCAATGACTCGCAGGCCCTGAGCGTACTGACCGAGATGACCGGTGGCTTTGACTTCAACGGGGTTGTGCGCGCGATTGGTGACCGGTCTCACGCCATCAATCTGGCAGGCGATGTCTCCGGCGACCTCGTCGTCAATGGCAGCGTCAGTGCCACGGGTGAAGACTCCGTGGGCATCGAGATCTCTGGTGATCTGGGCGGCATGTTCTATCTGAACAACGCGGTGACCACGACAGGCTATCAGTTCGTCAATCGCCCGGTCGGCGCAGAATACATTGCCACGCTGGACGCAGACGATCGTTATCAGAGCGGGGCCTCCGTCCTGATTTCCGGCAGCATTGCCGGCGGCGTTCTTCTCGACGCGCCCAATGACGACAATAATGCCACGCGCTCCTCAACCGTCACCGTGCGGGGTGAAGCGCCTTCCGTGCATATCTCTGCGACGACCGCCGACCTCACCATCGGTGAAGTCTCGCAGCGGCCGATCGAGGATGATCCTGACACGGAAGAGGATGAAAGCCAGCCGGCGATCGCCCTGGGGTATTCCTTCGTCAACCGTGGCGCCATCAATGCCTATGGCGAGCTGGACGATATCAACGCGACCGGTATTCGCATTGATGGCTCTGATGATGGTCTTGGCGGCTTCTTCACCGCCACCCTGACCAATGGCCTGCTCAATGCCGGTCAGATCTCCGCGCGGTCACACAGCAATGAAACCGCGACCAACTCCTACGGCGTCATCTTCGGAAATGGTGCTGTTGTGCCGGTCTTCACCAACACCGGCACAATGTTCATCGAGAACACAACGGTTGGCGGCTCGACGAATTTCGGCAGTGCCTATTCAATCGTGATCGAGAGCGAAGCAGTCCTCAACTCGCTGATCAATTCCGGCGCGATTTTCGGTGCAGGTTCGGGTGGCGGCAATGGTTATGCCATCGTCGACAATTCCGGCACGCTGACCGATATCCAAAACACCGGCGTGATCGCGGCCTCGCACACCTCGCCGCTGGCCTATGTCGAGAATGACGAACTGATCATTCCCGAAGACAATGCCCACACGCTGGTTGCCCTGGATGCGACAGCGAACACCACGGGTGTGAACCTTCATCAGTTCTGGATCCGCGATGTTGTTGCAGATGATCCGGATACCGAAGAGGATGAAAGCCTGAACGCCGTTCTGGTCACCGAGGCGGATATCCGCATGACCGGCGATATCCTGCTCGGCTCGGGTGATGATGTCATCCGCATCGAGGCCGGCGACGTCCTCGGCGCCATCTCCTTTGGTAACGGCGATGATATGCTGGTGCTGGATGGTTCAGACGTCCGCGACGAGATTGCCAATCTTCTGTCTGCTGGCCGTATTGATCCGCTGACGAATGACGAATTGTACGATGTTCTCCCCAGCTATGCCGGTGCGATCGCCGATTCCAACGGCACGCTGAACATTGATGTTCAATGGGCGAGCCTTGAACTGACCCAGGCTGGCGAGCTGCAGATTGGCGATGCACGCTTCGGTGATGGCGCCCTTCTGGAATTCGAGATTGATGCGGATTCCGATTCACCCCGCACGCTGACGGCAAACGGCAGTGTCTCGTTCGAGGAGGGCTCTCGCCTCTCCGTCTCGCTCTCCAACTTGATCGGCGAGTCTGGCGAATATGTCATTCTCTCATCTGCGGATCTGACGATCGCGGAAGGTATCGCCACCCTGGCTGATGCGCCGAACCCATTCCTCTACGAGACCGTTCTCGCCCTGGATGAAAACGACAGCAATGCCATCGTTCTCACCCTGGAACGCAAGACGGCTGAAGAACTCGGCATGAACGCCAACCAGGCTGCTGCGTACAACGCCGCCTTTGCGGGTTGGCAGGCCAATGACGCGCTCGGCGCCGCGATCGCATCGCTCGTAACCGAAGGCGAGTTCTTTGACGCCTATAACCAGCTTCTGCCGGAATACGCCTCCAGTGCGATCCAGTTTGCGATGGCAGCAAATGACAGCTCGCTGGGCGCCCTCGCGACCCGCCTTGAAGCGGCGCGTCGCAGCCCGGACAATACCGGTGGTCTGTGGCTCCAGGAATTTGGCTATTTCGCTGACCGGGCCGGCACGGCCTTCGGCCCGGGATATCGGGGCCACGGTCTCGGCATGGCGGTCGGTTTCGACCGTCCGTTTGGTCCCTTCTACGCCGTCGGCATCAACGCTGTGGGTGCAGCCAGTGAAGTCGAAGAGGTCGAGGGCTTTGACAATCCGATGTCCGCGATCACCGCGCAACTGGGTGTCTACGCAGCCGCTCAGCTGGGTGATGTCTACATCGACCTTTACGGCGGTGCAGGCGTCGACAGTTTCGAACACAATCGCCAGGTCATCATCGGTGAATTCTCTGCGGCACCAGTCGCGGAATGGGATGGCTATCACTTCACCGGCTCGGCACGCATCGGCTATGACATCGAGATGGGGCGCTATTTCATTCGTCCGTCTGCCTCGATTGACTATCTCAGCCTGATCGAAAACGAATACACCGAGACAGGTGGCGGCACTGGCATCAATCTCGTGATCGGTGACCGGGACTCCTCCACCTTCACCGGAACGGCTCTGGTCTCGTTCGGCGCACGGTTTAACGGCAATGACAATTGGTGGTCGCCGACAGTTCGCCTGGGCTATCGCAACGAATTCGACAGCACCAACTCGATCACCGACGCCTATTTCGAAGGCTTGGATGACCGTTTCACGCTGATGGGTCAGCAGATGCCGGGTAGCGGCTTCATCTTCGGCTTCGGCCTGGCTGCGGGGTCGGATTACTCCACCTTTTCGCTCGACTACGACGCTGATGTCCGCGACGATTTCATCCGTCATACCGCGCGTTTTGTGATCCGCCTGGTCTTCTAATCGGCACCACGGCAACTCACGGTTAACCCTGTTCAACGAGGCTTGCGCCATGATCCGCGCAAGCCTCGTTTCGTTTCTGGCTTTGACAGCCTTATCCGCCTGCGGTCACGCGCCGCCGGACCAGGTCAATGATGCCTGCCTAATCCTTGAGGACAATCGGTCCTGGTGGCGCGCGTTGCAACGCACCGAAGAACGCTGGGGCGTTCCGGCCGGCGTTCAACTTGCCATATTAAAACGTGAATCCAGCTTCAACGCTCATGCCCGCCCAGCGCGGCGAAGACTGCTCGGGATCATCCCGGGGCGACGCCCCTCTTCCGCCTATGGTTATGCACAGGCACTGGACGAAACCTGGGACTGGTACCGCAGGGACACGGGACGCCGCGGTGCTGACCGCGATGATTTTTCTGACGCGGTGGATTTTGTCGGCTGGTACGCGTCCAAGAGTCGTCAGCTCTCCGGCATTCAACCCAATCAACCCCGAGAGCTCTACCTGTCCTATCACGAGGGGCATGGGGGCTATAATCGAGGCACATACCGGCGCCATTCCTGGCTCATGCGAGCGGCCGACCAGGTTGCCTCGGATGCGCAGCGCTATGAAAACCAGATTTCCCGCTGCGAAAGACGGCTGTCACGGCGTTTCGGACTGTTTTGAAATTGCCCTTTGACGCGCGACTCGTGCAATCTGGGCACATGTCGACGTCAAGCTCTCAGACCGATCTGTTTGGTTCATCCCCCGCCCCGCAACCCGAGTCCGCTCCGGCCCCGGGATATTCCGCTGCCCACATCGAGGTTCTGGAAGGCCTTGAGGCCGTCAGACGGCGCCCAGGCATGTATATCGGCGGTACGGATGAACGCGCCTATCACCACTTGTTCGCCGAAATTCTCGACAACTCGATGGATGAGGCGGTTGCCGGATGGGCGGACCGGATCGAAGTTGCGATTGATGCCGAGGGTTTCATCACCGTTACCGATAATGGACGCGGCATTCCGGTCGATCCGCACCCGAAATACGAGAACAAGTCCGCCCTGGAAGTCGTGCTGACCGTACTGCACGCCGGCGGCAAGTTCTCGGACAAGGCCTACAAGACATCCGGTGGTCTGCACGGCGTGGGCATCTCGGTGGTCAACGCGCTTTCAGAAACCGTAGAAGTTGAAGTCGCTCGCGAAAAAACCCTTTGGCGGCAGAGCTATAGCCGAGGGTTGCCGCAGGGCCCGCTGGAGAAGGTCGGAGCAGCCCCCAATCGTCGCGGAACCAGGATCCGCTTCATGCCGGATAGCCAGATCTTTGGCGACAAGCTGAAGGTCAAACCGTCCCGGGTCTATGCCATGGCGCGAGCCAAGGCCTTTCTGCGACGCGGCGTGAAGATCCAGTGGCGCTGTGCGCCAGAGCTTGTGGAGGGGACGGATACCCCCGCTGAAGCGCTGTTGTGTTTCCCGGGCGGTCTGGCTGACCGGCTTACCGAAATCGTTGCCGGTCGGGCACTTGTCACGGCCGAGAGCTTTGTCGGCAAGGTAGAACGCGAAGACGGGACCGGCGGAGTGGAATGGGCAATCGCCTGGTCGAATAACGGCTTTGGCGCTGAGGCCGACGGTTTTTGCCAGTCCTTCTGTAACACTGTGCCAACGCCCCAGGGCGGCTCCCACGAACAGGGCTTGCGAGCGGCACTGACCAAGGGACTGCGAGCCTATGCCGAACATGCAAACGCCAAGAAGGCGTCGCTGATCACGGCAGAGGATGTTCTGGGCGGAGCCGGCGCGCTTGTGTCTGTCTTCATCGGAGATCCGGAATTCCAGGGCCAGACCAAGGAGCGCCTGGCAACGCCTGAGGCGGCCAAACTGGTGGAAACCGCTGTCCGGGACCAGTTCGATCACTGGCTTGCCGGTTCGCCCAAGGAAGCGACCAAGCTGGTCGAGTGGGCCATCGAGCGCGCGGAAGACCGCGTCCGCCGGCGCAAGGAAAAGGCGGTCAAACGCCAGACGGCGTCCCGCAAGCTGCGTCTTCCCGGCAAGCTGGCGGACTGCTCTCGCTCCGACGCGGACGGGACCGAGCTTTTCCTGGTCGAGGGTGACTCGGCCGGCGGCTCCGCCAAACAGGCCCGCAATCGTGAAACACAAGCGATCCTGCCCCTGCGCGGCAAGATCCTCAACGTCGCGTCCGCGGCCGCTGACAAGATCGCCGCGAACCAGGAAATCAACGACCTGCTGCAGGCGCTGGGATGCCAGACAGGCAGCCGCTTCAATCTTGAAGACCTGCGTTATGAGCGTGTGGTCATCATGACCGACGCCGATGTTGACGGTGCGCATATCGCCGCCCTGTTGATCACCTTCTTCTACCGCTCGATGCCTGAACTGATCCATGCCGGCCGTCTTTTCCTGGCCCAGCCGCCGCTCTATCGCGTGACCCAGGGCTCGACGACATTTTATGCGCGCGATGATGCCCACAAGGACCAGATCATCGCTGACGAGTTCAAGGGCAGCTCCAAGGTCGATATCGGACGCTTCAAGGGTCTTGGCGAGATGACACCGTCTCAGCTCAAACAGACGACCATGGATCCCAATGTGCGGACCATGGCACGCGTAGTGATCGACGAGAATGAATTGCCGACGCTGGAAGGCCTCGTCGAGACGCTCATGGGCAAGAAACCGGAACTGCGCTTCGCCTATATCCAGGAACACGCACCAGAGATCAGCGGGCTCGATATCTAGGCCTGCATCCAATCTGTTGCTGGCACGCATCATCCGAGGGAAGACCATCCCAGGGAGTTGCCAATGTCCGCTGTTCGCCTCGCCAAATCCATCCTTCCCATCCTCGCCGCCGGGTGGAATGTTGCCTGCGCGCAAGACGGGACTGCATCGGAATTCGAATATTTGCGCCTGGACGAGCGCAGCCTCGTGGTCACGCATTCGCTGGCGTCGCGCTTCGACATGCCGGCTCAATACACAGTGCATCCACCGACCCACCGCGCCGCGACATTCAATAATGTGCCGTTCGAAATCTCCTTGAGCGCTTTCGTCTCCCCGCTGGAGACAATCATGGTGCACGCCGAACAGGTCGCCGACGGATCCGGCGCAGCGAACTATGATCGCTTTCCACCAAGCAACTGGCCAATAACGGAGTTTCGCTCACCAGGCCCGGCCTGCCAGGAGGTCCCGGCCAGTGTCGTTGCGGAGGAACATGACCTGCTCTGGCTAAGGGAGCGCGGCTTTGAGCCGTCCGGCTCGATCTGGATGGAGCAACACTTTCTCTCGGGCAATGACTATGATGACGAGATTGTTGTCACCCTGATGATCAGAGGTCTCGACTGTGAGGACGGGACAGAGGCTGTAAACCGGCTTACCGCCCTAAAAGCGCAATTGACCGCGACCCACTGAAATTGACGCCCCCCTCTTGTTTGCGTTCAATGCCGTCGCACTCGCGACTCAGGGAACATCAAGAGGGTACATCATGACATCAAACTTTCTGAAGGCATCGGCGGGGCTCGCCGCCGTGTTCTGCCTTGCTGCGTGCAGCGGCGGCGGAACGGCGAGCTCAGGATCCGGCGAGACGTCCTCGGAGGATGGCGGTGAGGTTGTTCGCATCAATCTCGACCCGTATCCATCGACCTATGAACCCATGGCCAGCGGCACGACGCTGATCCAGAACGCCACCATCTTCGATGGTCTGGGCGGTCAGATTGATGATGGCGATGTCCTGATCGAAAACGGTCTGATCTCGGCTGTCGGTGTGGACCTTGAGGTCCCCGAGGGCGCGACCGTGATCGATGCGGTCGGGCGTTACGTCACGCCGGGGGTTATCGATATTCACTCCCATCTGGGGGTTTATCCCTCGCCGGGTGTCGGCGCGCATTCCGACGGCAATGAAGCCACCCAGCCGGTAACAGCCGAGGTCTGGGCAGAACACTCCGTCTGGCCCCAGGACCCTGGTTTCGAAGCCGCTTTGGCCGGCGGCGTTACAACACTGCATGTCCTGCCCGGATCTGCCAACCTGTTTGGCGGACGCGGCGTTACCCTACGCAATGTCTCCGGTCGGACCGTGCAGGAAATGAAATTCCCCGATGCGCCCTACACGCTGAAAATGGCGTGCGGCGAAAACCCGTCACGCGTTTACGGCAATCGCGGCACGTCCCCGGCGACGGATATGGGCAATATGGCTGGATATCGCGCCGCCTGGCAGCGCGCTTCCGACTATCGCGACGACTGGCACGAATACTGGGACGCTGCGGAAGCTGGCGAAGACGCCTCCCCGCCCCGTCGTGATCTTGAACTGGACACCATGATGGGTGTGCTGGAAGGCGAAGTCCTGGTCCAGATGCACTGTTACCGGGCCGACCAGATGGCCCAGATCATGGATCTCGCTCGCGAGTTTGACTATCAGGTCACCACCTTCCACCACGCAGTTGAAGCGTACAAGATTCCCGATCTGCTGGCCGAAAACGGCGCCTGCGTCGCAGTCTGGGCGGACTGGGGTGGCTTCAAGATGGAGGCCTATGACTCAATCCGCGAAAACCTCGCCCTCTCGCACGCGAACGGCGCCTGCGCCATGATCCATTCCGATGATTCCGGCGGTATTCAGCGCCTCAACCAGGAGATCGCCAAGGCCCTCGCCGATGGGCGTCGCGCGGGCATTGAAATCTCCGAAGCCGAAGCCTGGACATGGGTTGCCAATAATCCGGCGACTGCCCTGGGTATCGCAGACCAGACCGGATCATTGCAGCCGGGTCTTCGGGGCGATGTCGTACTCTGGTCCGGCAATCCCTACAGTGTCTACACCCGCGCCGACCAGGTCTGGATCGATGGCGCCATGGCCTTCAACCGGGCTGACGAATCCACCCAGCCGGTCCGTGATTTCATGCTCGGCCAACCTGGCGAAGGAGACCAGTAATGAAACAGATTCTTTCTGCACTCGCCGTCACGGCGCTGACGGCAAGCTCCGCCCTCGCCCAGACCTATGCGGTGACCAATGGCCGCGTCGTCACGAATACGAATGCGGGCATCATCGAGAACGGGACAGTGCTGCTGAGGGACGGTGATATCGTCGCTGTAGGCGCCGAGGTCGCTATTCCTGCGGATGCGACAGTGATCGATGCCGATGGCGGCTGGATCACGCCCGGTATTTTTGCGCCCTATACGCAGCTGGGCCTGATCGAAGTTGCGCTGGAAGCGTCAACCAATGATGCCGGAGCGGATGATAGCGACTTCTCCGTCGCGCTGGATGTCGCTGACAGCTTCAATCCGGCCGGGACACACATTCCCAGCACGCGAATGGAAGGTGTTACACGGGTCGCGGTTTATCCTTCCACCGGCTTTAACATTTTTGGTGGTCACGGCGCTCTGGCCTCCACGCGGGGTGACGCGGACAGTCTCTTCGAACACGGAAGTTTCGTGTTTGCAGACCTGTCCCAAAGCGGCGCCAGCCGTGCCGGTGGCTCTCGTTCAGCTGCCTGGACGTATCTGGACGCGGCTTTTGAAGATGCTGCCGGTTATCTGGGACGCTACAGCAATGCCCACCACGGAGATGCTCTGGACCGTTATGACGCGGCCGCGCTTGTCCCTGTCGTTCGAGGCGAGGTTCCACTCGTGGTCAATGTCGACCGAGCGGCCGATATCCGCCGCGCCATCCGTTTCCGCAATGAACATCCGCCACTGCGCATGATTATCCAGGGCGGCGCCGAGGCCTGGATGGTCGCCGATGAACTGGCGGCTGCGGGCATTCCGGTGCTCATCGACCCGATCCGCAACCTGCCGGGATCCTTCGACAGCCTAGGGTCCACCCTGGCGGCCGCGGAACGGTTGCATGCGGCGGGTGTCACGGTCGCCTACACGACCGAAACCGCCGATGGCTATTTCAATGCCCGACTGCTGGCACAACATGCCGGAAACTCGGTCGCCCATGGCGTCTCCTGGTCTGATGCGTTTGCAGCCATTACCCGTGTCCCCGCCGAGATCTACGGCGTGGATGCACGATACGGGTCCCTGGCCGCGGGTTATGCAGGAGACGTGGTTGTCTGGGATGGCGATCCGCTGGAAGTCATGTCGGCGCCCACACATGTCCTGATCGATGGCGCGCAGACGGTCCTCGAAAGCCGCCAGACCATGCTGCGCGACCGTTACATGGATATCACGGACGAGACGCCATTTGCCTATCGGCGCTAGCGTTTCAGCCTTGTCACGTTGACACACCGTGACTTGTCCGTATTTTGCCGCACGAACGTGGCCGCGCCCTACGGCGCGGCCACTCTCGTTATTGAAGCACCAAGGACGCCATGACGTTCGACGATCTCGGGCTCAGCCCGAAACTCCTCGAGGCGATTTCCGCCGCAGGCTATACTGAACCCACGCCTATCCAGGCGGGCGCCATTCCGCATGCCATCCAGGGCAAGGATGTGCTGGGCATCGCGCAGACAGGTACCGGTAAGACCGCGTCCTTCACCCTGCCGCTGATCGAAAAGCTGTCGCGAGGCCGCGCCAAGGCGCGCATGCCCCGCTCGCTGATCATCACGCCGACCCGTGAACTGGCGGCACAGGTCGCCGAGAATTTCGAAACCTATTCCGCCGGTCAGAAACTGACCATGGCCCTGCTGATTGGCGGCGTCGCCTTTGGCCCGCAGGAAGAGATCCTCAATCGAGGTGCCGACGTTCTGATCGCGACCCCGGGCCGCCTGCTCGACCATTTCGGGCGAGGCAAACTCCTGCTGACGGGCGTTCAATTGCTTGTGGTCGATGAAGCGGACCGCATGCTCGACATGGGCTTCATTCCCGATTTGGAGAAAATCTTCTCCTTGACGCCGCCGCGCCGTCAGACCCTCTTCTTCTCAGCGACGATGCCCAAGGAAATTCAGTCACTTGTTGACCGTTTCCTGAAGGCCCCCGAACGGGTCGAGGTGGCCCGCCCGGCCACGACCAGCGCCAATATCGAGCAATTCCTGGTCCGTATCGACCAGTCCATTCCGAAAGCCAAGCGCACCGCTTTGCGCGTCGCGATGGATCGGGAAAATGTGCGCAATGGCATCATCTTCTGCAACCGCAAACGCGATGTCGACATCGTCGCGCGAAGCCTACAGAAGCACGGCCTCTCTGCCGCTCCGATCCACGGTGACCTTGACCAGTCCGAACGCACAGCGACCCTGGCGAACTTCAAGTCTGGCGATCTGAAATTCCTTGTGGCGTCTGATGTTGCGGCACGTGGACTGGACATTCCTGATGTCAGTCACGTCTTCAATTTCGACGTTCCGCATCACGCAGACGACTATGTGCACCGCATCGGACGAACCGGACGCGCCGGTCGACAAGGCGAGTCCGTCACCATCATCACGCCTGCCGATGACAAGGCATTGGCGGCGGTTACCAAGCTGACGAAAAAAGACATCCCCGACCTCGACCTGCCAGCTCTGGCCAGCGCCCTGGACGAGATTTCAGATCGCAAGCCGCGGCGCGGATCGAAGAGCAAACCCACTGCAAAACCACGGGATGACGCACCGGCAAAGCCTCGCGAAGAGAGCAAGGAAAAGCCGCGCAGCAAGGATCGCAAGCGTTCGCGACGTCATGACAATGACCGTGATCAGGATCGATTGCCCACCATTGGTTTCGGCGACCATGTTCCTGACTTCATGAAATAGCGATCGCATATTGAGAATGCACGCGCAGCACGCCCGGTGCGATGTGATATAAACTCATACCGTATTACCGATTTTTACCCAATCTTACCCTTTCGGATCTAAGTTCCGGCTCATGAGAGATGTGCGGGCATCCTCTTGAGTATGGAAGGATAGACGGTGAACGGTCGATTGCTTGGAAATGAGGGACGAGATCACGCCCAGAAAGCGTTGAATCTCATGGAACAATTCAACGTTCCCCCCACCCCCGAAAATTATGCCGTCTGGGTTTCCTTCGCGACCGACAGCAATCCCGAACTCTGCAATTCGATTAAGACCCGCATCGAAACGAATGAAGAGTTTACGGACGCTGTCAGCGCGGACCTCTTCGAACAATACTTCCAGTGGAAAGCCGTACAGGACGCTGTTCTGGAAAGCGGTGGCGCGATGTCCCGCGAGCTCGGTGCGGTCAAACAAAGCCTTGAAGCTGCCGAACGTGATACGGCCGCCTATGGTGAAGCCCTGCAAGGCGCCTCTACGGAGCTTGAAGGCCTGCGGGATCCAAACGGCATGAAGGTGCTGGTGGAATCGCTGGTCTCTGCGACCGCAAAAATGCAGCGCCGCAGCCAGGATCTCGAAAAACGTCTGCAGGAAACATCCAACGAAGTTACCCAGCTTCGCTCCAACCTTGAGAAGGTGCGCGAGGAAGCCATGACCGATGCCCTCACCGGCATCGCCAATCGCAAGCGTTTCGACGAATTCCTGCGCAAGGCGCGCCGGGGAGCGGATGGCAACCAGAAACCGCTCAGCCTGGTGCTTTGCGACATCGATTTCTTCAAGCGGTTCAATGATACTTGGGGTCACCAGACCGGCGACCAGATTATTCGCTTCGTGGCAGGCTGCCTGACACGTCATTCCGATGACGCACATCTCGTCGCGCGCTATGGCGGCGAGGAATTTGGCATTGTAATGCCAAACACCTCTCCGGCCGATGCGGCCCAGATTTCGGAAAAAATCCGCCGAACAGTCGAGAGCAAGAAATTGCTCCGCAAATCCACCAATGAGGATTTGGGCAATATCACTGTTTCTCTCGGCATTGCGAATTATTCGGGCAATGAGTCCATTGAGGAACTCATCGAGCGTGCGGACAGCAATCTCTACCGGTCAAAGACCGAAGGGCGTAACCGCCTGACAGATGACAAGGGCGAGGAAAGCAGCGCGAACGCAGCCTGACCCTGCTTCAACAAAACATCCATAAATCGCCCGCGATGTTAGGCATCCGCGGGCGGTTTTGTTTGTTGGAAGGACGGGCGCGCAGCCCACACCTCGTAAAGAGCGCTTAGTTTCGCGCGCCCGCTTCGCCAATCAGACTCCGGAAAGCGGAAATCAAGGTAGCTGACAGCAATGGCAATGGTCAGAGCGCCCATCGTGTCGGTTTCCAGACCGCGTTTCGCCTCGCTTTCCAGGACATCAAGGGTCCGCGCGATCCCGGCCTCACGCCGACCAATCCAGTAGTCGGAATAAATCGCTGTATCGCGCACCATTTCAACGCGGCGCCCCACGGCCAAGTCTAGCAATCCGCTTGCCAGGGCTTCGACGCGCTGGTCTTCCCAGTCATAGCGCCAGGGATAGCCAGCCTCCTCGTGCAGGATTTCACCGATCAGCGTGCTTTCCGGATAGCCCTTGCCATCGCGAATAAGACAGGGCACACGGCCCAGTGGATTGGCCCTGAGCAGGATCTCGCCATCCTCGAACGGATGCGCGTCGATTTCCTCGACCTTGTCCTGCAGTCCCAGCTCCCTCACCAGAACACGACATTTGCGAGCATAGGGAGAGGTGTGCGAGACGAGGAGTTGCATCGGGTCTAGGCCTCTTTGACGGGGATAATCGTAACGCTTTCACCGCAACCACACGCGTCGGTCTGGTTGGGGTTATTGAACACGAATTTGGAGTGCAGCGCAGTTGTTTCGTAATCGATCTCGGTGCCGAGCAGGAACAGCAGGGCTTTCGATTCAAGAACGATTTCGACGCCTTTGTCCGCGACACGTTCGTCAAGGGCTTCCGGCGCCTCGACATACTCCATCACGTATTCCATGCCCGCACAGCCGCCATTTTTCACACCGACACGCAGGAACCCCTTCTCGCGATCAGACATGATGGATTTGACACGCGCGGCTGCGGCATCGGTTAGGCTGACAGCCTTGGGACGTTCACGCAGAGCCATTCAAGCCTCCTAGAACATGTTGAGCGCAAGACGCGCTTCGTCAGACATGCGAGCGGGCGTCCATGGCGGGTCGAAAGTGAGTTCGACCAACGCTTTGGTAACGCCGTCCACCTTCTCGACAGCTTCCTGCACCCAGCCCGGCATTTCACCGGCGACCGGGCAACCCGGGGCAGTCAGGGACATCAGAACCTTGAGTGAGCGGTCGTCTTCCAGATCCACCTTGTAGATCAGGCCCAGCTCGTAGATATCGACGGGAATCTCCGGATCGAACACCGTCTTGAGTGCTTCAACGATATCGTCCGTGATCCGCGCCAGCTCATCAGCCGGGATCGCGCTGGCTTCCGCAGAGGGCAACTCGGCGGACGCTTCCGCGATGACGTCCTCTTTCGGGGCCGTACCGGACAGGTCGATCACATCTCTGGCAGTATTCTCGGTCATCATGGTCACCTAGATGAGAAACTCACGAGCCTTCTTCAAGGCCTCGACAAAGGCATCGGCTTCTTCAACGGTGTTGTACACAGCAAAACTCGCCCGGCCAGTGGAACTGACACCCATGCGCTGCATCAGCGGCTGGGCGCAATGATGGCCAGCGCGGATCGCGATCCCGTACTTGTCCACAATTTGCGCGATATCGTGGGCGTGTGCGCCCTCAAGCGTGAAGGAGATGATCGCGCCCTTGTCTTGCGCCGTTCCGATAATCCGCAAACCATCGATATCGACCAGTCCGGTCATGGCGCGGTCCAGAAGTGCACGTTCATGCTCAAGAATCGCCTGGCGGTCATACCGCTCCAGCCAGCGAATGGCCGCGCCCAGGCCAATGGCATCGGCAATCGGCGGCGTACCCGCTTCGAACTTGTGGGGTATATCAGCAAATGTCACCCGGTCCTTGTAGACATCAGCAATCATCTCGCCGCCGCCATGATAGGGCGGCAGACGATCCAGCCAGTCGCCCTTGGCGTAAAACGCGCCAATGCCTGACGGCCCGTAAAGCTTGTGACCGGTAAAGACAAAGAAGTCACAATCCAGCGCCTGCACATCAACCGGCAGGTGAACCGCGGATTGGGATCCGTCAATCATGACCGGGACATCCGCAGCGCGAGCGATCTCCATCACACGCGAAACATCCGTTACCGTGCCCATGACATTGGACATGTGGGTGATGGTGATGAGCGCCGTCTTCGGTCCCACCAATTGCGCCAGATGAGCATAGTCGATCGAACCCTCATCCGTGACGTCGACCCATTTCAGCTCAAGACCAATACGATCCGCCAGCAAGCGCCAGGGCACGATATTGGAATGGTGTTCGGCCTCCGAGAGGATGATCTCATCACCCGTTTTCAACATCTGGCCGAAACTGGCCGCCAGCAGGTTGATGGCTTCGGTTGTGCCTCGCGTGAAGACGATCTGGTTGGTGCTGGGCGCATTGAGGAAACGGCGCACATCCTCGCGTGCGGCCTCGAACGCCTCGGTCGTTTCATTGGCCAGCGTATGCAGGCCGCGATGCACATTGGCGTATTGTGCGCGATAAACGCCCGCCACGCTCTCGATCACGAACTCCGGCTTCTGCGCCGATGCCGCGCTGTCGAGATAGACCAGCGGCTTGTCATTGACCTGGCGATGCAGGATCGGGAACTCAGCGCGGATCGCCTCGATATCGAGCGGGAGTTTGACCGGAGTCTGGGCCGTCATGCGATCTCTCCTAGGCGCTTGCGCAACAGGTCTGACACCTCCTCACGAAGCGCTTCATCCGAAATGATATCAAGAGGTTCTGCGAGGAAGCTCTCAATCAGCATTGCGCGAGCCTTGATCTCGGACAGACCGCGCTGGCGCATGTAGAACAGCGCTGTCTCGTCGATGGCGCCCAGAGCATTGCCGTGTGCGCACTGGACGTCATCGGCATAGATTTCCAGCTCCGGCTTGGCGTCGATCTCGGCACGCTCGTCCAGCATCAACGCCCGGTGAGTCATCTTTGCATCGGTCTGCTGGGCCGCCTGTTCGACCTTGAACTTGCCCTGGAACACGCCCTGCGCGTGCGCCATGGCCGCGCCCTTGACCAGCTGATGCGTGACCCCGCCCGGACCGGTATGGGTCACCGTGGAGGTAAAGTCCGCGTGACGACCTTCCTCAAGAAGATAGACACCGCCCAGATGTACCGCAGCGCCCTCGCCGGCATGGGTGATGTGCGTTTCGTGACGGGAGAGTTTGGAGCCGAATGACAAGGTGGCCTGCCTGTAAGTCGCACGCTTTGCGACACGGATACGGCTGCGCACAACAGGCACAGCCTCAATCGGCACATCGCTCCGGATCACACGCTCCAGCGTCGCGCCCTCGCCCAGCGAAATTTCCAAACGGATATTTGGGAAAGCGTCGGCGGCAATGCTGTGGACTTCGTTGAGCGTCACCGACGCACCAGCTGCAATCTCGATTTCAAAACTACCCACAGAAACGCCGGCGTCCGCCTCAATCGTCAAATCGGTGTCCGCGTCCAGTGTGATCGTGGCAGGAGCCGGTTTCCCGCTCAGCAGGATGCGCGTTTCACCGGCCTGGTCGATGCCCTGGCTGGCCCGGCGCAGATCCGACCATTTCCAGGCCTCCGCGCGTTTGGTGGGCAGGCCATGCTCGATCACGGCCTGGCGTGCAGCCGCCCGCCAGTCCTCGGCGCCGTCGAGAAGGTCGATCAGGGCCTGTTCGGCCGGTGTTCGGGAGATGACGCCCATCAGGCCACCTCACCGAGATATTTGTCATAACCTTCCGCTTCCAGCTCCAGCGCCAGTTCCGGACCGCCGGACTTGATGATGCGGCCATCCGCCATGATATGCACGACATCCGGTTTGATATGATCGAGCAGACGCTGGTAGTGCGTGATCACCAGCATGCCACGATCTTCCGCGCGCAGCGTGTTGACGCCCTCGGCCACCGTCTTCAGCGCATCGATATCAAGACCACTATCCGTCTCGTCGAGGATGAGGAATTTGGGCTCCAGGATCATGGCCTGGAGAATTTCCATGCGTTTTTTCTCGCCGCCGGAAAAACCGACATTGACCGGGCGTTTCAGCATGTCCATGGACACACCGATCAGCTTGGCCTGGGCGCGGGCGAATTTCATGAATTCCGGGGCCGACATCTCCTCTTCGCCGCGCGCCGTGCGCTGGGCGTTGAGGGCCTCCTTGAGGAAGGTCAGGGTCGGCACGCCCGGGATTTCCACCGGATACTGGAAGGACAGGTAGAGCCCCGCCGCGGCGCGCTCTTCCGGTTCCAGCTCGGCCAGGTCTTCGCCACGGAAGGTCATCTCGCCATCGGTGACGTCATAGCCGTCACGGCCCGTCAGCACATAGGACAGCGTCGACTTGCCTGACCCGTTCGGCCCCATAATCGCATGGACCTCGCCGGCAGGCACTTCGAGGGAGAGCCCCTTCAGGATCGGCTTTTCCTCACCATCCTGGGTTTCGACACGGCAGTGGAGATTATTGATCTTAAGCATTGTTGTTCTCTTCCGACCATTCACGCTTTTCGGATTTCCAAACACCCATCACAAAGAGAAAGGCGAGCCCGGCCAGCAACGTTCCAATAAAAAAGACGAATGCGGAATTGCTGTTCCTATCGAACATTGCAGTCCCCACAAACAAAACCGCCATCAATGACATCGCCCATCCAGCCAAGAACGCCCACCCCTTCCAATTAGCTGGGTACAAAGTCAGCTTATGGCGGGTCAGACCCCTTCGGCGGATATAGACGCGGTAGAACCAGGCACTCATTCCTCGCCCTCCCAATAATCTACTTCCTGGGCGTAGGCGCGGTGACGGAAGAGGACGCCATCGTCCTCGCCACTCTCATCACCCCAGGTGATGGCGCCAACCTTGTTGCTGTCCGGGTATTCCACAACATCGGTTTTCTGCATGGTCGAGAAACAGACATAACGCAGCTCCTTCTGACCTGTATTGATGATCTGGTGCGCACGATCACGACCGCCCGCCGGCGCGGCAATGACATCGCCGGCCCTGATTGGATGAACGTCGTCGCCAAAACGATACTCGCCCTCACCCGACAGGATGATCATGGCTTCCTCGATCACATGTTGATTGTGACAGGGAAAGGCGCGTTTGCCCGGCGGCACGACCGTCAACATCGCGCCAAGCTGTTCCATACCGATCACGGGGCCGATACGACCCAGCTGGGCTTCGAACTTTTCGCCGTGAGCCAGTGTGTCGAGCTGAAGCTTGTCGAGACTTACAACGGGGGGAAGACGTTTCATTGCTCTGCGCCCTCCATGCCGGCTTGGCAGGCCGCAATTATCTCTTCGGCTGATTGCGGGCTTTCCGACATCGCGGCCCCTTCGACGATTGAACACGTCTCGAAACCCAGATCAGTTTCCAGCTCATAAGCCAGGATCAGAGCTCCAGAATCCAGGAACCAGACCGACCGATACCAGGTCGAAGCGCTGCCGCGTGAGGAGATGGCCGGCAGACCGACCTCCGCATCATATTCCAGTCCCAGCCCGCTGACCTCGCCCGCATGGACAAACTGGCTCTCAACGTTCTGATAGACCTGCCAGACCGTGTTCACATTGCCAGTATAGGTCGGGATGAGGATTTCCTCGGCGCCATCATTATTGATGTCGGCGACCTCGGGGAGCGCATAGGTCCGGCCCACCTCTTCACTGAGTGTCTGAAGCAAAGTGCCATCGAACGCGTGATGCGAGATATCGAGACGCGCCAGCGTGTCGCCCCACTCATCCTCAATGGCATCAGCCGTGTAGTCGAACATCAAAATCGTGTCGTTCGCCAGCTGTGCGGCACAATCCTGCGGCTCACCCGTAATCTCCAGCTCGAAACACCACGGTGTTCCTTCCGAGTGGGTGAAATCCGGTTGGGAATAATCCTGGGCGGACAGTCCGACGGCCAGAAGCAAGGCTGCGAGCATCATCCCACGCTCCCTTCCACTAGTTCGCAAAAACTATCGCCAGCACCTCGGAATTCATCCAGGACGTCGACAAGCTCGCAGTCAAACTCTTCCTGATTTCTGTCAAGATTTACGCGGGCAACTCGCCGAAGCCGGTTGTCGATGAAACCATAAAACTCGAACCCGCATACCCTGCACCCGCGACTGTCCAGCGCACCGAAGAAAGGTCCATC
>JAEPND010000027.1 GCA_017643585.1 Maricaulis sp.
TGATCCAACTCCTTCAAGGAGCTTGAATCACGACCCGACTGATTTGGGAATCCAGTTTATGGGTACAGAACCTAGGCAGACGCGCTCGGACGGGCTTTGATCGCCTGGTACCAGGCCATGAGGTGCGTCTGGTCCTCGCGCGGCAGCACTTTCACCCACCCCGCAAACTCGACGAAGATGAAGCCGGTGATGTCGGCGACCGAGAAATTGTCGCCTGCAAGGAAGGCGCTCTCGGACAGGCGTTCATCAAGCACGTCGAGAAAGTCTGCGGCGCGGGTGCGACCGCGCTCGGCGAGTTCGGGGAGCTGCGCATAGGGCTTGGGACCGGTCAGCGCCGCATCGGCAAAGGATCGCGCCTTGTTGCGCAGGGCTTCCGCCACAGCGAAAAAGCCTTCCTGCTCGCAGCGGGCGATCCATTCCGCCACCAGGGCTTTTTCCAGCGGGTCACGCCCCATCAGCGGCGGATCAGCGCGCAGCTCTTCGAAATAGCGGGTGATCGCCATGCTGTCACAGAGCACAGCGCCATCATCCAGGGCGAGGGCTGGCACCGTGCAGCGCGGATTGATCTTGCGAAACGCTTCGCCCAATTGCTCGCGCGCACCGAGATCAATCTGGCGCGTCTCGATCTCGATGCCTTTTTCGGCCAGGAACATGCGAACCCGTCGCGGGCTCGGAGCCGGGTGATAATCATAGAGGATCATGGTGTTTCCTAGCTGAACAGCGGCGGACGGATATCCGCAACGCCGAGACGGTTTTCAATCTCACGCCCCAGCGCCAGCAGATTGCCCTCCTGGAACAGTGGCGCCCACAGGCTGGTGGTCTGCGGCACCCTATGCAGGGTCTGTGTATCCTCAACTTCCACATCAAACGCGGCGCGACTGGCCAGCTGGTTGAAGCCGGACTTGATCGCCAGTTGCGGATGACCGGTATAGTTGGTGATCGTCAACATGGCGCCCGCGAAGTTCGGACCGATCATGGCGTCCAGCCCCTCGAACGCGGTGTGCATCTCGCGCATGACCTGGCGGCGGAAGCGGTCGACATTGATCAGATCGATCGCCGAGATGAAACGCGCCTGGCGCCAGGTATTGGGCCAGGCCCACGGTGCCTGCCACCGCAAATCATCATCCTGGTCCGTCAGCGTCAGCTCCTCGAAAGCCGCAGCCGATTCCGCCTCGACGACCGCGAGCAGCGCATCATAGGGCAAATCCGGAAGCGAGATTTCCACCAACTCGACACCGGCATCACGGGCTGCCTGCAGCGTCGCCCGATCGGCATCGCTACCCTGCTCGAACCAGGCCGGGCTGTAGCCAACCCGCATGCCTCGAACATCGCGCGTGAAATCAACAGACAGGCCCATCTCGATCGCCCCCGGGTCCTGCCGGTCGAACGCGTTCAGCGCCTCCAGCACCAGGGCCGTGTCTTCCACAGACCGCGTGATCGGCCCGATCTTGTCCAGCGACCAGCACAAGGCCATTGCGCCGTGGCGCGAAACGCGGCCGAACGTCGGACGCAAGCCCGTGGTCCCACAGCGGTTTGACGGCGACACAATCGACCCCAGCGTCTCCGTTCCGATGGAGAAAGCGACTAGACCGGCAGACGTGGACGAGGCGGACCCGGCGCTGGACCCCGAGGAGCCCTCCTCCAGGTTCCAGGGGTTCTTGGTCACGCCATCAAACCAGATATCCCCATAGGCAATGGCACCATTTGTCGTCTTGCCCAGCAACACAGCACCGGCGTCGCGCAAGCGATCCGCGATAAAGGCGGTCTCTGTAGCAACGCGGTCACGATAGGGTGTCGCCCCCCAGGTCGAGGGAATATCTGCAATATCGATGATGTCCTTCATTCCATAGGGGATGCCATGCAAGGCACCCCGATATTGGCCGGCCGCGATTTCACGGTCCGCCTGGTCGGCCTGCGCACGGGCGATCTCCGGTGTGACGGTGACAAAACACTGCAACTGCCCGCCAAACCGGTCGATGCGGTCCAGATAGATATCCGTCAGGCGCCGTGAACTCAGCCGGCCACTCTCGATCCATTGCGACAATCGCCACACCGGTGCAAAGGCGATATCGGTGTCACGAGATGGCAAACGTCCCGCATCCTGGCCGGAACGCACGACACGATTGTCCTGCGGCGGATAGTCAACATGACCCAAACGCGGATCAAAGGAACACGCTGGCGCGAGCTCGTTGGGCTTCTCCACCCGGCGGAAGCGACTCATCCGGTCGATCCACTCCTCGATACCTTCCGCGATCATCTCCCGTTCCGCATCGGTATAACGAACATCGAACACCGCCTGGGCCGAACGCAGGGTTTCGGCTGTGACGGGAGATTCGCTGGCCGGATTCGCGGCTGAGGCGCCATTTTCTTGCCCCATTGCGGCAGCTCCGCCCCCTGCCAGCACCACGCCAGCGGCGCCTGTCTTCAAAAAATCGCGCCTGGATCCGCCTTTATTCATGCTCTCTCTCCCCGAGTGAATTCTCTTATAAATCTGTCGCTTCGCGATGTTATCGACAAGTGTAAGGGGAATTTTTTTCGAAAGATCGCCAAATCGCCGAAAACTGCCCCATTGTGCGCCACATTTGGTTCTTAACCCTATTACATGAACCATTCCGGTGAGCTGAAAACGGGGGAGGCCATGACCGCTGAAGCTCCAATCCAATTCCCGCCGAGACCCACGTCTTCTGACGCAGGCTCCGGTAATTACGAGCTAGAAAAATACCGGCAGATGCACTCGCCGGTCGAGATGACCCGACTGGACAATGCCAAGTCGCTGGCGCAGGCGCGCCATGCCGACCTGCTGCATTTCCGTCAGACCTGGGACGGCGCCATCGAGCCGCCGCAGGAGGTCGCCGAGGGACAAGCCCAGCCGCGCGGCCGTCAAAAGCCGATCGAGCGCGCTGCGGTTTATCCCAAGTCACACATCCTGCACTTCTCGGTGCTCGCATCCCTGGTCCTGTTTGAAGGTCTGGCGAATGCCTACTTCTTCTCCAAGGGGTCTGATCTGGGTCTGCTGGGCGGCTGGCTGCAAGCCATCACCGTGTCATTCACCAATGTGATCGCAGCCTTCTTCCTGATCGGTTTCCTGGGTTCGCGCCTGATGACCAATCCGCATCGCCCGATTCACATGGCGATGGGTGCGATCCTTATCGTCGCGACCTCGATTGCCCTGATCGCCCTGAACCTCACGGCAGCCCATTTCCGCGACTTGCTGGAATTCAATGCGGCTACGCTTGCCCTGGGCGGCGCGGAAACGACGGGCGAGGTCCTCGCACCTGTCACGGAAGCCCGGATGAACCCATTCGGTTTCCAGACGCTCGAAGCTCTGCTGCTGTTTATCCTGGGCACCACGTTTGCCGCGATCGCGGCGTACAAGGGCCGCACCTTCTCCGACCCGATCCTGGGTTATGGTGGTGTCACCAAACGCCTGGAGAGCGCAGCCCGCGACCTGCAGAAATGTACGGAAGCCGGTTTCAAGGACGCCAAGAAAATGTCCGAGGCCGAGCTGGAATTGCTGGTCGAAGCCAATGAAGTCCTGCGCGATGTCAATGCAGACCTCGCCGGACCAGGCGTTCGCCGCTAAACTAGATGAATAACCCCCGGTCCAACCGGACCGGGGTCATTCAGCGGAGCGACGGGGGGTAATATGTCGGGACGCGATATCGTAGGGTTTTTCAACCTGATCATTGTAGCCGCGATCCTGGGCGGGATCAGCTACGCTGCCTTCATTCTGAAACCTGCAGAATACGACAGCCAGACCTTGTGCATGGTCGGTGTAACCCCGCCGCACCGGGTGGTCATCATCGACAAGACCGACCTTTATTCGCCGCAGCAAGCCGGATCGATTGAAGGGGTCATTCTCAACGAACGCGATGGCCTTGAGGTCGGCGAGCGCCTGTCGCTTTACGAATTGAACGAGAGCGGCCAGCTGCGCAACACCAACCGCTTCTCGCTTTGCAATCCGGGCGCAGGCGAACAGGTCAATCCGCTCTATCGCAATCCGGACCGGGTGCAGGCACGATATGAATACCTCTTCTCGGGTCCGCTGGACCGCGCCCTCGCCGATCTGATCAGCCCGAAAAACGCGCCGAACAGCCCGATCATCGAGGCCATTGCGCGTCTCAGCCAGGACCCGCAGTTTGACCGCACGGTGCCCTCTCGCCGCATCGTCCTGGTATCCGACATGCTGCAGAATTCCGAGATCTTCACGGTTTATGGACGCGGTCGCGGCGAATTGCGCGACCGGGTTCCCCCGGCCCGCGATGTCGCCAGCGCGATCCGCTCCACCTATGGCGACAGCCTGCGGGGCGTGGAGATGGAAATCCGCCTGATCCCGCGCGAACGCTGGGAAGCGGAACAGCGTGGACCGCTTCGCGGGTATTGGGACGAGGTGTTCGATCAGCTGGGCATGCGCGTTCGCTGGTCTGGCATCTAGATCAAAAATCCGGCCCGGAGCCTGGCTCCGGACCGGGTGCGATCCACAAGTCCGAACGCCATTCCTCCACACCAATCGCCAGTGCCTCGGGACCGGCCTGGTTATGCCCCCTCAGCCTTCAGTGCTGAGAACAGGGCTGTTTGCGCTCTTATCCACAGCCGAATGCGGGCCACGCGGTCAATTCTTATTCATCGCCGACTCAAAGCAGACCACAATATGTTGTGTCTTGCAGCACTAGTAACGCTATGGATAGCGAAATGACCGATATTTCCGTCTACCGTGATGCCGACTGGATCTGGAACCAGTCGCGCAACAATCCAACCGTCAATGAGGATATTCTGAGCTTTTGCTCGCAATCGCCTCATCTGGTCGATTTTGCTTACCGACTGGCAGACCATGGCCACGTTTTTGTCGGCCAGGTCGTACGCCTCTCAGCCTATACGCTGGCGGACATCGCTGGCGGGCAGCGTGAACTCGCAGACCAGCTGAGGCTGCGTCTGCAGCGAGATGGACTGGACAGCGGCATGTATCTGGACGGTTGGACCCCGCCGCCTGACATCAGCGATGATGTTGGCGAATAACAGGCCTTGAGCTCGCGGACGGCCGCGCTATCTCCTCGAGTCTGACAGGAGCTAGCGTGCAATGATTACTGTTCACCACCTCAACAATTCCCGCTCCCAGCGCATTCTCTGGCTGCTGGAAGAGATCGATGTCGATTACGATATCGTTCGTTATCAACGCGATGCAACGACCATGCGCGCGCCGCACGAGCTGCGTCAGATACACCCGCTGGGTAAATCGCCCCTGATCACCGATCAGGGACGCACCTATGCCGAGTCTGCCGCGATTATTGAATACCTGGTGGATACCTATGGCGCCCAGCTCAAGCCTGGAGCGGACAGCGAACACTACCGGGACTATGTCTACTGGCTGCATTTCTCCGAGGGGTCACTCATGCCGCCCCTGTTGGTCAAACTGATCGGGGACCGGCTGACCGAGGCCAAGGTGCCCTTCTTCGTCAAACCGATCGTCAAATCCATCTCGCGCCAGATCGAAGCCAATTTTGCCGGCCCCGAGATCAGCGCCCTGCTTGAGTTCATCGATGATCATCTCGGCAAGAATGAGTGGTTCTGTGGTGATGAGTTCAGTGCGGCAGATATCCAGATGAGCTTCCCGCTTGAAGCCTCCGCGGCTCGCGCACCGGGCTTTTCGCGTTACGCCAACATAGTGTCCTTCGTGGACCGCATTCATGCCAGGCCCGCTTATCAAGCGGCACTGGAACGAGGCGGTGCCTACGACTACGCATAAAAAAGGCCCCGGAAACGGGGCCTTTTTCGTTGTGTGTTTGTCGCCTATTCGCTGGCCGCATCCGGCGTCGGCCGGAATTCAACATCCAGCTCAGCCGCCAGATAGACCATGGCTGCCCAGGCTGCCACATTCTGGCGAAGCTGCTCCGGATCGATCTTGTCCAGCGTATCGTCCGGCGTGTGGTGCAGATCGAAATAATCCGTACCGTCCTGGTTCAGGCGGACCGTTGGAACACCAGCAAAGGCCAGCGGAATGATATCGGGGCCACCGCCCGGGACATTGCTTCCGCCTCGCAGGACCCCCAGCGGCGCCAGCTCACGCCCGATCGCATCGATGACCGGATTGGCGTCTTCATTGACGTTCGAGACAAACTGCCAGATGCGCCCCGCACCGAAATCAGACTCGGTGGCCAGGACGTGATTGGGCACTTCCGCCGCATGTTGAGCCGCATAGGCACGCGCGCCCAGCAGTCCGACCTCCTCGGCGCCGAACATGACCACACGGATGGTGCGGCGCGGTCGCTGCGGCAGTCGACGGATCAGCTCGGCCGCCGCCACCGTAATCGCCACTCCGGCGCCGTCATCAACCGCACCGGTACCCAGATCCCAACTGTCCAGGTGACCGCCGATCAACACAATCTCTTCCGGGTTCTCGCGGCCGACAATGTCCAGCACGACATTGCCGCTGGTGACCTCGCCGCGCCATCCCGCCGTCGAGCGGATCGTGAAATTGATGTCCTCGCCCAGCTCGTGCAGACGGCGGATATGGTCCGCATCAGGATTGGAGACGGCGATCACCGGGATGTCCGCCCAATCTCCAGCGCTGTCGGATGACATCATGCCCGTATGCGGGAAGCGGCGGATATCGGACCCGACAGATCTCACCACAAGGGCGTCAGCACCGGCGCGCTCGGCATGCTGCCAGCCGACCCGTCGACGAATATTCGCCGGTCCATAGCCTGCACCGGTGATCGAGCGAACGATGGGCTCACCATCCACAAAGGCAATTCGCCCCTCAAGCGAACCGTCCTCGGCGGCCATCAGATCGTCAACCGTGCGAAAATAGACGATATCGCTTGAAATCGGACGCAGCCTTGGTGACCGGCCGGAACCGCCCAGCGCCGTCCCATAGAGCGCCTGGGTGTACGGCGCGTTCATGGTGATTTCCATATCGCCGCGTTCCCAGTACGGCATGGAAAACTCCTCAATCACAACACGATCAAAGCCGAGCTCCTCGCCCAGATCCGCGCCCCACTGGCGCGCCCGGGCCTCTGCTTCCGACCCGCCCAGGCGCGGACCAACTTCAGTGGTCAGCGACTCAACGATGTCCCAGGCCAGATCTGATTCCAGCGCCTGATCGATCAGCATACGCGCTGTCTCTGCCTGCTCCGCCGGAAGTTCGTAACGCTCCTGGGCGAAGGCGCCCGCCGTGATCAACGCAATTGATCCGGCTGCTAGTATTGCCTTCATGTGTTCCTCCACTCACATATGGTCGCAAATATGCCTGCGGATCGGGCCGACGCAAGTCAGCCGGACTGTAAGTGGTTGAACATGGAGCGAGCGCATGGATCACATTATGGAGATTGCCGGCCGGGAACGCGATCTGGGCGGGTTTTCGGTACGCCGGGTCCTGCCGGCGCCCAAACGGCGCCTCGTCGGTCCGTTCATCTTTTTCGACCAGATGGGCCCGGCACAGTTCGCGCCCGGCAAAGGTATCGATGTGCGTCCGCACCCGCATATCGGACTGGCCACGGTAACCTATCTTTTTGAAGGCGCGCTGCGGCACCAGGACAGCCTCGGCGAGGATCTGGTTATCCGCCCGGGAGCAGTCAACTGGATGACAGCCGGACATGGTGTCGTGCACTCCGAACGGACGCCGTCACCGGAACGCGAGGATGGCCATCGCATTTATGGCATCCAGACCTGGATCGCCCTGCCGGAAGCAGATGAGGATACGGCACCCGCCTTCCACCATCATCCGGCGGACAGTATCCCGCACTTTGAACGCCAGGGTGTCGCGTTCGATCTCATTCTGGGCACGGCCTGGGGTGCGACCGCACCGGTCGAGGTTTTCTCGCCGATTTTCTACCTGCATGGGCAGATGCCGGCGAGTTCCGGCTTCACCCTCGACATCGACCACGAGGAGCGCGCCCTCTATCTAGTCGAAGGAGACCTGGAACTTGATGGACAGCCGCTCGCCGAAGGCAGCATGTTTGTCCTGCCCGCTGAGACCGCGCCGAATGTGACCAGTGTCCACGGCGCGCGCATCATGATCTGCGGCGGCGCTCCGGTTGGCGAGCGAAAAATCTTCTGGAACTTCGTCGCCTCCTCCCCGGAGCGGCTCGAACAGGCGAAGGCGGACTGGACAACGGCCGGAGACACCGGCTTTCCGGAAGGTGGACGTTTCCGCCTCCCCAGCGGCGAGAGCGAGCACATTCCGCTTCCGCAGGACTGATCCGCGCACAATTGGTTCAAAAGACGCCGAGTCTGCCCCGATTTCTGGCCGTGCCGGGCTGTTCCGAGCCGGTCCGACGGATGGGCAGTATTCGGAAACGAAATTTTATCACCCAAATTCCCTCAAGTTGGCTGATCTGCGGATCTTTCTGCAAACAAAAGGCAAAACGCCTGAAAGCGGCAAAATGTTCGCGATAACATGAACTTCGGCTCAGCTGGAGCTGTCGCGGAATCGTGATTTTAGGGCTTTTCGCAAGGAATTTGATCTGGTACCGGCACCCTATGACAGCGGTCCAACCCGTCCGGTGAACGGGAGATCGCAACAGGGACTGTCCGCGGCAGAAGGTCAGCGAGTGATGGTCGAGAATCAGCAAGGCGATGCGCAAGAAAGCATCACCAATCGGGGGTAATTCAATGTCCAATTCGGAAGTTCGTGACGGCGGTCTGGAGTCGCTCGGCATCAAGGCTGGCACCGTTCACCTGAACTGGAATGAAGCGCGTTTGTACGAAGAGATCATTCGTCGCGGCGAGGGCGAAATCGCCGAGGGTGGCGCCCTGGTCGTCAAGACTGGCGAACACACAGGCCGGTCTGCCAAGGACAAGTTCACGGTGCGTGACGCTCACACCGAAGACCAGGTCTGGTGGGACAATAATGCCTCGATCTCGCCGGAACATTTTTCGACACTTTGGAACGATTTCCGCGCCCATATGGAAGGCAAGGAGCTCTTCGTCCAACAGCTGTTTGGCGGCGCCGACAAGGAGCACCGCCTGCCCGTCCGTGTGGTCAACGAATTGAGCTGGCACTCGCTCTTCATCCGCCACCTGCTGCGCGTTCCGGCAGCCGACGAGTATGAGGGCTTCGATGCCCAGTTCACGATCGTGAACCTGCCGAGCTTCAAGGCCGACCCCGAACGCCATGGCTGTCGGTCTGAAACCGTCATCGGTGTCGATTTCGAGCGCAAGCTCGTGCTGATCGGCGGCACGTCTTATGCCGGCGAAACCAAGAAGTCCGTCTTCACCATTCTCAACTACCTGCTTCCGGCCAAGGGCATTATGCCCATGCACTGTTCGGTCAATGTCGGCGAGGATGACGACGCAGCGATCTTCTTCGGCCTGTCCGGTACCGGCAAGACGACCCTGTCCGCTGATGCCAGCCGCACGCTGGTCGGTGATGACGAGCACGGCTGGTCCGCCAATGGCCTGTTTAACTTCGAAGGCGGTTGTTACGCCAAGATGATCCGCCTGTCCGAAGAGGCCGAACCGGAAATCTTTGCCACCACCAAAATGTGGGGCACGGTTCTGGAGAATGTAGTCATGGACCCGCAGACACGGGTGCTGGACCTGGATGATGCGAGCCTGGCGGAAAACAGCCGCGGCGCCTATCCGATCAGCGCGATCCCGAATGCCAGCGAAACCGGCACCTGCGGTCAGCCGAAAAACCTGGTCATGCTGACCTGCGACGCTTTCGGCATCATGCCGCCGATCGCAAAGCTGACACCGGCCCAGGCCATGTATCATTTCCTGTCCGGTTACACGGCGAAGGTTGCCGGCACCGAAAAAGGTGTCAATGAGCCAGCCGCGACCTTCTCGGCCTGTTTCGGAGCGCCTTTCATGCCGCGTCACCCGGCCGAGTATGGCGCCTTGCTGCGCGAGCTGATCGCCGAGCACAATGTCGATTGCTGGCTGGTCAATACCGGCTGGACCGGCGGCGCCTATGGCACCGGCCACCGTATGCCGATCAAGGCCACTCGCGCCCTGCTCAATGCCGCGCTGGACGGTTCACTTAAGGGCGTTAACTATCGCGAAGATCCGAACTTCGGCTTCATGGTCCCCGTCGCGGTCGACGGCGTCGATGCGTCGATCCTGGATCCGCGTTCGACATGGTCCGACAAAACAGCCTACGACACCCAGGCGGCCAAGCTTGCCGGCATGTTCATCGAGAACTTCAAGAAGTTCGAAGACCATGTTCAGCCCTATGTCCGGGCTGCGGCCCCAAAGCTGCAGGTGGAAGCGCGTCAGGTTGAGGAATTTGCCGAGTAACGCGACTTCCGGTCCAGTAGTGCAAGGCCCCGTCGCAAGGCGGGGCTTTTTCTTTGACGAAACGCGAAAACCGCCCCTCAAGCATTAGCAAAATTTTTCCCCTGGAAGCTGAAAACACGCATTCGTGGAATTTTTGTTTGACCCGGCGCATTTTTTGGGCATTTCTATATAGGAACTTCGCGGGCGCAGCATTCGCCTGCCGAACGGAACAGAATGATGAACCTGTCGAACGACATCCTCGCGATCACGCTCCAGCACCGCACTGTCGGTGCTGTGACGCCGTTCGGCATTTATTCCGGCACGACTATGACCATGACCTCCTGGACAGGGGGAGCGGCTGGCGTGCACTGAAGGAATAAAAATTCCGGACCACACCGAACCCGCTCCCCGAACAGGCGAGCGGGTTTTTTCTTGCCCAAACCTCAAACCGCGACACGAACCGATCAAGCCCCAAGGACCGAAACCGTGACCCAGTACCAACCCTCCAGCCAAGCCCGTCGATTCAGCGTGCTGAAATTTGGCAGCTCGGTGCTGCGCAATGCAGACGATTACGCCCGTGTTGCACACGAGATCTATCGACACACCCGTACCGGCGAGAAGGTCGTGGCCGTTGTCTCCGCCCTGGATGGGGAAACCGATGCCCTGTTTGCCATGGGTGACCAGGTCGGCCAGGGGTCGAGCGATCGTGTCCTGGCGCGGCTTGTACGCTGCGGCGAACTGAAGTCGGCGGCCCTCATGGGGCTGGCGCTCGAACGTTCGGGCGTGCCGGTGGCGGTTCTCGACCCCCATGAAATGGATCTGGTCGCATCGGGTGATCCCCTGGACGCCAATCTCTCTGGTCTCAATCGCGAAAAGGTCCTGGCCCGTTTTGATCAGGCGGATGTCATCGTCGCGCCCGGCTTCTTTGGCGAGGATGAAAATGGCCCGATCACGCTGGGACGGGGCGGCACAGACCTGACGGCGGTTATGTTTGCCCATTGGCTGGGCGCGGATCGTGCGCGGCTGATCAAGGATGTCGATGGTGTTTATTCCGATGACCCGGCCAAGAACCCCGACGCGCACCGATTTGATGCCCTGGACTACGAAGCTGCACGCAAGGTGAGCCATGGCCTCGTTCAGGACAAGGCGATCAGCCGAGCCAAGGCGCTCGATGTCGTTGTCGAAGTCGCCTCTCTGGGCAAGGCCTATGCAACCCGCATCGCTGCCCAGGTCGAAAAACCCGCAGCTGCCCGTGTGGAACGGCCGCTTCGTGTCGCCGTGCTGGGGCATGGTGCCGTTGGCGCCGGTCTCTGTCAGCATCTGCTAGCCCATCCCAACCGGTTTCAACTTTCCCCCATCCTGGTCCGCAATCCGGCGAAACATTCCCCCGACGCCGACCCTCGATTGCACTTCACCCAGGATCCCGCCGAGGCCTTGCGCGACGACACCGACATCGTCGTGGAGGCACTCGGCGGAACGGGTTTTGCCCGCTCGCTCAGCCAGTCTGCGTTACGCGATGGCCGTCATCTGGTCACCGCCAACAAGGCCGTCATCGCCCTTGATCTGGCGCTTTTGTCCGGCCTTGCGCGTGAAAACGGCCTGGACCTGCGATACTCTGCGGCCGTCGGCGGCGGCACCCCCATCCTCGAGCATCTCGATGAGCTGGCCCCCAAGAATGATGTGCTCGCTGTCGAGGGCGTCATGAACGGGACGTGCAATTTCATCCTCGACGCGCTGGATCGCGGTGAACTTTTTGCAGACGCGGTCGCGGAGGCCCAGAGACTGGGCTTTGCCGAGGCCGATCCCAGTACGGATCTGGATGGTGATGACGCAGCCGACAAGCTGGCCATCATTTGCCATCACGCCTTTGGCATCATGCCCGATGTCCGCGATATCAGCCGGGAGAGCCTGTCCGACCTGTCTCCCGAGCGTATAGCTGCGGCGCGCGAAGCCGGTCTGGTCTTCAAACAGGTCGGTCGCTGTGTCGCTGACAATACCGGCGGTGTCGATGCGCGGGTGGAATTGCGCGCTTTGCCGCAAAGTCATCCCTTTGCGGCGCTGCGAAATGAAGCCAATGGTTTCCTGATCCATCGCCCGCAAGGTCTGACCTATATCAAGGGCAAGGGCGCTGGTCGCTGGCCAACGGCGGAGGCGATGTTTGCCGACCTGATGGATGTCCAGCGGCGCCACGCCCGCTCCGCCTCGCCTGGAAAAACAACGACGACACGCCAGAAAACAGCTTCTCAAGACCACCGAATGCCGCGAGAATCGGCGTTATGAGCCAGTTCGCACATAGCGCTCGCGCCAGCGCCCCTGCCAGCATCGGTAATGTCGGTGTCGGTTTCGATGTCCTGGGCCTTGCCTTCGATGCGGTCCGCGATCGCGTCCACGCACATCGCCTTGAAGAAGCCGGGAAAGTCGAGCTCGGCACGGTGTCCGGGCTGGTCGATAACCTGCCCACACAGGTCGATCGCAATTGCGCGCTCGCTGCAGCCAAGGCCGTTCTGGACGCCGCAGACAATCCGATCGGTGTCCGGCTGGATGTGCACAAGGGTGTCCCGCTCAGCGCCGGCATGGGCGGGTCTGCTGCGTCAGCTGTTGCGGCGGCCGGGGCGGTCAACGCGCTTCTGGGCTCCCCCTTCAGCACGGATGAGATCCTGGTCCATGCCATGGAAGGCGAGCGAGTATCGGCAGACCCACCGCCCTGGGACAATGTCATGGCCGCTGTTCATGGCGGCCTGGTCCTGGCGGCACGACTTGACCCGCCCGTGATACGCCCGTTGCCATTGCCGGAAGGTTTGAGCTGTGTGCTCTTCCACCCGGACCGCAAGATCAATACCCAGGACGCACGCGATCTGCTGGCGCCCGTGACCGACAGGCAGATCGCGATTGAGCACAGTCGCAATCTGGCAAGTTTTGTCGCCGGCTGTACGACGGGAGATCTGGACCTCATCCGGGCCGGTCTGAAAGATATCCTGATCGAACCTCAGCGGTTGCCGCTCCTGCCCGAACTGGCCGAGGTCAAACTGGCTGCGATGCACGCCGGCGCACTGGGCTGTTCCTTCTCCGGCTCAGGACCTTCGGTGTTTTCCTGGTGCGACAGCTCGAAACTGGATGCCGTCCGGACGGCCATGGCCGCCGCCTTCGAACAATCGAGCTGTCAGGCGGACTGTTACAATGCACCGCTACAATCCCGGGGCCTGATTATCGAAACCGAACCCGTAGCCCTGCGAGCCTGACAGATGCTCTATCGATCCACCCGCGGCGCGAGCCCCTCCGTTCTCGCCGACAAGGCCCTGCGCGCGGGCGCTGCGCCAGATGGCGGACTGTATCTGCCGGACGCCCTACCCGCGCTTGAGCTGGACCAGTCGCCCGCCAGCCTCTCTGAGGTGGCAAGGCAGCTCTTGCCGGCATTCTTTGCAGACAGTGCGTTGGTAGGCGCGGTTGGGGAAATTTGCGACAGCGCTTTCAACTTTCCGGTCCCTGTTGTGCGTCCCGGCGATCCTGGCCCGCATGTGTTGGAGCTGTTCCACGGCCCGACCGGCGCGTTCAAAGATTTTGGCGCGCGCTTCCTTTTTCGGGCCTTTGATCGCATGGCGGATGCCAACGACCCGATCACGGTCCTGGCAGCGACATCGGGCGATACGGGGGGCGCCGTCGGCTGTGCCGCGGAAGGCAATACGAATGCCGGTGCGGTCATCCTCTTTCCCAAGGGGCGGATCTCGCCCTTCCAGGAGCACCAGTTATGTTGCTGGGAAACGCCGGTTCGCGCACTGCGTGTCGACGCAGACTTCGACGCCTGCCAGACGCTGGTCAAACAAGCGTTTCAGGACAAGGGCCTGTCGCGTCAATTCGGCCTCACCTCCGCCAATTCGATCTCCATCGGGCGGCTGCTTCCGCAGATGAGCTATTGGGTTATGGCGGCGCGAAAGCTGTTCGCCGATACCGGCGAGAAACCGGGTCTCGTCATACCGACCGGCAATCTGGGCAATGGTTTCGCCGCCGTCCTCGCCCGTGCGCTGGGTGAACCGATTGGTCCGATCGTCCTCGCCACCAACGCCAATCGCACCCTGCATGACTGGTTCACGGACGGTGCTTACAAGGCTCGCGCCTCCGTTGCCACATTGGCCAATGCCATGGATGTCGGCGCACCCAGCAATTTTGAACGCCTGCAGGCCTTCGAGCCCAGCGCCCCGGTCGCGGTGTTGAGGGTTTCCGATGCCGAGATCCGATCTGCGATCACCCAGCTGCATGAGCGCACTGGCTATGTCGCTTGCCCGCATACAGCGACGGCTTTTGTCGCCCACGAGCGTCTCAGTGACAGCGTGCGCGGACAGCGCCCCTGGGTGATCGGCGCAACCGCGCATCCCTACAAATTCCGTGAGACCGTCGAACCGCTGATCGGACGGTCGATCACCCCGCCCGCCGCCCTGGCCGCGGTGCTGGAGCGACCGGCGCTTGTTGGCGACATCCCCGCCAGGCTGGACGCGCTCGCCACCGCCCTGGCCGGCTGACGCGACGCGCTTGCGCTAGAACGGGACCGCACTCTCGAACATGATCTCATCTCCGCCCTCTGGATGGCGCAGGCTGAGGCGCTGGGCATGCAGGCATAATCGCTCGCGCGCCTGCCACGCCGCATCATGGGCATAGAGATTGTCGCCCAGGATCGGATGTCCGAGGAAATCCATGTGAACGCGCAACTGGTGTGAGCGTCCGGTCAATGGACGCAGGCCGATACGCGTATAGCTCGCCTCGCGCTCCAGGACGGACCAATCGGTGATGGCCGCCCGGCCGCGCTCGTGATCGATCATCTGTTTCGGGCGGTTGGGCCAGTCCGTGATGAGGGGCTGATCGACACGCCCCGCCTCCGGCACCACCTCACCCCAGACCAGCGCCTGGTAGTGCTTGCGGGTTTGCCGCTTCTCGAATTGCAGGCCGATATGGCGATGCGCCTGTGCCGTCAGGGCCAGGATGATGACACCCGACGTGTCCATATCCAGACGGTGAATGATCCGCGCATGCGGGAAATGCTCACGCGCGCGGCTTTCCAGGCAATCGGCATGGGCCTCCGGCTTGCCCGGCACAGTCAACAGGCCTGACGGCTTGTCCAGGACAAGAATTTGTTCGTCCTCGTGCAGGATCGCCAGATCACCGGGGGGCGGCGGCGCATAGACAAACGGACGGGAACCGGCCGGCATTGCGGTCAGCCCTGGTGGGTGTTCTCGAAGAAGAAGGGCAGGATCAGGCGCCCCTCTTCCGGCGTCTTGCCAAAAGACACACCCGCATCGTGCCACAGATACCCGCGGAAGAGGACAATGCGGTTGAACTTCATCGGCAGGGTCATCGTGTTTTCCCAGGCATCCGGGTCATTGGCATCCTTGTCCAGGATGCTCTTCACCGCTGCATCGGCGTTGACGAAACCCGCGCGTTCCGCTTCGCCCGGAAAGACCGGAGCCCGGTCCCAGCCCGTCTTCTTGTGGCGGAAGAAATGGGTGCCGCCCTGGCAGTATTCATCCAGGGTCAGGAAGACGACAGCCGACCAATAGGTGAAATCGACATGGATATTCTGTTTGGCGACATCGCCCTCCAGGGCGATACGCGGCACACCATAGGAGTATTTCGGTGTCGCCTTGACCGGCTCGTGCACGATCTGGCTGACCATGCGGTCGAGACCATCAAACTGCATCGGCTTGTCCGCATTGCGGCCCGGATAGATCGCCTTTTCAGGACGATCCGGGAATGTCTGGTTCAGCGCGGCCTGACGGATGGCGTGCGGATCGTTGAAAAAATCGTCGATGATCAGATGGGTCAGATGCATGTCATCACCTTCGGCCCGAGCGCAGCGCTCGCCTATTCTTCTGTGTAGAGCAAGGTCTTGCTCTGCGGGTTCTTGAAAAAGAGCGGCAGGATCAAACGGCCGTCGTCAATTGAGGAGCCGAAAGACTTGCCCGCATCATGATAGAGATAGCCACGGAAGATCACGATCCGATTATAGCGCATGGGCAGAACCATGCTCTCCTCCCACTGGTCCATACCATTGGCACCGCCCGTGTTGAGGATGTCGTCGATCGCGCCCCTCAAACTGCCATAGCCCAGCTGTTCCGGCTCTCCCGGATAGACCGGGGCCCGGTCCCACCCTGTCTTCTTGTGGCGATAAAAATGCGTACCGCCCTGGCAATGCTCAGGCTTGGTCAGATAGATCAGCGCCGACCAATCAACCGGGTCGATGTGGATGGATACCTTGCCGTCATCCCCCTCGACGGCGAGGCGCGGCTGGGCGTGCGAGGTGGACGCGGCCTGGACGAGCGGAGTGCGGACGATGCCGCCGATGAATTTCTCGATGCCGGGCAACTGGATCTGTCCGGCTGCATTTCGACCGGGGTAATATTCGGTCTCATCACGGTCCGGATAGGTCATTTTGAGGGCCATCTCTCGGATCGGATCCGGCTCCTCAAAAAAATCATCAATCACGAAATGATTCAGATGCATTCCCACCCCTCCATGGCCGCGTTGAACATACCGGCTCTGGAGGGCATGTCGATGCCGGGGAACACCGACAGGGATTGCCGATAACCTATCCGGTCACGGCCCTTGCTATGGCGATATAGATCGGGATGCCGAGCAGGAGGTTGAAGGGGAAAGTCACACCCAGCGACAGGGTCAGCGGGATGGTCAGCTGTGCCTGTGGCAGGGCCATGCGCAGGGCGGCCGGTACGGCGATGTAGGAGGCCGAGGCACACAAGGTCATCAGCAGAGCGAGATCACCCGCGGACAGCCCCAGACCCAGGCCGATGGGCAAGGCAATACTGGCACCGACGGCCGGCATTATGGGGCCGTGGACCAGCAGGGACGACCGCAGCTGACGCCAGGATCCGATCAGGCCACGCCCCGCTGTCAGCCCCATATCAAGCAGGAAGAGGCAGAGTAGCCCGCGGAAAATATCCGAGACGAACGGCTCCACGGACGCCATGCCGCGCTCTCCGGTGACCCACCCGATAACGAAACTGCCCAACAGCAACATGATGGACCCATTGGTCAAACATTCCTGCGCCAAGGCTCGATTGGAGCGCGGTGTTGAGGTGGTGGCAGCGCTCAAGGCTGCGGGCTGCAGGGCCGACTGGCTGGCGACCCGCCCGGCCAGAATGAGTCCCGTCAGGATGGCCGGAGCTTCCATGGCCGCGGCCACAGCGACCATATGACCGCTGGCGTCCACATTCAGTCCACTCAGCGCGTCACGCGCTGCGATAAAGGTCACAATCGAGATAGAACCGTAGTGCGCCGCGACCGCCGCCGCATCGACCTGGCCCATCCGGGTTGTCGCGCGCAGCGCTGTGAAGGAGATCAGAGGCAAGACCGCCGACAGCGCGATCCCTGCCAGCACGACCCCGGCTGCAGCCCAGCTTGCGCCTGCTGCCATCTCGACTCCGCCCTTAAAGCCGATAGCAAGCACCAGATAAAGCGAAAGCCCTTTCGAGACCGCTTCAGGCAGCGCGAGATCGGACCGCAACAGAGCCGCAAACAGGCCCAGTGCAAAGAAGAGCACAGGCGGTGAAGTCAGCGTGGACAGGGCGAGGTCAAGCATGGGTCAGTCCATTCAGGCGTATTCGGGCGCGTCCGCGCTGCGATGGATTTCGGCGACCAGCTCTGCCTCAAGCCCCAGTCGCGCCGCAAGAAGTTGCAGATAGGCCTTTTCAACGGCGCCCTCGTGGTCGATGGCGACCAGCGAGGCGGCATAGATTTCCGCGGCGTGCTCGACACCGTCCACGCCGGAGACCACATCATCCATGTTCAGAGGACGCTGCAGTTCGCTTGCCAGGAAGGCGCGGCTCTCCGCGTCCAGCCCGGCTTCCTGCAGGCGGGATTGCATGCGATCGCGCTCGAGCTCGCTGACCGAGCCATCGGCCTTGGCCGCGGCAATCATTGCACGCACAAGCGATTTTGACCGGGCATCCAGCTTGTCTTCCTCACTGGGTGATGGAAGAAAGGCAGAACCGGCAGCCACCGTGGTGTAATCGTCTCCGCTCGGCGCCGGAGCAGCGCCCTTGCGCCGGGAAATGGCGTGATAGGCGAGCCCGCCCAGCGCGGCCACGGCGCCATACTTGGCCGCCTTGCCCATGAATTTCCGGCCTGACTTTCCGGCCAGCATACCTGTTGCGAGGCCGGCGATTGCGGCGCCGCCGCCAATCATGGCCGTGCTACGCCCCGGTTGCTGCTGGATCGCGTTCAAAATTCCGTTCACATCAATCATGCCGCATCTCCAAGCGCTTCATTCTTGTCTGAATTCCGGGCGGGCTTCTTTGCCGCTAGGACCAGGGCTGCGATCCCCGAAAGGGCCGAGATCAGAGAGCCGGTCAGCACGCCGATGCGCACATCGGTCATCAGAGCCGGATCGGCAAAGGCGAGACCGCCAATGAAGAGGCTCATGGTGAACCCGACACCGGTCAGACAGGCCAGGCCATAAAGCTGGCCCCAGCTGACGGCCTCGGGCTTGCGCGCCAAGCCGGTCTTAACGGCCAACCAGATCGCACCGAATACGCCCACCTGCTTACCGACGACCAGGCCGGCCGCGAGGCCCAGTGTGAGCGGGGTCAAGAGCGCTGACCATTGCAGACCGGATAGCGCTACCCCGGCATTGGCGAGGGCAAAAATTGGCAGGATACCGAAGGCGACCCACGGGTGCAGGCCATGCTCTAGGCGATGCAGCGGGGAGGAATTCGGCGTCCGCAGCGGAATGAAGGCCGCGGTAACAACACCCGCTAGCGTCGCGTGCACACCGCTCTTGAGCACGAGGACCCAGAGCACCGCACCGACCAGAATATACGGCCAGAGCGAACCGATGCGGCTGCGATTCAGCCCGATCAGGGCGCCCAGGCAAGCGAGGGCATAGAATAGCGGCTCAAGATCCAGGTTGGCGGTATAGAAGAGCGCAATAATGGTGATCGCGCCCAGGTCGTCGATAATGGCAATCGCCAGCAGAAGGATTTTCAGTTCAACCGGTGCCCGATGGCCCAGCAACAACAGGATACCCAGTGCAAAAGCGATATCGGTTGCCGCGGGGATCGCCCAGCCGGAAAGCGTCTCCGGGCTGTTCTGGTTGATCGCCAGGAAGACCAGCATCGGCCCCAGCATGCCGCCAACCGCGGCCAGGACCGGCAAGGTGGCCTTGGAGACAGAGGACAGCGCGCCCTCCATGATCTCCCGCTTGATCTCCAACCCAACGAGCAGGAAGAAGATCGCCATCAACAGGTCGTTGATCCACAACAGGATTGGCTTGCTGATCGCGCCATCACCAAAACCCACCGTAAAATAGGTCTCGAATATGCTCGCATAGCCCGCAGCGAACGGAGAATTGCTCGCGATCAACGCAAACGCGGCCGCAAAGATGAGGATAATCCCGGCAGCACTTTCCATGCGCAGGAATTCGCCGATACGCACCAGGGCACGCGTCATGTCATGGTCCTTTATTCTCTGGATCTACAATTAGGAAACGCCCAGCCGGCACACAGGAACGGAGGAGGCCGGCCGGGCGTCATCCCGGGTCAGCATCGGATCGCGTGCAAGTCGGGACACGTGATCCGGGGAAGGCTGACCGGTGCCCGGCAACTGACAGGGTGGGCCGGGCGCCCTTTCCGGATGAGGCGAGTCATAAAGACTTCCGTGCGTGCGGGGACAGGCTTAGGAAGCAAATCCGGAAGGGGTTTTCGTGGGGTGTAGATCTCCAATTCGTTGTCGATGAGGAGAAGATAGTTGCTCCGCTGATTTAGTTAAAATATAAGCCCAATATATTCTGCTTAGTTTTTTTCTATATGAAACCCACACTCCGACAACTTGAATACCTGGTCGCGATCGCAGATTCCGGGCGCTTTTCCGAGGCGGCCGAACGGCTCAATGTTGCTCAGCCCAGCCTGTCGACCCAGGTGGCAGATGCAGAAGCCCAGCTTGGCGCAACCTTGTTCGAGCGGTCTAGGTCTGGAGCCTACCCAACGCCGATCGGCGAACAGGTGATACGACGCGCGCGATACATTCTCCGCCAGATGGAAGACCTCAAGGAAATCGCTGCGCATGGTGAAACCGGGCTCTTCGGTCGAGTGCGTCTCGGTGTGCTTCCTACGATCGGGCCCTATCTGCTCCCGCGTTGTACCAAGCTTATGCACTCGCGCTTTCCCGATCTACGCCTGAGCATCAATGACGCCGCGACGGACCGGTTGGCCAGCTTGCTTGAACAGGGGCTCCTGGACGCTGCGGTTTCGACCCTGGAAGACCACCCCGGCTGTGTCGGAGTCACCCTGTTCAGCGAGAAGCTCTGGATCGCCGTCGAACCCGACGCCCCCCTCGCCTCCACCACCCGCCCGGTCACGCTCGAGGAACTCAAGGAACGAGGCTTCCTGACACTGGGTCTGGGACACCGCCTCACCAAACTGGTTCAGGAGCTCGCCTATCGTGCTGGCGGCTATGTGGCGTCTGATTATGAGGGCACCAGCCTGGATGCCATCCGGCACATGGCCGCCCTGGGCGCCGGCATCGCAGTTCTGCCCGACCTCTATGTGCAATGCGAAGCGCGCCGCGATGACAGTCTTGTCTTCCGTCAGATCGACGACCCTCGCGCAGGACGGGACATCTCCCTGGTCTGGCGCCGGCAATCCCCCATTCGAGAGGGGCTGGAATTGCTGGCGGAGATCATGCAGGACGCTGCGCGCCGCGTGCTCTGAACACAAAAAACCCGCCGGGCAGACGCCAGGCGGGTTGATTTTGGGTGCGGGGGTAGGATTTGAACCTACGACCTTCAGGTTATGAGATCACGTCCGGGCCATCACTGTTAGTACGGCAAAATCAATTGCCTATGGCACAACGCCGTGAGCTGCCTTAGATGTCTTGCTGGCCTCCAACCGCATCCCGCCGCACCCGACCGCGCGGGACGAACCTTGAACAGCGCAAAGCGGTTGAGGTATTGTTGAGGTGGCACCCACCGCCCTTGCACTTCGGCCCGATGAGGGTTGGTGTCCCGCCTTCTCGTGCATCGTCTTGCCAGCACAACTCAAGGTGATATTCCTCATGGGGATTAGGGATTATCCAATGAATAGTGCCTTGAGTGGCCTTGTTGTCGTCTGGGTGTGTTTTTCCGGAGCCGCTGCGGCCGAGCGGCCGTTCATCCCTTACCTGACGATCGGCCAGGATCTACCCCTTTGCGAGAGCCTAAAAAGGCGTGCGCACGAGAATTTCGATACGGAATTCATCTCGGTGCGGGCCCGTGAGGACCTTGACATCGCCGCTTGGGGCCACTGGACGATACTTTACCAGCCCGAGCCAGGAGATGGGCGCTACTCCGCGGGGCGTAACGAAGTTGCGCTCTTGGACATTTCGGGCACCGACGGCCCGACCCGGTACCTCCTTCGCCATAGCCGAACGCATAGCTGGCGTGGCGATCAGAACGCGTTTGCATTCGTTGATACGGAAGAGCGGGCACGTGAATGGGCCGAGACGATCGCGTCCGACGCATACGGAACCCAGCGCCTGTTCGATTTCGAAAACCCGCCCGAGGGTTTCACGCCGGTCCACGATCGCCCGCACTACGCGTATATCGCCGCGCCTGAAGACGCCTTCCTTTTTGATGATGACGCCTATCTGTTCAGGCCCGCTTACGGGGCGACCGAGAGCGATCCAGACACCATCGCGCTGGAGCTGATCTCGCCTGATGGGGTGGAGGTCAGCTGCGAGCTTGTTGTAGCCCCCTCCTGGCGGGAGGTGATCGGCTCGCTCCCCGAGCCGGTATCTGACTGGATCGAGGCTCTCGAGTTGATGCGCGGTGAACCGGGGATGGGTTTTTGCGGTACAGCCTACGGACATTTCTGGAGCGGCGCGGACCGGCATTTCTACGGCACGCTCAGCAATACACTTTATCGCCCCAACCTGCCGAATGACGATTACCTCGTAACCGGCCGACATCGCAATCCGGAAAGCGCACGTCTAGAAGCTTGGGGACGCAACGACATGCGAAGCTGGCAGATCAGCCGGGGCGTCCAGGACGGGCGCCAACCGGCGCTCACCGCACTCCAGGCCTGGTTCGCGGACGCCTACGAAGTCGACCGAGATCAGGCTATTGTCTGGGCTGAGCGGGCGCTCGGACAGGTGTTCGACGCGACCTATTACCAAACGACAATCGCTTTGCCCGAAGCCCAACCACGTTCAGGCCCGCTGCTCGCCAACGAGGCCGCCATAGGGTCGGCCGTCGCGCAATACGCCGAACTGAGCGAAACGCCCCCTTGGGATGTCCCGCCCGAACCTCCACTTTCGCTTCTCCTGGACAATTTGGCCGCGATGCGCGGGCTGATCGCCGGCGGGGCCGGTGTCGACGACGCCAATGCATTCGGCAAAACACCACTCATGATGGCCGCTCATCTCAACATGATCGGCGCGGCTACCCTCCTCGTAGCAGCGGGTGCCGATGCCAATGCGCGCACGCACGATCCGGGAAGTGTAGGCGAGTGTTACTACGGTATTCGCCGCCACGAACGCTCGGCTCTGATGTACGCTGCTGAAAACGCCGGGCCGGACATGATGGCGCTGCTGCTGGCCGCCAACGCTGATCCGACCGCTGAGGACAGTCAGGGCCAGACGCTTTGGGATTACCTCGATCGCAATAACAAGAATAATGAAGATGAGTTGGCGCACATGCGATCCATGCTGATCGAAGCCGGACTAGAGGTGCCGGAGCCGGAATAGGTGGCATGGCGTTGTCCGAACAAAGCTAACTGGTCTTGGCGCGCCCTAATCCGCCCCCAACTCAGGCCGCGAGTTGAAGCCATTCGGCCAAGGCGGCGGGACGGTTCTCCTTGAAGTCGGATCGTGAACAAAAAGCGGCGTTCCTGACTGAAAAGGTCCCAGCCCGCCCGCGTGATCAACGCCGGAAAACTCCAGCTTCCGGCAGGCCAGAGAATGGGAGAGGACCAGTAAGTTTCAGGCTATCGGAATTAACGAGGGACCCGAGGGGCTCAGGTCAGGTGACAGCTGTCATCCCGAGCCGTCTATAGAACGACACTGCACCACTGGGATTGCTTGCCTCGACCTTTAGATCGACGAAATGCGCACCGCGTGACTTAAACTCTCGAAACGCAGCCCGCAGTAGAGCCGTCCCAAGTCCCATTTTTCGCCATGGCGCGGCAACAGCTATATCCTTCACAAACCAGGACGTCCAACACTGCGCAAACCCAATCAATCTACCCGTTTCGCGATCGATGGCGACGAAGCACAGTTTCGGGTCGAACTCCGGATCGTCTGCTAACTTTGGCCACCATTCGCCAAAGGGCTCGATGGTGCCGCCACCCGAGGCGTATGCCTCGTTCAGGAGATGCCAAGCCTGCTCGGGGTGCTTTTGGCGACAGAAGTCCGGCCAGTCTGTACCTTTCGGGCGGCACGAAGGCTCATTGAGTGGTGCGTCCAAGCTCATGCGGAATTTGATGACTGAGGCGCTCTTCATTGTGTCTTTCTTTGTTCGCAACATTGTCCCTTGGCTCAGCCAAAGGCGGTCCAGATAAAGAACGGGATTTCTCAATCCATATAGTCAAGCGGACGCTTGGCTTGCTCATCACCCGCGCCTCACATCACCCGCACTACCCGAGATCGGCTCGTTTGTTGAGGTATTGTTGAGGTGAACAAAAAACGCCCCGAGAAATCTCTCGGGGCATTTCGTGTAATTCGTCGATTTAACAACGACTTTTTGGGTGCGGGGGTAGGATTTGAACCTACGACCTTCAGGTTATGAGCCTGACGAGCTACCGGGCTGCTCCACCCCGCATCAGGGTGAGGTTTATCTAGGCCTCACAGCGCTTCCCGTCAACCGTGTGACAGCCTGGTGACTGCGCTCAAGCGACTGGAAGCAGAGACAAAAACACCCCGCTGAAAGCGGGGCGTCGTGACAGATTTAACGAGGGCTGAATCTAACGTGCAGACCGGGCAGCGACCTACTCTCCCACGTCTTGAGACGGAGTACCATCGGCGCTAGGGGTCTTGACGGCCGTGTTCGGGATGGGAACGGGTATGGTCCCCCTGCAATAACCACCCGGTCAGCGCGTTAGATTCTATGAAAAGACATCCTGCCATTCGAGGCATGCTGGCGAAGCGATCGCCGAGCATGAGCATCGATGAAATCAAGTCTATCGAGATATTAGTACTAGTAAGCTTCATGTGTCGCCACACTTCCACACCTAGCCTATCAACGAGGTAGTCTTCCTCGACTCTCAAGGGAAATCTGGTTTTGAGGGGGGCTTCCCGCTTAGATGCATTCAGCGGTTATCCCTTCCGTACATAGCTACCCTGCTATGCCGCTGGCGCGACAACAGGTCCACCAGAGGTACGTCCACCCCGGTCCTCTCGTACTAGGGGCAGCTCCTCTCAAATTTCCAACACCCACGGCAGATAGGGACCGAACTGTCTCACGACGTTCTAAACCCAGCTCACGTACCGCTTTAATCGGCGAACAGCCGAACCCTTGGGACCTGCTCCAGCCCCAGGATGCGATGAGCCGACATCGAGGTGCCAAACAATGCCGTCGATATGGACTCTTGGGCATCATCAGCCTGTTATCCCCGGCGTACCTTTTATCCGTTGAGCGATGGCCCTTCCATGCGGGACCACCGGATCACTATGGCCGTCTTTCGACTCTGCTCGACCTGTCAGTCTCGCAGTCAGGCGGGCTTATGCCATTGCACTCAACGAGCGATTTCCGACCGCTCTGAGCCCACCATCGCGCGCCTCCGTTACTCTTTGGGAGGCGACCGCCCCAGTCAAACTACCCACCAGACAGGGTCCCGGATCCAGGTTCATGGACCGCGGTTAGATATCAACAATAAATAGGGTGGTATTTCAAGGATGGCTCCACCAGAACTGGCGCCCTGGTTTCGTAGCCTCCCACCTATCCTACACAATTTACCGCTAATACCACTGTCAAGCTGTAGTAAAGGTGCACGGGGTCTTTCCGTCTGACCGCGGGAACTCCGCATCTTCACGGAGAATTCAATTTCGCTGAGTCTACACTGGAGACAGCGGGGAAGTCGTTACGCCATTCGTGCAGGTCGGAACTTACCCGACAAGGAATTTCGCTACCTTAGGACCGTTATAGTTACGGCCGCCGTTTACCGGGGCTTCAATTC
>JAEPND010000028.1 GCA_017643585.1 Maricaulis sp.
TGGCTAGAAACTTCCTCGCTGCCGTGGCCCTCGCATCAACACGCCTCTGGGCCAGAAGTTATGAGTCCACGACCTAGCGCGGGTAGAGCGTTTCACCCTCGAGGCGCACCTCGAACAGGTCCGGTCGAGAATAATGCCCGGCTGGGTCACAGGCGGATTTGGCCTTGCGCACCTCTTCCAGGTCCGCCTCCGCGAACAGGATGGTCTCACCATCGGCCGGGCCGGCGATAATTTCGCCGCGCGGATCGATGATGGCGCTCTGGCCGGTATGTTCGAACGCGCTGAGCGAGCGAAACTTCCCTGGCACATGTTCGGTCAGTCTTAGTCCGGCCGGTGCAATCACATAGGCCCCGGCCTGGCTCGCAAACGCGCGGGACAGCAGGATCTGCCGCGACCAGACCGGATCGCTGGGCGCCGTCTCCGGTTCACGGCCGGGCCAGCCCGCGACATGGATCTGTGTTCCCTGGCAGATGAGTGAAAACCCGGGCAGGACAATATTGTGCTCCCAGCAATTCAGGCCGGAGAGGCGACCATACGGGCGTTCATGGACTTTCAGCCCCTTGGCATCACCATCCGCCCAGACCGACCGCTCGTGATGCGTGGGCTTGATCTTGCGGTGTCGGCCGAGCACTTCGCCATCCCGGCTGATGAAGACCAGGCTTGCATAGATGCTGCTCTTGGTGGCGGCATCCAGTTCGGCCACGCCAATCACGACATCTGTTCCCGCCTGTTTTGCAGCCTTGCAGATGCGCCCGATTTCAGGGCCATCGAGCAGCACGGCGTTCTCCAGATAGAGGGCGGCTGCTTCCCACCACAAATCACTCAGGGGGGCCTCAATGAAGAAGGGGTAGCCCGGTAGCCATGTTTCACCGAATGCGGTGATGTCTGCGCCGCGCTTGCCCGCTTCCGTGATCCAGTCACACGCTTTCTCCGCAGAGGCGGCTTTGTCGAAGAAGACGGGGGCCGCCTGGACTGCAGCGAGGTTTATCTTGCTCATTGTGCGCCACTCTCATTGGCCGGGTCATGGGTTTCAAACCAGCGCAGGATTTCCGAGACCTTGGTCAAGAGGCGGCTGGGGCGCGAGTTGGAAATGCCGTGAAAACTGTCCGGGATAACAACAAAGGCGCTGGGCACATCACGGCTGCGCAGGGCGGTGTAGTACTGCTCGGCCTCCGAGCTTGGCGTGCGGATATCCGCACCACCAACCATGACCAGGGTCGGAGTGTCCACATTCCCCACCAGTGAAAGCGGGGAGCGCCGCCAGTATTCTTCCGGGTCTTCCCAGGGCGGGTTTTCGAACCAGTAGCGCAGGAAAAAGGGCGGCAGGTCGGAATGCAGAACGAAGCTGGCCCAGTTGATCACCGGCTTGACGACTGCCGCTGCGGCGAAGCGGTCGGTCTGGCCAATCGCCCAGGCAGTCAATGTGCCCCCGCCAGAGCCACCGGTGATGAACAGACGCTCGGGATCGATAAAGCCACGCTCGAGCATGTAGTCGATGGCGCCCATGAGGTCGTGATGATCATTTCCCGGGTAAGCGTGATGGATCTCGTTTGCGAAATCATATCCGTAACCGGTTGATCCGCGGGGATTGGTGTAAACGACTACATAGCCCGCGGCTGCCATCAGCTGGAATTCTGCGGAGAAGACGGGGCCGTATCCGGAGAAGGGACCGCCGTGGATCTCCAGAAGCAGCGGGTATTGCCGGGTCGGGTCAAAATCGGGCGGATAGAGAACCCAGCCCTCGATTTCCATTCCATCATGGGGCGAAGGGAAGTGGATCTCCTCCGCCTCGGAAATCTGAATGCCCGTCAGCAGATCCGCATTGACGTCGGTCAATTGACGGTAACCGCGCTGGGGTGTGCCAACGAAAAGTTCGGTCGGGCGGGTGGAGGCAGCGCCGGCAAAGGCCAGTGTGCCGTTATCCGCGACGCTGAAACTTCCGCCGGTATAGGGGCGTCCGAAAACCGGGTCGCCCAACCCGCCCACAAGCGGTGTCAGATCTCCGTCGAGCCCGATTTGTGCGACGACTGTATCACCGCTGTCTTCATACTGGATGTAAAGCGAGCGGCCATCTGCGCTCCATCGCGGGGCTGCAACGGAACGATCCAGTTGTGCACTGAGCTCGCTATGTTCGCCGCTTTGGGTGTCGAGTAGGTAGAGGCGTGTGTTGTGATACCCCATCTCGATATCGTCATAGCCCAGATAGGCGATATAGCGCCCGTCCGGCGAGATTACCGGCGAATTGTCCGGGCCCAGCCTGTTGGTCAATTGCATCCACCCGCCCTCCAGCAGGTCGACGCGATAAAGCTCGCTGTTCGGCGCTGCGGTTTCAGAAGTCTGGCGATCCGCAGAGAGGATGAGTGAGCGATTATCTGCCGACCAGGCCAGACCATCAAGGTTGGGCGCACGGGTCTTGGGCAGCGGGGTGATCTGGCCGCTACTTGTGTCAATTATGAAGACTTGCTGGTCGCCATAGGGCAAAGCGCCAAAACCATCGAGCCGGAAGACAAGCCGGTCTTCCACACGGGCCGGGGCGGCCCAGTCCTCGCTTGCCGGCGTAACGCCCCGATCCGCCGCCTGTGGCGCACTGCCCGCGACAAATCCGATGAAGGCCAGCATCGAGCCATCCGGGGACCAGGACAGGGAGTTCAGGCGCCCATCCACACGCGTGAGATGTTCGTCACGGCGTGTGGCCGGATAGTGGCGATGCAAGCTCAGCCCGTCATCGCCCTGGCGAAGATAGACAAAACTCTCTCCATCCGGAGCCCAAAGCGGGGAAGAGGACGTCGCGTCTCCGGGGGTTAGCGCATACGGGTCCTGCCCGTCAGAGCGCGAAACCCACACATTGGACAATGTGCTGTCTGAAAGGCGCTCATTGGACCGACGTACAAAACTCACCCAGGCGCCGGACGTGTTGATTCGCGCATCCGTGATCGCTTCCAGCTCGTAAAGGTCGGCGGGATAAAACGGACGCTGGGGCGATTCTGTTTGTGTGAGCGCCAGTGACAGGCCGGCGATGATCAAGGCGGTAGACACATCCAACTCCTGGGAAACTGTTCTGCCCAGACTAACTACTCCGGCGGGTGTTTGAAGTGTTGCGGAATGGGCACACCGCTCTCCTAAAAGTGGATGTCTGGCATTCGGAAACTTCGCTTGAAGCGAAAAACGCTCCACCTTGCTTGTCATCGACCCGTCACGAGACGGGCGACAGGTGGCCAACAAGGCTAATGCATCCGCGCGAGCTCAAACCTGATGCGGATAGGGGAGGAAGATAAAGTTATGAAACTTTTCAAAAAATCGCTTTTGGCCGGTGTCGCGACAGCGATGGCCGTGTCCGGTGCGGCGTTTGCACAAGAAACCCGTACCGTCGATACGATTACCGTGACGGCGCAGAAACGCGAGCAGGGCATCCAGGACGTACCGGTCGCTGTGACCGCCTATGACGCGGAACTGCTGCAAAATGCCGGCGTCCGTGATCTGAAGGACCTGGCTGTTATTGCACCGGGCATCAATATCACATCAACATCCAACGAATTCGTCACCACGGCCCGTATCCGCGGTATCGGTACCGTGGGTGACAACCCGGGTCTGGAAAGCTCCGTGGGTATCGTCATCAACGGTGTTCCGCGTGCGCGCAACGGCGTCGGCTTCAATGATCTCGGTGAGCTTGAGCGCATCGAGGTCCTCCGCGGCCCGCAGGGTACGCTGTTCGGTGCGAACACGTCTGCCGGTATCATCAACATCACGACCGCGCGTCCCGAGTTTGAAACCAGCACCAATGTCGAAGCGTCCTACATCGGAGGCGACGCCAATGGCTGGGCTCTCTCTGGATCTGCGACTGGTGGCTTCGGTGACCTGGTTGCCGCACGTGTCTACGCTGCGACACGCCAGCGCGACGGTTTCCAGGACGTCCAGACTTTCGGCGGTCCGCGCACCGAAAACGAAGATGCCAACCAGAGCTTCTATACGGTTTCCGGCCAGGTCCTGTTCGATTTCAACGATGACGTGAACCTGCTCATCGGTGCCGATTACACCGAGCGTGACGAGGATTGCTGTGGCGCGCCGAGCATCGTCTCCGGACCTACGGCACTCGCGCTCAACGGGCTCGTGCCAGGTTCTCGTGCGCTGCCAGGCAGCGAAGATCCGTTCAGCCGCACCATTCGGTCCAACCGCGATACGTCTCAGCAAATCGCAGACCAGGGCCTGCAGGGCGAGTTGAACTGGGACTTCGACAATTTCACGCTGACGGCCATCCTGTCGGATCGCTCCTATCGCCTCGACAGCGGTCAGGATACGGACTTCACGGGCGCTGATGTCGTCTTCCGTGACACGAACACCAACTCCTTCCGGTTCAACAATCTGACGTTCGAGACGCGGATCGCTGGCCAGAATGATCGCTTCGACTGGATGTTTGGCATGTTCTACTCCGACGAAGGTCTTCGTCGTGTCGACTCCATCCAGATGGGTGCCCATTTCGAACCTTATCTCGGCCTTCTCGGTGGCAGCCCGACGCTCGTGACCGATCTCGCAAATGGTCTGGGTGCGGCCTTTATCCCGGGCTTTACGCCGCTGGCCGTGGGCGCAGGAACTCCGCTGGGCGGTGGTAACCCGATCGGCGATGCCTTCCAGCAAAACGGTGAGAGCCTCAGCTTCTTCACCCACAACACACTGGCGATCGGCGAGAATACCGACCTGACCTTCGGCCTGCGTCACACCACGACCGAGAAGGAAGCCACGTTCGACTTTGGCGACAGCAATGTTCCGGCCTGTGATGTATGGGAAACCGTCTTTGGCGATGCGCTCGACTTCTCAACGCCGACTGCCGGCGCCATCCTCGCAGGCTTCTCTGCAGGGTCCGGTGTTCCGATCCCGAGCCTCGTACAGTTCGGTACCTTCACCTGTCTGCCGTTTGCACGTGACGTCTATTCCCAGATCGATCACACGCAGTCGCTGGAAGAGAACGAGCTGACCGGACTTCTGTCCCTGTCGCATCGCTTCAATGACGACTTCCTGGCGTATGGTACGCTTTCACGTGGCTATAAGGCGGGTGGTTTCAACCTGGACCGCTTCACGCAGGCTGGCTCGTCCGCGGTGGACTTCACGTCTGTCCTGGCTGACCCGACCTCTTATCCGGCTCAGTTCGATCCGGAAATTGTCAACAGCTTCGAGCTTGGCTTCAAGACCGAGTGGGCGAATGACACCGTCCTGGCCAACTTCTACATCTTCCGGTCCGACTTCGAGACCTATCAGCTGAACACCTTCAACGGCATCGGCTTCTTCGTGACGTCCATCGACGGCGCGCAGACGCAGGGCGCGGAAGCTGAACTGCTGTGGTTCCCGGAATCCATGCCGGGCCTGACCCTGCAGGGTGGTGTGACCTATGCCGACGCGACCTATGACGAGTTCGCGCCGACGGGTACGGCCGATGTCGACCGCCTGTCGGGCCAGAACTTCTCTCTGGCACCGGAATGGTACACCTCCGGTTCTGTGACCTATGAAGGTAACCTGGAGAACGGCATGACGTGGCTGGCTCACCTTGATGGTCGCTGGGTCTCCGAGCAGAACACGGGTTCTGACCTTGATCCGGAGAAAATCCAGGAAGGCTATGCGCTGTTCAACGGCCGTGTCGGTATCGGTGCGGAAGATGAAAGCTGGCGCGTAGAGCTGTGGGGCCGCAACCTTGCCGACGAGGATTATATCCAGGTCGGTTTTGACGGTCCGTTCCAGCCGGGCTCCTTCAATGCCTTCCTCGGTTCCCCGCGCAGCTGGGGCGTGACCTTCCGGTCTCGCCGCTAATGCGGGCATAAGACGTGTGGAAAGGGCCAGTGCTAGCACTGGCCCTTTTTGCTTGAACGCTGGAAACTGCTAACCGGTGATGCTAGTGGCGAATTTGGGTGATGCCCATTTTCTGCCGCGATATGCTGTTTCAAGCAGGCTGCGATTCGACGCGTAGCTGCACCCTGACGGATAGAGGTGAGATGACACAACGTGCCAAGAAACTCCTTCTGATGGCTGCTGGCGTGTGGCTGGTCATGACCATTCTCGCCGTGAGCTTCGGACCGGTTTCGATTGCGTCGCTGGAACGGCGGCTCGAGGCCAATGCGCGCGAGGCGCTGGACCGGCGCGGGCTGAACTGGGCTCAGGTCAGCATGAGCGGTCAGACGGCGACCGTGACCGGTGCGGCGCCGGATGATGATCAACGCGAAGCGGCTGTGGCAATCGTCCAGGCCTCAACCTGGTCAGGCGGGGTCGTTGCCGGCGGTGTAACACGGGTCGTCGACGAGATGACGAGCGCACGATTGCAGCGCGGCTTTTTTATTCGTGCGGATCTTGTCTCGAATGCTCGCGTGTTGGTTCGTGGCGGTGCCGCCGATGACGCGACGCGCAGTGAGATCGAGAGTTTTGCTCAAGCGAGCTTCTCCAACGGTGCCAATGTCGACCTGATCCTGGTTCCCGGTGGTCTGGCGCATCCCAGCTGGGAAGACACGGTTAAACGCTTGCTGGGCCAGCTGGCCCGTCTGGAGCAGGGTGCAATTTATGTATCCGGGGATTCAGCGGCCCTCGTGGGCGAAGCCGCCAATCCGCAAATAGCGCAATCGGTGACGCGCACACTGGCCTCGCTGCCGGAACCTTATCAGGGCGCGTCGTTGATCACGCCGTCCGGTGCTCCGGCGGAAGTGTCGATTGCGAACATGGCCGGGTGTGACGCGGTAATCCGGGCGGCTCATGGCACTGATGACCTGCGTTTTGACCAGGATGGTGTGGCGCCAAGCCCGCTGACAGAGGTGGCATTGCGGCGAATGGCCGAGGTATTCCAGGCCTGTCCCGACGCGCTGCGCCTGCGAGTGGAGATCGGTATCGCTGAAGGCGGCCGCGAACTCGCAGCCGCCCGTTCCGAGCGGGTGCAGGATTTGCTGATCAGCGCAGGGGCTGCCGCTGGGAGGCTGGATGTGGTTCTGGCGACGAACGCGGTGCGTCTGATCCAGTTTGAAATTGAGAACGACGAGGAATAGGCATGTTTTGGTTGATCTGGCAGATGGGGCTTCTCCTGTTGGTAGCGTTCGGCCTGGGACTGTTCTTCGGTCGGCAGATCTGGAGCGGAGACGCTCGCAGTGCCGAGGCAGACCAGGCGCTTGCCGAGGCGTCCCGCCTGCGCACGGAAAACGAGAATCTTGCGCGTCGACTTGGGGAATCCGAAGCGCGTAAAAAAGATGTGACGCCTCAAGTCGAACCAGTTACGGCACCCACTGCCGCGACCGAGGTTGAAACGGTCGAGGAAAGTCCTGCACCGAGTGAACCGAAGGCGGCAATGCCCGCTACAGCGCCGGTGGGCGAGGGCGCTGACGACCTGACTCAGATCAAGGGGCTGGGCCCCAAGGCTGCTGCGGCGCTGCATGACGGCGGTGTGACCCGTTTCGCCCAGATCGCCGCCTGGTCCGACACGGATGTTGAAGACTGGGATGCCCGCATCAATGGGCGCGGCCGGATTACCCGGGATGACTGGGTCGGGCAGGCCCGTTCTCTCGTCGGCTAGCCATGCGGTCTGCGGATGAATTCCATGCCTTTTGTGCTGCTCTTCCGGCGACCAGCCATGTTGTTCAGTGGGGCGGGCATGACGTCTGGAAGGTGGGGGGCAAAGTTTTTGTGATCGCCGGCTTCAGCGAACAAGAGGGGCCGCGCTTTTCCTTCAAGGTTTCGGACATCTCCTTTGAAATCCTGCAAGACCAGCCGGGCCTGCGGCCGGCGCCTTATCTTGCGTCGCGGGGAATGAGCTGGATCCAGCATTATGAAGAGCCGGGCCTCGATGATGCTGCGCTACGCGACTATGTCCGCGAAAGCCACCGTCTCGTGGCGGCGGGTCTGACCAAGAAGAAGCAGAGAGAGCTGGGCCTGCTCAGCGACTAGTCGATTTCCGCGTAGTTTAGGACATCGACTGCGTTGTAGGCGTTCCGATCCTGCGGCATCTCACCCGTTCGGATAAGGATCTCCAGCGAGACACGCTTCTCACCGGCATCGCCGTCAAAGTGCACGCCGACGCCCACTGACGTGCCTGAACGTCCCCCGGAACCAAATCTGTGACTGACACCCGTCCGAACGCGGACCGGGTCGCGCTCATTGCCGTCACGCGAGCGAGAGACGACGAGGAACCATTCGCCATCATTGAGCAGCGTGACTTCTGCAGCGCGCCGAAGAGCCATGTCTTCCGCGTCACGAAGGGACATGTCCGAGCCTGCATCGAAGTGAATCCGGAAGCGATCGCTCTCGATCTGCTGTTCCGAATAACCGCGGTCACGGCCGTTCGCAGGGGTATAGGTCGTCGGAGTGTTGGCGCAGGCGACAAGAGCCGCAGACGCCAGGATGGGAAGCAAAACACGCATTCGAAATTCCTTCACGCTGGCCCTATGAAAGCCCGTCGCGGCAGCTGGATCAATCCTCATTGGCGAGGTCATCGAGCGGGGGGGCGGCAAATGGTGATAACTCGGCGTTGCCATAGGTCTGGGTGAAGGCCTGGTGTCGGGACCAGTCGACCAGCATCTCCAGATAGCCCTGCGCATAGCCCAACCCCTGGCGGCTGCCGTCCTCGGCTTCGACAAACCGCGTTATCCCGTGATCCGTGTCCGGGAAGAATGCGATATCGATGATGTGTCCATCGCTCTGCAATTCGGTCAGGATCTGGCGCGTCGGGGCCGACGGCGCCTCTCGGTCCGCACCGGCGAGCACCCACAGCATGGGGACACCGACCTCGCGCAGGACGGGCACGGGTTCATGGCCCCAGCTGGTGCCAACACCGAGGAAGCGATAGCCCATTCGGAATTGCCACAGCGGTCTCATGGTCATTTCGCCGGTTATTTCTCCGCGCATTTCCTGGAACCAGGCTTCATCGCCCCATTCGCGGCGAACTCGGGCGAGGTCTTCAGCTCCGTCCTGGAAATTCGAGGCCAGCAGCCGGCCGGTGATGTCGGTGACCTGGCGGGCGCGGTCCAGTACCGCGTCATCATAACCGGCCTCCCGCAATTCCATCTGCACCTGCTCGCGGTCCTCGGCCAGCGGGCTTTCCGCCAGTCCGAAGCTGGCGATGACAAAATCGGGTTGGCTGAGGGTCGCTGCCAGTGGGGCGACCCACCCACCCTGGCTGCCGCCGAGATAACCGGAGCTCGACGCGCGCGCCCCGGCCAGCTCCAGGGCAGTTCGGTGCGCGGCTGCCGCATCCGCAGCCAACAGGTCGAAGTCCTGGGTGTACTGTCCCGTCGATGCGCCTGTGCCCCGCTTGTCATAGACGAAGGCACCGATGCCATGGGCCGGCAACATCCGCTGCAGGAAGGCATAATCCCGCGCGCTCCAGTCTTCCGATCCGTGCACGAGGACAACGATCGGCACCGGTTCGGAGCCCGCTGGCATGACCAGGCGGCCCGCGAGCTCTTCGTCCGCGCCTGTAAAGCGGACGTCCTGAATATCATGGGAGATGCGGGTCGCATGACCCTGCAGGCTATCAATGCCGTTGACCTCTATCCCGTCATCACCGCAGGCGGTCATTGCCAGCCGGGCGGTGTGGGGCAGGTCGCTCCAACCCGTTGTGCCCGTCCAGACGCCGTCCTCGTCGCGGCTGACGCGGCCCACTTCGCCCGACATGACACGCCAGCGCAAATGATCCGAACTGGACAGGCCGACATCGATCACATCGCCGGTAGGTACGCGGTAACTCCCGACCAGACAGCGCATGTCAGCGCTGATCTCTTCGTCCGATGATGAACATGCCGCGAGCGTGATGCTGGCTGCCAGTGCAACACTGAAAAAGCGCATGGGGGCCCTCCTGATCCAATATCAGCCTAGCGGAGAGAAAGGGCCGGCGACCAGCTTATTCTGCCAATTCCGCCTCGATATCGACGCCCAGGCGTTCCAGCATCACGATCGCGCTGTCGGCGATGATGGTACCGGGCGGGAAGACTGCGGCTGCACCCATCTGGCGCAGGACCGGCTCATCATCCGGCGGGATAACACCGCCAACAATCACCAGAATATCGTCGCGGCCCTTGTCGCGCAGCGCATTGCGCAGTTCCGGAACCAGTGTCAGATGGCCCGCAGCGAGCGACGACGCTGCTGCTGCATGCACATTTTCCTCGACCGCCAGCGCCGCAGCCTCTTCCGGTGTCTGGAAGAGCGGTCCGGCGACGACCTCCCAGCCGAGGTCGGCATAGGCGGAGGCGACAACTTTCTGGCCGCGGTCATGCCCGTCCTGGCCCAGCTTGGCGATCAGGATCTTGGGTTTTCGGCCGTGGCGTTTCTGGAAATCTGCGGCAAAACGTTTCGCGAGTTTGATGCGGTCATCGTCACCGGCCGCGGCGGCATAAACGCCTTTGACCGTCTGGATCTTTGCCACATGGCGATTGAAGGAACGCTCCATCGCGTCTGAGATCTCGCCCACAGTCGCCTTGGCGCGTGCTGCGTCGACGGCCAGTGCCAGCAAATTGCCGTCACCCGCGCGCGCGGCATTTGCCAGCCCGTCCAGCTTGCTTTCGACCTCGGCGCTGTCGCGCTCCTGGCGCAGGCGTTCGAGCTTCTCGATCTGCTGTTTGCGAACCAGATAATTGTCGACCTTGAGAACCGGAACGTCCTCTTCCTCATCGAGGCGGAACTTGTTGACGCCGGTAATCGTCTGCTGACCGCTGTCGATCATCGCCTGGGTGCGGGCTGCAGCTTCCTCGATACGCAGTTTCGGGATGCCGGCATCAATGGCCTTGGCCATGCCACCCAGCTTGTCGACCTCGGCGATATGGTCCAGCGCCTTGGCAGCGAGGTCATGGGTAAGGCGTTCGATATAGTGGCTGCCGCCCCATGGGTCGGCAGCATCACACAGATGGGCCTCGGTCTGCAGCAGAAGTTGGGTGTTGCGGGCAATGCGCGCAGAGAAGTCCGTCGGCAGGGCCAGGGCTTCGTCCAGCGAGTTGGTGTGCAAGGACTGGGTGTGACCATCCACCGCCGCAATGGCTTCCAGTGCCGTACGGCCGACATTGTTGAATACGTCCTGGGCCGTCAGTGACCAGCCGGAGGTCTGGCAGTGCGTGCGCAGGCAGATGGACTTGTCGGATTTCGGCGCGAAACGCTCCTTGACCAGCTTGGCCCACAACAGGCGCGCCGCGCGCAGCTTGGCGATCTCCATGAAGACATTCATGCCGATGCCGAAGAAGAAGGAGAGCCGCGGCGCGAAGGCGTCCACGTCCAGGCCGGCATCCACACCCGTCTGGATGTATTCCAGGCCGTCCGCGATCGTATAGGCCAGCTCCAGATCCGCCGGCGCGCCGGCCTCCTGCATGTGATAGCCCGAGATAGAAATCGAGTTGTATTTCGGCATGTTCGCCGAGGTATAGGCAAAGATGTCCGAGATGATGCGCATGGAAGGCTGGGGCGGATAGATATAGGTGTTCCGCACCATGAATTCCTTGAGGATGTCGTTCTGGATCGTGCCCGAAAGCTTGTCCGGGCTGACGCCCTGTTCCTCGGCCGCAACGATGTAGAGCGCGAGGACCGGCAGGACCGCGCCATTCATCGTCATTGAGACGGACATCTGGTCGAGTGGAATGCCGTCAAACAGGGTCCGCATGTCATAGATGCTGTCTATCGCCACACCGGCCATGCCGACATCGCCGGCGACGCGTTCATGGTCACTGTCATAACCGCGGTGAGTGGCCAGGTCGAAAGCAACCGAAAGGCCTTTCTGACCGGCGGCCAAATTGCGCCGGTAGAAGGCGTTGGAATCTTCCGCCGTTGAGAAACCGGCATATTGACGGATTGTCCAGGGGCGTTGCCCGTACATGGTCGGGTAGGGGCCGCGCACAAAGGGCGCTGCGCCCGGAACACTGGTCAGGAAGTCGATGCCGTCACTGTCGCCGGCGCGGTATTGCGACTTGATCGGAATACCTTCCGCCGGTGTCCATTCGCGGCGCGCGCCACCAGTGCCGGTCTCCAGCGCGCCGAGCTCGATCTGAGTGAAGTCAGGATTCTGCATTACTTCTCTCCTTCGAACGCCGTGGCCAGTAAGACAGGCGCCAGAGGACTGTCGGGGGAGGTGGTCTCGCCCCAGGAGCCGCCGGTCTCGACGGGTTTGGGATCCGGGTCAGGATATTTGGTGACACCAAGGATGATATCCTTGCCGTCTGCAATGTCTTTCAACCGCGCTTCACGCGCCGCAGCGATCTCAGCCTGCAGCGAACCGTCTGCAAAAGCCGCCACCAGGCCGCCCTTGCGTTCGATATCCTGGAACTTGGTCCAGGCCTTCTGTGCGAGCTGCTCGGTCAGGTGCTCGTGCAGATAGCCTCCGGCTGCCGGGTCAGTGACCTTGCCGATATGGCTTTCTTCCGCGAGCAGGATGTGAAGGTTGCGGGCCACGCGCCGCGCAAAGCTGCCGGGGCGTCCCAGGGCATCGGTCATCGGGCGGATGGTGATACTGTCGGCACCGCCAGCTGCTGCAGCAAAGCCCGCGCAGGCATTGCGGATCAGATTGGTCCACGGGTCCTTGGCGCTGAGCATGCGTCCTGCCGTAACGACATGGATGTTGGCGCGTGTAGCCGTTGCACCGAAGCTGCTGGCGATCTGCGCGAAAACCCGGCGCGCCGCGCGCAGTTTGGCGATGCTCAGATGGATATCGGCGTCGGCCGAGAGCTTGATCTCAATGGCTTGAGCGGCCTCATCCGCGCTCATGCCGCAATCACCCATCAAGCGCATATAGGCAGCGACGCTGGCGGCAATGATGGCGAGTTCCTGGGCTTCAGTCGCGCCCGCCTCAAAGGCCAGCGCGCCATTGGCGCGGAAGATTTTCAGCTTTGGGAATGCCGCCTGGCAGAGCTGGACATGGGCGCTGGCCTTTTCGAAACACTCCGGGTCAAAGGCCACGTCCTGGCGCGCTGCCCGTCCGATCGGGTCCAGGCCGAGCCCGCCTTCCAGCGTCTCGCCATCGATCCGGCGTCGAGCGTAAAGCGCAAGCAGATGATGGGCGTGTGTGCCCTGGCCGAGAATGACATCGAGATAGACAGGTGCGATCGACAGGTCGACACCTTTCAAGGCCGCATCCAGCGCATCGATGTCGTTGGCGTTGAGACCGGTTTCCCCACGCGGGTCGAGGTTCAGCTCCAGTTCGGAAACCCCGCCCATCAAGTCGTTCAGGGCCGCCTCGTTGGCGGCTTGCGGCGTTGCCTCGACAATGGAGGAGCGCATGCCCCAGGGCAGGTGCAGGTCCCGTTCGAGGTTGTCGACAGCGCCGGTGTTGGCAGCGCGTTCGAAGAAGGCCGGGCCGCGTTCAATGCCGTCCGCGCTGGTCCGCCCGAGCGTCGTGTCGAAATCCGCGCCTCGCAGAGCTTTTTCGGCCAGCGGACGCCAGTCTTCAGCCGTCTTCGCAGTAAATCCCTCGGACAGGGAGTGGATAGTCTCGCTCATCGGACGAATACCTCACGGCGCAATGATCCTGTTGAGGCGGAGAAAAGGCATGAGAGGGGGCCGCGTCAAGTGCGCGATATGCGCATGGATAGTGCGCAAGCCTCTCCATTCTCGATCACGCGCTCGCAAGCTTCTGGTCAAGCAAGGAGATCGCCATGTCCGAACACAGCCCGCGTCTATCGCTTCCTCTCGTCATGCCGGACCAGGCCCAAAAGCATGTCACCGTGAATGAAAGCCTGCTGCGCCTCGATGCGCTGGTGCAGTTGTGCGTGGAAAGCCGGGTGCTCTCGGTCCAGCCCGCTGCTCCGCAGGACGGGCAGGTCTGGATCCGGCCTCCGGGCGGAAGTGGGGAAGACTGGTCGGCGTTTGCCGACAACAATCTCGTGATCTGGCGAGACGGGTTCTGGAGCGAAATCTCGCCCCAGCCGGGCTGGCGCGCCTGGCTGCGCGACGAAGAAACCGTCGCCGTTTTCACGGCTGGCGGTTGGGAGGTGGAAAAAGCGGGGGCTGAAACTGTCCTCGCCGCCGGGGAGGGTGGTGCACAAACCAGCGCCGTGATTCTGGAAGAGGAATTGAGCGCCTTGACCGGTGCCAGCGTGCAGTCCTCGATCGTCATCCCCAGCCGTGCCATCGTTCTGGGGGTGTCGGTGAGAACAAGTAGCACGATCAGCGGTGCGACCAGTTTCGATTGCGGGATCGCCGGCGAGGAATCGAAATTTGGAGGTTCACTCGGGGTGGCCCAAGGGGCGTCCAATATCGGTGTGATCGGACCACAGGCGGTTTATGCGGATACTCCGGTCGTATTGACGGCCAATGGTGGAAGTTTCACAGGCGGTGCCGTGAAGCTGGCCGTGCACGCCCTGGTGTCTCGCCCCCCGGACTAGGCGTCGAACCGTGTCATGATCTCACGCAGCACGGTCTGCGTCGTCTCTGTCATGCCGTGGCCATTCAGGGGCACAAGGCGAAAATCCGCGTGGGGGCAGGCCTTCGCCAACCGGAAAGCGGACTGGGGCGGGCAGACCATGTCGTAGCGACTATGCAGGATCGCCATCGGGATGTCCGCGAGGCGATGGGCGTCCCGGATCAGCTGATCGGGTTCCAGGAAGCATTGGTTCCTGAAATAGTGCGCCTCGATCAGGGAATGTGAGGCGATAAAGTCCGCGCCTCGCTCGCGCAGTCCTTCCAGCACCGCGTCGGCTGTGTTTTCCAGATAGGATGTGCGGTCTTCATATTCGGTCCAGCGATAGACGGCTGAAGGGCGCAGATCGTCGAGAGATGCAGTGGCAAGGTCCGCGAGCAGCGGGTAACCCGCCGCCTGTTCCTCACGCATCGCGTCCAGATACCAGTCCATGACATGCGCTGCGCTGGTCCGGGCGGCCTCCGGCACCGGGGAAACGAACGCGTCCCAGGCATCGGGGAAAAAGCGCTGAAGCCCGTCCGGACTGTGCCACCAGTCCAGCTCGCCCTGAGTGCCGAGAAACACGGCCTGAACGACAAGTCCACTGACATGTTGCGCATGTGCCTGCGCGTAAGCCAGTGCCAGGGTGGAGCCCCAGGACGGGCCGTAGACGATCCACCGGTCCAGTCCGAGCTTGCGGCGCAGGATTTCCAGGTCCTTGATCAGGTGAGCGGTGGTGTTGTTCTCGAGCGAGGCCACTGGACGGGATTGTCCCGCGCCGCGCTGGTCCAGCAGGATGATGCGAAAGCGCTGGGGGTCAAAGATCCGGCGATATTTCGGTGAACACCCCGAACCCGGCCCGCCATGCAGGAAAAGCAGGGGAATGCCCTGGGGGTTGCCGCATTCCTGCCAGAAGAGGTCATGCCCGTCACCGGTTTCGAAACGACCGGTATTGAAGGGTTCGATGTCAGGGAAAAACGCGCTCATCGCGCAAGCGTATGACTATTGCCCTGATAGTTCACGCGGATTGTCCAGTCGCAGTCCCGGTCATCGGCAAGACGGGCCTCGGCTTCATGCATCATCACGTCGGGGCCGTCGGCAATCGGGCTAAAAACCGCATCCAGATTGTCAGTTGCGAGCCGGGCCTCGATCTGTGAGCGCAGAGCGGACTGATCCAGCGGACAGGCGGCCCAGACAGACGGGTCTTCTGTGATGTTGAGAATCGAATACAGGCGTTGCTCGCGTGGTGCGTCAGTGACTGCATCGCCCAGGCGTGGCGACGCCCAGACGGCGCCTCCGGCCAAGATGACGGTGGCGACAAGCAAACTGCCAGCACGCATTAGATCGGACTGCATGACATCCCCTCAGATCCCGCTCGCTTTGTAGCGTCTGCCGGGAATGCGGTCCAGACAGCGTGCAGATCGCCCGGGTGCAACAGGGCAGGTTCGAAAGATTTTCAGAGATCGGGAAAATGGTGCCGCGAGAGAGAATTGAACTCTCGGCCTCACCCTTACCAAGGGTGCGCTCTACCACTGAGCTACCGCGGCGCCGGATCGCGAGATCGCGAACGAGAGACGGGCGTATAACGCAAGGTCGCGCGCCCGCCAAGAGTGTCTTGACGTAACCAGCTGCATTCGACATGACAAATCGCATGAGCGACACACCGAAAACACCCGCATCTGCCCGAAAACCCAAGCCCGCTGCGACGCGTGAGGACCGCCTGGCGGAAGCCCTGCGCGCCAATTTGCGTCGTCGCAAGACGCCGCGCTCGGCACCCGCGACTGAGCAGGACGAGCAGGCAACTGACAATTCTGCCTCGGAATCGCCCTCGGACAGGTCATAATCCCGCCGGACTTGCCGGGCTTTTTGCCGCGTATCTTGAAGTGAGGAGTTAAGATGGACCGTATCGTCATTCAGGGCGGCGCGAAGCTCAACGGAAGCATCAGTATCTCTGGTGCGAAGAATTCTGCTCTCAAACTCATGGCCGCGGCCCTGCTGACGGATGAGCCGGTGGTGCTGACCCGCATGCCTCGCTTGCGCGACAGCCGTTTCATGGCGCATTTGCTGGCGCGACTGGGCGTCTCTGTGGAAGAGGGGCCGGGCCCGGAAATGACCCTGCATGCCGGCGAGATCACCGATACGTATGCGCCCTATGATCTCGTACGCAAAATGCGTGCGACGTTTAACGTTCTGGGACCGCTCGTGGCGCGCGAAGGCAGGGCGAAGGTGTCTCTGCCCGGCGGCTGCGCGATCGGGGCGCGTCCCGTTGATCTGCATTTGAAGGCTCTGGAGAGCCTGGGGGCACAGATCGAGCTTTCGGAAGGCTATGTCGAGGCGACAGCTCCAAAGGGCGGGCTTGTTGGCGGTGAAATCGAACTGCCCTTTGCCTCGGTCGGGGCAACTGAACACGCCATGCTGGCGGCTTCGCTCGCCAAGGGCGAGAGCGTGATCGACAATGCTGCGCGCGAACCTGAAATCGCCGACCTTGCCGATTGTCTGACCGCGATGGGTGCGCTGGTTGAGGGCGCAGGCTCCAGTACGATTCGCATCCAGGGGCGGGAAAAGCTCAATGGCGTTCGCCATCACGTCGTGGCGGACCGGATCGAAACCGCTACCTACGCGCTCGCCGTCGCCGCAGCGGGCGGGGATGTCGAGCTGGATGGAGCGCGCTGGGAGCATAACAAGGTCTTGTGGCGCGCGATGAGCGATGCCGGCGTCACCGTTGAACCGTCCGATCAGGGCGTGCGTGTTGCGCGCAATGGTTCACAGATTGTTGGTACCGATATCGAGACCCAGCCCTATCCGGGTTTTCCGACCGATGCCCAGGCGCAATTCATGGCCGTGATGACCCTGGCCGAGGGGACATCCGTCATTCGCGAAAACATCTTCGAGAACCGGTTCATGCATGCCCCCGAGCTGACGCGCCTCGGAGCCGATATCGCTGTACATGGCAATGAGGCCATCGTTCGTGGTGTGAAACAGCTCAAGGGCGCACCGGTCATGGCGACCGACCTGCGAGCAAGTGTCTCACTGGTCATCGCCGGACTTGCGGCGGAAGGGGAAACCGTGGTCAACCGGGTCTACCACCTTGATCGCGGATTCGAGCGCCTGGAAGAAAAACTCTCCAAGTGTGGCGCGCAAATCCGCCGGGAATCCGAATAGGAGCTGTCCTTGGCCCGGAATGCCACGCCCCTGAGACTGTCCGCGCTGGACGAGAACGACCTTCAGACGATCAGCGCGACCTTGCAGGACGCCGTTGCGCAGCTGGGTGATTTCGAGTTCTCCAAATCCGCGTGCACCTTTACCCTGGCGCTCAACCGCTTCCGCTGGGAAGGGGGCGGGCGCAAGGAGCGAGTGCGTACGGGGCTGCAATTCGCCCGGGTTCTGTCGGCCAAGGCCCACAAGCTGCGCCAGGGCGCAGACGAGGCGGTCGTCAATCTTCTGTCCATCGGGTTCGAGCCAGGCAATGCCCCGTCCGGCGATATCATCCTTGTTTTTTCCGGTGGTGGAGAACTGCGGCTCAGTGTTGAATGCGTGGAAGCGGTGATGGTCGACATTTCCGCACCCTGGCCGGCGTCCAGCCGACCGGAACACGAGGCGGAATGATCATGAGCGAATATCGCATCATTCGCATTGACCTGGAGGCCGCCAGCCTCGGGCCAGGCGACGTCAATGCTGACCACGAGCGCCGGGTGGCCATCGCGGACCTTCTGGAGAGCAATCATTTTCGCCCCGAGGCCGAGGGGCAGGGGCCGTATGCGCTGCGCCTGGCCATCGAGGATGACCGGCTTGTCTTCGACGTGCGCCAGGAAGACGAGACCCCGGTGCATGCCTTTGTCTTCGCGCTGGGGCCGCTGCGCCGCATCATCAAGGACTATTTCCTGATCTGCGAAAGCTATTACGAGGCCGTGCGAGACGCACCGCTGGCCCAGATCGAGGCCATCGATATGGGCCGTCGCGGTGTGCACAATGAAGGCTCCAGCCTTCTGCGCGACCGTCTCACTGGTAAAATCGAGGTGGATTTCGATACCTCGCGCCGTCTGTTCACCCTGATCTGCGCCCTGCATCGCCGGGTCACGAGATGAGTGCGCCATCCGTCCTGTTTGTCTGTGGTCGCAATGCCATTCGCTCGCCGATGGGCGAGGCGTTGTGGCGGCTGGAATACGGTGAGACTGCAGATGCGCGCTCCTGCGGCGTGATCCCCGCCGCATTTGTGGATGGTTATACCCTCTCGGTGATGGAAGAGCTGAAGTGCGATCTGTCAGATTTCTCGCCGATCGCACTGAGCGGTGTGGGTGAGCCGGCGGCGGAGATCGTCGTCTCCCTGTCGACTGCCGCGGACCGGACTGCGCGGGAGTATGCGGAGCGCACAGGCGCAACCTTCCTGGCCTGGCCGATCCCGGATCCCAGTGAAACGCCTGGCGACCGAGAGGCCAAGCTGGCCGCCTATCGCGAGACCCGGGACGAGATCCGCAAGCGTATCCGCAGCTGGGATCAAGCCTAAATGTCGCGCGAGGCCTCGACTTTGTCTGCCGACCGGGACTATATAGCGCCGCTCAGGCCGACGGCAGGTCTGAGAATCCTTTGATTGAAACCATGAAAGTGGAGCCGCATGGCGAAAGAAGAGTTATTGGAGTTCCCCGGTGAGGTGACGGAATTGCTTCCGAACGCAACCTTCCGCGTGAAACTTGAAAACGATCACGAGATTATTGCTCACACCGCTGGCAAGATGCGCAAGAATCGCATCCGTGTCCTGGCGGGCGACAAGGTTCTGGTCGAGATGACGCCCTATGACCTGACCAAGGGGCGCATCACCTATCGCTTTAAATAAGCCGGACAGCGTGGATCCGCGATGACGACTGCCGCGAGCCGACCACGCTTGATACTGGCCAGCGCGTCGCCAAGGCGCCGCGATCTGTTGCGTCAGGCCGGTCTTGAGCCTGACTGTATCGAACCGACCCATATCGATGAGAGCGAAATCCCGGGCGAGTTACCGGGGCCGCTCGCCCTGCGCCTGGCGCAGGAGAAGGCCGCTGCCCATGCCGGTGCCGCCGATGGTTTTGTCCTGGCCGCCGATACCGTGGTGGGCGTTGGACGCCGGGTCCTGCCCAAGACGGAAACCGAGGACGAGGCGCGTCGTTGCCTCGAGCTGATGTCCGGTCGCAGTCACCGGGTTTATACCGGTATCGCCGTCAAGGCGCCGGACGGGCAGCTGACTTCTCGACTGGTCGAGACCCGGGTCAAGTTCAAGCGTCTGAGCGAGCCGGAAATCCTAGCCTATCTCGCCTCCGGTGAGTGGCAGGGCAAGGCTGGCGGATATGCCATCCAGGGCATGGCGGGCGGCTATATCATCAATTTGATCGGCTCTTTCACCGGTGTGGTGGGCCTGCCGCTCTATGAAACCATCAATCTACTGACCGGCGCCGGTTTCCCCGTACTGACGCGCCAGGGCGAGGCCGAAAGCGCATGAACCGCACCATCCTGATCGAGGAAAATATCGGTGAGACCCGCGCAGCCGTGGTCGAGAATGGCCGCATTGTCGAGCTGCACCTGGAACGCTGGAGCGAGCAGAGCGGACGGGCCATCGAAGGCGAGGTCTATCGCGGCCGGGTGCGCAAGGTCGAGATGGCGCTCAATGCCGCCTTCGTGGACCTGGGCGTCGGCGAAGAGGGCTTCCTGCCGTTTGGCAAGTCCGGGCGTCCCAAGGGCATGCATGAAGGTGCTGCGGTCAAGGTCCGTATTGCGCGTGAAGCCTATGGCGAGAAGGGGCCCAATCTCGCTCTCATCGCCCCGGAAGACGGCGCCGCACCGGAATGTCTGGAGCCCGCACCGATTCTCGCCCAACGCCTGGTTCGCGCCTTTGGCGATGCGGAAGCCGTCTGGGCTGATGAAAGCGATCTTGACCTGGACGAGGCTTTTGACGAAGCCCTGTCTCCCTCTGTCTCCATTCCTGGCGGCGGATCACTCTATATCGAGCAGACGCGGGCCCTGGTGGCGATTGACGTGGACGCCGATGGCCGCAAGGCCCAGGGCAATGCCGCCAAGCTTAGCCAGCAACTGAACATGTCTGCTGCCAAGGAAGCGGCGCGCCAGGTGCGTTTGCGCGGACTGGGTGGTCTGGTCGCCATTGATTTTGTGCACATGCGGGCCCAGCCGGATCGCAAGGCCACTGAACAGGCCCTGCGCCAGGCGTTTCGCCGCGACCGGGCCAAGGTCGATGTCGCGCCGCTGTCGCAATTTTGCATTGGCGAGCTGGCCCGACAGCGTCGTGGTCGTTCGCTCGCCGAGTTGATGATGGACAAGCAGGGAGAGCCCACCATCGAGACCGAAGCGCTGCGCGCGTTGCGGGAAGCTGCCTCGGCGTTGTCGCACTCACGCAGGGCCTTGGTGACGCTCAAGGCCGGCGAGGCTGTCTTTGCCTGGCTCGAGGCTGATCACATTGGCTGGCGCGAAGCCTGGTCCGAGCGACTGGGGCCATTGCCGACATTGCAGCGCGATGATGCTGCCGCGCCGCGCGCTTTTTCCGTTCGCGCCGACTAGGAGACCGCCGATGAAATGCCCGATCTGTCGCCAGCCGGCTGACCCGGAATTCAAACCCTTCTGTTCCAAGCGTTGCGCAGACGTGGATCTGGGGCATTGGGTGTCGGGAAACTACGCCATACCAGGCGAACCCGCCGATCAGGCGGAAGAGACCCCGTACAATGACCGCAATGAAGAATAGCCATTAACTGCAATTGTCTGCATCTGACCGCTTTGAGGCGTGGACAGGCGCAAATCATCGCCGTATAAACCGCGCTCTCCGGCGGTTTCGACCGCAGCGGAAACAGTGCCTGGGTAGCTCAGTTGGTAGAGCAGCGGATTGAAAATCCGCGTGTCGGTGGTTCGAATCCGCCCCTAGGCACCATTCCTCCCAGCTTGATTCGTCAAACCCGTCGCGCGACGCCTTAACGCCGATCCCGCAGCGTGCAATTGAACTGCGCTGGCGTGGCATTACCCCCTCGACGCCTGCGAGCGAAGCAGCTAAACAGCTCAGCCCGGCGCGGGTATAGCACAATGGTAGTGCAGCAGCCTTCCAAGCTGAGGATGCGGGTTCGATTCCCGCTACCCGCTCCAATTTCCTGAAAACATGAGCTGAAGACCCGAACCGGGGCTGGTAGCCGCAGTGTGCGCCCTAGACCGGCAGCACGTCGAACGGGGCCGTCACGCGTGTGGCGCCGCTCTCGATCGGCTCCGTGCCGTGCCACATGTAGGAGGGGAAGAGCACCAGGCTGCCCGGCTTGGGGCAGACCCACTTTTCCGCGGGCAGGGGGACTGGAGTGGCAAAGCTGGGTTCGCCGAACTTGATCCAGCCCGCGCGGTCTGCGTTCGTCTCGATGCCTTCGGGCACCTCGACATAATAGGCCGAGCTGATCCAGCCTTCCGGGTGGACGTGATTGACGTGAAAACCGCCACTGGCCAGACGGACCGACCAGGACCCCTTGAGTGCGAACCGGCCGGTATTGCGAGCGGTCAGCGGGTGGTCGGGGGCCGAGCCGATCGCCTGCATATAGGCGCGGATGGGTTTTTCCAGCGCCTGGAAATAGCTGCGGATGACCGGGGATGTTTCATGCAGAAGATCGCGAGGTGTCTGATTGCCCTGGCGAAGCGACTGGTCGAGCGGATGGGCCTTGTAAACGCGCAGCGCGTCCAGCTCGGCTGCAAGCGCCGCATTGAAGTCGGCCATCGAAGCATACCCCTCGGGCGCTTCGAGCTGATGGGGGATGACAAATCGCTCCATGTCATAAAGGCGCTCATAGGCCTCTGTGCGTCCCAGCATGCGCCAGGCTGTCGCCTGGTAGGCAATCAGGTCCTGGGCCAGCGGGGCCAGGCGTTGTGCCGCCTCGATCTCGACCAGGGCGCCCTGCGCATCGCCCAGCATCAGCAAGGGCACGATTAGATTGGTTCGGACGCCATAACTGTCCGGAGCTTCGGCAATGGCGATGCGCGCCCGTTCGACGGCGGTCTCTAGCGCTCCGGTTTCCTGGGCGAGCAGGGCGCCAAGCGATTGTGCCCCTGGTGTGGATTGTTGTTCGGGGCTGAGAGAGTTGAAGAGTTCAGCTGCGCGTTCCACGCGGCCGCTCTGGCGCGTCAGGTCCACGGCGATCAATGCCAGTTGAGGTGTCTGTGTCGCCAGCGCCTCCTCGAGCAGGGCATCGAAAGAGCCGGTATCGCCCTGCATCCAATAGACCGAGGCCAGATTGCGCAGGGCGTGCTCGCTGGTCTGTGTCGTCCAGCTGCGGGCCATCTGGGTCGCACCGGCCTCGATATCACCTTCCTCGACATGCACACGCCCGCGCAGATAGCTCAGGGCCGCATTGTCGATGCCGGCCTGGGCCAGTGCGTCGAGGATTTCGGCGGTTTCCCGCGTGCGCCCGAGCTCCAGAAGGACGCCCGCCCGGTTTTGCCATGTGGCTGGGTCGGTCGCACCGTGTGCGGCGGCCTGATCGAAAGCGTTCAGTGCCTCCTCGAATCGCGACTGGCTCTTGAGCGCCGCCCCAAGGGCTGCCCAGCCAGCGCCTGACTTGCCCTGAAGCTGGATGAGCTTGCGGGCCAGGGCCTCGGCTTCCGTCGCACCGGAAGCAGACTGGGCAAGGTGATGGGCAAGGTTCAGCAAGGCCGGAACAAAGCTGGGCGCAGCCTTCAGGGCACTGCGATACGAGCTTTCAGCGGCCACGGTATTGCCGAGTCGGGTTTCCACGATGCCCAGCGTGTTGAGGATTTCCGCGTTTGTCGGCGCCATTGCGGCGGCCTGGCGTAGCCAGGTAGCGGCCTGTTCGAAATCGCCGGCCGCTTTCTCGATCACGCCACCCAGATGCAGCGCATTGGCGTCCGAACTGGCAGTGATGCATGCGCGAATCTGTTGCCGGGCCTGCTGAAGATTGCCCGCCTGGAACGACTGATATGCGGCTTGCAGGCTGTGGGAAGAGGACATGTCGGAAGGGGCTCGATTGCGGGACTGGCTCGCAGCCTCGGCCATTTCCCACAGAGGTCAAGGTGGTACAGCCGCGCACTCTCCTGCTGGTCGCGCGTCGGGTGCTCGGCGAGCGGCATCTCTAATCCGTTGAAGCATCGTCTGCATTCGGACTTGCCTAGCAGGGTAATCCTTGTGTATCAGGCCGCACCATAACCGGATGCGTCCGCATCCAAGTTCACGCAACTCTAGTCGATCGGCCATTCGTCTCCAGATCGGCATCTAATGAGGTACAGATCGATGGCGAAGGAAAAGTTTGAGCGCACAAAGCCGCACGCGAACATTGGTACGATTGGTCACGTTGACCATGGCAAGACCACGCTGACGGCTGCTATCACGATGGTTCTGGCTGAAGCTTCCGGTGGTGAAGCGAAGGGCTATGACGAGATCGACAGCGCGCCTGAAGAGAAGGCACGTGGCATCACGATTTCCACGGCACACGTTGAGTACGAGACGGAGAACCGTCACTACGCGCACGTTGATTGCCCGGGCCACGCCGACTACGTGAAGAACATGATCACGGGTGCTGCCCAGATGGACGGCGCGATCCTGGTTGTTAACGCAGCTGACGGCCCGATGCCGCAGACGCGTGAGCACATCCTTCTGGCGCGCCAGGTTGGCGTTCCGGCTCTGGTCGTGTTCCTGAACAAGGTTGACCAGGTTGACGATGAAGAGCTGCTCGAGCTCGTTGAAATGGAAGTTCGCGAACTTCTGTCTTCCTACGAGTTCCCGGG
>JAEPND010000029.1 GCA_017643585.1 Maricaulis sp.
GCACTATGCTCTCAACAAACAGCCGCCAGCCAAAAGGCTCAGCCAGCTGAACAACGTCTTGAGAAACGACACCTAGGCCGTCGTCGGCTGCAACCAGGCCTTCAGGTATTCGCGCATCCGGTCTTCGACGGGAACCACCTGGTTGATGGCACAGAAATTCAGGGCCATGGCCTGGATGTAGAAGGCCTGCACGCCCTCGGCCATCAGCTGGGGAGAGATATCGGTCCGGAATGGTCCCTGGGCAAGCCAGCCCGCCATCACGATGATCTGGCGCTCGAACGTCTGGGCGATGGAGCCAATCACCTCGATCGCTGCCGCTCCGGACAGGCGCAGGATGACGTCGAACACGTATCGCTCGCAGCGCATCAGATTGACCAGCGGCATCAGTTCCTTGATCAGTTCATCAATCGTGCCGGGCGCCGGACGGGCCTCGATTTGGTCCAGACACTCATTGATGCGCGCGCCGATCAGCTGATCCATGAGCGCATCCTTGTCCTTGAAATGCGCGAAGAAAGTGCCTTTGGCGACGCCGGCGCGCTGGACCACGTTCTCGGTTTTCAAGTCCGTATAACTACTTTCTAAAACAATGGCTTGCGCCGCAGCAATTAGCTTGGCCCGGGTTTCCAGTGTGCGTTTTTGCGGTGCGCGTCCCATATCCCTAGCTCCCATAAAAACTGACTTTGGTCAACTTTAATATTGACCATGGTCAATTATTGCGTCTATTAAATTGACCGTGGTCAATAAAAGGGACGCATCATGACATCGAAACGCATCACTCTGCTCGACGGGCATCCGGCGGAAAGCTCGATTTCCAGACAGATCATCGAGACCTATGCACAGGCTGCTCGCGCTGAGGGGCATGAGGTTCGGGTGTTGAAAATCCACGATATGGATTTCGACATGGATTATGGCTTTGGCGGCTACAAGAACCAGAAACCGCTCGAACCCGTGCTGGAGGACTTCCTCCAGGCGCTGGAATGGAGCGAGCATTTTGTCATCGCCACACCGATGTGGTGGGGCGGTTTGCCGGCCAAGCTGAAAGGGCTGATCGACCGTTCTTTCCTGCCGGGGCGGACGTTTGATACTCGGGTCAAGCCAGGCACCATGCCCAAGCCCATGCTCACCGGTCGCACGGCGCACGTTTTTCTGACGTCCGACACGCCGGGCTGGGTCTTCCGCCTGTTCTACAAGGATGCACTGGCCTGGCAGATCAAGGGGCAGATCCTCAACTTTGTCGGCTTCAAACCGGCCAGACTCACGCATTTTACCGGCGCCAGTCATCCCAAGGGCAAGACGGTGGAGACCTGGTTGAAAAAAGTGGCGCGTATCGGTGCGAGGGCCGGTTAGCGCGCGGCGTAACCGGCAGTGCGAATGATCTGGCGCAGGGCTTCATCGCCCGGGGAGGCGAGCTTCAACAGCTCGATATAGGGATCACTGCCCAGCTGCAGGCATTTTCCGAATGCCGGTTCGGTCTTCAGCCCGGCGGCCTTGGTCGAGCGGACGTCCTGGCGCAGGCGATCCTCTGCGAGGCCCAGAAGCCGGTGCTCGGCCAGCCAGTGGATATAGCTCTCGTGAGTCTCCACGGGCCGTTTGCGCCCATAGACCTCGATCGGCAGACCTTCGAGGCTGAAATAGGCGATGATTGAGGCTTCGTCGGCATGGGTGTTCGGGTGCACCCGGAAGCCGGGCTGGTTGCCAAAACAGGCCTCCAGGTGAGCGGCAAAACCGTCTAGATCATCACCGGCAGAGCAGCAGATATCCGCGTCGGCCTCCGGCCCGTGTATGTCCAGCGGGATAGAGCCCACCCAGCGCGGGTCGAAACCGGCCAGGCGGCCAAACACATCAGCGCGATCCAGAATATCCCGAACGTCTGCAACTGTGCGTGTCGATGTGTGCATGGCGCGGTTTTGCGCTGCGCCGGTGACGCTGTCAATGCGGGTTAGGGCAGGCCCGGGAAGCTTGAGACATATTCGATTTTGATGTCCGGGAAGCTGTCGACAAATTCGATGGTGAAATCGGGAAAGCTCTCGACAAACTCCCACTCGCCACAATCATCGGGAAAGCTGGTGACCTGTTTGACCTTGAGGTCGGGGAAGCTGGTGACCACCTGCACCCGGATATCGGCAAAACTTTCAACGACCTCCACCTCGCCGTAGAGCGCGATGGCGTTGTAGGTGCAGTCATCGGCGACGGCGTCTTCCAGGGCGAGTTCGACAAGCATGGGGCGAGGCTAGACGAGCCAAGATGAACCGGAGCTGGCTATCTTCCCCATTCATGGGGAAGTGGGCTCGCCGTAGCTTTGGCGTAGGCGAGGTCGAAGGGGGCGAGCGCAGCGAGCAGACCTCCGGGCTTCGCCCTCCGGCCCCTCCGTCTCCGCCTTCGCTAAAGCTACGGCGGATCCACCTCCCCGGTGGGGAGGATGAGCTACCCCATCGCCTTGTTGATCTCGTTCGTTATTCCTCCGGATAGACTCGATCCCCTCGGCGCCAGAGAAAGCCCTCTGAGCTCGTATAAAGACGGAGGTCGGAACTATTGTCGTCTGTGGGAGAAACCAATGCGTCGCAGTACAGGTTGACGTTGGCGATGCAGGTAACGGGCTGGTTTTCCGGTGCGGAAAGGGACCAAATCTGGACACGCGGATGGCCTCCGGACATGCGTTCAAACTCGGTCCCTTGCAGCTCAGCTGTTTCGACGTCGATCTGCATTTCGCGACCCCACCACTGGCAAGCGCGTCTGCCGATGCCGAGAGCGTGGTCGTAGCCACCACTCTGACAAACATATCGGTCCCAACGGTTCTCATAGAGCTGAAGCCAGCCCGCCCCGACCAGAGTGCCGATCAGGATCGCAGCGAGCGTGCTCGCCCACGGCCTGGATGAGCGTCGCCAGATCGCAACACCGATCAAGGCTGCCACGATCAGGGTCAAGAATGCCACCATCCCGAACTCAGATCCGGGGCCGGGCGGTTGGATGAGAAACGCCAGGAACTCCGGATCGAACAAGCCTACCCCATCGCCTTGTTGATCTCTTCCGTCATCTTCTTGGCATCGCCCAGCAACATCATGGTGTTGTCGCGGAAGAAGAGCGGGTTTTCGACGCCGGCATAACCGGAACCGAGCGAGCGCTTGACGAAGAAGACCGTGCCGGCTTTCCAGACCTGCAGGACCGGCATGCCATAGATCGGCGAGCCCGGATCATCCTCGGCGGCCGGATTGGTGACGTCATTGGCACCGATCACGAAGGCCACGTCCGCATTGGAGAAATCGGAATTGATATCCTCCAGCTCGAAGACCTCGTCATAGGGCACATTGGCTTCGGCCAGCAGGACATTCATATGGCCGGGCATGCGTCCGGCGACCGGGTGGATGGCATAGGCGACATCAACACCTTCGGCTTTCAGGAGATCACCCATTTCCTTCAGCGCGTGCTGGGCCTGGGCGACGGCCATGCCGTAACCCGGGACGATGATGACCTTGCCGGCGTTTTTCATCACAAAGGCGGCGTCTTCCGCCGAGCCCTGCTTGGCATTGCCTTGCGGGCCAGCGGCGGCAGAGGCGGAGCCGTCTTCTCCGAAGCCGCCCAGGATGACCGAGATGAAGCTGCGGTTCATGCCCTTGCACATGATGTAGGAGAGGATTGCACCGGACGAACCGACCAGCGCTCCGGTGACCAGAAGCGCGGTGTTTTCCAGGGTGAAGCCCAGCGCCGCCGCGGCCCAGCCGGAATAGGAATTTAGCATCGAGACCACGACCGGCATGTCCGCGCCGCCAATCGGGATGATCAGCGTCACACCCAGGATGAAGGCCGCGATGGTGATCAGCCAGAAGGCCGTCTTGGCGTCACCGCCCGAGGCCATCAGGAAGGCGATCATCACGGCGATGAAGACGCCGATGGCGATATTGATCAGGTGGCGGGCCGGCAGCAGGATGGGTGCGCCTGACATGTTCCCGTTCAGCTTTGCAAACGCGATGACCGATCCGGAGAAGGTGATCGCACCGATGGCCGTGCCGAGCGACAGCTCGAACAGGGAGAGGGCTTTTAGGTCGCCGACATCATTGGCGATGTGGAAAGCTTCCGGTGCGTAGAGCGCCGCCGCAGCCACCAGCACAGCCGCCATGCCGACCAGGGAGTGAAAGGCCGCGACGAGCTGCGGCATGGCCGTCATCGGGATACGGCGCGCGATGATCGCGCCGATACCGCCGCCAATCGCAACCCCGCCCACAATCAGTGCGATACCCGCACCGTCCAGATTGACGGCGAAGAGGGTCGTCACGATGGCGATTGCCATACCGACCATGCCAAACAGATTGCCCTGGCGAGCCGTTTCCGGGCTGGACAGACCGCGCAGGGCGAGAATGAACAGGATGCCGGAGGCGAGGTAGAGAAGTGCGGCGAGATTGGCTGACATGATCTAGCGCTCCTTCTTCTTGTACATCGCCAGCATGCGCTGGGTGACAAGGAAACCACCGAATATGTTCACGCTGGCCAGGATGATGGCGATTGTGCCGACAATGCGCGAGAAGCCTTCACCGCCGTCACCATCGGGCGAGGGCGGAGCGCCGACACCGGCGGTGGCTGCCAAGAGGGCGCCCACGATGATCACGGATGAAATGGCATTGGTCACCGCCATCAGCGGCGTGTGCAGGGCCGGCGTTACCGACCAGACCACGTAATAACCGACAAACACCGCCAGCACGAAAATCGCCAGGCGATAAATGGTTGGATCAACGGCTTCCATCGTTATCTCCTATGATCCTTTGGAGCCATGCAGCATCCGGCCGCCGGCAATGAGAGTGATTGAGGCGAGCAGCCACCAGATGACTTTGGGCCAGTCTAGCGAAACCGGGCGACCGACGGCGTCTGGAGCTCCTGAAATCGACATATTGCCGACCATATCAACGGCTGTGAGCATCAAGCTCGCTAAGCCAAGGACACCAAGGGCTATCTGAGCTTTTGCGGTCCATGCCAGCATCAAGCTTCCTCCCGTTCATTTCGAAAGCGAGGATCGAGTTCGCGGATCGCGAAGCCGATCATCGCGCCGCCTTGCACGGCGACAATGAAATAGAAGATGCGAAGCCCGCTGGCGTGATCCTGCCCGGTCAGGAGCTGGAATGCCGCACTCAAAACCATTTGGCATCCAACGAGGGTCCAGAAGGCGGCCATACGTTTGGAACGGGATAGTTCCGGCAGTATGGGAAACCATGACGGCCGCTGGACGTAGGCATATGCTGCCAAGCTCGATATTCCGAGCAGCACCACCCCGAGCATCAGGATATCTCTGGCCTCGCTCACGTCTCTTGCTTCGCAAAATTCGGGTGAACAACTGCGCCATCACGGCTCAGCGCCATGCCCTGGATGATTTCGTCATCCCAGTGCGGGGCGCGATTGCCGTCCTCGTCCACCAGCAGGGGCAGGAGGTTGGCCAGGTTTTTCGCGTAGAGCGCCGAGGCGTCGGCGGCGAGACGGCCGGGAAGATTGTTGTAACCGGCGATTTTCACGCCGTTATGATCGATGATCTCGTCGGCCTTGGTCAGCTCGCAATTGCCGCCCGTCGGGGCCGCCAGGTCGACGATGACCGAACCGGGTTTCATGCTCTCCACCATGGCCTTGGTGATCAGTTTCGGTGCCGGCCGGCCCGGGATGAGGGCGGTGGTGACCACCACATCCTGTTTGGCGATATGGCTGGCGACCAGCTCGGCCTGTTTGGCCTGGTATTCCGCCGACATCTGCTTGGCGTACCCGCCTGCAGTCTCGGCCTGTTTGAACTCCTCGTCCTCGACCGCGATGAATTTTGCGCCGAGCGAGGCGACCTGTTCCTTCACGGCCGGGCGTACATCTGTTGCCGTGACGACAGCGCCCAGGCGGCGCGCCGTGGCGATCGCCTGCAGACCGGCTACGCCTACACCCATCACAAAGGCCTTGGCCGGAGCCACCGTGCCCGCAGCGGTCATCATCATCGGGAAGGCGCGGCCATAGAGCTGGCTGGCCTCGATGACGGCGCGATAGCCGGCAAGGTTGGATTGCGAGGACAGGGCGTCCATGGCCTGGGCCCGGGTGATGCGCGGGACGAATTCCATCGACAGGGCATCGAGACCGGAAGCGGCCATCTCATCGGCCACCTCTGCACTCGGATCGAGATGCGAGACCAGCAGCGTGCCCTTGGCGATTTTCTTGAGTGTGGCCGCGTCCGGCTTGCGCACGGCGAAGACCGCATCAGCGCCCTTCAGGGACGCGGCCAGTGTGCCCACTTCGGCACCGGCATCGGTAAAGTCCGCATCCCGAATCGAGGCGCCGTCTCCGGCCCCTTTTTCAACGGCGAGCACATGGCCTGCCTTGACGAATTTCTTGATGGTTTCGGGAGTGGCCGCGACGCGAGTCTCACCCGCATCCCGTTCTTTAAGAATGGCTATTCGCATTTCGTCCCGCCGTTTGGCTCGTATGGCGAGCAGTTTGCGCGATTTCGTGCGTCAGGGGAAGACCCGCCGGGAATTTTCCTTCCCGACGCAGTTGGTCATCATGTTGGAAAGTTCAATGCTTTTCGCTGTTAGCCAGCGAGGAAAGCACCGAAGAGGCTGACAATGCCGCCGCCGATCAGACCGGTGACGAACAGACCTGCAACCGTGAAATACCAGGAGGTCTTCATCGACATCGCCAGGCCGAGAACGACACCGACAACACCCGTGGCAAGCAGTGCGCCCATCCAGTCCATGCCAATCGCGAAGACCAGGATGAAGTAGAGCAGGATGACGACAGTCAGCAGACAGGACCAAACGGTCATCGTCATGAAGCCATCAAAGGTGGACTTGTGCTCGGTGATGTCCATTTCGCCGCGTACGTGGTCAGACGCCATGTCGAATTCCCCAAGGATCAAATACGGATTTGGCCAGCGGATACCATGCGTTGCTCACCACGCCAAGGTGTCTAACTGTCGCAAATGATGACAGCTGTCACTCCACTTCGGTGACAGGTGTGAATATTCCCTTGTCCTGCGGGCGGCCATGTTGAAGCCAGACATAAGAAAAGGCCTGTCATGACTGATACTCCCCTGATCACTTCCCAAGCCCTTCTGGCCGAGCGCCATCGCTATTTTGTCGCAGCCGGAGGCGGCATCTCGCTGCCTGTCGCCGGCGCGATCTACTGGATCTTGCTGGGGATTCTCGGCTCTCGCCTGCCACTGGCCGACTGGGCGCTGTTTGCTGCCGCCGGATCGGGCATGATCTTTCCGCTGGGTCTGCTGCTGCAGAAGCCGCTGCGGGCGAATTTCATGAAAGCGAAATCCCCTGTCGGCGGTGCTGCCATCTGGGCGGTGATGGGCATCAACTTCCTATGGCCCATGCATTTCGCGGTGATCGGTGTGCAGCCGGAACTGACTGTGCTGACGCTGGCTATCGGCATGACCATACACTGGGTGGTGATTGGCTGGAGTTACGCTTCCAAAGCCTGCTTCATCCATGCCTTTGCCCGCATGATCGTGGTTACGGTGATGTTCTATGCCATGCCCGAAGCGCGCCTGACTCTGCTGCCTTTTGCCATTGCGGTCCTCTACCTGCTCGCGGCGGCCGGCATTGCTTTCGAGGTTTCCATGATAGGCAGGAGACAAGCGCAATAGGTGATTCTGAACGCGAATGATGACTTCCCTGAAATCTCTTTTCACAACGAAGAAACCCTGGTTGGACCTGGTCTATTTGGGGTGTTTCTTCCTGGCCTGGTTTGTCGACCCGCCGAACACGACAGAGATTGCACTCTCGGTGGGCGCGCTGGCCGGGTTTGTCGCGCTTTACGTCTTCACCATGCGGCGCATGGACTGGACGGTGCTGGTGGCGGCTGGACTGGCAGTGTGTCTGGGACTGTCGATGGCCGCCATGAATTACGGATCCGCGGTCTTCATCGTCTTTGCAGCCCCCATGATCGCGCGCCTGCCGGACACACGTCTGCGTGTGCCCGCCCTCATCGTGCTGGGGCCGGCGGTTCTGCTGGGCAGCGTGCTGATTGGTGCGCCCTGGTATTTCACCCTGGCCGTGGTGGTCCTGTCCGCCCTGTCTGGCCTGACCGCGTCCTCTGCGGCCCGTCGTGCTGAGAGCGAACTGGAAGCGGAGGATCGCCAGGCCCGCGCTGCTGCGGCAGCTGTGGAAGCGGAACGCTCGCGCATCTCCAAGGATCTGCACGATTTGCTGGGCCATTCGCTATCGGTGATTTCGCTCAAGGCGGATCTGGCAGCTCGCTTGTTCGAGCAAAAACCGGACATGGCCCGCCAGGAGGTCGAGGCCATCCAGGCCATTTCCCGTGAGGCGCTACGCGAGGTCCGAGATGCCGTCAGCGGCCTGCGCGACCGTTCGCTCCAGGGCGAGCTGAAAAGCGTGATCACTGCGCTGGAAAGCGCCGAAATCGAGGTCATCGTGCAGGGGGAGTTGCCCGCCTTGAACGCGGAGCCGGAAGTGGCTCTGGTCATGGTCCTGCGCGAGGCATCGACCAATATCCTGCGCCATGCACAGGCCAGCCGTGTCGAGATTGCTTTTGTGAGGGAAGCCGGCCGTCACCGGATTTCCATCCGGGACAATGGCCGTGGTGGCAGACCTGCTGAAGGGAATGGGCTGAGCGGCATGCGCGAGCGCGTCGAGGCGGTGGACGGTCTTTTCGAACTCTCTGTTGAGGGCGGTTTTGCTGTTCGGGTGTCCTTGCCGGAGCAGCTGTCATGATCAAGGTGCTGATTGCCGAGGACCAGGTGATGTTGCGCGACGCCCTGGCAACATTGCTGGCGCTGGAGAATGATATCGAGATCGTCGGCGCCGCCGCGACAGGCGACGAGGCGTTGCGCCAGGTTCGGGCGGATGCACCGGATGTTCTCCTCAGCGATATCGAGATGCCCGGCATGACCGGGCTGGAGCTGGCGGCCACGATCCGGCGCGAGCCGATCCGCACCCGGGTGTTGATCGTAACGACGTTCGACCGGCCGGGATATCTGCGGCGGGCATTGGATGCCGGTGTCGCCGGATATGTCCTCAAGGACACACCTTCTCAGGAATTGGCGCAGGCCATTCGCCGGGTCGTGGCGGGTGAACAGGTCATCCAGGACGGGCTGATACGGGAGGCTTGGGGTGAAGCCGATCCGCTCAATGACACCGAACGCCGCCTGCTTCGCCTAGCAGAGACAGGGCTGGACAGCATCCAGATCGCAGAAGCGAGCGGGCTGGCGCGTGGAACGGTTCGCAATTATCTGCACAAGGCCAGTAGCAAGCTGGGCGCCTCGAACCGTGTGGAAGCTGCACGCTTGGCGCGACAAAAGGGCTGGTTGTAGCTCCCGCTTGGCCTTAAACTTGGGCCGTTCTTGGGAGAGGCTGCGCGATGCGTATTCCATTTGCGTTCTGGTCCGGTGTTCTGGCGGTTCTCGTGTATGCGGGGTTGCTGGCGCGTGATTTCATGAATTTCGGAACGCTGGAATTTCGTCCGGTTCTCCTGGGCATGGTCGCCGGCGGCTGGCTGGCGCTTGTGATCCTGGTTGGTTTTGTCGGCATGATCCGCAAGGCCATGACCTCTCGACCGGCAGACGTCCCCATGGATGTGGCACGTGAGATCGATCGCCATCCTGATCACTGACCGCTCATCCCGCACAAAATACCACTGATCGCTGTGCTGCTGGCATAACTCCGGCGGCTGCGTACGGCTTGCTCCAGCTTTGAATGGCGGAAGCGGTATGAAAACTCTGCTGAGCTGGGCTGTGTCCCTGTTGGTGATCTCGGGGGCAGCTTTCGCCCAGACCGAAGATGCTACGCCAGCTGACGAGTATGTCGAGGTCGAACTATCGGGCGGCGCCAGCATGCCCATGAGATTTTACTTCCCTGACGATTTCGATCCGCATCGCGAATACCCGGTGATGATCTCGGTCGGTACGTATTTCCTGTATGATGATCCGTCGGAATTCGGCTGGGTGGTTGTTCGGGCCGGGGTCGCGGACCGCCAGTATTCGGTTGAGCAGTCGGCCGAGGCCCTTGATTACATCGCGTCACGCTTGAATGTCGCGTCCGACCGGTTCCACATTTTCGGATATTCCGCGAGCAGTGCCGGCGTGTTTCGCATTGCTGCGGCCCTGCCGGATCGCTTCCGGGGTGTTCTTGTCATGCCGGGCCACCCGCGACAGCGCTCTGAATACGCGCCGCTTTCGGACATGCAGATCCATTTCATCGTAGGTGAAAATGATGGCTACTGGCTGCGCGAAAGCCAGTCCGCCCACCGCCGATTTGTCGACTTGGGCACGGATGCAGACATCGAGATCATTGCGGATGGTGGCCATGTGTTGTCGGAATTGTCCGGCCGGCCCTTGTTCGAGTGTATTGATGCGGAATTTGGCGCGGGCGCCCGCGCCCACGGCGCGCACCACTAGTCAGCAAGATTCGCGCACTTGTCTCCGAGCGCGAGGGCGGGCCATCGGTCCGCCCATTTTTCTGTCATTGACCCGTCTTGAGCGGGCCCTAGTTTGGCTGGCGAGTGATACCGAGCGAGGGCGCCATGCGTTTGAAATACCTGGTTACATCCTGCGGGCTGGCCCTGTTGGCAACAGCGTGCGCCAGCAATGTCGCCCAGATCGAGAGCCTTTCGCGTTATGACCAGCTGGTCGATGCAGAGCGCGGACTGGTGCCGGTCCGGGAATATGCGGATGGGGGTGCGCTGGCCGGTGTGACCAGTATTTATCTCGCGCGGGCCACGGTCGCGCCGGGGGTCGTCGAGGCCTCCGGTCTGGATGAAGAGCGGCTGGATCGTGTCGCGGGGGTCATGTCCCGCACCATGTGCCGCCGGCTTGCGCGCGGCGGTTTCGATGTGCGAACAGCGCCTGATGGGGCCAGCCATGCCATGCAACTGACCATTACCGGGTTCGACGCCACCAACCCGGTGGCTGCTGGTGCATCCAGTGTCATCGGCGCGTTTGTCCCCGGACCGGTCAGTCCGCGTCTTCCCGTCGGGATAGGCGCGTTGGCTGCCGAGGGCGAGGTCTTTGACGAGACCGGTGAACAGGTCGCGGCCATGCAGTGGGATGCCCGCAACCACCTGGCCTCAGGTGGCGGCACGCTGACTTTGCTGCGCGGCGATATCGGTTCGACCTCGGATGGCGAAGATCTCGCTCAATCCTTTGCCGATGCCTTTGGCGACCTGCTCGTCACGGCGCGTGATGATGCTGGCGGAGAGCGCGGGGAAACACCGCGCGGCACCTGTCCGCAGTATTTCGACGGTGACGGGTTCGACACTGAAGACTAGCGGCCGGGATCAGTCCGGGCTCGGGCAGACGCGCAGCATGGTCAGCTGATTGCGGCGGCGATCGACGACTTCAAACCGCACGCCGTGGAAGCGGAAGACCTGGCCCCGCTCCGGGATGGTTTGCGCTTCGTGGATCACCAGACCCGCAACCGTCACGGCCTCTTCATCCGGCAAATCCCAGTCCAGGGCGCGGTTCAGATCACGGATCGGCACCACGCCGTCCACAATCCATGTGCCGTCTTCTTCCGGCTGGATGCCTTCGACCTGGATATCGTGTTCATCCTCGATCGTACCGACGATCTCCTCGAGAATATCCTCGAGCGTGACCAGTCCCATCAGGGCGCCATACTCGTCGACGACCAGGGCAAAGTGTTCCCGCTTCTCGCGGAAGGCATTGAGCTGGTCGAGCACCTCTGTGGTTTCCGGCACGAACCACGGATCGCGGCGGATGGCACTGATATCGACCTGCGAGGCGTCGCCCTCGGCCTCGTGCAGCGCACGCGCCAGGTCCCGGACGTGAAGTACGCCGGTGATGTTTTCCATCTCGTCCTTGTAGAGCGGCAGCCGGGTGTGAGGGCTGTGCAGGGCGGTGGATACAATCTCTTCAGCCGGGCGATCGGCATCGATCATCAAAATGGATTTGCGATGCACCATGATGTCGTCGACGGTCAGATCGCGCAGATCCAGCACGCCTCCCAGCATGTCGCGGTCATCCTTGACCACGCCGCCTTCCTCGTGGTGCAGCTCGATGGTGCCGCGCAGCTCGTCATGGGCCGACAGGACCGGGCCTTCAACCTTGGCACCAAACAGCGTCAGCACGCCGCGCACGATAAACTGAACGCCCGCCACGATCGGTGCGAACACGCGTACAGCCAGCAGGATGGGGCGCGAGACGGCCAGGGCGAACCGGTCCGGATTGGACAGGGCATAGGTCTTCGGCAGGACCTCGGCAAAGATCAGGACCAGGAAGGTCATCACCAGCGTCGCCCAGAGAATGGCATTGCCGCCCAGCATGCGTTCGAACAATTGTCCGACGATCATCGAGGCGGCGATATTGACCAGGTTATTGCCGAGCAGGATCGATCCGAGCAGGCTTTCCCCGTCTGAAATCAGACGGTTGACCCGGCCGGCAGCCGGCGTGCCGTCCTTTTCCAGCTGCAGCATGCGCGCGCGTGATGTCGCGGTGAGAGAGGTCTCTGATCCCGAAAAGAAAGCGGACAGGCACAGCAGTCCGACGATCATGAGTGCTGGTCCGACCAGACTCCAGTCAATGCTCATTTGAGCTTTGTCTCCAGAAAGGCGACGAGGTCTTCCTCGTCTACATTGGTCTCAATGTAAGCGTTTCCGATGCCGCGCGCGAGTATGAGTGTGATACGCCCGTCCTGGTTCTTCTTGTCATCGCGCATACGGGCCACCAGGCGTCGGGCATCCCACTGTGTGTGGGCGAGCTTTCCGGCCGCGCTGGGCAGGCCGATATCGTCCAGATGTGCGCGCACACGCTGTGCATCCTCGGCCGGGCAGACGCCGAGATGAACCGAGTAGTCGAAAGCCAGCGCCATGCCGGCCGCAACCGCCTCGCCATGGCGAACGACATCCTTTGGGGCTTCGGCCTCGAAGGCGTGTCCGAAAGTGTGGCCAAGATTGAGCAGGGCCCGGCGTCCGCGCTCCTGTTCATCCTCGGCGACGATCCGCGCCTTGAAGGCGACCGCAGCGGCAATGGCCTGCGCAAGGGCGCGGCTGTCGAACACCTGCACACCGATCTTCTCGAGCGAGTCGAACAGCTGGGCGTCATCGATCAGCGCGGCTTTGATGATCTCCGCATAACCCGACAGCAGTTCACGATCGGGAAGCGTTGTCAGCAGGCCCAGATCGGCAATCACCATCCGGGGTTGGTGGAAGGCACCGACAAAATTCTTGCCGTGACCGGTATTGATACCCGTCTTTCCGCCCACCGAACTGTCGACCTGGGACAGCAGTGTGGTCGGGATCTGGATGAAGTTGATGCCACGCTTGGTTACGGCTGCGGCAAACCCGGCGAGATCGCCGATGACACCGCCGCCCAGGGCGATGATGGTCTCATTGCGATCCACATTGAGGTCGAGCAGGCGGCTCACCACGCCTTCCAGTCCGGCGAAACTCTTGCTGGTCTCTCCGGGCGGCATGGTGATGGTCTCGACCTGCAGTCCCTGCGCGGTCAGCAGGCTCTTGACGCCGGCCAGATGGTGCCGGGCAATAATCTCGTCTGTCACGATAATGGCGCGGCCGCGCTGCATCATCTCGGCGACAAGCGGGGACACCGTCATCAGCGCTTCGGGGCCGATGACGACGTTATAGCTGCGCTCCCCGAGGGGAATCTCGACGGTGATCAAATCAGACATTGTGCTGATGCAAGGTTTTGAGCGCTTCGATGATGCGGTCAAGGGTCCCCTGGTGCGAGCTGCCGCCGGCATCGACGTGCACATCCGCCTCTGCATAGGCAGGTGTCCGCTTGTCGAGCAATTCGCTGAGCACCGTTTTGGGGTTCTTGCCGCGCAGGAGTGGTCGGGTGTCGCGGCGGTTGACGCGGGCGACCAGCGTGTCGACATCCGCTGTCAGCCAGATTGATGTGGCCTGGGCCTTGATCAGGGCACGCGTTTCCGGATCCACAAACGCCCCGCCGCCCAGCGCGAGCACCATCGGCGGCTCCTGCAGCAGGCGGGCAATGACCTTGCGTTCGCCTTCGCGGAATCCGGTTTCACCAAAATCGGCAAAGATTTCGCTGACCGTACGGCCGGCGGCCCGTTCAATCTCTTCGTCCGCGTCACGGAATGGCAGATCCAGCGCCTGGGCCAGGCGGCGGCCAACGGTTGTTTTTCCCACACCCATAAGGCCAATGAGGGTGATGGTTTTATCCGGCGCGCACTGCAAACTCATATCTTTGGTATAAAGCGTCTGGAAATCGCCGCAATCGCGGTTAGGCTCTTGCGCTGAAGAGTTTGCAGTGACCTGTGCGGTCACATCAGTCCACGAGGGGATATTCATGCGGGGTTTTCTGATCGGTTTTGCGGTCGTTGGGGTGCTTGCCTTGGCAGGTTTCGGCGCGCTGGTTCTGATCGCCAACGGCATGGAGCCCACTCGTGAAGAAGTCAGAGTAGAGTTGGATGATGATTTTCCGCGCTAGCCTGCTGGCCCTCGCGCTGGGCTCGAACGCCTTCGCGCAGGACGATATCGAGGTTCAGAGCCTTGATGCGCTTGATCCGATGGAAGTCGGCCTGCCCGGTGCCATTTTCGACATGACGCTGTGGGATGGCACCTCGGCCATGCTGGCGCGGACGGCGCTCAGCCAGCTGCCTGCATCGGACGGGGAAGGATACCGGTCCAGGGCGCTCGCCGAGATGGCCCGTGCGATCCTGGTCTCGGGTGGCTATCCGCCGTCCGGAGCGCGCGGCGAAACCGATCTGTCCGCCTTGCGCGCTGATCGCCTGCTGGCGGCCGGTGGGGCGTTTGATGGCTTTGACCTGCTCGAACGCACGCCGAACCTCAATCGGAGCCCCGAGCTGGCGCGCCTGCATGCGGATCTCGGCTTCGCCACGGAAAATATCGAACGCGCGTGTTACACGGCTCGGTCCTTGCTGGACGGTCGGGACAGCGCCTATTGGGTTCGTGTCCGCGCCCTGTGCATGGCGGCCGAAGGCCAGAGCTCGGCTGCCGAGCTGACCGCGGAGCTGGCCGACAGTATCGAGCCGGATCCGGACTATAATCGCATGTTCTTTGCCTTCACGCTGGGGCAGATGATCGAAGACGAAATGCCGACGCTCGATGGCGCGGTGGATCTCGCGCTTTACCGGTTTACGGCAGCTGATCAGACTGCGGAGCCTGCCTTCGCAGACGGCACCCCAGCCTGGCTGATCAACGCGGTCAGCCCGCCGCGTCTGCCCAATTTCCTGCAGACAGATGACCCGCAGGCCGAACTGGCCCGGGCGATGGAGCTGGAGGGGCATGAGCGCCGGATCGCACTGATTTCGGTCCTGGCAACGCCGGGTGATAACGCGGCTGCAGCGACTGCCTTGAATACGCTGATGTCCGACGAGGACCATCTGCTCGATGGTATGCGCTATTACGGTCAGGACGTGTCCAGCATCCAGATCGATGCGGATACGCTGGCTTTTGCAGAGCGGTTTGCTTTTGCCGCGATCCTGGCGGGTGATGCCCGTACGGCGCGCCGCTGGCTTCGCGGAATGGTGGATGGCCCGACGACGCCGGATGTCGGTCCGACCGAGGTCGATGCGACCGAGGCATCGGTCAAACCGGCCGGAAGCGAAGACGTTCCGCCTGCCAATGATGCTCCGGAATGGGTGCCGGCCGGTGCTGACGAAATCGTTGCGGTTCAGCTGGCCATGGCCCTTGTCGATGATCGTATCGACGTGGCCTCGGTGGAGGCCTTGTTGGCGGCCTATCTGGAGCGACATGGCGATGCGGTGCTGGCAGATGTGATTGCCTTGCAACGTCTTGGCGCTCCCGCTGTCGAGAATTTGCGCGGCCGTCTGGCAGGGCGCGAACCTGAGACGGTGTCGCCTTATGTTCTGGCAATGGAAGAGGCCGCCGCCGTTGGCGCCAGAGCCGAAGCCGGCCTCTTTGCCGTCGCCGCGCTCAACGCGTCTGAAGATGTGGACACCATGGCCCGCGTCGCCCCTGTCCTGGACGAGCTGGGTTTGCGTTCGGCCATGCTGGAGCTGCTTCTGGAACGGTTGATCCAGCGATCCTCATGAGCCAGACCTCGATAGGTTTGTTCCTGGATATGATGGCCGCCGAGCGCGGTGCGGCCCAGAATACGCTCGACGCCTATCGCCGCGACCTCGAGGACGCGGCAGCCCGGCTGGCTGCGCGGGGAACAGAGCTGGATAGGGCTCAGATGACAGACCTGGAGCGCTATCTGGCGGATTTGCGGGTTGACGGTCTGTCGCCGGCGACGGCTGCGAGGCGCTTGTCAGCGCTCAAGCGCTATTTCCGGTTTCTCCTGTCCGAAGGGCTGAGGGCGGACGATCCCAGCCATACGCTGACCGGGCCGAAACAGGGGCGAAGCCTGCCCAAGATCCTCGCCGAGACGGATGTCGACCGCCTGTTCGAGGCCTGCAATTCACGCTCGGATGCAGCGGGTCTTCGAACGCGCGCGCTGATGGAAGTGCTCTATGCCGGCGGGCTGCGCGTGACTGAACTGGTCAGCCTGCCCCTGCAAGCCTTCGCCACGAGTGAACGCATGATCTTTGTAAGAGGAAAAGGCGGCAAGGAACGCCTGGTTCCGATGACGCCGTCCGCATTGGAGGCGGTCGAGGCCTATCGTTCTGTGCGCCCGTCGCATCTGCCCAAATCTGCTGAAGCCAGATCCCGTGCCGAGAAATTCCTGTTTCCCTCAGCTACGTCCAAACAGGGGCACATGACGCGGGAGCGGTTTGCCCAGCTCCTGCGTGAGCTCGCACTGGAGGCGGGCCTTGATGCAACGAAGATTTCTCCGCACGTCCTGCGGCATGCCTTTGCCACGCACCTGCTCAGCCGCGGTGCGGATCTGCGCAGTGTCCAGGTCCTGTTGGGACATGCCGATGTTTCCACGACCCAGATCTATACGCACGTCCTCGACGAGCGGCTGAAGCAATTGGTCAATTCTGCACATCCGCTGGCGAAGAAGAGCTGATGCTATCTTCTCCTCAGGGGGAAGTGCCGGAACGCAGTGAAGGCGAAGGGCGCGAGCCCAGCGAGCTGGCCTCCGGGCTTTGCCCTCCGGCCGCTCCGGCGGTTTCGCTGCCACCTCCCCGTTGGAGAGGATTGATGGTCGCGCCGTTCAACCGAAATTCCGTGAACACCAGTTGACGAAGTAAACCCTGTTAGCGGTCCCTGCACCCCAGCCGTATTGCGCTCTTGTGACACTCGGCGGGTCTGGTTAGTTTGCGACCTCTTTTGAAGTGTCCAGGACAGTGCCACTAAATGTCTGATCCGACTCGTACCTATCTCGATTTCGAACGTCCGCTTGCCGAACTTGAAGCCAAGATCGAAGAGCTGGAGAGCATCTCGCGCGCATCGGGCGATGACGCGCCTGATACGGCTGATGAGACCGCCAAGCTTCGTCAGAAGGCGGAGGAACAGCTGGCAGCGATCTACGGAAAGCTGGACCCGTGGCGCAAGACCCAGGTCGCGCGTCATCCGGAGCGTCCGCATTTCCGTGATTACCGCGCCGCGCTGATCGAGGATTTCGAAGAGCTGTGCGGTGATCGCCGCTTCTCCGAGGACAATGCCATTGTTGGCGGCCTGGGTCGTTTCCGCGGTCGTTCAGTTGTCGTCATGGGTCACGAGAAGGGTCACGACACCGAGAGCCGTCTGAAGCACAATTTCGGCATGGCGCGTCCGGAAGGTTATCGCAAGGCGATCCGCCTGATGGACATGGCCGAGAAGTTCAACCTGCCTGTTCTGACATTTGTCGATACGGCCGGTGCCTATCCGGGCCTTGGCGCTGAAGAGCGTGGCCAGGCGGAAGCCATTGCCCGCTCCACCGAGCGCTGCCTGTCGCTTGGCACGCCGCTGATCTCGGTTATCACGGGTGAGGGTGGTTCCGGCGGTGCGGTCGCCCTGGCCAGCGCCAATGTCGTGATGATGCTGGAACACTCGATCTATTCGGTGATCTCGCCGGAAGGCTGTGCCTCCATCCTGTGGAAGGACAGCGCCCGGGCCAAGGACGCGGCTGTGGCCATGAAGATCACTGGTCCGGACCTGCTGGGTCTCAAGATCGTCGACCAGATCATTCCCGAGCCGATCGGTGGTGCCCACCGTCATGTGGCGGAAACCATGCGCGCCGTCGGGGATGCGATCGAGGCCAACCTCGCCAAGATGGATAGTCTGGATGCGGCGGCCCTGCGCAAGAAGCGTCGCGAACGCTTCCTCGCCATCGGACGCCTGGAAGCCGAGGCGGGCTAGCCGCCCGGCCCGGTCAGGACCGCATCACTGGAAGACCCTGGTAAGCTGTCACCCGGCAATCCCCGCCACGAGCGCGAATCTGTTCGCAGGCGCTGGATGCGTCCATCTCGTTCTGCCAGCTGCCGGCGAGAAGCCGGAAGACGACACCGCGATCCGGCGTCTGCAGTCGGGTGATACGTGCATCACGACCGGCCAGGACATCCGCATACATGACCCGCAGCTCGCGCCAGTCCTGGTTGGCCTGCCAGACGGTGTGCTGCGACGCGATGTGCAGGCCATAGCCGTTGGCGGGAGGCAGTTGTGCATCAGGCAATTGGGTCTGGACCGGCGCAGCAGTGTTGGCGACTTGCTGCTGCTGGGGAGCGGGCTGAGCGGCCGGGGTCGGCGTCGACGCCTGGCGTTGAATGGGGGTGGCCGGCTGGCCATCCACGCAGGATCCCGATTCCAGGTCGTAAAGCATGCCCATGAATTCAAAGACCGCCCGGTCGATCATGCTGCGTACGGCGGTCTGAACCGGTTCCAGTGCGCGTTCACCGCCGCCGATATCCAGCACGGTACCATCAAGGAACGCGTACACACCGGCTTCAACCTCCCGGCCGCGGATCTGTTTGCGCAACGAGCGAACGGCGAGGACCTCGGTGGAGCGGACATCGATCAGGCGCAGGTCGATACCCACGTCCACGACATAGTCGCTGCCGCCAATGGCCAGGGCACCACCGGTTTCGCCACTTGAATTGGCAAAGGCATTGGAGCCGCTGGAGCGGATGTTCGGATTGAACTCGGTGATACCGCCCACGAGGTAGAGGTCAGCGCCCTCCATCTGGCCATACTGCACCGTGCGCAGGACATTTGGCGCATCGCGCAGCAGACCGCTCTGGGCATAGTCAAGTTCGACCTGGACCACGCCCATGTCGAAACGTTCAACAAGGCGCATGCCGGCTTCCGACATTGCTGTAATTGCCATGAGCGTCGCGCCCTGCGTCAGACGACGCCCCGAGAGATAGTCCTCTGCCCCGGTGAGGTCGGAGATGTGCCCAACGGCAACGCGCGGTGCTGGATAGGGCTGCGCACGCGCATAATCTGCCAGGCATTGCAAAGCGGTGCTGTAATCACTGGTGACTTCCATCACCGGGCTTCCGGAAAGGGGCTGGACATGGGCGACCGGCTCGTTCGGATCAATGCTCGTGGCACAGGCGGACAGAGTGAGCGCGCCCAGCAGCGGTGTAATCAATCGCGACATGTCAGCTTCCCCCGCCCAATCCGGTACCACCTATATTGACGGTCTGCGACGCGTTATTGGTCTGGTTGATGATGATCGTACTGCCATAAGTCCCATTGATCGAAACACTATTGCCTATGCTGACTGCGGTGACACCGGCGGCGCCGAGTGTCGAGTTTGGCAGGGTGGAGCCGCCCTGGCTGGCAAGGCTACCGGAGCGGCGCGCCGGATTGGAGGTGCCCGAACCGATCACCTGGCCGTTGATGACGATGCGATTGCCGTTCTCATCGCGGGTGAGCGGCGCGTAAGGTTGTGATGTTTCGCCCGGCTGCATGCCGTAAGGCTGCGTTTGCGGTGTTCCGGGTGCACCGGTCTGGGCCTCGACGGCCGTGCTGACGGCTAGCTGTCGTTTCTCAAGACGTTGTTCAGCTGGCTGAGCCTTTTGGCTGGCGGCTGTTTGTTGAGAGCATAGTGCG
>JAEPND010000002.1 GCA_017643585.1 Maricaulis sp.
CAACACCTCAAGACCCCACGCCGGTATCGGCGGCATCACTCCCTGGCAACGCGTGAACAACCTGCTTGGCAATGACAGCTAGGCAAACCACCTTCCGGTGCTCGTGACAGAGGGATTGGAGACCCCGGATTCGGGGCTTTCCAATCCCTCTTTTTCGTTTTGTGCAGCGCGGTAGGATATTGTCATTGCAGAGGTAATTCCCTCTGCGTTGACAGGAGAGCTGTATGAAAATCGGTTCGATAGTGACTTTGGGAGTTTCGGGTATCGTCCTGTTGGGGGGTGCGCTTTGGGGATTGCCGCAATACGGCGTCTGGCAGCAGGAGCTGGCTGGCCGGGCCGAACTGGTCCGGGCCGAGCAGAACCGTCGCATTGCGGTACTAGAAGCCCAGGCGCGCCTGGAAGCGGAAGAACTCAACGCCGCGGCAGAGGTGGCCCGCGCGCATGGTGTGGCGGAAGCCAACGCCATCGTTGCCGAGGGGCTTGGCGGTCCGGAAGGCTATCTGCGGTATCTGTGGATCCAGTCGCTGGGTGAGAACGGCCAGGATGTGATCTATATCCCGACCGAGGCGGGACTTCCGATCCTGGAAGCGACGCGCCACGTCGCCCAGTAGATCCGGCCACGCACGCCTGTGGGAGCGGTTCCGATCGGAGCCGCTCTTTTTGTTGAGGCAGGGACTGTGGGCATTGCGACGGTCCGCATGGACGGTGTGATGATATGCATTGGGGGGAATGCGGGTGTCCCGGCGGACCGTACGCAACCCGGTGAAGCCGATTAAGACGGGTTTGATCAACCCCGTCAGCGCCACCCTGAGCCCGTCCGCTGTGCACCGCGAGCAAGGATCAGTCAGCACATTATGCTTGCGTCTGGCAGGGTAGGGATAAGTTGTCCTCTGTCCTCGCGGCGCGCTTGCCAGCGCCTGAGCTGTGTGAAAGCCTCGTTTACTGTCGAAGGGGAGAGAGATCATGGTGCGTATCGCGTTGTTTCTGACCATCGTGCTGACGATGGTGACACTGGGTTTTGCCGGCCTCATGGGGCAGCCAGGACCCATGCAGGCGGAAGCGGATCTCAACGGATTCCAGCGTCCGCTGTTTGCGCTTTATTTCGCAACTTCGATTGATGACCTTGCCTTCATCGCGGGCAGCGAAAATGCGCCATTACGCGAACATCTGATGCATCTGCAGGCCCTGGACCGATGGTTCCCGCTCGCCCATGGCGGCATGGCAATCGCGTTCTTCTTTGCACTCGGAATGCGCGGCGCGAAGCTGGCCTGGCTGGGTCTGGCCCTTGCGGCAGCAACCATCGGCGCGGACTGGGCGGAGAACGAGGTCGCCAATCGCATTCTTGCAGACCTGGACGCAGGAGCAGATCCAACTGAACGGCTCGATGCGATGTGGGGGCATACTTGGATCAAATGGGGGGCAATCGCGGGATATGCGGCGGTACTCGCGATGATCATGGCCCTGGCGCGGCGGCGGCTTCTGGCTGTTTTTCCCGCGCTGGCAGCATTTGGCGTGGGCGCGAGCTATTTCTCCAGTGCGGACCCGGCGGTGTTTATCTGGGCCAATCAACTGCTTGTGCCCTTCATGCTGACTTTCCCTGTCGCTGCGGTGATGTATCTTCGCGCCAACGACGAATCCGCGGAGGGCGATGATGAAGGCGCTGGTCAAGGCGAAGCCTGAAGAAGGCATCTGGATGGAGGATGTACCCGAGCCGCAGATCGGCCCGGATGATGTCCTGATCAAGATCAAGAAAACCGCCATCTGCGGCACGGACATCCACATCTATAACTGGGATGACTGGGCGGCGAAAAATGTACCCACACCCATGGTCGTGGGGCATGAATATGCCGGTGAGATCGTCGATGTCGGCGGTAATGTGACCCGCGTGAAAAAAGGCCAGCGCGTATCCGGCGAGGGCCATGTCGTCGGTGATGCGTCGCGTGCGGTTCGTGCCGGGCGGTTCCACCTCGACCCGGAAACCCGCGGTATCGGCGTCAATGCGCCGGGCGCTTTTGCTGAATATCTCTGCCTGCCGGCCTTCAATGTCGTGCCACTGCCGGATGCGGTAACGGACGAGCTGGGCTCCATTCTCGATCCGCTGGGCAATGCGGTTCACACCGCCCTGAAGTTCGACCTGATCGGCGAGGATGTGCTGATTACCGGCGCCGGTCCGATCGGCATCATGGCCGCCGCCATCGCGCGCCATGTCGGGGCGCGCCATGTCGTGCTCACCGATATCAATACCCACCGCCTGCACCTGGCTGGCCAGGTCGCGCCGAATATCCGTACGGTCGACGTCTCCAAGGAAGATCTGGGCGATGTCATGCACGAGCTGAAAATGACGGAGGGCTTTGATGTCGGGCTGGAAATGTCCGGCGCCCCGCAGGCCTTCGATACCATGCTCGACAAGATGATCATGGGCGGCAAGATCGCCATGCTGGGCCTGCCGTCCAAGCCGATCCCGGTTGATTTCGGCAAGCTCGTCCTCAAGGCCATCCGGCTGGAAGGCATTTATGGCCGCGAGATGTTCGAGACCTGGTACAAGATGATCGCCATGCTGGAGAGCGGTCTGGATGTGTCCCGCATCATCACCCACCAGTATGCCGCGGATGAGTTCCAGAAGGGGTTCGACGCCATGCGCTCCGGCAAGTCCGGCAAGGTGGTGCTGGACTGGACGGCTTAGCGCGGATGACGAAAGTTGTGTCCCGCCAGCAATTGACCAAGTGGTTTTTGACCATCGCGGTCGTTATTGTGCTCAGCCCGATTGGTGGTTGGGCATTGTATCGACACGTCGATCCCAGCATCGCGCTCGTGTCGGGATATGCGTTTTTTGTGTTCATTTTGCTTTTGCACACGCCGTTCGGTTGGTGGCTCGATGCAAGAACCGTCTCCGGACCAATGCGAGCCTTGTCACAGCTGGCTTATTTAATTGTAGGGTTAGCGGGAATGACGCTTGTCATGGTCCTGTTTCGCCGACTTCTGGGAGCAGGCTGATGGCCGCCGAAAAACGCGTTCCGCTTGAAAACTATGTTGAATACCCGGCCGAGGAGATGCTCTCCCGGGTGACGACGTTTACCGAAGACCTCAAGCGCCGCCGCACGGTGCGTGATTTTGACGACCGGCCGGTTGATCGCCGCATTGTCGAGGAAGCCATCAAGGCGGCGGGTTCTGCGCCGTCGGGCGCCAATCACCAGCCCTGGCATTTTTCCGTCATCGAAGACCCGGCCAAACGCAAGGCCCTGCGCGAGGCGGCCGAGGAAGAGGAACGTGCCTTCTATGCCGGCAAGGCCGGCGGAGAATGGCTCGACGCGCTGGCGCCGCTGGGCACGGATGCGGACAAGCCTTTCCTGGAACATGCCCCGGTCATTATCGCCGTTTTTGCGCAGAAACGCGGCGGCGTGACGGTCGAGGAAAGCCGCAAGAACTACTACATCAATGAGAGTGTCGGCATTGCCTGTGGTTTCATGCTGGCAGCCCTGCACCAGGCGGGCCTGGTGACGCTGACCCACACGCCTAATCCGATGCGCTTTCTCAACGAGGTCTGCGACCGTCCCGGTGATGAAAAGGCCTACATGCTGATCGTCGCCGGATATCCGACCGCCGATGCGACCGTGCCGGAACATGCGCTGATCAAGAAATCGCTCGACGATATCTCCAGCTGGATTTGACGCGGTTAACACCTAATTTGTATCTTTATGAAACGGTTGCCAGCGTAAGGAGGGGAGGCGCATATGTATGGCATGATCCACCAGGCAGCCCGGCAAATGGTGCACGCAGTCGCGGATGACGCTACCTGGTCGAAAATCCTGACGACAAGCGGTCTGCAAGAAGAGCATTTCATCAGTGCGCAGACCTATGACGACGAGGTCACTCTCACCCTGATTGGCGCAATCCAGTCGGTCACCGAGATCCCGCTGGACGAATTGTTGTCTGCCTTCGGACGGTACTGGATCGAATTCGCGGCCTCCACGAGCTACAGCTCGGTCCTTGAGATGGCGGGGAATGATCTTGAGACCCTGCTTGAAAACCTTGATCGCATGCACACCAGCATCAAGTCGACCATGCCGGATGCGGACATGCCGTCTTTTTACGTTTCCCGCGTTGAAGGTCGGGATTTGTACATTGAATACAGATCGTCACGAACCGGGCTTGAGGCCTTTGTCAAAGGTCTGCTTGAAGGCCTTCTCGACCGTTTTGGTGATACGGGAGAGGTGAGCTTCGTACGTCGTGCGGACCATGTCGAATTCACTGTGAGACGGGAGGTTGCCGAGGCGGCATAATATCTCATGGAGTTGAACCTCGATCCAGCCACGCTCGACGCGCTCTATCCGGCTCGACTGGCGCTGGATCCGACGGGCGAGATTGCGCATGTCGGTCCGTCATTGGTCCGGCACCTTGGGGCGGGACTTTCCGGCCAGCACTTTCTGGAGTGTTTCGAGTTTGAGTGTCCACGTTTCACCGATATCGACGCCCTGATTGCGGGGGCACAATCGGAGAGTCTACGGTCGATCATCGTCCGGTCCCGGGCTCAGCCCGAGCTGAGGCTCCGCGGCACTGTATTGCCAGACGATGATGGACGCTTGCATTTGCTGGTTGGCCACGTGCCCACGGAGAATGGCCGCATTGGTGAGGAGATGCTCTCTTTTGCCGATTTTGCACCGACCGACAGCACGCTGGACACTCACATGGTCAGCGTCACACACCAGCAATTGCTGAATGATGCCCAACGCATCGCCCGTGAAGTCGAGGAAAAATCCCGACAGACGGAGGCGGCCAATGAGGCCAAATCCCAGTTTCTGGCGACGGTCAGCCACGAGATCCGGACACCGCTCAACGGCGTATTGGGCATGGCGGATTTCCTAGCAGGCACCGAACTGTCCCCGGAACAGAACGAAGCCCTTGGTATCTTGATCGACAGCGGGCGCAGTTTGCTGACGATCCTCAACGAAATTCTCGACTATTCCAAGGTCGAGGCCGGTGAGCTGGAGCTGGAGAATCGCGCCTTTGATCTGGGCGAACTGATCAAGGGCACGTCCGGTCTCTTCCACATCAAGGCCGTTGAAAAACGTCTCTACTATGTCGCATCGCCGGCCAATGGCTGGTTCATGGGGGATGAGACGCGCCTGCGCCAGGTCCTGTCCAATCTGGTTTTCAACGCCATCAAATTCACTCCGTCCGGCGGGGTGGAATTGCGCGTTGAGTTCGGTGAGGCGGGTGAAGACGGGATGACACCGCTGGTATTCGAGATTGAGGACAGCGGGATCGGCATGTCGGAAGAGGTCCAAGCCCGCCTGTTCAAACCGTTTCAGCAGGGTGAGGTCACCACGGCTCGCAAGTTTGGCGGCACAGGGCTTGGGCTGGCAATCTGCAAACACCTCGTCGAGAAGATGGGGGGGAAGATCTCTGTCCGAAGCGAGGAGGGGCGCGGTTCCGTTTTCCGGGTCGAACTGGCTCTGGAGGTCACGGAGGCACCTGCCGAGACCGGCTATAAACGGTCGGACGATGGGCAGCAGGTCTCGCTGGCCTCATTGCGTGTTCTGGCGGCCGAGGACAATGCGACCAATCGCATCGTGCTGGGCGCCTTGCTCAAACCCATGGGGGTGGAGCCGGCCTTTGCCGAGAATGGTCGCGAAGCTGTCGAGATGTTCCGCAAGGAATCCTTCGATGTGATACTGATGGATGTAATGATGCCGGAGATGAGCGGACCTGAAGCGACGCAGATTATTCGGCGCCTGGAAAAAGATGCGGGCGCGAAACCAGTCCCGATCCATGCGCTTACAGCCAATCTGATGCGCGAACAGGTCGCGCAATATGTGGAGTGCGGCATGGATGGCGCGCTTGGAAAGCCGATCAATGTCGAGGAATTGCGCCGGACTCTGGAAGGTGTCGCGCTTGTGAAATTTGAATCACAGGGTGCGGCGTATACGCAGAACAGCAGGGCCTCCCAAGGCTAGCCGGCCTTGTCGTAAGCCGCTTTCAGCCACGCTTTCAGCTCGTCATCGATGTCGTTGACATGAGCCGTGCGCACGCGATGCGTCACCATGGAATTGAAACTGCCCGAGGCTTCCAGCCGGTAGCCCGGGTCGACATCCCTGCGCTTGATAACGACATCCACCCGGGTTTTGGTTGTCGTCTGGATCAGCGCGAACTGCTTGGCCCGGCGCAGGCTGACATAGGCTTTCTTGGGCGCGATCTCGACATCGTCCCCAAACGCCTGCATCAGTTCGACCAGGCGGTCATAGACGGGTTTCAGCGTCTCCTTGCCGGCATATTGCGCCGCGACCGGATCGTCCGCCGTGTCGTTCGAGGGCATGCTGTCGCGTGCAGTGTGGGCAACCAGGTTGGCATAGCCGTGGGTCAGCCCGTGTTCGCCCTTGAGCACCTTCATCAGCTCGCCATGCTTGCGCGCACCGACCGGGCCCAGCAGCGCCACCCATTCCTGCAGGCTCTTGCCGGTTTTCTCCGGCATGTTGGCGATCATGTTGTCCAGCGGGCTGGGCTTGTTGTCGGTGCTCATCAGGTCCTCCCGGTGAGAGCGCCACGATAACAGTAAAACGCCCGGGTGTGAGGATACCCGGGCGTTTCTCTTGGGGAAGGAGACGCGTATTCTTGTTTTTAGGTGTCGACTTGGGGAGGGGTAAAACCGTCGACTATGTCCGCACGCGCCTGCGGATAGCTGTGAAAGACCAGATCAGGGCAATGATCCATCCGATGCCGGTCCAGCCCAGAAGAAGATTGGTCAGGAAGATGGCGAACGTATTGTCGTGTCCGCGCAGCAGGGCGATGATGGTGGGCAAAAATCCGAGGATCAGTCCAACAATCGCAGCTTCCGGTCCCATGTAGTAGATTTCCATTTCTTCCTCTGAGCGACCCATCAAGGTCTTATCGAATTACGATATGAAGATACGAAGTGACCCCGGCGCTCGCAAGGGGGACGGATAGGGGAACGTGCACGCTTTTGTCCCCCCAAGAAAAAAGCCCCGGCAGAACCGGGGCTTTCTCATTGGATATCAGGGCGTCTTACGCATCCACGCTCGGGAATTCGTAATTGGCGTAGATCTCGCGAAGCTTGGTCTTGAGCATCTTGCCGGTAGCACCGATTGGCATGGCATCGATGAACTCGATCGCATCGGGCAGCCACCATTTCGGCACCTCGCCACGCAGATACTCGATAATGCTGTCGGCATCCTTTTCGGCGCCTTCCTTGGCCTGGACGACCAGCAGCGGGCGTTCCTGCCATTTCGGGTGTGGCATGCCGACGGCAGCCGCCATTTCCACGCCCGGATGACCCATGGCCGCATTCTCCAGATCGATGGAGGAGATCCACTCGCCACCGGTCTTGATCACGTCCTTGGAGCGATCGGTGATGGTCATGAAGCCATCGCCATCGAGATGCGCGACATCGCCGGTCTTGAACCAGCCATCCTCGGTGAAGGCCTCGGCGCCAGCGCCCTTGAAATAGGACGAGACGATCCACGGGCCGCGGACCTGGACGTGACCGGAAGACTGGCCATCCCAGGGCAGTTCATTGCCTTCATCATCGACAATGCGCATGCCGACGCCAAAGACCAGGCGACCCTGTTTGAGCTTGATCTTGATCTCGTCCTCGCGGCTCAGACCGTCATGCTTGGGCAGTGCGGCGTTGACCGTGCCCAGCGGGCTCATCTCGGTCATGCCCCAGCCTTGCTGCATGGTGACGCCATACTTGTCCTCGTAGGCCCGCAGCAGGGCTTCGGGCAGGGCAGATCCACCGATCAGTACGCGCTCAACACCGTCGATGCGCAGATTGTTCTGCTCGAGATGGTTGAGAAGTCCGAGCCAGACCGTCGGTACGCCGGCGACGTAATTGACTTTTTCTTCCTCGATCATCTTGTGCAGGTTCGGTCCGTCCAGCAGCGGCCCCGGCATGACCAGCTTGGCGCCATTCATCGGCGCCGCATAGGGAATGCCCCAGGCATTGACGTGGAACATCGGGACCACCGGCAACAGCGTTCCGCGGGCGCCGACACCGATGACGTCTGCCGCTGACGTGGTCAGCGCGTGCAGCACGTTGGAGCGGTGGGAATAGAGCGCACCCTTGGGATCGCCCGTCGTGCCGGATGTGTAACACAAGCCGGCGGCCTTGTTCTCGTCGAACACCGGCCAGGTGTAATCCGTGGAATGGCCCGCGATCAGTTCCTCATAGGTCAGGCAGTCGGCCTTGACCGCACCCTTGTGGGCGCTGTCCGTCATCAGGATCCAGTTTTTCACACCCGGGCAATGCGCGGCGATACCGTCGATCAGCGGTGCAAACTGGATGTCAAAGAAGACGGCCTTGGATTCGGCATGCGCCAGCATCCAGATCAGCTGTTTCGGGTCGAGGCGCGGATTGACCGTGTGGACAACAGCACCAATGCCGGAGATCGCATAATACAGCTCGAAATGGCGGTGCGAGTTCCAGGCGATCGTCGAAACGACATCACCATCTTCGATTCCCAGATCATCCAGCAGCGCATTGGCGAGCTGTTTGGTTCTCTCGTGTGTAGCGGCATAACCCTGGCGGTGGGTTTCTCCGCTTTCCGGCAGACGCGTAACAATTTCAGTGTCGCCATGGCATTTGGCGGCGTGGACAAGAATGTCCGAAATCATCAGCGGACAATCCATCATGTGTGCGCGCATCGTTCTCAATCTCCCCTTCGAACAACCGGTTGGACGTTTTACTCTTTTCTGTATCAAAGGCCTTCCGCGCCCGCGGCGCAATCCCTTTGCGCAAAGAGAATATATTGCTTAAGCATTTCTGCCAGTGCGGCGGGGCGGATTCGAGTGGAGTGCAGTGTTGGCTTTTGATCTGAATGATGTTCCCGCGTTTGCAGATATCGAGGATGCGGCGGCGCGTGTGAAGGGTGTCGCGGTGGAGACACCGCTCCTGCGCAGCGATGTGCTGGACGCGAAAGTGGGCGGACGTGTTTTCGTCAAGCCGGAATGCCTCCAGCGCACGGGCAGCTTCAAGTTTCGCGGTGCCTACAACCGGATTTCGCGCCTCAGCGAGGCCGAGCTGGCACGCGGTGTCGTGGCCTATTCCTCTGGCAATCACGCCCAGGGCGTTGCCGCGGCAGCGCGTCTGAAAGGCTCGCGCGCCAAGATTCTCATGCCCGGTGATGCGCCGGCAGCCAAAGTCGAAGGGGTCCGGTTCTGGGGCGGCGAGGTCGTCTTTTACGACCGTGCCACGGAAAACCGGGAAGAGATCGGAACCCGGATCGCTGTGGAGGAGGGTCGCACCCTGGTGCCGCCCTATGAGGACAAATACATCATCGCTGGCCAGGGCACGACCGGGCTGGAGCTGATGTTACAGGCCCGCGCCCAGGGCCAGGACATCGACACTGTCGTGTGCTGTGCCGGGGGCGGCGGCCTGATTGCCGGGGTGGGTCTAGCGGCCCGCACGCTCAATGAGACGACGCAAATCTGGGCGGCGGAACCGGTCGATTTCGACGATATGAAACTGACGTTCGAGACCGGCCAGCGCGTGGTCAACAAGCGCATGACCGGTTCGATCTGTGACGCCATTATCACCCCGACCCATGGCGAGCTGACCTGGGCGTTGAACGCGCATCAATTGTCGGGCGGGTATGCCGTCAGCGATGACGAGGTGCTCGACGCGATGGCCTTTGCCTGGCGCCATTTCAAACTGGTGGTGGAGCCGGGCGGTGCGGTGGCTCTGGCCTCGATCCTGTCCGGCAAGGCCGACGTCAAGGACCGCACAAGCTGCGCGGTCCTGTCCGGTGGCAATGTCGATCCGAAAATCTTCCAGCGCGCGCTCGAGCGCGTGGCGCGGATCTAATTGCCCGTCGAGCCGGCGTTGAGATCGTCCTCGATCAATAGCGGGGTGGCGACGTCATCGGCCAGGCGTGAGCGATAGACCTGCATGTTCTCGATCACGCGCATGACGTAATTGCGGGTTTCGGAGAAGGGAATGCTTTCTACCCAGTCGATCGGATCGATATCGGGATCCCGCGGGTCGCCGTAATCCTCCACCCAGCGACGCACGCGATGACCGCCGGCATTATAGGCGGCGAGGGCCATGACATAGGAGCCGTCATAATCCTCCAGCACCTCGTTGAGATGGTGCATGCCCAGGGTGAGATTGTATTCCAGGTCGTCAGTCAGCCAGTTGCGGCGATAGCGCTCGCCGATATCGCGCGCGGTCTGGCGCGCCGTCGCCGGCATCATCTGCATCATGCCCCGCGCGCCGGCGCCACTGATGGCGTGCTGCGAGAACTCGGTTTCCTGGCGGATGACGGAATGCACCACTTCCGCATTGGGGCGATCGCCCGCGGTCTGTTCCGGCAGGTCGATGGTCGGATAGGCACTTTGCGGCAGGACGACGCCGCGCTGGCGCGCGGCCTTGGCCGCACGTACCGACTGGCGGACATAAAGATAGTCATTGGCCAGTTCAGCCAGCAGGACGGCCTCTTCCGGGTCCGTCAGCAGATCGTCCGCGCGATAGCTGAACAGCCGGTAGTAATAATCCTCACCCTGTTCGCCCAGCCGACGCATGGCCTGGATCATCGAACGGTTCTCGAAGCGAACGCGGGTCTCATCGGTCGGTACGGGATCAGCTGCAAGGTCCAGCACCGCCTGGTCACCGGCGATCTGGGCGATGGCCAGCTGACCATAATAGGCCGTCGAGTGTTCACCAGCCTCGGCGTAATACTGGGCCGCCAGGTTGGGATCACCCAGCGCGTCAGCCGCGCGCGCCATCCAGTAGGCGGCACGGGAGACCGATACGGTGGTCGATACATTGTTGCGCAGGGTGGTGAAGTGCGCCATGGCCGCCTGGGCGTCATCCAGGTGCACGAGCGCCAGCCAGCCGGACATGAATTCGGCATCGGCAAAATCAGCACCACGTTCCATGCCGTGTGCCCGGGCCAGTTCATAGGCGTTCTGATAATCTTCGTCGCGGATCAGCGTCAGGATCATCAGCTTGCGCTCGGTCCACATCAGGTCCAGCGCATTGGTGTCGGTGTGCTCGTCCGGCAATTGCAGCAACAGCGGCAGGACGCTGTCACGCAGGCCAGAGCGGCGGCGCCAGCGGGCGCGCTCGAAGACCAGGCCGGGATCGTTCATCATGCTGGTTGGCACACGCTGCACGGCACGATCGACACCGCTTTGACGGCCGGCCAGGCGCAGGCGCGCCTCGGCCAGATTGCGTTCACCGCCCTGGAGCAGGGGGACGACACGGCGTGCGGCAGTACGCTGGCCTGACCAGATCAGATAATCGACCCGGGCGAGGTGATCCTCTTCGGTGAAACGGTCGCGGTGGGTTTGATAGACACGGCGCTGTTCCGGCAGGGGCAGTCGACCGCCGCGCCAGGTTTCGCGCAACAGGGCTTCGCCTTCGTCCACGCGACCAATTTCAATCAGGGCTTCGGCATGAGCGATCCGGCCACGGCCGGAAATGGGCGCGTGATCTTCGAACCAGGAAACAATGAAGGGGGCGGTGAGGCCGGAGGTGGAAATCTTGGATTCGGCTTCGGTGCGAATGAAGCTGTCGCGCGGCCAGTCCTGTAATTCACCCAGCGCCAGGTCGAGCTCGAGGAAGGTGGCGCGCGGATCATTCAGCGAAATCAGCCACAGCATGATACTGCGGCTGGCCGGGTCGGTCAGCTGGTCACGGATACGACGAACGTCGGACCAGTCTTCATCTTCGGCGGCATCAAGACCTTGGCGGAACAGGTTAAAATCGGCATCGGAAAGATGCTGGGAAAAATTCACGGGCTCCGGTCGCATGCGCGGGGTCGGGATCTGGGCCTCTACGGGCGCGATCACCGCAAATGCGAGCAGCGCGGGTACACAACGAGCGATCATGTTTCGCAATACGCTTCCTGGGTTTTGGGACGAACGAACTTCACCGCAAATCGCGGCGACTGTCCAGCCTGTTCGAGAACGCTTGGCCAAGCGCGCAAGCGTCGATATGGTCCGCCGCTCACCAAACAGAAGTCGAGATTGAGACATGTTCAAGGGCTCCATCACCGCGCTGGTCACACCATTCAAGAACGGTGCCGTCGATGAAGATCAAGTAGTTGCGTTGACGGAACGTCAAATTGCGGCCGGAACGCATGGACTTGTGCCATGTGGAACCACCGGTGAATCCGCCACGCTGACCTTTGACGAACACATGCGGGTTGTCGAAATTGTAATCCAAACGGCGGGCGGACAAATTCCCGTGATCGCCGGGACCGGCTCCAATTCCACCGCGGTGGCCATCCAGAACCAGAAACGCGCCAAGGCGTTGGGTGCGGATGCGGGCCTCGTGGTGGCGCCGTATTACAACAAGCCCAACGCCGAGGGGCTCTATCAGCACTTCAAGGCGATCAATGACGCGGTGGACCTGCCTATCGTGATTTACAATGTGCCCGGTCGCACAGTCGTCGATATCGATGCCGAAACGGTCGCTCGCATTGCGGAGCTGGATCATGTTGTCGGCATCAAGGATGCCACGGGTGATATGGGCCGTGTGCCGGCGCACCGCCGCCTGATCGGTCATGATTTTGTACAGCTGTCCGGTGATGACCCGACGGCGCTGGGCTTTAACGCGACTGGCGGTGTTGGCGCGATCTCTGTGACTTCGAATGTTGCTCCGGCCCTGTGTGCCCAATTCCAGGACGCGACCTTGAATGGTGATTGGGACAAGGCGCGTGAGATCAATGACAAGCTGTTGCCGCTGCACTATGCGCTGTTTACCTCGTCCAGCCCGGGGCCGACGAAATACGCCATGTCCCTGCTGGGCGCGATGAATACAGAGCTGCGCCTGCCGCTGACCGAACCTGATGAAACTTCCAACACCGCCGTTCGCGAGGCGATGGTGATTGCCGGCCTGCTGGATCAAGCATGAGCAAACGCACCGATGGTGCGGTGGCGATCAACCGCCGCGCCAATTTCGACTATGAGATCGAAGAGACATTCGAAGCCGGCCTGGTCCTGACGGGCTCGGAGGTGAAGTCCCTGCGCGAAGGCCGTGCAAACATCGCCGAGAGTTATGTCAGTCCGGAAAATGACGAAATCTGGCTGATCAATTCCGATATTCCGACCTATGGTCCAGCCAACCGGTTCAATCACGATCCGCGCCGTCATCGCAAACTGCTGTTGAAACGTCGCGAGATTGCCAAACTGCAGGGGGCTGTGGCCAAGGAGGGCCGCACCATCATTGCGCTGCGTCTCTTTTTCAATGATCGCGGCATGGCCAAGATCCTCATCGGCCTCGCCCGCGGCAAGAAAACCGTCGACAAGCGCCAGACCATCAAGGATCGCGACTGGAACAAGCAGAAAGCCCGCCTGATGAAGAATCTGGGGTAGGGGCGTCTATTCGCTCAGCGCGAACGAGTTCCGGTAAGCCTGTGGTGAAACGCCCAGCTGACGGATGAAGCTGCGGCGCATGCGTTCATCGCTGCCGAAGCCACACTGGACGGAGACCTGTTTGACCGTCAGTTTGGGATCTTCCAGAGCTGTGCGGGCAGCTTCGATCCGCATCATTTCCACCGCGCGGGCCGGTGTCTGACCGGTTTCATCGGCATAGATGCGGGCAAAATTGCGCGGGCTCATGCCGACACGTTTGGCCAGTTCCTCAACGCGCAGGTCGGCAACCAGATTATCCTTCATCCACAGGTGCAGGGCGCCGAAACGGCCGCTGGCGGTGCGGGTCTGTTGTTGCAGGGCTTCGGAGAACTGGGACTGGCCGCGCGGGCGTCTCACATAAACCAGCAGGTGGCGCGCCAGCTCCATGGCGACCTCGCGGGAATGATCCTGTTCGACCATGGCCAGGGCGAGATCGATGCCGGCCGTCACACCGGCCGAGGTCCACACACCGCGATCCTCGATAAAGATCGGATCCGGATCGACCTGGGTTTGCGGATAGGCCTCGGCGAGACGGTCACAATCCTTCCAGTGGGTCACGCTACGTCGCCCGTCGAGCAGGTCGGCTGCTCCCAGCAGAAACGCGCCGGTGCAGGTGGCGGCAACACGCCCGCATTTCTGGGCAGCCAGGCGGATGGCACCAACCAGGCGGTTGTCACGACAGGCATCATGCACGCCCTTGCCGCCGCAGGCCATCAGCGTGCCAGCATCGTCCAGGCCCACGCCAGCCAGACGGCGTGTATTCAGCGCCACGCCGGTATCGGTTTCCACCGGGCCGCCATAAAGCGAGGCCAGCGTCGTCGTGTAGGCTTCGAAACCCAGGATCTCATTGGCGTCTGCGAACACCTGCAGGGGCCCCGTAATGTCGAGCATTTTCACGCCATCAAACGTGATGAAGGCGATGCGACGGGGTTCTGAGGTGTGTGTGGCAGAAAACGTGGGCATGTTGGCGTTTGTGCCAAAATCATCCCGCGATATCTAGCGATTTAATTGGTTAAAGTGTGGAGAAAATGATGTCTGCCAGTGAAATCAATGAGGTTATCAACACAACCTGCCCCTGGTCCGGCAAGCCGGTCAGTCCGGACAGCCTGACCCGCTATCGCGACCAGGTCGTCGGATTTTGCAATCCGGGATGCCGGGACAAGTTCGAGGCCGCGATGCGGGTCTTTGACGACCTGATCGATCAGTCCGAGGGCAAACCGTCGAGATAATCGCGGATCTGCTCGAATACGGCGTCGAACATCTCCTCGGTCAGTCGCCCCGTATTCGTGTTGTAGCGCGAGCAGTGATAGCTGGAGAACAGGCGCAGCGAACCGTTCGGACCGTCGATATCGGCGGCGCCTGCATGCATGAATTTGACGGATGACAGCTTGTGGCCGAGCGCGCGCAGCGTGTTGTCATGGGCGATCTTGCCGAGCGCGAGCACGGCCTTGAGCCGTGGTAGCTGGGCAAAACGCTCGGTCAGGAAGGGCCGGCAGGCATTGGCTTCAGCGCCGACGGGCTTGTTTTCCGGCGGCACGCAGCGCACGGCATTGGTGATCATCGCGTCCCTGAGTGCCAGACCATCACCGGCATGCGAGGCATATTCGCCGGTGGAGAATCCGAACTTGCCAATCGTCTTGTAGAGCAGATCGCCGGCCCAGTCGCCGGTGAAGGGGCGGCCGGTGCGGTTGGCTCCGCGCAGTCCCGGAGCCAGGCCGACGACGAGGAAGCGCGCGTCATCCTGGCCAAAGGACGGCACGGGGGCGTTGAACCAGTCCGGATACAGTGCGGCATTCTTCTGGCGGAAAGCGAGCAGGCGCGGGCAGAGATCGCAATCCAGCGGGGCTTCGGCAAGTTCGGTCATGGCTCAGGCCTCCCGTCCTATCATCTGATCGAGATCGAGTAATTCGATGAAACTGTCAGCTGCGCGGCGCAGTTCGTCGGCGATCATCGGCGGTTTGCTGCGCAGGGTGGAGACGACGCTGACCCGGGCGCCCTTGGCCTGCGCGGCCTTGATGGCGCGACAGAAATCACCATCCCCGCTGAACAGGATGATGTGTTCGAGGTGTTCGGCGGCCTCGACCATGTCGATGGCGATCTCGATGTCCATGTCGCCCTTGATGCGCCGGCGCCCCTGGTCATCCGTGAACTCCTTGGCCGGTTTGGTGATCACCGAATAGCCATTGTAATCGAGCCAGTCGACGAGGGGCTGGAGGGGATTGTAATCGGCCTGTTCCAGAAGAGCGGTGTAGTAATTGGCCCGGATCAGCCTGCCGCGCGTCTCGAAATGCGCACGCAGCCTGCTGAAATCGATATCGAAGTTGAGAGCGCGCGTGGTTGAGTGCAGATTGGCGCCGTCAATAAAAATGCCGATGCGCTCATCGGAATAGAATGTCATTTTGAAAAATGCCTGCGAAAAATAAGCAAAATATGGAAAGTGGCGGAGTATATATCGGCCTTGGCGCCAATCTAGCCCGCGACGGGTCGACGCCCGCCGAGACCCTGGCGGCAGCCATTGACGAGCTGCACAAACTGGCTGGTCCGGTTGTCGCGCGCTCGTCCTTCTGGGCCAGCCCGGCCTGGCCCGATCCGAGCGATCCTGCCTATACCAATAGCGTGGTCGAGCTGGCGACCGGACTGGATGCAGAGCCGCTTCTGGATATTCTCCAGGGCATCGAAAACGTCTTCGGGCGTGTGCGCGAACAGCGCTGGGCCTCGCGTACGGTGGATCTCGACATCATCGATTTCAGGGGCCAGATTCGTTGTGATGAGCGGCTGCAATTGCCACATCCCCGTGCGCACGGGCGTGCCTTTGTCCTGCTTCCCCTGCAAGAGATCGCGCCGCACTGGATCGACCCTGTCAGCGGGCGCGGAATTGCGGATCTGGTCACGGCGCTTGACGTTGTTGATGTGAGCGCGACCAGGAAGCTGGAAGTCGCGCTGTAATCTCTGATGATTTCATGCCCGCACGCCCTTGCTATTGCTGGCAGTCAGGGATAGGTAACGCGGTTCCAAGCTTCCGCGTTGGCTTAAGGAGATCGCGCGCATGGCTCGCGTTACTGTCGAAGACTGCATCGAAAAAATCCCGAACCGTTTCCGTCTGGTCCTGATGGCGGCGCATCGCGCTCGCAATATTTCTGCAGGTTCCGCCCTGACGATTGACCGCGACAATGACAAGAACCCTGTCGTTGCCCTGCGCGAAATCGCTGACGAAACGCTGGATATGGACATGCTGAAAGACAGCCTGGTCACCGGCCTGCAGCGCGTTCTGCCGTCCGAGGACGAGGAAGACACGTCTGAAGCTCCAGCCCCGCAAGAGCAAATGGAAGCTCTGCCGGCTCCGACCATCGAGCTGGACGAGACGGAAATGCTCAAAGCCCTCCAGGCTGACCGGGACGGCGCGCCAGACGGCCGCCTTTAAGCTCCCTTGAGTTCGGGCGCGACGTCAAACGAACTGGCATCGCCGCCGCCCGCCATTCCCAGCGCGGACGAGCTGGTCGACCGTATCCGGAACTATTTTCCACAGGTCGACGGCGACTACGTGCGCAAAGCTTATGACTTTGCGGAAGAGGCGCACCGGCCACAGCGACGCCAGTCCGGCGAACCCTATTTTGCCCATGTCGCTGCCGTGGCGATGATCCTTGCCGATCTGCGCATGGATGTCGCAACCGTGTGCACAGGCTTGCTGCATGACACGGTCGAGGATACGCCCGCCACGCATGAACAGCTGATCGAGCTGTTCGGCGAGGAGGTGGCCAACCTGGTCGCCGGCGTCACCAAGCTGGGCCAGATGGAGCTGCGCTCCAAACGCACCAAACAGGCGGAAAACCTGCAAAAGCTCGTCGTCGCCATTTCCGATGATGTGCGCGTGCTGATCGTCAAGCTGTGCGACCGCCTGCACAACATGAAGACGCTCGACGCCATCGGCCGGGCGGAAAAGCGTGAGCGTATCGCGCTGGAAACGCTGGAAATCTACGCACCGCTCGCGCGCCGGATCGGTATCAACCGGGTCTGTGTCGAGCTGGAAGACCTGGCCTTCAAACACGTCAATCCGGCGGCGTATGAATCCATCACCCGGCGTCTCAAACTGGTGCGCGACCAGCATACCGAGGAAGTGGCTGCGGTCTCCCAGGCGATCACTGAGCTGTTAATGAGTTACGGCATTGATGCGCGGATTTTCGGGCGTCAGAAACGGGCCTATTCGATCTGGCGCAAGCTGGACCGCAAGGGGCTGACCTTTGACGAGATCGCCGACATTTATGCCTTCCGGCTGATCGTGCCGCATCCCGATGACTGTTACCGGGCGATCGGCGTGATCCACCAGACTTGGCGCTGTGTGCCGGAGCGCTTCCGCGATTTCATCTCGGTGCCCAAGCCGAATAATTATCGCTCCCTGCACACCACGGTGATCGGCCCGAACAGCGTACGCATTGAGCTGCAGATCCGCACCGAGGAAATGGAGTCGGTGGCCGAGAGCGGTGTCGCCGCACACTGGCGCTACAAGAACGAGACCTACAAATACGATCCGGACGCGGCCCAGGCGGCCGGTGGCGACCCTCTGGAACGCCTGCGTCCCTTCGTGGAAATCCTCAACCAGGGCGGCGATCCGGACGAGTTTCTCGAGCATGCCAAGCTCGAGATGTTTGCCGACCAGGTCTATTGCTTCACGCCCAAGGGCGACCTCATCTCGCTGCCAACCGGTGCGACGCCGTTGGACTTTGCCTATGCGGTCCACACCGAGCTGGGCCACACCACCGTCGCCGCCAAGATCAATGGCCGGGAACGTCCGCTGCGGACGCAATTGCGCAACGGGGACGTGGTGGCCATCGTCAAGGGTGGGGTGCGCCAGCCGCCGGCCGGCTGGGAGAATCTGGCGATTACCGGCAAGGCGCGAGCGGCCATTCGCCGTCTCATCCGTGAATCGGAACGTGACGAGTTCTCCCGTATCGGTCGCATCATGGCCGACCATGCCTTCCGCCGTGAAGGTCGCACCCTGATCGAGCGCGATCTCAAGGATGCGATTTCGCGGCTGGAGCTGAAGGATGTGGACGATCTCTACGAGACGCTGGGCCGGGGGCGCATCACCTCTGCCGATCTTCTCAACGCGGCTTTCCCGGGACGGCTGGACGAGCGCGAGGATGTCACTGACCGCGAGCTGATCGATGATGACAAGGCGCGGCTCTATGTGCGCGGGCGGGGCCTGACACCGGGCGTGACGCTGCATTTCGGCGAATGCTGCTCGCCGCTGCCGGGCGATCGCATCATCGGACTGCTGAGGCCGGAGCGCGGGGTCGAGATCCACACCATCGATTGCGAGACGCTGGCGCGTTACGACGAAGACAAGATGGATGAGTGGCTGGACCTGGCCTGGACCGCGGAAGCGGAAGAGAACGCCGTCTCCATGGCGCGCATCCAGGCTGTGCTGCACAATGAGCCGGGCGCGCTGGCGCGGGTGGCCCAGACCGTGGGCGAGAACCGCGGCAATATCGCCAATGTGCGCACGCTGCACCGCGCACCAGATTTCTTTGAAATGCTGTTTGATGTCGAGGTGTATGACGCCCGGCACCTGGCCAATCTGCTGGCCGCCCTGAAAATGAACGAGATTGTCGTGTCGGCTGAACGTATGCGCGGCGAAACAGAGGAGTGGGACGAGGAATGACACGCGAGGAAGTATTGCAGGAGTTCCGCGAGGCGGGCGCGCTGCTGGAAGGTCATTTCATCCTGTCATCGGGCCTGCGCAGCCCGGTTTTCCTGCAAAAGGCCAAGGTCTTTGCCGAGCCGGAGCGCACCGAACGCCTGTGCAAGGCGCTGGCGGAAAAGCTCAAGGCCGAGCTGACCGAAGAACCGACCGTGATCGTCTCCCCCGCTGTGGGCGGCTTGATTCCGGGGTATGAGACGGCACGCCATATGGGCCTCAAGGCGCTTTATGTGGAGCGCGAGGGCGGTGAGTTTACCCTGCGTCGCGGTTTTGAGCTGTCCAGTGATGACAAGGTGCTGGTGGTCGAGGATATCGTCTCCACGGGGCTGAGCTCCCGTGAATGCATCGAGGCGATCAACGCTACGGGTGCCACGGTCATTGCCGAGGGCTGTCTGGTGGATCGCTCTGCCGGTGAGGCCGATGTCGGCGTGCCGCTGATTTCACTGACCCAGTACAAAGTTCCGGCGTACGAGCCGGACAATCTGCCGCCGGAACTGGAAGCCATTCCGGCCATCAAGCCCGGGAGCCGTGGCCTGAAATGACCTTACGCCTGGGCGTCAATATCGATCACGTCGCAACCATCCGCAATGCCCGCGGAGGCGCGCACCCGGACCCGGTTCGGGCCGCCCGTCAGGCCGCTGAGAGTGGTGCCGATGGCATTACCGCACACCTGCGCGAGGATCGTCGTCACATCACGGATCAGGATATCGACCGGCTGATGGCCGAGATCGAGCTGCCGCTGAACCTGGAAATGGCGACGACCGAGGAAATGCTCGAGATTGCCCTGCGTCACAAGCCGCACGCCGTCTGCCTGGTGCCGGAAAAGCGCGAGGAGCGCACGACCGAGGGCGGGCTGGATGTGGCTGCGGGCCATAACCACATTGCACCCTATGTGCGCCAGCTGGCCGATTCCGGCATTCGCGTCTCGCTGTTCATCGAACCGGACCCGGTCCAGATCGCGGTCGCCGAAGCCATGGGCGCGGCGGTTGTCGAACTGCACACCGGCGCCTATTGCGAGGCGGCGCTGGCGGGCGACGAAGCCGAGGTCGAACGTCACCTGGAACTGATCCGGGCCGGCGCCGTGGAGGCTCACAAACGCGGGCTGGAAGTGCATGCCGGGCACGGTCTGACCTATGACACTGTCAAACCGGTCGCGGCTATTCCGGAGATCATCGAGCTCAATATCGGTCACTTCCTGATCGGTGAAGCCATCTTCCGCGGCCTGCGCGAAGCGGTCACCACCATGCGCGGCCTGATGGTCGAAGCTCGGCGGAGCTGACGATGGCCTATCCCGTGACAGGAATGGGCGTACGCGCGGTCGTTTTGACATTTATCGGACGCGCTCTGTTGGTCGTCGCGGGATTGGGATTGGCGGTCGCCGGTTGGCGGGCAATGGAAGCGAGCCGTTGGCTTGAAGCAGCCACCCTTGGCGCAGCGGGGGGCGTTGCACTGGCCTTGTTTGCGCTTTCGATCGCACGTCCCAGACGCGCCTTTATTGGCGCCATGCTTCTACGCGGTATAGGGGCTGCTGCGATCTTTGCCGCTGGTCTTCTCCCTGAGGGTGTTCCTCCTGCGTTATTGTTGCTGCCTTGCGTTTTCTGGCTCGGTCCGATCATGACGTGTGAAGACCCAGACGGAGTCTACCTATGATCATCGGTCTCGGCTCCGATCTCTGCAATATCGAGCGCATCCAGGGGTCGCTGGACCGGTTCGGGGACCGGTTTGTACAGCGTTGTTTCACCGAGATTGAACAGGCCAAGTCCGAGCGGCGGCGTCGCCGGGCGGAGAGTTATGCCAAACGGTTCGCGGCCAAGGAGGCAGGCGCCAAGGCGCTGGGCACCGGCATTGCGCGCGGTGTGTCCTGGAAGGAAATCGGTGTGGTGAACCTGCCCTCGGGCAAGCCGACGCTAGAGCTGAAGGGGCGGGCGCTTGATCGCGCCCAGCAACTCACGCCCGAAGGTATGAAACACCGCATCCATATCACCATCACGGATGACCACCCCTGGGCCCAGGCCTTTGTGGTGCTGGAAGCTGTGCCGGAGGATGCGCCCGATGTCTGATCCGATCGCAGATCTTGAAAAGCGTATTGGCTACACCTTCCAGAGCCGGGAGCTGCTGGAGCGCGCGCTGACTCATTCCAGTTTTGGCGAGGGTCGCAAGACCCACCGCAACTACGAACGCCTGGAATTTCTCGGCGATCGGGTGCTGGGCCTGATGACGGCGGAAGCCCTGTTCAATGCCTTTGAGGGCGCCGATGAGGGTGCGCTCGCGCCTCGTCTCAACTCGCTGGTGCGCAAGGAAACCTGCGCTGATGTCGCCCGTGCCGTGGATATCGGCTCTGCGCTGAAAATCGGTCGTTCGGAAGAAAAGGGCGGGGGGCGCGACAAGACCTCGATCCTCGGTGATGCCTGCGAGTCGCTGATCGCGGCGATCTATCTGGATGGCGGTCGCCCGGCGGTGCAGGCCTTTTACGACCAACACTGGGGATCCAAGATCGAGGATCTCAAACACAAGCCCAAGGACGCCAAGTCTGCGCTGCAGGAATGGGCGGCCAAGAAGGGATATACCCAGCCGCGTTATGATCTGAGAGAACGCTCCGGCCCGGACCACCGACCGATTTTCACGGTCGAGGTCATGGTCGCGCCGCTCGATCCGGAAACCGGTGAGGGCAAGTCAAAACAGGCGGCTGAACGTGAAGCCGCAACCAATCTATTGGCCCGGGAGGGCGTGCATGTCCGCTGATACTCCACTCCGCTGCGGTTTCGTCGCCGTTGTCGGTTCCCCCAATGCCGGCAAGTCGACGCTGGTGAACGCCCTGGTCGGCGAGAAGGTCACCATTGTGACCCACAAGGTCCAGACGACGCGGTTTGCCGTGCGCGGCGTGGCGATTGATGGTCCCAGCCAGATCGTCCTCGTGGACACACCCGGCGTGTTCGCACCCAAGCGGCGTCTGGACAAGGCAATGGTCAATGCGGCCTGGGCTGGTGTTGCTGACGCAGATGCGGTGATCCATGTCGTCGATGCCAGCGCGCGCGACCGCATGGCGCGCGGCGAGAGCAAGTCGGGCGACTCGAAAATGATCGAGGACGATGAGCGCGTCACCGAAGGTCTCCAGCGTACGGGCGGCAAGGCCATCCTGGCGCTCAACAAGATTGACCTCTTGGAACGCGACCGACTGCTCGCAATATCGCAAAACCTGTTCGAGACAGGTTGTTACAGTGATGTCTTCATGGTTTCGGCAAAACGGGGCTATGGCGTTGATACGCTGAAAACCCATCTGTCCGACCTGATGCCGGAAGGGGTCTGGCATTATCCGGAAGACCAGGTGGCTGACCTGCCGTCTCGCATCCTTGCGGCCGAGATCACACGCGAGAAAGTCTATCTGCGTCTGCACGAGGAATTGCCCTACGCCTCCATGGTCGACACGGAAGTGTGGAAGCGCCTGCGTGATGGATCGATCCGGGTGGAGCAGTCCATCATCATCGAACGCGACAGCCAGAAGCCGATCGTCATCGGCAAGGGTGGATCAGCGCTCAAAGCCATTGGCGAGGCGTCCCGCAAGGAGCTGGAGGAAGTGCTGGGCTGCAAGGTGCATCTCTTCCTCAATGTGAAGGTTGATCCGAAATGGATGAACCGGCGCGGCCACTATTCCGATGTCGGGCTGGATTTCGACGTCTAGCCCGTTCGCCTTGGTGACGAGACTCACCTAGAACAACGCCATGGATTGGACCGATAACGGCATCATTCTCTCCGTGCGTCCGCATGGTGAAACCAGCGCCATCATCGAGGCGCTGACGCTGGAACATGGCCGTCATGCCGGTCTGGTGAAGGGCGCGCGTTCGCGCACGCTCCGGCCGGTGCTGCAGCCAGGTAACCAAGTGCGCCTGCACTGGCGAGCCCGTCTGGCGGAGCATCTCGGCCAGTTCCAGATCGAGCCGGACGAGCTGGGTGCCGGCATCGTCATGGATGACCGGACCTCGCTGGCAGCGCTCAATTCTGCCTGTGCCATGGCCATTCTTGCCCTGCCGGAACGCGAGACGCATGAAGCGGTCTATCACGGTTTCCGGGTCTTCCTGTCCGCGCTGGAGGATATCGATATCTGGCCGGCGCTCTATGTGCGCTGGGAGGCGGGTCTGCTGTCCGATCTGGGTTACGGCCTGGACTGGGACAAGTGCGCGGTGACGGGGCAAACCGAAGATCTCTCCCATATCAGCCCGCGTACCGGCCGTGCCGTCTGTGCCGAGGAAGCCGCCCCCTATGCAGCCAAACTGCTGGAACTGCCGGCCTTCATGCGGGGCACGGGGCAGATCGGTGAGGGCGATATTGCCAAGGGACTGGACCTGACCGGCTATTTCCTGGAACGCCGTGTTCTGTGGCCGGTCGACAAGCAATTGCCGGACGCGCGTGAGCGTCTTGTGAATGAGCTGGATCGGGTGGGGAGACTCTAGGCGGTAACGGGAGTAAAGCTGCGTTCTTTTCCGCGCGCTCGAACATGGATTTTTCTCGATGGCTGTTAGTTTTTGTGCCCTCGCTGGTGTTCTCAGTTCTGCAATCTTGGCTATGCCACCAGAAGAATTAAACGCCTGGCAGGCCGATCTTGAAGTCTATGAGGCCGAGATCGTGGCGCGGCATATAGATCCCTTCACTGTCATGACCGAAGAGAGGTTTCGCCAGGAACTGGATAATCTGCGCGGTGCCTTACCAGCGATCGATAGAGACCAGGCCGTCGCCCGTCTGATGCGCCTGCACCACCAGATTGGCGATGGTCATACGTCCATCCCCCTGTGGGACTTCGGTTATCATCGCTATCCCGTCGAGTTCCAGATGGTGGATGGACAGGTTTTCATCGCCGCAATTGGTGCGGACCAAGCGCGTGCGCTCGGTGCCGTCGTCACAGCGATCGATGGTCGTGATATCGCCGATGTCGTTGCGGAAGTCGCATCTCACGCGCCCTTCGTCGAGAATGCCGGCTCCCGCGCTGTTCGCATTGCCCGATACATGTCCGTCGCTGAATTGATGTCTGCGATCGGCCTAGCTGAGCATACGAACAGGGCCATTGTCACGCTGCGGGACAACCAGGGGGCTTTTGACATTCAATTGAGGGCCGTTGAGAGCAGTCAGTACACAGCAAGTCTTGAGCAACGTTTGGAGTATCGCCGGACGTTTGTTGAAGAGGATGTTCTCGCGTCTGCGCCCGGTCTCAGCTTTTCATATCTGGCAGCCGCCGAGCTTGGATACATCCGCTTTGATTATTATCCGAGTATGGAGCAGATGACTGAATTCGGCTCCGCGGTGCGTTCCATCATGGAGCGTGAGAACGGGCGAAATCTCGTCATTGATTTTCGGGAAAACTACGGCGGAAATTTCTATGTCGGGTTGATGCTCGCACACGAACTCAACTTGCTTGATGGTGTGGACTGGGCACATGGTGTCTATGTTCTGACAGGCCAGATCACCTTTTCCGCGGCGATGAGTAACGCGGCGCAGTTTTCCGATATACTCAACGCGCGGAGGGTCGGTGAACCAACCGGAGCGACACCTTGCGGTTTTCAGGACATGGGAAGTTTCAATCTCCCAAACTCTGGTCTTCTGGTCACATACTCCAAACGCCATTTCTGTTTTGCCGAGCCTGTAGGCGATGCACTGCCGCCGGATCACCCGGTCGCTGTCACGCTGGAACACTGGCGCGACGGGCACGACGCCGCGTTGGAGTGGGTGCTGGAGGATATTGCGTCGCGTTGATCTGAAAAGCCCGGCGCTCAGGCCGGGCTTTCCTGTTGTGACTCACCCTCACGTGGTGGAGGTTCGGTCATCGCGGTTTCCAGCCGGATGACCAGGGCCGCAGCGCGCCCGCTGTCCCAGCCGGGAAAATCGACGAGGTAGTCTTCCGAATTGGCAAAACGGAACGTGCCCGGAACCATGGGGATCAGCTCGTTCACCTCGCGGCCCTCACGCTGATACATGAGGCGGCCGTTTTCCAGCCAGACACGGCGCGGGCCGTACTGGCCGACAAAGGCCTCCAGCGCCTCAGTGTCGGGCTGCCACGGGGGCAGACGAGCGCCCAGCCAGCCGACCCGCCAGTCTGCCGCCAGCATCTCGCCCGGATCCTCGGCGGTGGCAGCGATATAGCTGTGGATTTCCAGCAGGGCTCTGTCGAGCGCATCAACGGCAGACACGGTGATGTCCGGCTGCACACCCTCGCCACCCCAGTTGGTTCCTGTCAGCGGGCTGACCGAGGTCGCTGTGGGGATGAAGATGGAATAGCCGGAGGAGGCGAGGAAGATCTCACCGGGGTTGCCGCCACCCGCCGTGACTTCACCAATAATCCTTGCCCGTCCCATCGCCTGGAGATGATAGGCCAGCGCTTCGGCCGCAGACAGGCTGTCTGGGCTGACGAGGATGTAGAGCGGGACATCCGGGCGATTGCCAGCTGGGTGTTCGGCCAGGGTACTCATTTCGATGCGCGCTTCATGGCGGGGCAGGAAGGTGTTGTAGAGGCGTTCCTCACCGGCCGGCAGAAAATGGCTGAGCAGGTATTGCACCATGTCCGGTGAACCGCCGCCATTTTCGCGCAAATCGATAATCACCGTCTCGGTATTGGCGATGAAATCCAGCGCTGCGCGCGCTGTGCGCTCTGCGGGTTCTATCGGCGCGAAGCCCGTGAGGTTGAGATAACCGATATTACCGTTGAGGACGCTGACATCGGAAAATGAGAAATTGCGCCTGCGCAGGGAGGTCCAGCGGTCTGGAGTGTAAGTATTGGCCGCTGCGGCAGCGTCCTCCGCCGCCCGTTGGGCGTGGGTCCGGGTAATCTCGTCCACTCCGCGCCAGCGAATGTCGAAATGCCGGTCCTGTGGCTGGAGGCGATCAGTTAGTACGCCAGCCAGCAAATTGCCCATGTCGATATCGTTGGCCTCTGCACTGTTGGCGAATGCCTGTAGCTCTGCGTTAAGGCGCGCGCCAGCCTCAGCGTCGAAATAGTTGTCCTCGATCAGCTGACCCAGCTCGGCGACGGCCGCTTCACGGTCTTGCGCACTGATCAAATCTTCCTTGGCGTGGGTTGTTGTGGTCATGAATGCCGCACACAGCATCGAGATCATGAATCTCATCTGGTTCTCCTCATGCCGCGCGACATATGTAGCGGGTGTACCTTGCCGGTAATGTGTTCAGTTTCTGACAGTGCGGTTAGGAATACGAGGCACAGACCCGGCGGTCGAAAAGCGGCGTTTTCCCCGGCAAATCCTGCGCAGAACGCCTGTGTGGACAGGCAAATCACCTATACTGACTGGTACGAATCAAAAAGGTGCAGGTCATGGGCGAGAATTTCGATCCCCAAGGTGGTCATATTATCGAGGAAGCCTTCGATGAAGCGCTCTCGAAACGCTATCTGGCCTACGCCTTGTCCACGATCACCCAGCGAGCCCTGCCGGATGCGCGCGATGGTCTGAAACCGGTTCACCGTCGCCTGCTTTACGCCATGCGGGAGCTTAAGCTGAACCCGGATGCGGCGTTCAAGAAGTCGGCCCGTGTGGTCGGTGACGTAATCGGCAAGTATCACCCGCATGGCGACCAGTCGGTCTATGACGCGCTCGTCCGTCTCAGCCAGGATTTCGCGGCGCGGTATCCGCTGGTCGAGGGCCAGGGCAATTTCGGCAATATCGATGGCGATAATGCAGCCGCCATGCGTTACACCGAGGCGCGCCTGACCAAGGCCGCCGAGCTCCTGCTGCAGGATATCGAGAACGGCACGGTCGACTTCGAAGACACCTATGACGGCTCCGAGAGCGAGCCGATCGTCCTGCCCGGCGCTTTCCCGAACCTGCTGGCCAACGGGTCAACGGGCATCGCTGTTGGCATGGCCACCTCTATCCCGCCTCACAATGCCGCTGAGCTGTGTGGTGCCGCGCGTGCCCTGATCGCAGATCCGGAGGTTTCGACCGACACGCTGCTGACGCATGTCAAAGGCCCGGATTTCCCGACCGGCGGTATCTGTGTCGAAAGCCCGGACAGCATTCGCGAGGCCTATGAAACCGGCCGCGGCGGTTTCCGCACACGGGCCAAGTGGGAGAAGGAAGATCTCGGCCGCGGCATGTGGCGCGTGATTGTCACCGAGATCCCGTACCTGGTTCAAAAATCCAAGCTGGTTGAGCGCATCGCGCAACTCATGGACGCCAAGAAGCTGCCGCTGGTGGACGATATCCTCGACGAGTCCACCGAGGATATCCGCCTCGTCATCGAGCCGAAGTCCAAGCTGGTCGATCCGGACATGATGATGGAGAGCCTGTTCAAGCTGACGGATCTGGAAAACCGGATCTCGCTGAACCTCAATGTGCTCGATCCGACCGGAACGCCAAGGGTGATGCCGCTCAAGGAAACGCTGCGCATCTGGGTCGACCATCGCCGCGAAGTCGTGGTGCGCCGGGCCCGCACACGCCTGGCCAAGGTGGAAGACCGCCTGGAAGTCCTGGCCGGCTATCTCATCGTCTATGCGGATCTGGATGAGGTCATCCGCATCATCCGCTTCGAGGACAAGCCGAAAGAGACATTGATGGAGACCTTCAAGCTGACCGAGCGTCAGACCGAAGCGATCCTGAACATGCGCCTGCGGGCCCTGCGCAAGCTGGAAGAGCTGGAAATCCGCGAGGAAGACAAGAAACTCCGCGGCGAACGCAAATCCCTCAAGGACCTCATCGGTTCCGAAGCCCTGCAATGGGAAAAGGTCGATGGCGAGATCGCCGAGGTCGAGGCGTATTACGGGCCGGAGACCGAGCTGGGTGCGCGTCGGACCCAGTTTGGCGAGGCGCCGGCTGTGGCGGATGCCGCCTCCATCGAGGCCTTCGTGGTGCGCGAACCGATTACCGCTGTGCTCTCTGAAAAGGGCTGGGTGAGGGCGCTGAAAGGCCATTCTTCCGACGTCACCGGCCTCAAGTTCAAGGAAGGCGACAAGTCGGCTTTCGCCGTGAAGTGCGAGACCACCGACAAGCTCTTGATGTTTGCCACAGACGGCAAGTTCTACACGCTTGATGCCTCCAAACTGCCGGGCGGACGTGGCCATGGCGAGCCGGTGCGCCTGCATGTGGACCTGCCCGAGGACGCCGCACCGATTGGCTTGTTCAAGTATGATCCGGAACGTGTGTTGCTGGTCGCCTCTGGCGCGGGCACCGGTTTCCGCATCGCCGAGAAGGACTGTATGGCGGCCAAGAAAGGCGGCAAGCAAATCCTCAACCTGGTTGATGGCGATGAAGCCCTCCTTTGTATTCCGGCCATGGGGGATCGCTGTGCTCTCATTGGCGAAAACAAGAAACTCCTGGTCTTCCCGGCCGATGAAATCCCGGTGATGTCGCGCGGCAAGGGTGTGCGGCTGCTGGGCGGCAAAGGGGCAGAACTGGCAGACGCAACCATCTTCAACGCCGAGGAGGGGCTCAGCTGGCTGGATGGCGCCGGGCGTCGTTTCAATCTCGATGACTGGGAGTTGTGGACCGCCAAGCGGGCCCAGGCCGGCAAGATGGCGCCGCGCGGATTCCCGCGTTCGCTGCGGTTTGCGCCGCGTGGATCGGAATTCCTCGCCTCGCAGGCGAAATCGGAATAAAAGGGATCAAGCCCCCCTCACTGGAGCGTTTCTCAATGGAATCCTGGATCATCCTTCTGGTCGTCTTTGTCGGCATCCCGCTCATCCTGGTGATGATCTACAACCGGCTGGTCGCGCTCAAGCAGACCTGCAACCAGGCCTGGGGCGATATCGATGTCCAGCTGAAACAGCGTCACGACCTGGTGCCCAATCTCGTCGAGACGGTGAAGGGGTATGCCGAGCACGAAAAGGGTACGCTGGAAGGTGTCATCAAGGCGCGCCAGACAGCGATCGATGCCTCTTCGCTCAAGGATCTCGCCGAGGCAGAAAACCTGCTCTCCGGCGCGCTGCGCCAGCTCTTCGCCCTCTCCGAGAGCTATCCGGACCTCAAGGCCAACCAGAATTTCCTGTCGCTGCAGAACGAGCTGGCGGATCTTGAAAACAAGATCGCTGCCGCGCGTCGTTTCTTCAACAATGCGGTCCAAGAATTCAACACCGCCGTAGAACAATTCCCGGCCGTGCTGATCGCCAACATGTTCGGCTTCTCTGCCAAGGATTATTTCGAGGTGGGCGAGACCGAGCGCGGCGCACCGAACGTGAAGTTCTAGGGAGTGCGGTGCGATGCTGTTCGGGGCAGCCGGACTTCGCACACATATCTGGAACAATAATCTGCGCTCGCTGATCCTGCTGGCCGGGTTTCCGGTCCTGCTCATCCTGATCGGTTTTGCCATTACCCTCGTCTGGATGGGGGTCAGCGGCGATGGCTTCGACACGGCCAAGGGAGATGTGACCGCCGCCGCGCTGGACGGTGCCGTCCAGCTGCTGCCACGTATCATGCTGGTCTCCCTCATCGTCGCCGCGGTCTGGTTCACGATCGCCTGGTTCTTCCATCAAAGCATGATTGATGCCTCCACGGGCGCGCGGGCCGTGCGTCGCGAAGAGGAAAAGCAACTCTACAATCTTCTGGAAAACCTGTGTGTCTCCCGCGGCATGACCATGCCCCGGCTGGCGATTATCGAGACGGACGCGATGAATGCCTATGCCTCAGGCATTCGCGAGGATCAGTATACGGTGACGGTGACGCGCGGCTTGATGAACCGGCTCGACCGGGACGAGCTCGAAGCTGTTCTGGCCCACGAGCTCAGCCACATTCGCCATGCTGATGTCCGCATGATGGTCATCGCCATCATCTTTGTCGGCATCATATCCTTCGCGGCCGAAATAACTTTCCGCGGCTTGTTGCGAGGCGGTGTGCGCGGTGGGCGCAGGGGTGGCGGTGTGCTGATCCTTGCGGCATTCGCGATGATCGCTATGGCCTATCTGCTGGCCATCCTGATCCGCTTCTCCCTGTCACGGCGTCGCGAATACATGGCGGATGCCGGTGCCGTGGAATTGACCAAGAACCCGGACGCCATGATCTCGGCGCTTCAGAAAATCTCCGGCCAGGCCGAGATTGAAAAAGCGCCGAGCGAGGTGAGGGAGCTGTTTATCGAGAACCCCAAGGCCGGTTTCATGGGCGTGTTTGCCACGCACCCACCTATCCAGAAGCGCATCGACATGCTGGTGGAACACGCCGGTGGCAAACGCCCGCATCCGAGCGTTCCACAGCGCTAGAGCTGACTGCCCGGGTGTGGCAGGGCCCATTCAGTGAGTTGTTCGGTGATGTATTTGAACGCCTCGTCGACATCATCCGTGCGATAAAGCAGATCCTTGTCCTCGGCATTGATGGTGCCGAACTCGACCATGGCGTCCAGGTTGAACACCTTGTCCCAATATTCCGTGCCGAACAGCACGACGGGCAGGCGCTTTTTCATTTTCCTGGTCTGCAGCAGGGTGAGGGTTTCAAACAGCTCATCCATGGTGCCGAACCCGCCGGGCATAAGCACCAGCGCCTTGGCCGGGTAGAGGAACCAGAATTTCCGTGTGAAGAAATAGTGGAATTCAAAGTTCAGCTGCGCGCTGACCCAGGGATTATTGCCTTCCTCGAACGGCAGGGAAATGCCCAGGCCGATGGTCTCGCCACGGGCTTCTGACGCGCCGCGATTGGCCGCTTCCATGATGCCGGGGCCGGCGCCGGTGCAGACGACAAAACGGCGACCGCTCTTGTCTTCCAGGCTGTTGGACCAGCTGGTCAGCTTGTGTGCGAGCGCACGTGTGGCTTCATAGTATTTCGACTGGCGCAGCTTGCGTTCGGCCTCTTCCAGACCCTCGCCGGACGCTTTTGCGGCCTCGAGCGCGGCTTGCGCCTCGTCCTCGGCCACAAAACGTGCCGAGCCGAAAAACAGGATCGTGTCCTGGATATCGTGTTTGGCGAAACGTTGTTTGGGCTCGAGATATTCCGCCAGGATGCGCAGCGGACGCGCATCGGGCGAATTGATAAACACCTCGTCGCGATAGGCGCGAGGCGGTGTGTTGTACGGTTTGTCTTGGGACATCCATCCTCCAATTCGGAACGGATGATCCATTGTGGGCGCTCATCGCAATAAGTGCAAATTATTGTTGAAAGGACGGTTTTCCTCCCCACTTGGGGGGTGGCGGCGAAACCGTCGGAGAGGGACGTGAGCGAGCTCGGTATTACCCGTTCTCGGCTCCGTACCCTTTCGACCCGTTGCTTCGCACCGGCCCACTTCCCGTTGGAAAGGGGAAGAAAGATTCTGTGTCCTACTCGAACAGGCAAATCTTGTTGTTATCCAGATCCCGCACATAGGCCGAGAAAAACGGGCCTCGCGGTCCGGGTTCACCGTCGCAGCGCCCGCCCAGTTCCTGGGCCAGTTTGTGAAGGCGGCGCACCTCGTCCGCAGAACCCAGTTTCAGGCCCACCATTGTGCCATTGCCGTTGGTGGCCGGTTGTTTGTCGAAGGGAATGGCGATGGCGAAGGCAAAGCTTTCGTGCTGCCAGTAGACCATGCGATCGGTTGTCATTACCTGCGGCGGTGTCTCGCCGTCAAACATCGCGTCATAGAAGGTTTTCGCGGCGTCCAGATCATTGGTGCCGACAACAAAGTAATTCATTTCCATGGGAGATTTCCTGTCGTTTCCGGCGCGTCGGTGAGCGCTGCTGGTGTCCTAGGCGAATATGTGACAAAAAATGGCAGATTTGTTTGTTGGGACCTGTTTGTGAGCAAGCGACTGCGCCGTCTGGAATTGCTGGCCGCCCAGCTGAAACAGGAAAGCCTGTGCACGGTGAAGGAACTCGCCGCGCAGCACGGTGTCAGCGAGCGGACGATTGCGCGTGACCTGGACTTGATGCGTGAACAGGGCCTGCCTATCGATGCAGACAGAGGCCGCGGCGGCGGCGTGCGCCTGGATCGGAACTGGGGTGTCGGGCGCCTGAACCTGGCCTATCACGAAGCGGTGGACCTGCTGATCAGTATCGAGGTCGCCGAGAGGATGAACTCACCGCTTTTCCTGGCCAATCTCGGCACGGTGAAACGCCAGCTGGTCGCATCCTTTTCGCCGGAGAGGCGTCACCGGATAGAGCGGCTGAAATCGCGCATACTGATTGGTGTGACCGCGTCGACCCAGGTGCAGTCCGGCTTCTCGGCACCGCCGGATCCGGTCGTGCGACATGTGCACCAGGGGTTTATCGACCAGCAGCGTCTCGCGATCCGTTATCGGCGTGAGGACGGGGCCGTCTCGAAACGCGAGATCGAACCGCATTACCTGCTGCTCAAATATCCCGTCTGGTATGTCATCGCGATGGATGGCCTGCGTGATGCGCCGCGCACATTCCGCTGTGACCGGATCCTCGAAAGCGAGATGACGGACACAGGCTTCCGCCTGTTGCCGAAAGAAGCGTTCGACAGCGTGCTGGCCGGAAATGAGTTGCTGGTCTGAGACCTAGAGGCCAGGTGTGGGGGCGTCGGGCGGATCAGACGCTTCGGCAAGCTCGGTCTCAAATTCCTCGCCCTCCTCGTCTTCCTCCTCGAGCAGGCCCTCGAAGGCCTCGCGGAAGATGAACCAGACGGAAGAGAAAAGGGCCGCGATCACCGGACCCAGGATTATCCCCACAGCGCCGAAAAGGGTGAGGCCGCCAAGTGTGGATAACAATACCATCAGGTCCGACATCTTGGCATCCTTGCCCACCAGGATGGGGCGCAGGATGTTATCCGAGGTCGAGACCACGACCCCGCCCCAGATCGAGAGGCCGATGGCGGGCACAACATTGCCCGTTGCAAACAGCCAGATCGCTGAGGGCACCCAGATCAGCGGCGGACCGACCATCGGAATGATGGAGAGCAGGGCGGCAATGGCCCCCCAGAAAATCGCCCCCGGCACGCCGGCCACAAACAGGCCCAGTCCGGTCAGCCCGCCCTGGACCAGCGCAATCAGGAAGGAGCCCTTGACCGTGGCCCGAATGGTGGAGAGCGCGCGTTCGGCCAGCAGGTCACGATCCGCCTTGGTCATCGGGATCAGCGTGATGGCCTTGCGACCGGTCTCGCGGCCGGTCAGCAGGAAGAAGAACAGCGCATAGATCAGGATGAAGAAATTCAGCGTCGCGATCAGCACGCCGCCCGTGCCGGCACGCAGGCTGGAGACGAGGATATTGCCCACGGTTCCTGCCAGACTGCCCAGCTGCGCAGCCACGGTGGCCTGATAGCGGATCAGCTCCTCGCGGAAGGGCAGCCATTCCGGCAGACCGTCCAGGCCTTCCTCTCGGATCGCCGCCACTTGTTCCTGCACCCAGGGTGTGACAAGGCCGGTGACCTCGATGGCCTGTTCCGCGACGACCCCCATGATGATCGCGGTCGGGATGACAAAGGCGAGCACGGAGCCGGTGACCAGAAGACCGGCGGAAATGCCCTGGCGCCCGCCCAGCTTGTCGGCGAGCCAGTCCTGCGGTTTCTGCAGGAAAATGGTCAGCACTGCGGCCAGGAAAAGCGCCGCCAGGTAATCCCGGATCATCCAGAAGAAGATCGCCGAGATCACGATGGCGAGGACGGCAACAAATCCGCGTTCAAGCTCGAGTTTGCGTTGCGGGGTCATTTTGTTCTCCGCTGGTTCCACCAGGTGACGAGGCGTCGACGAACTGGCTCCGAGAATAACCAAAGACCCCAGACAAATAGGAGCCAAGCTACAACCGTGAACGGCCAGGTAGACAGAATGGTGTTGGCTGTTTGCTGGGCGTCGAGGCTTTCTGAGGACATAAAATAGCTAGTCGATGCGCCTGCGTAGAGATCACAAGTTCCGGATTTCCATGCTCGCCCGAATGTAATCGCCCAGCCTGCGCAATCCGGCACGGGCCAGCGCATCGGAATGAGTATGCCCATGTGAGGGCCCACTACGGCACCGCCAAGTGCGAACAGTAATCCACGAAAGAAATGCCCGAACGCCAGAAGCACCCCAGTGACAAATAGCACTACTCCCAATCCGGCTAGGGCCGTACGGACAATGGAATACCACCAGCTGTCAGACCATTCGAACAGCGTGATGAGCCAGAGAGGAAGGTCCGGCTCAGCCATAAAGCCATTCCGGCAGACCGGTCGCCAGCCATGGGGCCAGGGCGACGGCGAGGATGCCGATCAGCTGGATGATCACAAAGGGGATGGCGCCGCGATAGATGGCGGCGGTGGTGACTTCCGGTGGGGCGACGCCCCTGAGATAGAAAAGCGCAAACCCGAAGGGCGGCGTCAGGAAGCTGGTCTGCAGGTTCATTGCCATCAGCACGCCCAGCCAGACCGGATCAATGCCCATCATCAACAGGATCGGCGCGACAATCGGCACGACCACGAAAGTGATCTCGATAAAGTCGAGGAAAAAGCCCAGCAAGAACATGACCAGCATGACGATGGCCAGCGCGCCCCACTTGCCGCCCGGAACAGCTTCAAGCGCATGCTGCACGACTTCATCGCCGCCCAGCTCGCGGAAGATCAGCGAAAAGAGAGAGGCGCCGATCAGGATGACAAAGACCATGGCCGAGATATTGGCGGTGGAACTCATCACCTCGTCGAGCACGCCGGACCTTTTCAGACGCCAGAGCGAGAGTGCGGTGCCCAGCACGGTCAGTCCGACAAGGACCCAGGCGAACAGGCTGCCCATACTGCCCAGATCAGCGACGAACAGGCGGCGCTCCTGGCCCAGATTGGCGAAGACCACGAGCAGGAAGAGGCCCACGAGGGCAGCCAATCCTACAAACGAGACCAGCTGTCCCAGACGCGGATTATTGTCAGAACCGGCATTGCGTGCGCCAGCCAGGAACGTCGCGCCGACCGCGCCGATACCGGCCGCTTCGGTGGGCGTTGCCAGACCGGCGAGAATGGAGCCAAGCACGGCAAAGATCAGGCCCAGGGGCGGCAGCAGCGCGTGCAGGATCTTGCCCCAGTCTGTGCCGCCTTCCGCCGCCGGAGCGGCCGGGGCGCTGTTCGGTCGCGTTATGGCGATGAAGACCTGGTAGCCGATATAGAGACCCACCAGCAGCAGGCCCGGGATAAGCGCGCCGGCAAACAGGTCTCCGACCGAGACGATGTCCGGCGAGAAAATACCCTGGGCACGCTGGGCTTCCTGGTAGGCGTTGGAGATCTGGTCACCCAGAAGCACAAGCACGATGGAGGGCGGAATGATCTGTCCGAGAGTGCCGGAAGCGGCGATTGAACCGGCTGCGAGTTCCGGTGAATAACCGCGCTTGAGCATGGTCGGCAGGGACAGAAGGCCCATGGTCACGACCGTTGCGCCAACAATGCCGGTCGAGGCAGCCAGCAGGGCGCCCACGACCACGACAGATATGCCCAGCCCGCCGCGCATGGTGCCGAAGAGCGCGCCCATGGCCTCGAGCAATTCCTCGGCGACCTTGGATTTTTCCAGCATCACGCCCATGAAGACAAACAGTGGAACCGCAACCAGAATCTGGCGGTTCATCTCCATCAGATTGCCGTAGATACGCTGCGGGAAGGCGCGGAAATGGATCGGGTCGAACACGTCCAGCGTCATGCCAATGAGGGCAAAGAGCAGGGCGACACCGGCGAGAGTGAAGGCGACCGGATAGCCGCGCAGCAGGGCGGCAAACGCCGCTGCGAACATCAGGAAGGGCAGGATTTCGATGAAGGTGGACATCAGACCTCTCCCTCACCGAGATTTTTCGGACGCGGCGGCGTGTTCTGTCCGGCCAGTTTGAGACCGGAGCGCGCCGCCATGGCGATGCCCTGCAGGATCATCAGCACGGCAAACAGCGGGATGGCGGTCTTGAGCAGGAAGACAAAGGGCAGACCGTCGCTTTCCCGTGAGCGTTCAAGGATACGCCAGGTGGAATTCATATAGCCCGTCGAGGCCCACAGGATGAGCGCGCTCATCGGGATCAGGGTCAGATAGACGCCCAGCAGGTCGATCCAGGCTTTGCCGCGTTCGCTGGCCTTGGAATAGAAGATGTCCACGCGCACATGCCCGTCTGCGAGCAGGGTGGAGGCCGAGGCGAGCAGGAAGAGCAGGGCGTGCATGTAGATGACGCTTTCCTGCAGCTTGGTGGAGGCAAAGCCGAAAACATAGCGCTGAACGACGATGGTGGCGGTGACGACCACCAGGCCCAGCGCAAACCAGCGAGCGGCTCCACCGAACGCGCCGGTGACGTTTTCTATGAAGCTAATGAGGCTGCGCTGGAAGCCATGCCAAGCGCTTGGCAGGGCGATGAAACAGCCAAGAACCGCCATGATCAGGGGCAGGGTCAGGATGGGCCAGAGATAGCGTGCGGCCAGCGCCAGCTTGCCGCCGATGCTCTGTGCAATGCCCGGCAGATTGGCCTGGAACCAGCCAGCGACACCGCCACCGGTCATCCCGTCCACAATACTCAATCCGATCCCGACCAGGACCAGAACGAGAAGAAATCCGTCACCCTGCCGCATGATCTAGCCGCGCAGAACGCGGTCGCGATGCGCCATGTACGGCATTTCCGAGATCCGGCCCCAGTTCTGCATCTGGTTGCGCGCGGTTAGATAGCTCTCATAGACGCGGCGCGTCATGGCATCGGCATTACCGGTGTCGGAGACGACCTGTTCGGAAATCTCACCGATCCGGCTCCACATCTCGTCGGTGAAGGAGCGCAGCTGGACACCATGCTCGTTGAGCAGCACATCGAGCGCCTGGGCATTCTGATAGGTGAACTCGGCCAGCGAGACATTGTTGGCCGCACGGCAGGCCGCCTGGATGATCGCCTTGTGATCCTCGTCGAGATCATTCCAGACACCCAGATTCATGCCGACACCGAGACAGGAGCCCGGCTCGTGGAAACCCGGGCCATAGTAGAAGGGCGCTTCGCGATAGAAGCCGAAGGCCAGGTCATTCCAAGGGCCCACCCACTCGGTCGCGTCGATGGCGCCGGACTGGAGCGCGGGATAAATCTCGCCGCCGGAGAGCGTGACAGCCGCACCGCCCAGCTCGCGCAGGACATTACCGCCCAGGCCCGGAATACGCATGCGCAGGCCGCGGAAGTCTTCCAGCGAGTTGATCTCGCGCTTGAACCAGCCACCCATCTGATGACCAGAATTACCGGCCTGGAAGGGTTTGATGTTGAACTGACCGGACAGCTCGTCCCAGAGCTCCTGACCGCCGCCGAACTCCACCCAGCCCATGATCTCGGTGGCTGTCATGCCCAGCGGTACAGCGGTGAAGAAGTTGAAGGCCGGCGACTTGCCCTGCCAGTAGTACTCGGCGCCGTGATACATGTCTGCCGTGCCCTCGGAGACCGCATCAAAGGCCTCGAACGCACTGACAATCTCGCCTGCCGCGTAGACACGAATGTCCAGCGTGCCGCCTGAGGCGGCATTGGCGTAGGCCGCGACATTGTTGGCCGCCGTGCCCAGTCCCGGGAAGTTGGCCGGCCAGGTTGTGACCATGCGCAGGCGTTTCACGCCGCGATTGATCGCCGGAGAGGCGACGTCAGAACTCTGCTGGCTGGTATCGCCGCAAGCCGAAGCGATGGAGGCGCCGGCAATGGCGGCTCCGCTGAGGAATGTACGTCTGTCCATGAACTCTCTCCCCCGAGGACTGGCAGTCGGGCGGGTTACCCGTTGAAATCTGTGTCCTCATCGATATCGAGCGTATCGAAGCCCGTCCAGCCTGCAGGCGTCAAAACCTGCAGAGGCTGGAATTTTGCCTTGTATTCCATCTTCGCGCTGCCCGAGACCCAATAGCCCAGATAGACATGGGGCAGACCGAGTGCGGCGGCCTGGCGAATCGCATCCAGGATCATGTAGCTGCCAAGGCTGCGCTGGCGCTCTTCCGGATCGAAAAAACTGTAGATCAGCGATACACCATCCTTGAGCACATCTGTAAGGACGGCCGCGACCAGCTTGTCATCGCCATCACGGTATTCCGCGACATGGGTCCGCTGGGCGCCTTCCTCGATCATCATGACGAATTCGCCGAAACTCATGCCGGCCATGTCCCCATCACCATGGCGGGAGACCAGATATCGGCTCATCAGGTCAAACAGCTCGGCCGTGGCCACATTGTTGTCGGTGCACAGGCGCAGGTCCCGGTTCTTTTTCATCAGCTTGCGCCACTTGCGGGTCCAAGCGAACGTATGGGTATCGATCCGAACAGATTTGCAGGCGTCACAGGCCTCGCACGCGGGGCGGTAGAGCACCGACTGACTGCGGCGGAAACCGGCATGGGTCAGGCTGTCGTTAAGCGCAGGACCTTCGCCCGGCTCGATGCGGGTGAAGACCTTGCGTTCCATCTTGCCCGGCAGATAGGGACAAGGCGTCGAGGCCGTCAGAAAGAACGGTATCTGTCGGGTCGCGAACGGGTGGGTCACCGGAAACCTTTAGTGCTGGTCTTTCAACAGACTATATCACATCAGCGCGATGTCACATCCAGCCTACAGCGTATTGCAGCGCCAGATATCCGGTGAAAGCCAGCCACATCACGATCACGAGGGGCGTTCCGGCCTTGAGATAATCGCTAAAGGTGTAATGCCCCGGGCCCATGACGAGCAGGTTGGTCTGATAACCGATCGGGGTTGCGAAACACGTGTTCGCTGCAAACAGCACCGTCAGGGCGAACAAGGTCGGGTCGGCATTGAGCTGTTCTGCTGCCCCCACGGCGATGGGGGTGAAGAGGATGGCCGTGGCGCTGTTGGACAGCACATTGGTCAGTGCGGCCACGAAGATGAAAAGCGCCGACATCAGCACGACGGGCCCAAGCGGCGCAAAGACTGCGACCACGCCACTGGCGAGTAAATTGGCGCCACCGGTATCTTGCAGCGCCGTGCCCAGTGCGAAGGCGGACCCGATCAGTAGGTAGATGCGCATGTCCACGGCGCGGGCCGCCTGGCGCGTGTTCAGGCAGCCGGTCGCCAGCATGGCGACGGCGCCCAGGAAGCTGGCGAGAACGATCGGCGCAATGCCGGTTGCGGCCAGAACCACAACTGCGCCGAAGATAATCCGTGCTGACAGGGTTTTCCTCGGGTCTGCGATGGAGGTTTTCGACCATTCCAGCAGAAGCAGGTCGCGGTCGGCGCGCAAGCGCCGCATCGACTGGCTGGAACCAAACAGCAGCAAGGTATCGCCGGCTTCCAGCCGGATCTCGCCCATGCGTGACCGGATCATGCGACTGCGCCGCTGGATGCCCAGCACAACGCTGCCGGTGTTATGGCGGAAGCCAATCTGTTCGATGGTCCGACCGATCAGGCGCGAGCCCGGGGCCACGACGGCTTCGGTGATCCCCAGCTGATCTCCGCGCTCTGACTCTGTCTCCATATCCGAGGACTCGATAAGGCCGCGGACGATGTTCGCATTTTTGGACAGCAGGTCCTGGAGCTTCTGGCGCGTGGCGGCAACGATGACCAGGTCGCCCGGTTTCAGCGTGATCTCGAAAAAGGGAGGCAACAGCGCGTGTTCGCCGCGCTGGATCATGCGCACCGTCATGTCCGGCAGGTCCGGGAACATGCCGGCGACCGGCTGTTTGCCTTCGAGGGGATGGCCGGGCGTGATTTCGAGCTGGGCGATATACTGGCGGCCATCAGCGCCGTGCAGGGATTGCTCCATTCCCGCCCGTTCCGGCAGCAGGCGCGGCAGGATGGTCAGGATATAGATCAACCCGACCGCAGCGAGAAACACCCCAATCCGGGAGGGCGCAAAGAAGCTGAGGGTCTGGCCTGTTGTCATGAACAGGCTGTCGGCGACCAGCAGGTTGGTCGAGGATCCGATCAGTGTCGTCATGCCGGCGAGAATGCAGACATAACTCAGCGGGATCATCAGTTTGGACGGGCTTTGTTCCATCCGTTTCGCGATCGCGACCAGGATCGGCACAAACATCACCACCACAGGCGTGTTGTTGATGAAAGCGCTGACGGCGAAGACAAAACCGAAGATCGCAATCAGCGTCGTGCGCGGATGCGTGTCGTAGGAATTGAGCAGGAAGCGCGTCGGTCCGTCCATGGCGCCGGTCTGGAAAATCCCCTGGCCGACGATCAACAGGGCCAGGATGGTGATCAGCGCCGGATTGGCAAAGCCCGCCAGCAAATCCGTTGCCGACGGATTGCCAGTTTCCAGAGGGAAGAAATGGAAAAACGCCATCAGGGAGACAAGGACCGAAGCGGATACCACCTCGATCGCAAATCGGTCCCAGCAATAAAAGACGATGGCGATTATGACGCCCGCGAGGACGACCCACATCTGCCAGAAATCTACAGACGCCAGTTCAAGCATGGATTTTCAGGAGAGCTCAGTTCCGAATTGGACAAGCAGGAAAGCTAGCACGCTTGTTGGTGCAAGTTGAAGTCCGGAATGTATTTTCCTGATTTTCCTTGCGGATCAGAGGCTGTGACCGTTCGGCAGAACAGGCGCTTCACGCAACAGGGTTATGGAGATGCGGCGATTGCCTGGCATGAATGGGTCATCCGGGTAAAGCGGTTCGGAACCGGCCTTGCCGCGGACCTCGTAGATACGATCATCCGTGATGCCTTCGCTCTGCAGGATCGAACGGGCCGCATTGGCGCGATCGGACGACAGGTTCCAGTTGGAATAGCCAGCCGCCGAGGTCGGTCCACTATCTGTGTGACCGGCGATGGCGATGCGATTGGGCAGGCGCTCGGCGATCCGTGCAACGGCGCGCAGCAGGGCGACGGCGCGATCATTCGGTTCAACGGAGCCCGGATCGAACATCGGGCGACCTTCCTGGTCGATCAGCTGGATACGCAGCCCTTCCGGCGTCATGTCCATGAGGACGTGATTGGACAGCTCTGCCAGTTCCGGCATTTCCTGCATGGCCTGGCGCAGGGATTGAGACGCGCTGTGCAGCTGGGCTTCGGCCCGGCGTTGCTGGGCTTCCATGATGGCGTCGGCCGCGACCGCCGGTTCACCGTCTGCCTCGGGGGAGGCTTCCGGCGTTTGCTGTTGGCGGCGGTCATTGCGTTGCGGCGCAGTCGGGGCCAGACGCTGGCGCTGGGAACTGTCACCGGAGCCCTGAACACCATCATCACCTGGCGAAGTGCCCTCCAGGGGCGCGCCAGAACCGGAAGGGGCCGGAGATACCGAGGCAGGGGCAAAATAGTCCGCGATACCGCGTTTTTGTTCGGGGGTGGTCGTGTTGATCAGCCACATCAACAGGAAGAAAGCCATCATCGCGGTCACGAAGTCGGCATAGGCCACCTTCCAGGCGCCACCATGGTGTCCGCCACCTCCGCCCTTGACGACTTTCTTGATGATAATTGGCTGATCTGTGCCCGCCATGACTACCCACCTTGTTTATTTTTGTGACTCCTCAATATTGGATCACGGTTAAGGTCAGGTTTCCGAACCCGCATTGAGGACAAATTCGTGAATAACAGCCGGAATTTCCGCGATGCGCTCGGGCGCTATCCAACAGGCGTCGCCATTGTCGGTGCTCTTGTCGAGGGCGAGGCCTTGGGCATGACGATCAATTCCTTTGCCTCGGTGTCGCTCGATCCGCCGCTGGTGCTCTGGTCGATCGAAAAGAATTCCGAACGCTGCTCGATTTTCGAAGCTGCGCCGTATTACGGCATTTCCATCCTCGCGCATGATCAGTCGAACCTGGCCCATTCCTGTGCGCTGGATGCTGATTTCAATGCGTGCGAGATCCGTTGGGATGGTGAGAAGGCACCGCTGGTCCAAGACGCAGTGGCGACTTTCCTGTGCAAGCCCTACGCGGTCTATGCGGGCGGGGACCATGACATCTTAGTCGGCGAGGTCATCGAGATGACGACCCCGCGTGATGTTCCGGCCCTGGAATTCTATCGTGGCAATTACGGCGTGGCCGGGTAGAGCCTCAGCGTTTCGCTGCCCTCCGGCGCGGATGCCGGGGTCCAGTCGGTGCGGATCTGGATGTAGTCGCCACGTCCCCATTGCGGGGCCAGATCATCATAATGCTCTGAGAGGAAATGCCCTGATTGCCCGGTCGTGATCATGTAGAGCGAGCTGTCGAGGTCACCCAGATCATAAAGCGCCCGGTAGGATGCTGCATGGACCACGGCATAATCGCCGCGCCGCCAGCTGTGATGCGCGACATTCACCGTTGAACCGTCACCGGGGATGGGGGTCTCGATCGTGAAGATACCGGCCAGCAGCGGGATGTCAGAGAAGGGCGCATGCGCATGGCGCGCATAGTGGACATCGCCCCATTGCCAGGCCGCGATATCGCCGCCCATCTCCTGCACCAGCTCGGCCATGGCCGCATCCAGGGATGGCCCCAGCAGGTCGTCGCACACGCCTTCGCCTGTCTCGACATCTGCACACCAGTGCGCCGCATCACCCAGCAGTACATCTTCCATGAATTGCTGCCGGTAGCCGACCCAGCGATCGGCCTGGTCACCCAGCTCGTCATTGTAGATTGCTGGGCCAAGATGCTGCATCCAGGCCGAGAAGATCAGCGGCTGGGGGATATCGACCGCCATGTCCGCATCCCACTCGGCAAGCAGCGCGATGGCGCGCTGGCCCTCCGGTGATTGCGGTGTCGCGGTGAGCAGAACTGGCAGGAGATTGCGCGCGACCGTCGAGACTGTGTCGTATTGCAGTTCGGCCATGCTCGAGAGGGTGTGGCGCTCGCTGGCTTCCAGCCCCTCGTAAATCCGGGTGATGCGGCTGACGCCATACCAATCGCTGGTCAGGTAGTGCGGATAACCGTCAGGGATGATCTTGTTGTTGGCCGTCGCGATGAAGCCGCGCTCGGGATTGCGCGTGTGCGGCAGCTCCTCGAACGGGATGGTGTCGACCCAGGCGCCCGTCTCGTCGCGGACCGGGATGCGGGCAGGGGCGTAGAGGCCGATATCACCATCGACCGCCGCAAAAACCATGCTTTGCTGAGGCGCGATGAAGCCGCGCAGCGCATTGACAAAATCATCCCAGTTTTCGCCGCTGAGAATGCGCATGCCGACACCGGCGGTCGTATCATCGGGTTCATCCAGCATCCATTGCAGGGCCAGGAAGTCTGCGCCCTCCGGCACGGGATAATCGAAATGTTGCGGATCGAGCACCGGGCCGGTTGCGGTGGTGCGGCGGGTGATGGTGACAGCGTCGCTGAAGCGAACCTGGATGATTTCCTCGCGGCTGTCGATCACGGCGTCTTCGGTCACGGCGTGCAGGTCACCGACATCGGGCGCGGTATTGGTGAACCCCCAGGCCATGTGATCATTGCGGCCCAGCGTTACAAAAGGCGTGCCGGGCAGGGTGACCCCGACCGTTGAGCCTTCCGGCGTCGTCAGCCGGGTCAGATACCAGATCGCCGGTGCGCGCAGGCCCAGATGCGGGTCATTGGCCAAAATCGGATGGCCGCTTTCGGTCAAACGCCCGGACACGACCCAGTTATTGGAGCCGTCACGGGCTTCCTCATTCGGGCCAAGCGTGGGGATGGCCTCATCGGATTGCGCGTCCGGGGTATCTTCCAGACCGAGATCGGCCATGGACAGGGAGCGCGGGGTTTCATCCGGGTAGCGGCCCATGAACTGGCGCGCCTGCTCTTCGCCGAGCTGCTCGATCAAGGCGTTCAATCGGGGCTCTGAGAAGGCATTGCCGAACAGGTCCAGCGCGATGGCCTTGTAGACGGTCACCGTGTCGCCGGGCGTCCAGGCTTCCGGCTCGAACATCAGGATCTGGTATTCCGGCGGGGCGACAAAACCGGGCGCTGAGATAACGGCGTTGACGCCATCAGAGTAAGCCTGCAGCGCGCCTTGAACATCCGGCGGAAGATTGGCTACGGCCGTGTCCGCGGCTTCGCCCAGTCCCATGGTGCGAAACCAGATATCGCTGTCCAGCCCGGCTTCCCCGAGAAACTCCGAGAGACGACCGCGCAATGCGCGGCGGGTGATTTCCATCTGCCAGAGGCGGTCCTGCGCGTGAGCGACACCGAGCGCGTAATACGCATCATGCGAATTGCTTGCGAAGATATGCGGCACCGCATGTTCGTCGCGGACGATCTGGGCCTCGGCGCGCAATCCGGCCAGCTCTAGGCGGCCAGAGGTTTGAGGCAGGGACGCGTACAGACGAATCACAAAACTGAAGGCCAGCAATGCCAGCAGTGCCAGGATGATACCGGCAGCCCAGGCTGCATAGCGCACAATCGAATTAGTCATGATGTCTTGCCCCCCCTTGCGGCACACACTAGCAAGTGAGTGAAAGCGATGGGAGGGCAAGATGGCAAGCTGTACTTTCCTTGGGCTCGGCGTGATGGGGTATCCCATGGCCGGCCACCTCAAGGCAGCAGGACATGACGTCACCGTTTGGAACCGCACGGGTGCAAAGTCACTGGCCTGGGCGGAGGAGCATGGCGGTCAGGCCGCGGACACTGTCGAGGCTGCTGTTGCGGATGCGGACCTCGTCATGATGTGCCTGGGCGACGATCCCGATGTGCTCGCGATTGCCGAGCAGGCCATTCCGGCGATGAAGCCCGGCGCCATCCTGATTGATCACACAACAGCATCCGCAGAACTTGCCCGCGAACTGGACATGGATGCGCGCGATGCCGGAATCGGTTTCATCGATGCGCCGGTCTCCGGTGGTCAGGCCGGAGCCGAGAACGGACAGCTGACCATCATGTGCGGCGGCGAGCCGGATACCTTCGCCCGCGCCGAACCGGTCATGGATGCCTACGCCAAGGCGATGTCGCTGATCGGTCCGGCGGGATCGGGGCAATTGGCCAAGATGGTCAACCAGATCTGTATCGCCGGTGTCGTCCAGGGGCTGTCGGAAGGTCTGCACTTTGCCAAGCGCGCGGGCCTTGATCCGGAACTGGTGATCGGCGCGATCTCCAAGGGCGCGGCCCAGTCCTGGCAGATGGAAAACCGCTGGGAGACGATGGTCGCCGGCAAGTTTGATTATGGCTTCGCTATCGACTGGATGCGCAAAGATCTTCGCATCACACTTGAAGAAGCCCGCCGCAATGGTGCCAGGCTGCCGGTCACCGCGCAGGTGGACCAGTTTTATGGCGATGTGCAGGACATGGGCGGCAATCGCTGGGACACGTCCAGCCTGATCGCCCGCCTGGAGAAGCCGGGTGAGTGAGCACGGACGATATGTCGAGACCGACAAGGTCGCGATGGGCGTCTGGGTACGGATCGTCAAGTTGTTCGCGACCTGGAAAATGCTGCTCGCCGGTAGCACGCGTCGCAGCTTGATGCAGTTTCACAATGACCAGCTCAGCATCCTGACCCGCTCGAAACACTGGAAGACCTCGCTTGGTCTGCTGGGCGGGCTCAGCGACGCCCAGGTGGCATTCCTGCGCGATTATGCGCGGCTGAATTCGGAGCGCGTGGAGCGCATTTTCCGGATGACCGCGCTGCTGTTCATCACGGTGCCGGTCGGTGCCGCCGTGGCGCTGAACGAGATTGCACCTGAGCTTTGGGAGGCATTGGGGGTGACGGAGACCTCGACCCTTTTGATCCTCATCCTCGCCTACGGAGTGATCGTTGGGTACATGATGATGGTGGCCTGGCGCTCGCGTGATCTGATTGACCTGATGGAGTTCGAGCTGGCCCGTCGGCGGCTGGTCGACGCCCGGACCATGGACCCATGAGCGTCGATCTCCTCTTCGTCATTCTGGATTATGCCGGGATCGGCTTCTTTGCCTATTCCGGTGGCATGCTGGCGGCCCGCAAGACGCTGGACCCGTTCGGAGCGGCGATCGTCGGCGCGGTCACCGGCATGGGTGGAGGCACGCTGCGCGACATCCTCCTGGGCTCGCTGCCGGTCTACTGGATTGCCGAACCAAGCTATCTGGGCGTCGCACTCGTGGGCGCCTTGCTGGGTTATTTCACCTCGCCTTGGGCGCAATCCCTGGCCTCGCGGCGGATCGTGCTGAACTGGGCGGATGCGGTGGGGCTGTCCGTCTTTTGCGTAATCGGTGCCCGGGCTGGTCTGGCCGCCGGTGCCCACTGGTCAATCGCGCTTCTGACCGGCGTGATGAGCGCGGCCTTTGGCGGACTTATTCGCGATATCATCGTCAATGATGTGCCGCTGGTGCTGAAAGAGGACATCTATGCCCTCGCAGCGCTGGCCGGCGCCGGCGCCTATGTGGCCGGCCTCTCGCTGGGCCTGCCAGTGGAATGGGTGACGCTGGGCGCAGCCGCTCTAGCACTGGTCCTTCGCGGCTGCGCGATCGTCTTCAAATGGTCATTGCCAGCAATGAAGATCAGCGACTGATACGCTGCTTCTCCATGCGAACCATGGGAATGCCGACCTCTGGCATCGGGTATTCCGACACCGCTTGCCAGCCGTGTTTGCGGTAGAAATTCACCGCCTGGGCATTATCCCGAAAACTCTCCAGCTCGATGGTCTCGAACCTGTCGAAGAGCAGTCGCTCGCCATGCTCCAGCAGCGCTTCGCCAATGCCTTTTCGGTGATGATCAACGGTGACCATCATCAGGTGGATTTCATTGTCCTTAATGGCCACAGCGCCGACCGGTTCTTCGCCCAGCTCTGCCACCCAGAGAAACGCATTGCGCTCGGTATAATATTTGGGCACCGCACCGGAGGCGATATAGCCCTCGACCGCATCCGACCCGATCACTTCGGGGTATTTCTGACGGATGGTCTTGTAGGACAGGGCGGTCAGCGCATCGACATCATCAAGTGTGGCCGGACGCAGGGAAATTTCAGATTTCAAATTCGTATTCAATGTCTTGTTCTTGACATGAGAAAACACTGCGCTCGCAAGGCGGGCGCGTTAATCAGTTCTCGGAAAGCCCGCCGCAAGGGCGGGCAAGTCAGGACTCAAGAGTTATGAAATCTCCGTTGAAGAGCCGATGTCGCATGGATGGCGGATGAGGGCAAGACGCTCCTATCTTCCCCCATGGGGAAGTGCCGAAACAAAGTGGAGGCGAAGGGGGCGAGCGCAGCGAGCGAACCATCGTCCGTCTCCGCTAAGGCTATGTAAGGACAGCTCCCGGTGGCGTTAGATGGTTCTTTTTCTACTCGAATGTTCTCTTCGATGAGATGAACCAAACGAGGCATGCGAACATCACGTGGCTGATTGCAAGGTTTCCGAATACGGCGATCGGGTAGAGAAAATCCGGCACATAGATCCTTTGCCAAAATGCAAGATAGCTAATCCTGTCGTGAGAATACGTGACGCGTATTGGAGAATTTCCGACATCCAGCAGGTCGTAGAATAACGCAGCTCCCGCAATCGCCAGGCCGACCCCAATAACGGTTACAATAGCGTGACGCGTAATCGTGTTTTTGGCGGCGACCCAATAGGATGCGAAGGCTAGAAAGAAGGCATTGTACCCAGCGTGCTCGAGAACGTTGCCAAGAGCGTTGTCAAAAACCACTCGCTGCGATGTGAACCGCTCGCCACCCGGCTGATACCACGGATTGTAGCACTCGTAGGCTAGCCAAAGTGTGCCACCTGAAACGAGTGTGCTCGCGAGCAGCGCACTAATAAGCAGCGCGACTACACGGGGCACCATAGGTACTGATCTTTCTGAATTGGAAGGAGACCAGAGCTGGGCGATCACAGCGATGCTCAGGAATATTGAGATAATTGCGGCGATCAGAGCGATTATGGATTTTTCCGTGTTTTCGAGCTCGTGGTCTTACACGCGGAATCAGTCGAAAATACAGCAAGATCTATGCGGAAAGTCGCCTTTTTAAGCGAGGGGCTGAAACTCTATCCTTCCCTCCGGGGAAGTACCGTAACGAAGTGAAGGCGAAGGGGGCGAGCGTAGCGAGCTGACCTCCGCGCGACGCGCTCCGGCCCCTCCGACCGCTGCGCGGCCACCTCCCCGGTGGGGAGGATAAGCGCTGAGCTTGTCATCCCGGCCGGATGCCCCGACTTGATCGGGGCGGAGAGCCGGGACCCATGGCTATGCAGGCGTGGATCCCTGATCTGCGCCCGGCTCGCTTCGCGTCCGGGCCTTCGTCAGGGATGACAATATTTAGCGAAATTTGGCAGTTTATCTTCCCCTTTGGGGAAGTGCCGTAACGAAGTAGAGGCGAAGGGGGCGAGCGAAGCGAGCTGACCACCGGCAACAGGGGGCCAGATCGTAATCACCCAACCTACTTTCGAACCTTGTAGGTTTGGAGGGCTCCGGCCAACACCAAATACGCAAAGACGACAACAACATAGATCGCAATGGCGAAATCGGGAAAGCGGTCCATGGCGAACGACAATCCGTATATTGATCCGAGCCCGATCAGGATGATCGTAAAGCCGTGGGTACGCTTCAATCGAGCTCCGCATGACCTGCACTGCGTTCCAAATAAATTGAAGAAGCCACGCGACCCAAATCTGTCTCGCTGAGATCTTGGGATAGGCGTTCCACACTTTGGGCAATCCAAATGGGACCGGTCCATAGGTTAAGCCCCCAGCGCCCGCGCAGCCCACGGGGCGAAATACGTGATAATCCCGCTGGCACCGGCGCGTTTGAAGCTCATCAGGCTTTCCAGCATGACGCGTTCTCCGTCGATCCAGCCGTTCTGGGCGCCGGCCTGGATCATCGCGTATTCGCCGGAGACCTGGAAGGCATAGACCGGGACGGCGAAGTTTTCGGTGAGGGCGTGGACGATATCCAGATAGGGCAGGCCGGGTTTGACCATGACCATGTCGGCACCCTCGGCGATATCGAGTTCAACCTCGCGCAGGGCTTCGGCCGCATTGGCCGGATCCATCTGATAGGTCTTCTTGTCGCCCTTGAGCGCGGCTGCCGAACCAATCGCCTCGCGATAGGGGCCGTAAAAACCCGACGCGTATTTGGCAGCATAGGAGAGGATCATCGTGTTGTGATGGCCGTGGCTTTCCAGCGCCTCGCGGATGACGCCAATGCGGCCATCCATCATGTCGGACGGGGCGACAACGTCACAGCCGGATTCGGCCTGCAACAGGGCCTGACCGACCAGCATTTCCACTGTCGCGTCATTGGCGACATAGTCTCCGTCCAGCAATCCGTCATGGCCATGCGTGGTGAAGGGATCGAGCGCCACATCACAGATCACACCGACATTGGGCGCGGCATCCTTGATGGTCTTGATCGCCCGGGGAATGAGTCCGTCCGGATTGAGCGCCTCGCTGCCCTCGTCATCCTTTTTCGAGGGATCGATGTGCGGGAAGAGGGCGATGGCCGGGATGCCGAGCATCTCCGCATCCTTTGCTGCGGTTGCCAGCGCTTTCAGGGACAGTCTTTCCACACCTGGCATGGCGGCCACGGGTTCGACCGGATCAGCCGTATCGGACACCACCACCGACCAGATGAGATCATTCACCGTCAGTGTCTTTTCCTGCACAAGGCGTCGGGACCAGTCAGCCTGGCGGGTACGGCGAAGTCGTGTGGAAGGATACATGTCGGTGTCCGGCGCGGTTGTGATTCAGTGTTCTGGTAACTGGATACGGGATCAGGGGATAGTGTGGCAAACCCGCTCAGGTGCCTGGTCGCAACTTCCTGAACAGATCATGCGCATTGTGCAGTGCAGCGGAATAGCTGTTTCCCGTCGGGGCTGATGGCAGCGTAGTTATGCCGGATCGCGCCCATGCAACAAACGAAACTTGCCCCGCGGGTCAAGCCGCGATAGCTCTCCGCCCAACGCAAGCAAATCATGGAGCGCCGCCGTGCACTTCTCTCTCACCGAAGACCAGTCCCTGATCCGCGATATGGCGCGCAAATTTGCTGATGACCGGCTCAAGCCGAACGCAGCACATTGGGATGAAGAGAAGATTTTCCCTGTCGATGTGATGCGCGAAGCCGCCGAGCTGGGCTTTGCCGGAATTTACACGCGCGAGGATGTGGGCGGTTCCAACCTGACCCGCCTGGATGCGGCGCTGATCTTTGAAGAGCTGTCGCGCGGCTGTGTCGCGACAGCGGCCTTCCTGTCCATCCACAATATGTGTGCGTGGATGATCGACACCTGGGGCAATGAGGAACAGCGCCAGCGTTTCCTGCCGGGCATGATGACGATGGACAAGATCGCGTCTTATTGCCTGACCGAGCCGGGTGCCGGTTCTGACGCTGCCAGCCTGCGCACCAAGGCCAAGCGTGATGGCGATCATTACATTCTCAATGGTTCCAAGGCGTTCATTTCCGGCGCGGGTACGTCGGATTATTACGTCGTGATGTGCCGGACGGGTGATGATGGCCCGAAGGGCGTCTCTACCGTCGTGGTCGAGAAGGACACACCCGGCCTCAGCTTTGGCGCGAATGAGAAGAAAATGGGCTGGAATGCCCAGCCGACACGCGTCGTCACGTTTGAGGACTGCCGCGTCCCGGTCGCCAACCGTCTCGCCGATGAGGGCATGGGCTTCACCCTGGCGATGAATGGCCTCAATGGTGGCCGTATCAATATCGGTGCCTGCTCGCTGGGCGGTGCGACCGAGGCGTTCGAGACTGCCAAGGAATACGTCCACACCCGCAAGCAATTCGGTCGTGAGCTGGCCCAGTTCCAGGTCACCCAGTTCAAGCTGGCCGACATGGCGACCGAGCTCGATGCCTCGCGCCTGATGCTCTATCGCGCGGCAGCGGCACTCGATACCAAGGACCCGATGGCGGCGCAGTATAGCGCCATGGCCAAGCGGTTTGCGACGGACACCTGTTTCGACGTCGCCAACCAGGCCCTGCAGCTGCACGGCGGTTACGGTTATCTGAAAGACTATCCGCTCGAGCGCATCGTGCGTGACCTGCGTGTCCACCAGATCCTTGAAGGCACGAATGAAATCATGCGAGTGATCATCGCCAAGCAATTGACCGCATAAAGGAGAGCGCCATGGGCGAAGAGACCGGGGCCAGCGAGCCAAAGAGCTTTGACACCACCCTGGAGGCCTTCGCCCAGGCCTGTGCCGATGCGGAAGAGGGCATTGTGCCCGAACAGCCCATGGTCGGTATCGTTCTGGACGCCAAGGACGAGTTCGGCGCGGATGAGCCCATGTCCGTCGAGGATGATGGCTGTCTGCGCTTAACCTTGCGTGTGGCTGCCAAGGACGGCGGTTTCATCGCACTGTCCAAGACCACCTATGCGCCCAAGCAGGAGGTGAAGGTCGGTGATCTGGTCTGCTGGGTCCCGCTCAAACACGAAGCGGCCCTGGCCGAACAAGCCAATGACGAGCGTTTCGGCTGGATCGGCCTGGTTTTCGCCACCCTCGAACCGGACTGGGTCGAGGACGAGTGGGCGCTGAGGGAGTTTTATGAGTGATCTGCTGACGGTGACCAGCAGTGGTCGCCGCAACTGGCTGTCATGGCTGGTCGCTGAAGAGGTTTATGCTTCTGGGTCTGATCGAGCGCGTTTGATCCGTTTGCGTCATTCATTCCAGCCTGCCGTCGCCCCGCTGGCGGATGAGTTTACGCATTCGCATTGGCGAGAGGTCCCCCTGGACGAAGCGAGGCTTCTGGCAGCGGACCGGGCCAAGAAAGGGATCGCCTATAACTCGTTTGCTCTGCCGAGGCGTTTGTTGTCCCATCCACGGGTGAACAGCTTTTTTGCTGATTTCTCGGACGCGGCACGTGCCTTTACGAACTGGGGAGAGATCATCGGGGGTGGATGTAGTGGCGGCTGGCAACCTTTCACGCAATCCACTTTCGACCTCGCCGTTGGTGTAGTAGACGGCAAGAAAATTGGAATCTTCTGCATCGAAGACGAGGACTGAACCTTGACTGACAAACCCGAAATCATCGCCCGCAAGACCGGTCAGCTTGGCCGGATCACGCTCAATCGTCCCAAGGCGCTCAATGCGCTGACGCATCCAATGTGTCTGATGATGATCGAGGCGCTGGAGAGCTGGCGCAATGATGACGACGTGAAGGCGATCGTCGTCGATGGCGCGGGCGAGAAGGGCTTTTGCGCAGGCGGCGATATCCTCAAGCTGCATGACAGCGGCCAGGCGGGTAATGATGATGCCTGGCTGTTCTGGCGTGACGAGTATCGTCTCAACACGCTGATTTACCATTATCCCAAACCCTATGTGGCGCTGATCGACGGCATCACCATGGGCGGCGGTGTTGGGGTCTCTGTACACGGCTCCCACCGTGTTGCAGGCGACCGCACGATGTTTGCCATGCCGGAGACCGGTATCGGTTTCCACCCGGATGTGGGCGGGGCCTATTTCCTGCCGCGTCTGGCTGGCGAGATCGGCACCTGGATGGGGCTGACGGGCGCTCGTCTCAAGGCTGCTGACGCCGTGGCGTCGGGCCTCGCGACCCATTACTGCCCGTCCAGCCTGTATGATGCGCTGGTCGCAGCGCTGGAAAGCGCAGACCTTTCCGATGACGACGCGCTGGAAGTCCTGCTGGAAGAGTTTTCCGGCGATCCGGGCGATAGCGATCTGGCGCATACGCGCGGCCTGATCGATGCAGCCTTTGCCGGAAATCGGGTCGAGGAGATCCTCGCGCGCATCCAGGGCGCCGGGGATGGCTGGTCGACAAAACAGGCGAAAATCCTGTCTTCCAAATCCCCGACCGCGTTGAAGCTCACGCTGGCAGCGCTGCGCAAGGGCGCGGACCTGTCCTTTGAAGATGTCATGCGCCAGGACCTGCGCGCGTCGAGCTGGTGCCTGAAGAGCAAGGATTTCTATGAGGGCGTGCGCGCCGTCATTATCGACAAGGACAATGCACCGGTCTGGGATCCGTCCACGCTGGCCAGCGTCAATGACAATGATATCGCCGAGGCGTTTGAACCCCTCGACGCAGACCATGAAATGACCTTCCTGGGCAACGACGCTTAAGGACAGGCAAGGGGAGAATACGAGATGGCGACGATCGCTTTTATCGGCCTGGGCAATATGGGCTCGGGCATGGCTGCCAATCTGGTCAAGGCCGGACATGATGTGAAGGCGTTCGACCTGTCCGACGTTGCTGTGGCTCAGGCAGTGGAGCAGGGCGCGTCAGCCGCCGGATCTGCGGCCGATGCCGTTTCCGGTACGGATGCCGTTGTCACCATGCTGCCCGCAGGCAAGCATGTGCGCGCGGTCTATGAAGGCCAGGTCTTCCCGTCCGCCGCGCCCGGTACGCTCTTCCTGGATTGCTCCACGATCGACGTCGACAGCGCGCGCCATGTTGGTGGTGCAGCCGTCGACAAGGGCTTCAAATTCGTCGACGCGCCGGTCTCCGGCGGTGTCGCAGCGGCCACGGGCGGCACGCTGACCTTCATGGTCGGTGGTTCCGCAGGCGATTTTGCCGCCGCCGAGCCGTTCCTGCAGGCCATGGGCAAGGCTGTGATCCATGCCGGTGATACCGGTGCGGGACAGGCCGCCAAGATCTGTAACAACATGCTGCTGGCCATCACCATGATCGGCACGTGTGAGGCCTTTGCCCTGGCGGACAAGCTGGGTCTCGACCAGCAGAAATTCTTCGATATCTCGTCCAAGGCGTCTGGCCAGTCCTGGTCCATGACCAGCTATTGCCCGGTGCCGGGCCCGATCCCGACCACGCCGGCCAATAATGACTATCAACCGGGCTTTGCCACGGCGATGATGCTGAAGGATCTCAAGCTGGCCCAGGATGCCGCGCAAAGCGCCGGCGCGTCCACGCCGCTGGGTGCCCAGGCCGAGGCGCTCTATGCGATGTTCGATAATCTGGGCGGTCGTGACAAAGACTTTTCAGGTATTTACGAGCTATTGATAGGAAGTTGGGGTAAAAATTAAGCGGTTTTTAGAGCTTTGCGTTTAGCATTCCATCCAAAGATCAAAAAGATCGGGTGGAGTACAGACCATGGCATTGGCTGAAAGCGTAACGCCGCAGGCAGGACCGCAGGCAGAATATCTCGAACTTCTTCAACTGGTTGAGCGTTTGCATCGCCAGCTTCTTGATGTCGTCAAGGATGAGCTGGATCGCGAAGGGCTCGAAGATGTGAACAGCGTGCAGGCGCTGCTGTTGTTCAACATTGGTGACCAGGAGCTCACTGCGGGCGAGCTGCGGACACGTGGCCATTATCTGGGCTCCAACGTTTCCTATAACCTCAAGAAGCTTGTTGATGCCGGTTACATCCGCCACGAGCGTTCTTCCACGGATCGCCGCTCTGTGCGTGTCAGCCTGACCGAGAGTGGTCACGCGGTGCGCGAGCAGCTCAACGAACTCTTCGCCCGCCAGGCCGGATCCCTCCATCCGGTTGGCGGTGTCGAAGGTGAAACCCTGCCGACCGTGAATACGGCATTGACCCGTATTGAGCGTTTCTGGGCCGATCACATCCGCTTCCGGATGTAATCACTGTAAAAAATTCAGGGTGCGGCGCTTCGTCTATTCGCCGAAGCGCCGTTAACAGTTTATATCCAGACTCAGTTCCCACTGAGCGGGACAGACTGTTAAGAGGCACCCATGAATTACGAAGCCGCATTCGATTCAGCTGTACGTCGTGTAAAGGCCGAGGGCCGTTACCGCGTGTTTGCCAATCTCATGCGCAAAAAGGGTGATTTTCCCAACGCACGCTGGCGCACGCCCGATGGCGATGTGCGCGATGTTACGGTCTGGTGCTCCAATGATTATCTGGGCATGGGACAGATCCCGTGTGTCGTCGAATCGATGAAATCCGCGATCGATGAGGTTGGTTCCGGCGCCGGCGGAACTCGCAATATTTCCGGCACCACGCATTATCATGTCGAGCTTGAGCACTCTCTCGCCGATCTGCACCGCAAGGATGCGGCGCTTCTGTTTACCTCCGGCTACATCGCCAATGAGGCCACGCTGGCTACGCTGGGCAAGATCCTTCCGGGCCTGATCATTTTCTCCGACGAGCTGAACCACGCCTCGATGATCGAGGGTGTGAAGGGCGCGCGCTGCGAGAAGCACGTCTGGCGTCACAATGACATTGAACACCTAGAAGAGCTGCTCAAGGTGGCTCCGATCGATGCGCCCAAGGTTATCGCCTTCGAGAGTGTCTACTCCATGGATGGCGATATCGGGCCGATCGAGGCCGTGTGCGACCTGGCAGAGAAGTACAATGCGCTGACCTATCTGGATGAAGTGCACGCAGTCGGGCTTTATGGCCTGCGTGGTGCGGGCATCGCCGAGCGTGACGGGTTGATGCATCGCGTCGACATAATTGAGGGCACGCTGGGCAAGGCCTTTGGCGTTATGGGCGGCTACATCGCTGCTGACGGCGCCATTGTTGACGCCATCCGCTCGATGGCGCCGGGTTTCATCTTTACGACCGCGCTGCCGCCTTCGCTGGCCGCCGGCGCTCGTACGAGTGTGGAATATCTGAAATCAAGCAACCACTTGCGTGAGAAGCACCAGGAACGCGCCGCGACCCTGAAACAGCGCCTGGCCGATGCCGGTTATCCGGTCATGCCGTCTGTGACGCATATCGTGCCGGTAAAGGTCGGTGACCCGGTCCTGTGTAAACGCATTACCGATCGCCTGCTGGAAGACCACGGCATTTATGTCCAGCCGATCAATTATCCAACGGTTCCGCGTGGGACAGAGCGCCTGCGTCTAACACCGACGCCGCTGCATACCGACGAGATGTTCGACCAGCTTATTCGTGCCCTGGACCAGGTCTGGGAAGAAGCATCCGCGGAAGGCCAGGACGGCCTGGCTCGCGCCTGATCGTGAGGCTGGATGGCCGGTAACGACATCTATCTGGAAATCGTTGGCGTTGGCAAAGCGATGCGTGTCGCGGCCGTTGACGCTGTGACCGGTGAGGAAGTCGTTTTCCAGGTTCCGGAGAAAACCAGCCGCGTGGAGATCGAGCGCCTCGCCATCGCCAAGCTGAGATGGAAGCAGGACAAGGACGCCAAGAAAAAACGGCCGGGTTCGAAGCCCGGCCGCGGTATTCAGGTTTGATCTTTCAGATCAGGCCTTGGCGCCACGACCCAGACCGATATCCTTGGCAAACTGAGAGCGCTTGCGAGAATAGGCGGGGGCGACCATCGGGTAGTCTGACGGAAGATTCCATTTCTGACGGTATTCATCCGGTGACATGTTGTACTGGGAGCGCAAGTAGCGCTTGAGCATTTTCAGTTTCTTTCCGTCCTCAAGGCACACGATGTGATCGTCTGCGATGGACTTGGAAACAGGCACTGCAGGCTTGGCCTTTTGCTCCGCCTTTTCTTCGCTTAGGGAAACTCCGGTCATCGTGGAGTGAACAGACTTGATCAAGTCGGGAACATTCTCAGCCGGAACCGAGTTATGGGACAGATAGGATGAAACGATGTCCGTCGTCATCCGCAGGAGTTCTTCTCTGTCGATATCAGGCAGAGTGCTGTCAGTCATATCCGGTCCCTTTATTGTTTTGTGTGGAAGAGGGCAGCGTGCAGTGAACGCTGTTCGGTTCGAATGGATATTGGGAGTTGAATGACAATTCAAGTCTTCACGAGCGCATTGACGTATTTGAATATGAACAGTGTGAATTACATAAATAAATTGTAATATTGCAACGTCTTCCCGCCACGAGATGCGGCGTTGCGAAAACGAAGCTTGAAGCCCCCCGAACACCAGCCTATCAAAGCGTCTTAACGAGTAAGGACCCGCCATGACTGACACCCTCACAGACACGATGGAAATGGCTTCCACAGAAGCGTTTTTCTCTCAACCGGTCGTCGAATCCGATCGTGAAGTTGCCGCCGCGATACACGCTGAAATCCTGCGTCAGCAGAATCAGATCGAACTGATTGCCTCTGAAAACATCGTGTCGCGTGCTGTTCTTGAAGCGCAGGGTTCGCCCCTGACGAACAAGTATGCCGAGGGATATCCGGGCCGTCGTTATTACGGCGGGTGTGAGCATGTTGATGTGGTCGAGCAACTGGCCATTGACCGGGCCAAGGAATTGTTCGGCGCGGCCTACGCCAATGTCCAGCCGAGTTCGGGCAGCCAGGCCAATCAGGGTGTCTTCCTGGCGCTGCTCAAGCCGGGCGACAAGATCCTCGGCATGTCGCTGGATGCGGGTGGTCACCTGACCCATGGCGCGCGTCCGAACATGTCGGGCAAGTGGTTCGAGGCGCATGCCTATGGCGTCGACAAGGACACGGCCCTGATCGACTATGATGCGCTGCGCAAGCAGGCGCACGAGGTCAAGCCGGCCCTGATCGTTGCAGGTGGTTCCGCCTATCCGCGCGAGATCGATTTTGCCGAATTCCGCAAGATTGCTGACGAGGTTGGCGCCTATCTTCTGGTCGACATGGCGCACGTGGCCGGCCTGGTCGCCGGCGGGGTCTATCCCAGCCCGGTGCCGCACGCGCACGTCTGCACGACGACCACTCACAAGACCTTGCGCGGTCCGCGCGGCGGCATGATCATCTCCAACGACCTGGATCTCGGCAAGAAATTCAACTCTGCCATCTTCCCGGGGCTGCAAGGTGGCCCGCTGATGCATGTCATCGCCGGCAAGGCCGTTGCCTTCGGCGAAGCGCTGCAACCGGAGTTCAAGGCGTATACGAAACAGGTTGTCGCCAATTGCCGGGCTATGTCCGATGCCGTCCTGGCGGGCGGCTATGCCATCGTGTCCGGTGGTACGGACAGCCATCTGACGCTGATTGACCTGCGTCCGAAGGGCCTCAAGGGCAATATCGCAGAGGAAGCACTCGAGCGGGCCTATATCACCTGTAACAAGAATGGCGTTCCGTTTGATCCGGAAAAGCCCACGGTCACGTCCGGTCTGCGTGTCGGCTCTCCGGCCGGTACGACGCGGGGCTTCGGCGAGGCCGAATTCAAGCGTATTGGCGAGCTCATGGTCGAGGTTCTCGACGCGCTGGTCGAGAGCCCGGAGGGCAATGCCGAGGTCGAGGCCCGGGTGCGTGAGGAAGTGAAGGCGCTGACAGCACGCTTCCCAATCTATCCGAAACTGGCCTAAGGTAACTGAATGCGCTGTCCTTTTTGCGGTCATCCAGACACCCAGGTCAAAGACTCCCGCCCGGCGGAAGATGGCAATGCCATTCGCCGCCGCCGGCAATGCCCGTCCTGTGCGGCCCGTTTCACCACGTTTGAACGGGTACAGCTGCGCGAACTGACGGTCTCGAAAAAGTCTGGTCGCCGGGTTCCGTTTGATCGCGAAAAGCTCAGCCGTTCCATCCAGCTTGCTGCGCAAAAGCGCAATATCGAGGCCGACCGCATCGAACAGATGATCTCCGGTATCGTCAGGCAGCTGGAGAGCTCCGGCGAGACCGACATCACCTCTGACCGGGTGGGCGAGCTGGTGATGGAGGCGCTGAAAAGCGTCGATAGCGTCGCCTATGTGCGTTACGCCTCGGTCTACAAGGACTTTCATCGCGTCGAGGACTTCCGCGAATTCATCAAGGATGAACATCTCGGCGGCGGCAAGAATACGCAAGGCGACAAGGAAAAATGAGCACATCCGCCCAGCCGCGGGTCACGCTCAAATTAGCCACCTCGCTTGATGGCAAGATCGCGCTGTCCAACGGACAATCCAAATGGATCACCGGCCCGGAAAGCCGCGCCGAGGTGCATCGCATGCGCGCGTCGCACGACGCGATCCTGACCGGTGTGGGCACTATCCTGGCCGATGATCCGGAGTTCACGGCTCGCACCGATCCCATGCCGGAGAAACAGCCGGATCTGATCGTGCTGGACCGGCAGGGGCGCATGAATATGGGCGCCAAGGTTTTTGCTCGAGGGGACCGTCAGGTGATCCTGCGGGCGTCCGGGGACATTGCTGCGGCGATCCGCGGCTATGAGCGCGTGATGATCGAGGCGGGCGGGCAAATCGCCGCAGCTGCACTCAAGGCCGATCTCGTGGATCGCATTGTGTGGTTCAGGGCTCCGAAGGTATTGGGGGGCGATGGATTATCCGTGTTTGCAGACCTTGGCCTTGAGAGTCTCGATCTTGCCCCCATTTTCCATCGCATCTCTGTCGCCGAACGCGGTGATGATCTGCAGGAAACTTACGAACGGATTCGCTGATGTTCACAGGCATTATCACCGCCAAGGGCCGCGTGCGCTCGATCACGGGCACAGATATTGTGCGTTTTGAGATCGAGGCGCCTTACGATGCCAATACGATCGATATGGGGGCATCCATCGCCCATGCCGGCGCTTGTCTGACCGTGGTCGAGAAGGAAAACACCGCGAAAGGGTGCTGGTATGCCGTCGAGGTGTCGCCGGAAACCCTGCGCCTGACCACGCTGGGCGATCTGGGCGAGGGCAGTGCGGTCAATCTGGAACGCGCCCTTGCCATGGGCGAGGAGCTTGGCGGACATCTGGTCACCGGCCATGTGGATGGTGTTGGCGAGGTCGTGGACCGGCGCGATGAGGGCGAGTGGGTCGTCTTCACAATCCGGCCACCGGCGGAGCTCAACAAGTACATCGCCAAGAAGGGCTCGGTGACGGTCGATGGCGTGTCACTGACAGTCAATGACGTGACCCGCGAGACCTTCGACCTGATGATTATTCCCCATACCGCAGAGGTGACGACGCTGGGCCAACTGCAAAAAGCCGCGCGCGTAAACCTTGAGGTCGACCTCATGGCGCGCTACGCCGCGCGCCTGAACGAATTTTCGGAGGATCAGGCGTGAGCGATATCCCTCTCTCCCCGATCGAGGACATTATCGAGGACGCCCGCAATGGGCGCATGTTTATCCTGGTCGATGCCGAGGATCGCGAAAACGAGGGTGACCTGGTCATCCCCGCCAAGTTCGCGACGCCCGACGCGGTCAATTTCATGGCCAAACACGGTCGCGGCCTGATTTGCCTGGCGATGAGCCAGGAGCGGATCGAGCAACTCGATCTCAAGCTCATGTCCTCGGAGAACCGTTCGCGGCACCAGACGGCGTTCACGGTTTCAATCGAGGCGCGTGAAGGGGTGACCACGGGAATTTCCGCGCACGACCGAGCGCGCACGATCGAAGTTGCCACGGACCCGTCCAAGGGTGCTGATGACATTGCGACACCAGGGCATGTCTTCCCGCTGGTTGCGCGAGATGGCGGTGTTCTTGTGCGGGCAGGGCATACCGAGGCCTCCGTAGATGTCGCGCGCCTGGCCGGTGCTGGCTCCTCCGGCGTGATCTGCGAGATCATGAATGAAGATGGCACGATGGCGCGGCTGCCGGACCTGGTCGCTTTTGCCCAGCTGCACGGACTGAAAATCGGGACGATCGAGGACCTGATCGCCTATCGCCGCCGCAATGATCGTTTCATTGAACGCCGGCTGGAGAGCGAGTTTACCAGCCAGTGGGGCGGTCCTTTCAAGCTGGTCGTATTCCGCAATACGATTGACGGCGCCGAGCATGTTGCGCTGGTCAAGGGCAAGCCGTCCGCTCACGAGCCGACGCTGGTGCGTATGCACAAGGTCTCCTTTGTGGACGATGTCTTGCGCGAGGCTGGCGGTCGCGGAGGTCTGGCAGAAGCCGGTATCAAGGCGCTGGCGGAAAATGACGGTCCGGGCGTGATGGTCTTCATCCGCGAGACCAGCCACACGGCGATTGTCGAGCGCCTGGGTGCCCATCCCGCACTCCCGCAGGACGAACGTGAAGCCCGTCGCCTGCGTGAGTACGGCATCGGTGCGCAAATCCTGCTCGACCTGGGTGTCCAGGAAATGGACCTGTTGACCACCAAGCCGCAGACCATTGTTGGTCTGGAAGGTTACGGCCTGAGCGTTCGCAAGGAACGCCTGTTTTCTGGAGACTGACATGAGCGGATATCGCATTCTCATCATCGCCGGCGCATTTTATCGCGATATCGCTGACCCGATGATCAAGGGCGCGTCCGAAGCGCTGGCCAAGGCCGACTGCTCGTTTGACGTTGTCGAGGTTCCCGGCGCGCTGGAAATTCCTGGGGCCATCACCCAGGCCGAGCTGACCGATGCAGGATATGACGGCTATATCGCGCTGGGCTGTGTCATTCGCGGCGAGACGACGCATTATGACTATGTCTGTGGCGAGTCAGCGCGGGGCCTGATGGACTTGTCTCTGGAGGGCGTTCCGGTAGGCAATGGCATACTGACGGTGGAAAACCGGGCGCAGGCCATGGTAAGGGCGGTCGAGAAAAACAAGGGCGCTGATGCGGCCGAAGCCTGTCTGTCCATCCTGCAGCTTCGCGACCGCTTTCGTGGCGAAGCAGAAGATTAAGATGACAGAAAAAGAAAACCCGTCCGAACGCCGTGCGCGTCTGCGCCGTATGGCGCGCCTGTCCGCTGTACAGGCCCTCTATCAAATGGAAATCGCGTCGCGTGGTGCCAAGGATGTGATCCGGGAATTCCGCGATCATCGTTTCGGTGCCGCGGATGAAGGGCCGGAATATGTCGAGGCGGACGAGAACTTCTTTGAAGATTTGGTCAGCGGAGTGGTTCGCAATCAGGCAACGGTCGATCCGGCTATCGACGACGTTCTTGCTGATGGCTGGCGCATGGAACGACTGGATGCGACCGTACGGGCAATTCTGCGCTCTGGAGGGTTCGAGCTGTTCAAGCGCGATGATGTCCCGGCCAAGGTCGTGATCGATGAATATGTCGAGATCGCCAATGCCTTCTTTGACGGCAGCGAGCCGAAATTCGTCAATGCCGCGCTGGACAAGTGTGGCCGTAAAGCGCGCGCATCGGAATTCTGATATGGCGAAGTCGGGTGAATTCGATTTCATCGAGGCATCGCTCAAACCCCTGACGCTTGGGCACCCCGCCGCGCTTGGGCTGGCCGATGATGCGGCTTTGCTCACCCCGCAAGCGGGGCATGAGATCGTGCTGGCCAGCGATATGCTGGTTGAGGGGCGGCATTTTCCCGTCGCTGCGACCCCCGATGTCATTGCAGCGCGCGCCCTGCACAGCAATCTGTCGGATCTGGCCGCGATGGGAGCTTTCCCCCTGGCATTCCTCAGCAGCGTGGCCTTTCCCGAGACTTGGACTGCGCGCGACCGCGAGGCGCTGGCCGCAGCCTTCGCCCGGCAGACCCAGGCGCTGGAATTTCCGCTGATCGGTGGCGACACGACGCTGGGTGGTGAGGCTCTGGTCCTGTCCCTGACCATGGTCGGGGAAGTTCCGACCGGCCAGGCGCTTCTCCGCTCTGGCGCGCGTGAGGGTGAGGATGTCTGGGTTTCCGGCACAATCGGTGATGCCGGACTGGGCCTGAAAATGGCGCAGAACACGCTCGACCGTCAGACCGATTTGCTGGCCCGATACGAGCAGCCGCAAGCCCGTCTGGAACTCGGCCTGGCCCTGCGTGGCCTGGCCTCTGCGTGTATTGATTTGTCGGACGGATTGCTGGCTGATGCCGGGCATCTGGCGAAGGCGTCCGGTGTTGGTATCGAGATCGAAAGCGCCATGATCCCGCTCTCGGACCCGGCCTTGCTGTGGCTTGAGAACGAGGGGCAGGCGGGGCTGGTCAAGCTCGCCAGTGCGGGCGACGACTACGAATTGCTGTTCACGGCTCCCTCTGCGCGCTCCGGCGAGATCCTGGCCCTGCAGGCAGATCTGGGGGTCACGCTGAACTGGATCGGGCGCGTTTTGCCGGGCGAGGGATGCATGCTGCTGGATGATGCGGGCGTGGCCATCGACGTGACCGCAGGCGGTTTTACGCATTTTTGACGCCTGTTTCGTATGCTCACCCAGGATGGTGAGGTGTGACATGCGTTTTCTTGTTTCGATCCTGATGTCGGTTTTCCTCAGCTCGACGGCGATGGCGTCGACGCTGGTGGCACCGCCGAGCGAAAATGAAGGCTCCTCCGGCGGAGGCGGCAATCGCTTTCTCATGCTGTTTTCCAGCGGCAATGACGAGGAAGAGGCTGTCGAGGAAGAAGAGGATGATCCGCGCTCCTTCACCATGCCGGCCGTTGTGGCCCCGCTGGCCCAGAATGGCCGTCTGACAGGCTTCGCCTACGTGCTTGTCCGGTTGCGCGTTGCTCCGGGACATGATGTTTGGCGTGTGCAGGAAAACACGCACTATGCCCTTGATCTGATGACCCGGTCTGCATTCCGAACGGATCTGAGCACAGAGAATGGGCAAGCGCTCAATCGCGAAACGGCGGTAGAGGTCTGGGCAGGGGCCCTGGCCGAGTATTACGGCGCAGACGCAATCGAGAGTGTGGAGATTCGCAGTTTCGACGTCCGTCTGTTCTCGCGATAACGCCTGTTTTTCCTTTTTTCTTGATTATTTAGCGGGTTAAGCGCGTCGGCGTATTGCACCCCCTAGGGGCATTGGGCATAGTCCATTCGTCTAGGGGGAGTTTTTTACGGTCGGCGCGATTCCCGCGTTTGGCTTCCCCGTTGAAAATAAAGGCCGAAGTGAGGAAAAAATAACGGGGCTCTACGCCATGAACATGCTTTTGCTGGCCATTGCCGCAGCTGTTCTCGCCATCATCTATGGGGTTGTGCAAACGCAACGCCTGATGAGCGCGAGTGCAGGCTCGGAGAAGATGCAAGAAATCGCATCGGCCATCCAAGAAGGCGCGAATGCTTATCTCAAGCGCCAATACACCACCATCGCCATCGTCGGTGCCGCAGTCTGTATCCTGATTGCGCTCACCCTGGGCTGGCAAGTCGCACTCGGTTTTGCCATCGGTGCAGTCCTATCCGGCGCAGCCGGCTTCATAGGCATGCTGGTTTCGGTCCGCGCCAATGTGCGCACGACCCAAGCCGCTAGCACCGGTCTGGCCGCGGGCCTGGCTGTCGCCTTCCGCTCCGGCGCCATCACCGGCATGCTGGTCGCGGGCCTGGCGCTGCTGGGTGTGGCCGGGTACTTCTGGCTGCTGACCGGCGCCATGGGCTTTGAGTCCGGTGACCGTACGGTCATCGACGCTCTGGTTGCCCTGGGCTTCGGCGCGTCCCTGATCTCCATCTTCGCCCGTCTGGGCGGCGGCATCTTCACCAAGGGTGCTGACGTCGGCGGCGACATGGTGGGCAAGATCGAAGCCGGTATCCCGGAAGATGATCCGCGCAACGCGGCCACCATCGCTGACAATGTCGGCGATAATGTCGGTGACTGTGCGGGCATGGCGGCTGACCTGTTCGAAACCTATGCCGTGACAGTCGTTGCGACGATGGTCCTGGCCGCGATCTTCTTTGCCGAAGGTCTTGGCGCCACAATGATGGTCTACCCGCTGGCGATTGCTGCGGTTTGCATCGTCACTTCGATCATCGGTACTTTCTTCGTCAGCCTTGGCGGCGGTACCAATGTCATGGGTGCGCTCTACAAGGGCCTGATTGCTGCGGGCGTCCTGTCCATCGGTGGTCTGTGGCTGGTCAATACGGTCGCCCTGCCCAACGGCATGGGTGAGATCGGCGAGATCGGCGGCACCATGATCACCGGCATGGCACTGTTCTGGTGCGGTGTGATCGGTCTCGTTGTGACCGCAGCCATCATCTGGGTCACCGAATACTACACCGGAACGGAGTTCCGTCCGGTGAAGTCCGTCGCGGAAGCATCGGAATCTGGTCACGGTACCAATGTGATCCAGGGCCTGGCTGTTTCGCTTGAAGCGACCGCGCTGCCGGCACTGATCATCATTGTTGGTATTCTGGCGACCTATATGCTTGCTGGCCTCTTCGGCATCGCCATTGCGGTGACCACCATGCTGGCTCTGGCAGGCCTGATCGTTGCGCTCGACGCCTTCGGTCCGGTCACCGACAATGCTGGCGGTATTGCTGAAATGGCGGGCCTGGATGAAAGCGTTCGTGACACCACGGATACGCTGGACGCCGTCGGCAACACGACCAAGGCTGTCACCAAGGGTTATGCCATCGGTTCTGCCGGTCTCGGTGCCCTCGTGCTGTTCGCCGCATACACGACGGATGTGGAGCACCTGCTGCACGTTCAGCCGGACTTCTCGCTGGAGAATCCGTACGTGATTGTCGGCCTGCTCTTTGGTGGTCTTCTGCCTTACCTGTTCGGTGGCATGTCCATGATGGCAGTGGGTCGCGCGGCGACTGCAGTTGTCGCGGAGGTTCGCCGTCAGTTCAAGGAGATCCCGGGCATCATGGAATTCAAGGCAAAGCCGGATTACGGCCGCGCTGTTGATATCCTGACCAAGGCCGCGATCCGCGAGATGATTGTCCCGTCTCTTCTGCCGGTCCTTTCTCCGATTGTGCTTTACTTCGCAATCGATGCCCTCGCGGGCCAGGAGCAGGCTCTGGCCGCTGTTGGTGCCATGCTGCTCGGTGTGATCGTCAACGGTCTCTTCGTGGCTGTTTCCATGACCGTCGGTGGCGGTGCGTGGGACAACGCCAAGAAATACATCGAGGACGGCAATCATGGTGGCAAGGGTTCGGAGGCTCACAAGGCTTCTGTAACCGGTGACACCGTCGGTGACCCGTACAAGGACACGGCCGGTCCGGCTGTGAACCCGATGATCAAGATCACGAATATCGTGGCTCTGCTGCTGCTCGCCTTCCTGGCTGGCTAAGCGGTCCTGATCGATCGAACTGGAAAGCCCCGGTCCTCTGGCCGGGGCTTTTCTCATGCGCGCATTTCTTTGAGAACCGCGAGATGAAACAGGAAGGCTGAGGCTGTCCACAGGCCGGAAAAGAAAGCGGTCACCAGGAAGGTGTCGCTGAAAAATTCGGCCGGCAACAAAATGAAGCCTATGGCACCGAGCACCATCTGGGTCCCGGCCGCGACGAGAAGTGTTGTCCTCAGGCCGCTCGCCCGAAAACGCGACAGCAAGGCGCCTGTTGCACCAACAACAAGCACAAGCCCCATGGCCTGGTTTATCGGATGGGCACCGGAGCCGATCAGGCCGACCGCCAGTTGCATCCACAGCATCAACAGGGCCCCGCCGGCTGCGATTAACACTGCGACATGGTGCCAGAGCGAGCGGGCCGACCGGGTGGCGATCCAGTAGGCGCCAGTGCTTCCTGCCACCAGGGCCAGGGCGGCCATATAATCCAGTGCGTCCCAATTCATGGCTGATCTCCTACAAGGAGCGACATGCTGCCAGAATCACAAAACCCCGACCAGTGGCCGGGGTTTGTTGAGACGGAGGCGCGCCGGATTACTGGTCGCGGCGTGGTCCGCCGGCGCCACCCGGCAGGTTCTGTTCGCCACCGAATTGCTCGTTCGGCAGGGAGCCGACATTACCCAGCAATTGTTCCAGGATGGAGAGCTGGCGGCCACGTGTCGGGGTCTCGGTGTCGGAATATGCAACGACACGTCCGTCATCGAGGCCATATTCGTTGACTGCCGCGACGACACCGTCAGCATCGAAGGTGATCGCGATGATGCGACGATCGCGCGTGGACGGGCGAAGATAGGCCAGGCTCTCGCGCGTCGCGGAGATGTAGTACCAGGTATCGTCCTGGAAGGTGCCCCGAGTGGACGGATTGCCGAAGCGTTGCAGAACAGTTTGTTGCGTATCTTCCGCGACCACGACATTCGGCTCTTCATCAATGCCGTAACGATGACCGTGCGAACGCAGGGTCGGATTGCACGCGGCCATGGCCAGCGAGCAGACAATGAGAACAGCGGAAATACGAACACTGCGATGCATGAATTAACTCCTCCGGGGGCGGCCCGGCCTGTACTTGCCGTATTGACCTACCCGGCCTGCAGCTTAGCCTCAAGTGCAAAGATTGAGGAGCACCGATTACATGTTGTTCGGATTGTTCAAAAAACGTCCAGAAAAGCTACGCGCGCGCGAGCTTTATGAGGGGGTACTGGAAGCAGCCCGCCAACCGGGCCTTTATGGCGCGGACCGTGTTCCCGATACGCTTGAAGGCCGCTTCGAACTGGTCATTCTGCATACATCGCTAGTGATCCGGGTTCTTCAGGCCAGCGAGGACGAAACCCATCGAGCGCTTTCTCAACACCTCTTCGACGCCATGTTCGATGATTTTGACGCTGCCATGCGCGAAATGGGTGTGGGTGATTCCGGTGTCGGCAAGAAGATCCGTTTCATGGCGGAAGGCTTCTACGGCCGTGCCAGCGCCTATGATGAGGCGTTGAAGGATGAGGATGCTGGTGAGCTGGACGCCGCGATCGCCCGCAATATTTTTGCGTCTGAAGTGCCAAATGCAGCGTCCAGTGAACTCTCTGCCTACGTCCGGGCAAGTGTTGAAAGGCTTGATGCACAAGGCGCGTTGACGCTGGCGGAAACTCGTGCTCCGGATTTTGCCCGGGTAGATTGACCGTTATCCTGCCTTGCATCTCCACGGGGGTCCGATAAGTTCCGCTGGAATTTGGCGGTTCGGGCCGTCGCAAGGGGACACGACCTTCCTGCATGACTGGAATTCCTACGATCTCAGTGGACGCGATGGGGGGCGATCTCGGCCCACTCGCAGTTGTTGAAGGTATCGGGCAGGCGCTCAAGCGCTGGCCGGACCGAAAGACCAAATATCTGCTCCACGGGCATGAGGACGAACTCAAGCCCTTGCTCGACGCAAATCCTGCGGTCGCTGCCGTGTGCGAATTGCGTCACGCGGAAACCCAGGTCCAGATGACCGACAAGCCCAGTGAAGCGGTGCGCCGCGCGCGAGGCTCGTCGATGTGGAATGCGATTCAGTGTGTCAAATCCGGCGAGGCGGACGCGATCGTGTCATCCGGCAATACCGGTGCGTTGATGGCGATCTCCAAAGTCATACTGCGCATGAAGAAGGGCGTGCACCGCCCGGCGATTTCCGCCAACTGGCCGACGCCGAAAGGGCATACGGTGGTTCTGGATGTGGGCGCGAACGTACAATGTGGCGCCACCCAGCTGGTTGAATTTGCGATCATGGGCGAGGCCTTCCACCGGGCTGTGTTTGGTGAAAGCAAGCCGACTGTGGGGCTGCTCAATGTCGGCCAGGAAGAGCTCAAGGGTAATGACACCGTGCGCGAAGCGGACGGCCTCATTCGCAATTCCGGCCTCGAACTCGACTATCGCGGCTTTATCGAAGGCAATGATATCAGCGCGGGCAAGATCGATGTCGTCGTCACGGATGGCTTCACGGGCAATATCGCGCTGAAGACCGCGGAAGGCACCGCGCGCCTTGTCGCCGGATGGGTCCGCGAGGCGCTGATGAGCTCCTTCATCGCCAAGCTGGCAGCCGGCCTGCTGTCCCTCGGGGCACTCGACCGCCTGCGTCAGCGTATGGATCCGCGCTATATCAATGGCGGTGTCCTGCTTGGCCTCAAAGGGGTCGTCGTCAAAAGTCATGGTGGTGCCGACGGAGAGGGCTTCGCCTCTGCTCTGGGCCTGGGATACGCCATGGCCCAGAGTAATTTCATGCCGGAATTGCGGCGCATGCTCGACAAGTTCATGGACTATGGCGAGCAGCAAAAAGTGGCTGAGTGATGGACGAGCGAGTGTCGCGTATTGCGGGTGTCGGATCTCATCTTCCGGCCCGTATCCTCAGCAATGAGGAAATGTCTGCCCTGGTCGATACCAGTGATGAATGGATCCGCGAACGCACGGGCATTCGCCAGCGCCATATCGCCGCCGAGGGCGAGACGACAGCTGACCTTGCCGAAGCTGCGGCCCGAAAGGCGCTTGATCACGCCGGCATCGACGCCTCGGACATCGATCTGATCGTGCTGGCGACAACCACGCCTGATTTTACTTTCCCGTCGACGGCAACTGTCATCCAGGCTCGTCTGGGCATCACCCAGGGTGCGGCCTTTGACGTCCAGGCGGTCTGCACCGGTTTCGTTTACGCCATGTCAATCGCGGATAATTTCATCGCGCGCGGCCAGGCTCGCAACGCGATCGTCATTGGTGCTGAGACCATGTCTCGCATCGTCGACTGGACGGACCGCACGACCTGTGTGCTGTTCGGCGACGGCGCAGGGGCCATTGTCCTGTCCGGCGAAGAACGCGAGGGCCCGAATGATCCGGGCGTGCTGGCCAGCTATCTGCGCTCTGATGGGCGTTTCAAGGATTTGCTGCATGTCGATGGCGGACCGTCCTCGACCCAGTCCGTGGGCCATCTGCGCATGGTCGGCAATCAGGTCTTCCGGCACGCCGTGACCAATATCGCGGAATCGATGACAACCATCGCCGGGCGCGCGGGTGTCGCGATCGAGGATGTCGACTGGTTCGTTCCGCACCAGGCCAATCAGCGCATTCTCGAAGGCGTGGCACGCAAGCTGTCCATCCCGACCGAGAAAGTCATCTCCACGGTGGCCGATCACGGCAATACATCCGCGGCGTCCGTGCCGCTGGCACTGGACCGGGCGATTCAGGACGGTCGTATCAAGCGCGGCGACCTCCTGTTGATGGAAGCTCTGGGCGGCGGTTTCACCTGGGGAGCGGCTCTGGCCCGCTACTAAATCGCGAAATTGCCGATTTTCTTGGCTTTTTTCGGGGGGAGAGCGTTGACGCCACCCCTTTTTGGGGCTTAGCCTGTTCTCATCTGTCTGGGGATTGCTATGTCGGATAAAACTCTTACGCGTGCAGATCTGGCCGAGGCGGTATACCGGGAAGTCGGTCTGTCCCGCCATGAATCTGCGGATCTTGTCCAAGCTGTACTGGGCATGGTGTCCGATACGCTGGCTAACGGCGAATCTGTTAAACTCTCGTCTTTCGGATCCTTTCTCCTGCGCGACAAACGTGGACGTGTGGGCCGCAATCCCAAGACAGGAGTAGAAGTTCCGATTGAAGCTCGTCGCGTGCTGGTTTTCAAACCATCGCACGTCCTGAAGGAGCGCGTCGATTCGGCTCTGTCCAAGGACTAGACCTCTGTCACAGGGTCGAAGGCTGACGCGATAAACGCATGTCGGTCTTGGAAAAATCGCCGGACGCCTTTCGCACCATCAGCGAAGCTGCTGATGAGCTGGATGTGCCGGCACACGTTCTTAGATTTTGGGAAAGCAAGTTTTCCCAGATCAGTCCGCTCAAGCGCGCGGGCGGTCGTCGATTCTATCGACCGCAGGACCTCGCTTTGCTGCGCGGAATAAAACACCTCCTTTATTCAGAAGGCTATACGATCAAGGGCGCCAAGAAGTTCATCAAGGACAATGGCGTGGCCTCGATTGTCGAGCTTGGCAATAATCCCAATCGTGAACTGGCCCGTGCGGTCGACAGCGCGGATGTGGAAACCAAGCCGCAGGCGGTACGCAAGACTGGCCCGGGTTCTCGTTCCAATCGCGAAATCAAGGATGTGATCCAGGATCTCGAGGGTGCGCGGGCCAAGTTGAAGTCTGCTTTGAACCCCAAGCTCTGATTATCGCAGAAACGGGTGTTGCCCCTGATCCGGGAGCTGCCTATAAGGGCGTCCCCATCGTGGCGCCGTGCCACGAAAACATGTCGGAGCGTGGCGCAGCCCGGTTAGCGCACTCGCCTGGGGGGCGAGGGGTCGCGAGTTCGAATCTCGCCGCTCCGACCATTTTCCCGATGTCCTGGTGATCTGCGCTGCTATTGCGCCGCTTTCATGATGTCCTTCATCAGGACCTCGGTATTGGCCAGATCGTCCGGGCTGGGTTTTGCACCTTTCATGATCATCATCTTGGACGCCATGAAGCTCTGCGGGTCGTTCACGCAGTCAGCAGCAACGAGCACCTCGTCGCGAAGATGAAAAATCGTAATCTGGTCCGGATTATCGCCCTGGCGGATCACGCTGCCATTCGCGGCCTGCATCAATCCGGCGGTTTGCAGTTTCAGATCGAACTGGTCCGACCAGAACCAGGGCACTTCGCGCCGGGGCAGTGGCTGGCTACAGATCGCGGCCGCGACCAGCTTGCCTTGTTCAAGCGCATTGGGAACCGATTCCAGGCGCATGCGTTGGCCCGCCAGCCAGTTGTGCTGATTGCAGCAATCACCAATGGCGTAGATCCCGTCTGCTGAGGTCTGACCCTTTTCATCCACCAGAATGCCATTGTCACATTCAATGCCGGCATCGCGGGCCAATTCGATATTGGGCAGAACGCCGATCCCGACCAGCGCGCTGTCGCACGCTATCTCGGTTCCGTCTGCCAGCTCCACGGCACGCACGCGTCCCGCATCGCCCAGCAAACGACGCACCTGGCTGTCGAGGCGGACCTGAACGCCACGTTTCTGGTGCGCCTCCAGATAGAAGCTCGACAGCGCTTCCGGGGCGACCCGAGCGAGAAGGCGGGGCATGGCCTCGATGACAACGGGCTCGGCACCCAGCTTGCTGGCCACAGAGGCAGCTTCCAGCCCGATATAGCCGCCTCCGATAATGGCGATGCGGCGGCCCGTCCGGACCTCGGCCTTGAGGGCATCAACGTCAGCGATATTCCTGAGATAGCGAACGCCGTCCAGATCGGCGCCGTCGACCGGCAGCTCGCGCACGCGCGATCCGGTAGCAAAGACGAGATGGTCATAGGCCTGGCTGGAGCCGTCGTCGAACGTCACGCTCTTGCCGTCGCGATCGATTGCCAGGGCCCGCAAACCGGTGCGCATGTCCACTTTCTGCTCATCCCAGGCCTGTGGTGTCTGTACCCAGAGCCGGTCCTCGCCAATTTCGCCGGACAGGTAGGCCTTGGACAGGGGCGGGCGCTGATAGGGCGGATGCGGCTCGTCTCCGACCATGATGATGCGGCCATCAAACCCGTTGCGACGCAGGCTCAACGCGCATTGTCCACCGGCCTGGCCGGCACCGATGATTACAACCGTCTGATCCGTGTAGCTCATTTCCGTCCTCATCGCTTTTCACCATCATGGCGCGAGTGCGGTTTCAGGGCGAGCCCCAATTCAGCCTGCGACATGATTTCACCGTCCCTGACGCTTGCGCTCTCGTCGAGATGCGATAGCTACGGAGCCAATAGGAGTTGTCATGAGCTATCGATCCCACACCCCGCCCATGGTCGCGACCTGGCTGTTCATTGTCGCGCTGATGATCTGCGCGATGATTATTGTCGGTGGCGCAACCCGGCTGACCGATAGCGGTCTGTCCATCACCGAATGGAAGCCGATTACCGGGGCCATTCCACCGCTGTCCTCCGCCGACTGGGAAGAGGCGCTGCAGCTCTATCGGTCGACCACCGAATACCAGGAGGTCAATCGCGGGATGAGCATGGAGGAGTTCCAGTTCATTTTCTGGTGGGAATGGGGGCATCGCCAGCTTGGCCGTCTGATCGGTCTTGCGTTTGCGGTGCCGCTTTTGATTTTCTGGCTTCGCGGTGATCTGACGGCCCGGCTCAAGCCGAGGCTGCTGGGGCTGCTTGTTCTCGGTGGGCTGCAGGGGGCGATCGGCTGGTGGATGGTGGCGTCGGGCCTGGTAGACCGGCTGGATGTCAGTCAGTACCGGCTCGCCACTCATCTGGGCATGGCGTTCGTGCTGCTGGGAGCGACTATCTGGTGTGCTCTGGAGGCCCGCTACGGGGCGCCGCCAGTGCGTGCGGGCACGCATACGCGCTGGTTCGTGTTCTTCTGGGGCCTGGTCTTTCTGCAGATCCTGGCCGGGGCCTTCGTTGCGGGCATTGATGCTGGCCTGGTGCACAATACCTGGCCGCTGATGAGCGGACAGCTGGTCCCGGATGACTATCTGCGAGGCGCTTTCAGCGATGACAACCTGCCCGTCTACCAGGCCATGTTCGAAAGCCGTGCGGCGGTGCAGATGCAGCATCGCTGGCTGGCCTATCTGGTGATCATCGCGACAGGCGTCACGGCATGGATGATTTTCCGGGAGCCGCGCGTATCGCTCAAACCCTTCCTGATCATCCTGCCGGCCCTGGTCCTGGCCCAGGTCGCGTTGGGGATCGCCACTTTGCTGGCTTACGCACCCTTGTCATTATCCCTGTTCCACCAGGGTGGTGCGATTTTGCTGTTTATCGCCTGCGGGGCGGCCACCTGGACCGCCCGCCGGTCGATCTAGCCTATTCGACAGTCAAATAGGCGCGCGTAAAGGCTTCTCGCGAGATCACTTTCACGCGGTTGTCGGCGCGGTCAAAAACGCCAACCATGCCTTCTGAATAGGCCGTATAGCCATAGGTGATAGCCGTGATGTCAATGGCTGAGGGCTCAGTGATTCCCGGCGTGCTGAGGCCATCGACGACGGTCACTTCTGCCGCGCGCTCCAGATTGTCAGCGTGATAGGTGTGCAATTCGCGACTTGCGCCATTGGTCAGCACGATCAGCTGTGACCCGTCGAACTCGCCGGCTGAAATGCCTGTCGCGGCGATCTGCAGCTCGGCGAGGACAGTGCCGTTCTCGTCCAGGCGGGTCACGCCGCTGGCCGGGCTCAGCGTATAGATGGAACCATTGATGCTGGTGCATTCGCGCGCCGGCGAGGAGAGTGTCAGGCTGGCGCGTTGCGCAACGCTCAGCAGATCTTCGCCGCTATCCTGGATGCGGATGATTTCCGCAGACGGGCCCGTGCCCAGCAGGACCAGATCGATATAGCCGATACCTTCTTCCAGCATGCACAGGCCAGCCACGCCGTCCTGTGGCTGGAAGCTGCCCAGGGGCAGTTCGAAGACGCGGTAATCGGCCGGCGTGACGACAAAGCCGTGCAGGCCGCTGGCATCGCTGGCGGAACCGAAGACGAGGGGCAGGCGCTCGCCTCGCAGCTGGAATTCGGGGGCGGTGGCAATGGTGGATAGGCGTGGACCGGCGAATTCCGCGCGGACCTCGCCGTCCGCATCATAGACGTCCAGTCCTCCCGAGCGCGGCGCCGCAACCACAGCGCCCAGCGATGGCGCTTCCAGATTGGGCAGGAAGGCGATGTCGGAGGCGTCTTCATCACGGGTGCGGAAGGCCGCTGTGACCAACACCTCCCGTTCGAAATTCACCGCGACATCGGGCGCGTCATCGGGTTCCTCGATTTCACCACATGCGGCCAGCGCGAGCAGGGAACAGCCAATCAGGCTCGCACGCGCCAGGGACCGCGGACGGCGAACGTCCGCCCAGGGTGATTTTGAACATTGAAGAACAGGGTCAAACCGTCGGGACTGAAACATGGACCGGTAATCTCACTTTTTTCGCCATCGGGGCCGGTTACGGCATTTCGACCAATCGTATACACCTCGCCGGACGGCGTCACGCCGCGGATGTACTGATCTCTGTCACTGTCTTCCACGACAATAAGGTTACCCCAAGGCGCCACACAGATATTGTCGCAGTACTCCATGATGCGATCATCCGTGCTTTCAACAAAAAGTGTGAGTTCGCCAGGCTCGCTGGCTTCTGCCAGACGGCCCTCGAAACGGCTGGGGCGATAGCGCCAGATCTGGCCGATGCGGGCTGGTCCGCCATCCGTACAGGTGAAGTAGCATTCGCCATTGCCCCACCACAGGCCTTCGCCGCGGGTAAATCGCGCCGCGCCAGCCGCATGGCCGCGCTCGGCAAGATCGGCATTGGGGGATTCGACATCGTCCAGATCGATCCACTCGACCTGCACGGTGCCACCCAGGGCGATGGTCTGCATGTCCCAATTGCGCAGATCTGCGCCCGGCTGACCCCGAACAGCAAGGGCTTGCAGGCGACCACCCCGGACAAGCTCGCCCGGTACATCCGGCAGATAGCGATAGAAGAGGGAGGTGCCGCGCTGGTCTTCGGTCTGGAAGACGGCACCGCTGGCTGGGTCAACTGCGACGGCCTCGTGGCGAAAACGCCCCATGGCGTTGATCGGAACCTGCTGGATGAGGCCGGTGGCCGATGCCGGAACCTCGAAATTATAGCCGTGCTCGACGCGTGCGCCCGGGCCGGCATTCATTTCAGTCTCCTCACATGTGATCCAGCTGCCCCAGGGGGTGACGCCGCCGGCGCAGTTATTATTGGTGCCAACCAGGGACATATAGCTGCGCTCAACCTCCAGAGTGTCCGGATTGACGATGAGATGGCTGGTGCCCCCCCCAGGTGCGGGCGGCCGTCCTCGGTCCAGTCCCAGACCCGCGAGCGGTCAATGCGATCAAGCCGGGATGCATCTGGACCGAAGGCGGATTTGGCGTATTCGTCCTGGCGAAGTTCATGATTGCGCACCAGGGTGATCAGGCCATCCGGGCGGGCAAAACAACCCATGCCATCAAAATCACCAGCGGCGAGCAGGCCGTCCGACATTTCCTCACCCATTGTCGACAGGACCCGGTAGGAAAACCCGTCCGGAAGGTCGAACAGGCCGGCCAGGTCGCGACGCAGCGGGCCATGCGGGTCGATCATGTTGAGATAGGGCTGCTTGAGATTGTCCAGCGGCAGGGCGGTGGCGCCGCGCGCCGTCTGGCAGGCGGCCAGACCGGTAAAGGCAACAGATGTTGCAACGGCTTGCTGCAGGAAATGGCGGCGTGACAGTGACATTCCGGTCCCCTGGCTGGTTTGATTTGCCTAGCAAATACAACGGGTTTGCCGCGCTGGCGTGACCGCGTCTGAGTTTGCGGTATTATATAACCGTATTGCTAGGTGTAATTAAAACAACGCTTTTTGCGATTCATGCTTGACCCTTGAGTCATTCAGACGTAAATCGCGCGCTCGAATTCGCACCATGGCTCTAAATCTGAGGCAGGATTGAAATGAAAACTTACTCCGCAAAACCGGCGGAAGTCGAAAACAAGTGGATTGTGATCGACGCAGAGGGCGCTGTTGTTGGCCGCCTGGCGTCTTTCATCGCCATGCGTCTTCGCGGCAAGCACCGCCCGGATTTCACCCCGCATGTCGACACTGGCGACCACGTTGTTGTCATCAACGCCGAGAAAGTTGTCTTCACCGGCAACAAGCGCGACGACAAGCGTTACTACCGTCATACCGGTCACCCGGGCGGCATCAAGGAAACCAGCCCGGCGAAACTGCTGGACGGTCGTTTCCCGGAACGCGTCCTGGAAGCTGCGGTCAAACGCATGCTGCCGAAAGAAAGCCCGCTGGCTCGCAAGCAGTTCTCCAAACTGCGCGTCTACGCTGGCACCGATCACAAGCATGAGGCTCAGCAGCCGGAAGTGATCGATTTCAAATCCATGAACTCCAAGAACGCACGAGGCTGATCATGGCTGATGAAGCTCGCTCCCTCGAGGACCTGAAAGACGTCATCACTGACGCCGGCAATGACGCTGTCGAAACCAGCGCAACGCCGACCGAGCCGCAGATCGACGAACACGGCCGCGCCTATGCCACCGGCAAGCGCAAGAACGCTGTTGCTCGTGTCTGGATCAAGCGTGGCAATGGCAAGATCACGATCAATGGTCGCGATCAGGAACAGTATTTTGCGCGTCCGGTACTGCGCATGCTGCTCCAGCAGCCGCTGGAAACCGCTGAGCGCGTCAACGAGTTTGACATCGTTGCAACCGTCAAGGGCGGTGGCCTGTCTGGCCAGGCCGGTGCGGTTCGTCACGGTATCTCCAAGGCTCTGACCTATTTCGAGCCGGGCCTGCGTCCGGTGCTGAAAGCCAACGGCTTTATCACGCGCGACAGCCGCGTTGTTGAACGTAAGAAGTACGGTAAGGCGAAAGCCCGTCGTTCCTTCCAGTTCTCCAAGCGTTAATCGCTGCGACCTTTACAGGTTTCAAGGCGGGCGGTTCCAGACGGAGCCGCCCGTTTTTTGTTCAGGGGCGGGTTTGTGCTTTGAGGATCGCCGTCAACTCTTCCGCCAAAAGATCAAACACCAGCCGGATCCGCCGACTGGTCTTGAGTTCCTGGTGGGTCACCAGCCAGACCGGTACGTCGAGCGCCTTGAGTTGGTCCGGTAGCACCATTTCCAACTCCGGATACAGGCTGGCGAAATCATGGGTCAGCGGCGTGATGCCCAGTCCCTCGCGCACATAGGCCATGATGGCGGGGCCGCGATTGGCGCTGATGCGGAAATTCTCGAGCCCGATCTCAAATCCCATCTCCCGGAAATAGGGGAGCGCCTCCTCATTCCGGTCGAAACCGATGAAGGGGTAGTTTTTAAGATCCTCGGGATTTTTCGGTCTGCCCCACTCGTCAAGAAAACCCCTGGACGCATAGAGTGCGCCCTTCGTTTCCCCGATCAGCTTGCAATACAGATCGGCCTGGTCCGGGCGGGCGTGACGAATGGCTATATCGGCCTCACGCTTGCGCAGATCCCGGATCTCCGATGCACCAATGATCTCGATCGATATGTTGGGGGCTTGTTCGCGCAGTTTTCGAAGGATTTTCGGCAGGAAGACCGCTGCCATTGTATCGGTTGAGGTAATGGTGACCTGACCATCCACCGTCGAGGCCTGTCCGGATGCTGTCAGCGAGATCCGGCTCGCTGCTTCACCCATGGCCCGCACATGCTCCAGCAATTCAATGCCGGACTGAGTGAGATCGGTCGAGCGATGTCCGCGTTGAAACAGGGTGATGCCCAGCGCGTCTTCCAGCGCAGTGATTTGTCGGCTCAAGGTGGGTTGGGTCTGGCCCAGCGCGCGGGCTGCGGCGGACAGGGAGCCTTCCTCTGCCGTCGCAAGAAAGGCCCGCACCTGGTTCCAATCGAATGATATAGCCTGCCAGTTCATTGTTGTGCGTATATCAGATGTCCAAAAATGCGCAATTTATACTCGATCTATGTATGGCTAAACAGGGTCCAGCGATAGACAACAGAGAATGATAATGAACAAGAAGGCACGGTTCTGGGACCGGATTGCGTCCAAGTATTTCCAGTCTCCCATCGAGGATGAGGCGGCTTATGAACACAAGCTCGAGCTCACCCAAAAAAAACTCGCTACCGATAGCGAAGTGCTCGAATTCGGTTGTGGCACAGGCGGAACAGCGCTGCGTCATGCCCCCTACGTCAAACACATTCTGGCAACCGATATCTCCGAAAAGATGCTGGCGTTTGCCGAACAGCAAAAAGCCGAGCAGGGTGTTGAGAACGTGACATTTCAACAAGCTGATTTCGATACGTTGACGGCGCCAGCGGGCAGTTTCGACGTGGTGCTGGGCATGAGCATCCTGCATTTGCTCGCAGACCGTCGGCCAGCGATGGGCAAGGTTCGCGATCTGCTCAAGCCGGGCGGGTATTTCATCTCCAGCACCGCATGCCTGGGGAACAAGCTCTGGTTTATGGCGCCGTTCCTGTGGGCCGGGCGCATGATCGGCCGACTGCCGCTCGTGCGGATCTTCACCATCCGCCAGCTTGTGGACAGCGTGCGTGACGCCGGCTTCGAGGTGGAACATGAATGGGTGGCACCCAATGGAAATTCGGTTTTCGTTATCGCCCGCAAGCCTTAAGACTCCCCCCTGGGATGTCGGGGCTGCGCCACCTACATTCCTGGCGCAGCCCCCATCTTTCGAGGACAATGTGACTGACACTGCCAAACCCCGCGCCCAGGTCGACCAGGACCGGGGCTCCAGCTTTGCGACCCAGATCGAGAATGAACAGGCGAACCGGGAGAAGGGACGGGAGCTGAAACCGCTCAGCCGGCTTTTGCCCTATGTGCTCCGCTATCCGCTGACGCTGTTCCTCTTCGTCATTTTCCTCGGCCTCGCGGCCACGCTGACACTCGCCCTGCCAGGCGCGTTCCGGTTGGTGGTCGATTGCGGATTTGGCGGCGCCAGCGCGTCGGAACTGTGCACCGATCTGCTGCCCAATGCAGAACTGTCGACCTTTTTCCTGGCCGGCATTGGGCTCGCCCTGCTGCTCGGTCTGGTCAGCGCCCTGCGTTTCTATTTCATCTCGCGCCTCGGCGAGCGTGTCGTCGCGGATCTGCGCAAGAATGTATTCAACCACCTGCTCAGCCTCAGCCCGGCCTTCTACGTGTCGACGCGGACCGGAGAGGTCCTGTCCCGCCTGACCACGGACACGACCCTGATCCAGACCGTTGTCGGGTCGTCCGTATCCGTGGCCATTCGCACCGTGGTGACGACGGGCGGGGCGCTGGCGCTGATGGTTGTGGTGAACTGGCAGCTGTCCTTGATGGTGCTGGCGCTGGGCCCGGTCATTCTCGGGCCCATCATGATTTTCGGTCGACGGGTCCAGCGTTTCTCCCGTGATAGCCAGGACACGCTGGCGGATGCCTCTGCACGCGCCAGCGAGAGCCTCACAGCGATCGAGACCGTCCAGGCCTTTACCCGCGAAGAACAGGAGCGCGGGCGTTTCGGGGACGCGGTCGAAACCAATTTCGCGGCCTCCCTGCGCCGGATCCGGACACGCGCCTACATGACCGCGATCATCTTCTCTGTCGTGCTGGCCGGGCTGATGGCCGTGTTGTGGTTCGGGGCGATCCAGGTCCAGTCCGGTGCGATCACGCCCGGCGCCATGACCCAGTTTGTGATGTATGCCTTTGTCGCCGTGTCCGGCGTGGGCATGCTGACGGAAACCTATGCCGAGGTGATGCGCGCGGCGGGCGCAACAGAACGCCTGATGGAGTTGTTGTCGGCTGAGGCAGAGATCGAGGCGCCGGTTGATCCGAAATCCCTGCCGCAACCGCTGGCCGGGCGGATCCGTTTTGATGATGTCACCTTCGCCTATCCCGCCCGTCCTGGCGAGGATGTCCTGCGCAATGTCGCGCTGGAGGTTGCGCCAGGCGAAACCATCGCCCTGGTCGGGCCGTCCGGTGCAGGCAAAAGCACGATCTTCCAGCTCTTGCTGCGATTGTATGATCCGGCGGCGGGTGCGATCTCGCTGGATGATACCGATATCCGCGATGTGGATCCGGTCGCGTTGCGCAATGCCCTGGCCATCGTGCAGCAGAACGCGCCCCTGTTTTCCGGGTCAGTCTCCGACAATATCCTGTTCGGCCGACCGGATGCCTCACGCGAAGAGGTCATCGAAGCTGCAAGGGCCGCAAATGCTCATGACTTTATCATGGCCCTGCCGGAGGGCTATGACACCCAGCTGGGCGAGAATGCTAGCACCCTGTCCGGTGGACAGCGCCAGCGGCTGGCCATTGCCCGGGCGATCCTGAGGGATGCGCCGATCCTGTTGCTGGACGAGGCAACAAGTGCGCTCGATAGCGAGAGCGAACAGGTCATTCAACAGGCGTTTGAACGCGTGTCACGCGACCGCACGACCCTGGTCATCGCGCACCGGCTGGCCACGGTAAGAGAGGCTGATCGCATCGTGGTGATGGAAAATGGTGCGGTCGTGGACCAGGGCACGCATGATGAATTGCTCGCGCGCGGCGGACTCTATGCCCGTTACATCGAGCTTCAGTTCGGGGCGTCCGACAGGCGAAACACCCCTGAAACCGAATGATCAATCTGCGGCATTGCGACAGGTCTGGATTTGTGCGCTGAGCACGTCTGGACCGCCGAGGGCGCTCGAGCCGGTCAGAACGTCATCGATCGAGAGGACTTCCACGCCCGTAGAGGCGGCCGTCCGGTAGAGCGCCGGATCCCCGACCTCGAGAGGGAACAGGCCTGCGGCGGCCTCCAGTCCTTGTTCTGCCAGTGCTTGGTCCTCTGCCGCATCGGGTTCAACGACGCCAAGCCACAGATAGACATTGTCCAGATTGACCCCCGCCGCATCCAGGGCCTCCGGATCATTCGGCGCGGACAGGACCAGGTTCGGGTTGAGCGTATGCAGCCGCGCTGCATCCTCGACCGAATAGGCGATGACAATGACCTGGTCTGCTGCATCAAGCCGCTCGATAGCGGCCACGAGGGTTTCCTCGGAAACATTCTTGAGATCCAGATTGAGGTAGACGCCCGCTTCGCGAGCGGCCGAGATCGCGCTGTCCAGCGTGGGAACGCCTTCCTCGAGTGTCTGACCATCCGGATCGACCAGGCTCAACGTCTCGATATAGCTCCATTCGGCCTCTCGGATTTCACCCGTTCCCGTCGTGGTGCGGTCCAGCGTCCAGTCATGCATCAGATACAGAACGCCATCGACACTTTCGGCGACATCCACCTCGGCATAGAGCACGCCCAGCGAGGCATTGCGCGTGATCGAGGAAATCGCGTTTTCAGCATAACCGGGACCGAAACCTGCCCGGTGCGCGGCCAGCATGGTGAAACCATTCTCCCGGGCACATTCCATCAGGCGGGCCTGGTAGGCCATCTCATTGCTGGTTTCCGGGGTGCAGGCAGTGGCGAAGGCCAGGGCGGCCAGGCCGGCGGTGACACGGGTTAGCTTTGAATACATCGGTGAGGATCCGTTTTTTACAGGGCCGAAGATCGACCAGGGCTATGTCTTGGACTTGGAATCATCCGAGCGGACCAGGACATTGCGTCCCGGCGCCGGGCGAATGGGGTTGAGCTTGCCGTCGCCCGGATTTCGGGCCGGGACATCCTCGCCCGAGCGCTCATAAAGCCATTCGCGCCAGTCGAGCCACCAGGAGCCGGGATGTTCCACGGCGCCGACGATCCAGTCATCAACCGTGTCCGGCAATTCGTCATTGGTCCAGTGCTGGTACTTGTTGGCGTCGGGATGGTTGATGACGCCGGCGATGTGACCGGACCCGGCCATCATGTAACGCACCGGGCCGCCAAAACGCTTGGCGCCCTTGTAGACAGACGGGTAGGGCGCGATGTGATCGTCGCGGGAGGCCTGCATGTAGATCGGCGTCTTGACCGCATCGAGTTCGAGCGGGACCTCACCAAAGCTGAGCTCTCCCTTGGACAGGCGGTTCTTGCGGTACATGTTGTCCAGATACCAGAGGTGCAGCGCCTTGGGCATGCGGGTCTGGTCGGCATTCCAGTACAGCAGGTCGAAGGCCTGCGGCTGGCGACCCAGCAGGTAGTTGTTGATGGTGAAGGACCAGACCAGGTCATTCGAGCGCAACAGATTGAACGTGTCGGCCATGGTTCGACCGTCCAGAACGCCGCCCTGGGCATCCATCAGGCGCTCGATCTCCTTCATCCACTCCTCATCGATGAAGATGAGCAGGTCTCCGGCCAGTTCAAAATCGGTCTGGGCCGCAAAGAACGTCGCCGAGGCAATGCGTTCCGGCTGACCCGTGGCTTCCAGATAGGCCAGCGTGCTGGCGAGGAGGGTGCCACCGACGCAATATCCCACCGTATTGACCGAGGTTTCGCCTGTTGCTTCCTCGACAGCGTCGATCGCCGCCAGCAGGCCGTCATGCATGTAGTCCTCGAACGTCTTGTCCTTGAGTTCCGGACCCGGATTGACCCAGGAAATCAGGAAGACGGTGAATCCCTGCTGGGTCAGCCAGCGGATCATGGAGTTCTTCTCGCGCAGGTCGAGAATGTAGAACTTGTTGATCCAGGGCGGTGCGATCAGGAGCGGGCGCTTTTTGACCGTGTCCGTGGTGGGCGCGTACTGGATCAGCTCGATAATGTCGTTCTCGAAAACAACTTCACCGGCTGTCGTGGCCAGGTCCTCGCCAACCTTGAAGCCTTCCATATCGGTCTGGGTCAGGGCGAGGCGACCGCGTCCCTTTTCCAGGTCGGCCATCAAATTCTTCAGCCCGCGGGTCAGGTTTTCGCCACGCGACTGCATGGTTTCGCGAATCACATCCGGATTGGTCAGGGCGAAATTGGTCGGTGCCAGCGCATCTGTCATCTGCTTGGTCAGGAATTCGACCTTGCGCTTGGTCTTCTCGTCAATTCCGTCGACGCCATGCACCAGGCCCATCAGGAAATGCTGGTTGAGCAGGTAGGACTGCTTGATGGCATCAAAGACCGGGTTTTCGCTCCAGTCCTTGGACCGCCAGCGCTTGTCGCCGGCCTCGGGCTTGATCGCCGCAGCCTCGTCACCAGTGACGACCCGTTTGGTCGTGTTCGACCACAGGTCCAGATAGCCCTTCATGAGATCCGCCTGGGCCTGCATGACCAGCTCGGGTTGCGATATGATCTGGGTCCAGACCTCGCCGAATTCAGGCGCCGAGTGGAACGGGTCTGCCTGCGGCAGGACGGGATCCCCCTCCAGCGCCTTGGCCACAACTTCGGACATCAGTTTCTGCGACTTCAGGGAAGCCTGCATCAGATTGCGGGACACATGATCCAGCGTTTCCAGGTCTTTCTCGGTCCATTCAGACCAATTGCCGCCTGGAAATGCTGTGTTGTCCTGGTTGTCCTTGCTCGACATGGGAATTCCTTGAGAACGGGGATTGGAACCTGGAGAGGAGACGGTATAGAAGGTGACAAGCGCGTCCTGCGCGAGGAGATATCATGAACCGGTTTGTAGGTATCCTGTTTTTTTGCCTTGCCTGTTCTGCATGCGCGTCGGTGCAAATGCCCCAGGCCAGCGTGGAAGAGCCGGAATGGATTACGGAAAGACGTGCAGAATATCTTGCATCTTCCGAAACCCCTGTTAGCGTTAACGCAAATCAGTCTGATGTGCGAGTCCGGCGAGAGAATGACGCTCAGATGAGCGAGGTTCTTGAAAAACGTGAGGAACTTCTCGAACAGACGCAGTCCATGGACGGCGAAGATCGGCTGACGACGGAAGAATTCATCGAGGCGGGCCGGCAACGGACGACACCGCCGCAATAAAGTTTGCAGATCCCCCGAACGGTCGGGGCAGGAGACTAAGAGAATGAGCGACACCAAGGCGCTGAGCAATCTTGCAATGGATGCCGTCAAGGCAGCCGAGGCCGCGGCCCGCGCGGCCTATGACTGGATCGGTCGTGGCGAAAAGGAATCGGCTGACCAGGCGGCTGTAGATGCGCTGCGGACCGGCCTCAACGCCATGGCCATGAAAGGCCGTATCGTGATCGGTGAGGGCGAGCGCGACGAGGCGCCTATGCTCTACATCGGTGAGGAAGTCGGTACGGGTGAGGGCCCGGAAATCGATATCGCACTCGATCCGCTTGAGGGCACTTCGCTGACCGCCAAGAACATGCCCAACGCGCTCGCGGTTCTCTCGCTCAGCCTGCGCGGTGGTCTGCTGCACGCTCCCGACACCTATATGGACAAGATCGCAGTCGGGCCGGGGCTTCCCGCCGGAGTGATCGACCTGGATGCCAAGCCAGAGGACAATGTCATTGCGCTGGCCAAGGCCAAGGAAGTTGATCCCAGTGAGATCACGGTCTGTATCCTCGAGCGTCCGCGCCATCAGTACATTGTCGACGGTGTGAAGTCTGTTGGCGGGCGTGTTCGCATGATCCCGGATGGTGATGTCGCCGGTGCCATGGGCGCTGCGGGTCTGGGTACCAATGTCGACATGTATATTGGCCAGGGTGGCGCACCGGAGGGTGTCCTCGCGGCGTCCGCGCTGCGCTCGATCGGGGGCCAGATGCAGGCCCGCCTGGTGTTCCGCAATGATGACGAGCGGGCACGGGCCGAACGGGTTGGCGTCAAGGAATTCGACCGCAAGTATGACCTGTCCGAACTGGCGGCCAGCCATTGCCTCTTCGTCGCCACCGGCGTGACCGATGGTGACCTGGTCACCGGTGTGCGAAAGTCCGGCGGTGTCGTCTCCACCGAAACCCTGGTGCTGGACTCGGCTGATCATTCCATTCGTCGCATTCGCACCGACCTGCCGCTCTAGGCATGTCAGACATCGTCCAAGACGCAGCGCCCCAGGCCCTGGCCCCTGTGCTGGGCGTGGAGCGCTCCGTGTTGGGCAAGAACTGGCGCATGCCGGTTCCCGATGACGCGCTCATCAGCCAGATCGTGCGTCAGCATCAGCTTCCGGAGACCTTGGCGCGCATCCTTGCCGGGCGTGGCATGCGTGCAGACGCTGTCGCCGGTTACCTGGAGCCGCGCCTGAAAGACAGTTTCCCCGATCCCAGCAGTTTCAAGGATATGGACCTTGCCGCACAGCAAGTCTGGGACGCGATCGAGGCTGGCTGCAAGGTCGCGGTTTTTGCCGACTACGATGTAGATGGCGCCACCTCCGCGTCCCAGCTGCTTGGATGGGCGAAAGCACTGGATCAGGCCTGGACGTTTTATGTGCCTGACCGTGTCGATGAGGGATACGGCCCCAATACCGAGGCATTTCGTCAGCTGCAGGAGCAGGGTGTCGAGCTCGTTATCACCGTCGATTGCGGTGCGGCCGCGCATCAACCGCTTCAGGCCGCGGCCGATATGGGGCTGGCTGTGATCGTTGTTGATCATCACTTGATGGATGAACACTTTCCGCCGGCGGATGCCCTGATCAATCCCAACCGTCCTGATGATGAATCCGGATGCGGGCACCTTGCTGCTGCCGGCGTCAGTTTTGTCTTTCTTGCCGCGCTGAACCGGGAAGGGCGCCGGCGTGGTGCCTTTGTGGACCGGGCCGAGCCCGACCTGCTCGGTTTCTTGGACCTGGCGGCGCTCGGCACCATTTGCGATGTCGTACCGTTGCATGGGTTGAACCGGGCCATCGTCACCCAGGGGCTGAAAGTCATGAGTGACTGGTCGCGCCCGGGGCTCAAAGCGCTTGCGCAGATCGCCTCCGTTGACGGAGCGGCGACCACTTATCATGCGGGCTTTGTCATCGGGCCGCGGATCAATGCGGGCGGGCGTGTCGGGCGTTCTGACCTGGGGACCCGCCTGCTATCCAGCGAAAATGCCGAGGATGTTGCCGGGATCGCCAGCGAGCTGGACCAGTTCAATCGTGAACGGCGGGAAATCGAGGCGCTGGTGCTCGACGAGGCCATGGCCCAGGTCCAGTCACAGGCGGCAGACCGTTCCATTCTGGTTGCTGCCGGCGATGGCTGGCACCCCGGCGTCATCGGCGTGGTCGCAGGGCGGATCAAGGAGCGGTTCGCCAAACCGGCCATCGTGATCGGTATCGATCGCGGCCAGTCACCGGCCCTGGGCAAGGGGTCCGGGCGTTCTGTTGAAGGGGTCAATCTGGGCGGTGCGATTGCCGCCGCGCGCGAGGCGGGCCTGTTGCTGGCCGGTGGCGGGCACGCCATGGCCGGCGGTCTGACGGTTGATGCTGACGGCATCAATGCCCTGGTGGAGTTCCTCGATGCGCGATTGGAGCCCGAACTGGCGTCCGCGCACGAGGCGCGAATGCTCAAGCTGGACGGAATGGTCTCGGCCGGAGGAGTGACGCTGGATCTGGTGGACGAGATTGCTCGGCTGGCGCCGTTCGGACAGGGCAACCCCGAGCCACGTATTGTGATCCCGGAACTGCGCGTCGCCTTTGCCAAGCGTGTGGGCACGGACCATGTGCGTGTCAGCTTTGCTGCGCGTGACGGAACCCAGGTCCAGGCAATCTGCTTTCGCTGTGCGGACACGCCTTTGGGTGAAACACTGCTCGCCGCGGGGGACGGGTTTTGGCATGTCGCCGGGCGTGTTAAACTGAATGAATGGCAGGGCCGCACCTCGGTCCAGCTGCAGGTCGAGGACATGGCTGCTGCATTAAGCTGAAGATTTTCAGCACAAGGTGCTTGCAACCCCGCCCAAGCTTTTTTATACGACCGCTCTCACATCGCTGCGCTCCCTTCGTCTATCGGTTAGGACGCCAGGTTTTCAACCTGGAAAGAGGGGTTCGATTCCCCTAGGGAGTGCCACGATGTTTGATTGTCCCCCTCCATTCGTGAAGACCAGACCGGACCTGTGGTAACCACACAGGGTGAGGGCTTTGAAACCGGAATTCGACCATGGCGCATCTTTCCACCAAGACCTACGGCAATGAACGCGGACTGTCCTGTACGTCCCGCCAATGGGCTGCGGACAGTGATTGCCACCTGTTGCATGGCTATTCCTTCGGCTTCCACTTTGTGTTCGCTGCAGAACAACTGGACAAGCGCGGCTGGGTATTGGATTTCGGCAAGGGCGGATTCGGTCAGATCCGCGACTGGCTGCATGAAATGTTCGACCACACGCTGCTGGTGGCGGAGGATGACCCGGAGCGTGATGCTCTGGTCGCACTGGGCGATCGGGGCATCGCTCGAGTTCGCATCGTCAAGGGCACCAGTTGCGAGCGCGTGGCCGAGATGACCTTCCACAAGGCCAACGAGATTGTTCAATCTCTCACCAAGGGGCGGTGCTGGGTGGAATCCGTTGAATGTTCCGAACATGGATCAAACAGCGGCATTTTCCGCTCAACCGAAGCCCAGGCCCGGCTGATCGAAGCAGATCGCCTGCGCGCTGATCTGGACGATCGCTAAACTGGACGAACGCTAACCTGACAGGCGAGTTGCCTCCGCCAATTCGTGATCCATTGATTCGAATCTGCTCGATACCCGCGTTGGAATATATCCAATTGCGTGTATTGGCGGTGGAATGCACTCACTTTTCTGGGGAAAATTAAGACTCGCACTGCTCTTTGGTGTGAGTTATCCACAGAATTCACTCGCCTGTGAGGAGAAAAATGCAGTTTACAAAAAGATCATTCAATTCGCACCTTGTTGGGGTGTGAACAGTGGTCACTTACTACATATTGTGTTAATTGTGCTGAGAATGGCTCGCAGTCGCTAGATATTGCGGATGCACAATGCAACAGAATGGGTGATTTACCTTCTCTTAACATTTGAAATTGTGTAGAACTATTCGCCCGAGGGTTGTCTAAGCGAGCAAAAAGTTATGGTTCTAGCTCATGAAGTTTTCGATGACGCGGAAGTTCTGCGTCTCGAGGGGCGCGTGAAATGGTACGATCCGGCACGCGGTTATGGATTCATCGATGCGGTTGACGGGCAGGGGGATATTCTCCTTCACGCCAGTTGCCTCCGACGATACGGCCAGGGCCCTGCTCTTCCTAATGCAACAGTGGTCTGCAAGGCCGTAAAAGGTACCAAGGGGCGCCAGGCGATCGAGATCGTCGAGATGTCTGGTGGTGATGCTGAAGCTCCCGTGCGTCCGCGTCGCTTCCATCCCGGAGCAAACTCGTCTGCGCCTTTCTGCAATGCCGTTGTGAAATGGTTTGATGCATTGCGAGGATATGGGTTCGTGACCTGTGATGAAGTCGAAGGCGATGTCTTCCTTCATGCGGCGACCTTGCGCCGGGCTGGCCTGGAAGAAGTCCAGCCGGGTGAATCGCTGCAGGTGCGTTGTGTCGAAGGTCCCAAAGGGGCTCTGGCCGCAGAAATCAAAAGTCTGGCGCACGCCTGATCCATCGCTGCAATGCGCGTGATGAAACGCGCATCGAAAGATTGCCTTGGCCGGTAAGCCCGGATAGCGTGCCGGCCATGCGCATTCTGATCTCATCTCTTCTTGTTTCCGTCCTGGCAGGCGTCGCCGTCGCTCAGGATGATCCAGCTGCCCAGGACACCGTTATCGAATTCGGTGGACCGGAGAGCGTTTTCATTGAAACCGCTGAAAACAGCCACGAATTCGTGGTTGAACTGGCCGAGACGCCGGAACAGATGCAGCGCGGAATGATGTGGCGCGAAGGCGTCGCCCCAAATGCCGGCATGCTGTTCCGTTATGAGCCGGCCCGTCCGGCATCTATGTGGATGGAAAACACGCTCGTCGGGCTCGATATCGTCTATATCGAGGAAGATGGTTCGATCGCCAAGATCATCGCCTACGCCCAGCCGCAATCGCGTCGGAGCCTGGGTGCGGACACCAATGTTGCAGGTGTTCTGGAGCTGGCAGCCGGTCGCACGGTCGAGCTGGAAATCCGTCCCGGCGATGTGGTGCGCCACCGCTTCTTCAACAATGTAGACGAGGTCGCGCAAAGTGGCGAAGAGACCGAGACTGCAGACGAACCGGTTTCTGACGCTCAGTAGGCTTGCCTTAACAGCCGACCGCTTTCATAAGGGCAATAACGGGGCGTAGCGCAGTCTGGTAGCGCACCTGGTTTGGGACCAGGGGGTCGCAAGTTCGAATCTTGCCGCCCCGACCATTGTCGGAACCCGTCCGAGGGGAGAGCTGAATGTTTGCGAAGATCTACCGTCCGGCCAAAAATGCCATGCAATCCGGCCGCGGCAAACTGAACACCTGGCTTCTCGAATTCACGCCGTCCATGGCGCGCAGACCTGACCCGCTGATGGGCTGGACCTCGACAAAAGACACCAAGACGCAAGTGCGCCTGAAGTTCGACAACAAAGACGATGCGATTGCCTATGCCAAACGCCAGGGCATTCCCTTCCAGGTCAGTGAACCGCAGCAGGCCAAGCGCTATGTGAAGTCCTATGCGGACAATTTCTCCGCGGACCGCAAACAGCCCTGGTCGCACTAGCCCCAGATTGTGCCTCCGTAGCTCAACCGGATAGAGCGCCCGCCTTCTAAGCGGATGGTTGCAGGTTCGAGTCCTGCCGGGGGTGCCATTCAGCCTTTCGCTGCGACGGCGGCGAACCCTCGTTCCAGATCCGCGATCAAGTCTTCCGGGGCTTCCATGCCGATCGCCAGTCGGATGAGCGCACCTTCATGCCGGGCCGGAGTGGCCGAACGGCGGAGCTGAGGGTCGCAGTGGATAGCGAGGCTCTCGAAACCACCCCAGGAATAGCCGATCCCGAAAATCTCAAGGGCATCGAGGAAGGTTTCGCTGTCGGCGTTTCTCCAACCCGGCACCTCGAATGAGAACAGACCGGCGCTTCCACTGAAATCGCGTTTGAATACCGCATGTTGCGGGTGATCGCTGCGCGCGGGATGGCGGATGGCGCCGACGCAATCCAGCGTGGCCAGCCAGTCTGCGATCTGCAGGGATGTGTCCGCACATCTTTGCATGCGAAGTTCCAAGGTCCGCAAGCCGCGAACGGCCAGATAGGCATCGTCGGGCGCTGCATAAAACCCCATGGCACGTTCCGTCGCGCGCAACCGATCTGCAAGCGCGTCCGTGCGAGCGACAACCGCGCCTAGCATGACATCGGAATGGCCGCCGACATATTTGGTCAGCGCCTGGGCCGCCAGATCGATCCCGAGCTTCAGCGGTTTCAGCGTCAGGCCAGCGCTCCAGGTGTCATCGATAATACTGGTAATGCCCTTGTCCTGCGCGATGCGAGCGATGGTCGGCAGGTCCTGCAATTCCATGGTCAGTGAGCCCGGGCTTTCCAGCAGGACGGCCTGGACGTCGGTATCCATGTGATCGCCGATTTCTGCACCGATGTCCGGAGCAACAAAACGTGTCTGAACGCCAAAACGCGGCAGTGTGTTGGTCAGGAAACTGCGGACGGGCCCATAGATATTGTCCGTGGCCAGCAAGACACCGCCCGCTTCACACACCGTCAGAATGGACAGGATATTGGCCTGCAAACCCGAACTGGTGAGAGCGCAGAAGGCGCCGCCCTGCATCTCCTCAAGCGCGCTGCGCAAAGCCTGCTGCGAGGCCAGTCCCACACGTCCGTAATGGGGTCGACCGGGCGGAGCGTCATAGAGTTCGCCTGCGCTGGGCGCGAGGATAGTCGAGCCGCGCTCGATGGGCGGGTTCACCAATCCGGAGGCATGATCGGGGCGACCGATCCGTGTCAGGCGCGTTGCGTCTTTCATAGTGAGGTTCCCGCTCCGGTTTCGACTGGCAATCCGTCCTGGCTGCCCCATTGCGACCAGGATCCGTCATAGACCCTTGCCTGCACGCCGTTGAGGTGAAGTGCAAGCGTGAGAATGCAGGCCGTTACGCCCGATCCACAGGTCGTGATGACTGGCTCAGCGGCTTCGGTGCGCAAGCTTTCGGGAATACGGGAGATGTCCATCAGGCCCTGCTCATCCATCAGCGTTTGAAAGAAGAGATTGCTGGCCCCCGGTATGTGTCCTGCCGCCATCCCGGGGCGAGGTTCGGCACCGTTGCCGGCAAAACGTTGCGGACTGCGCGCATCGAGAATGCGGTGGTCCTGGGCGTCCACTGCCTGTCTGACCTGCTCGAAACTTGCCAACATGTCGGCGTTGAACAGGGCCTTGAACCGCGCCGGTGCGACCGGCCGCGATAATGTCTCGGCAGACTCTCCTCCAGCCGCCAGCCAGGCGGGCATGCCGCCATTGAGAACGGCGATATTGTCATGGCCCATGATCTTGAACATCCACCACACGCGCGGCGCGGTAAAAACGCCCATGCGATCATAGACGATCAAGCCTGTGGAATTGCTGATTCCCAATGCCCCGACCATCTGCTCGAAATCAGCTGGCGAAGGCAGGGTGTGCGGCAGGCTCGACGTGCTGTCCGCGATCGCGTCAATGTTGAACGGGATCGAGCCGGGAATGACCCGGTCGGTTCTGGGCTGAGGCCCGCCGGGATAAGTCCAGCTTGCATCAAGGAACAGTATACCGTCCCGTCCGACCAGGCCGATCGCCTGTTCGGCAGATATCAGATCGTACGCGCTCAGCTCAGCCATGACGGCACCGGCAGGTTCTTCTCGCGCAGGAATAGCGGGTTGTAGAGTTTGGACTGGTAACGAGAGCCGTGATCACAAAGGATCGTCACGATGGTATGGCCGGGGCCGAGATCCCGGGCCAGCCGGACCGCTCCGGCGATATTGACGCCCGACGAACCGCCCAGGCACAGGCCTTCGCGCTGAACCAGGTCAAAAATGATCGGCAGCGCTTCCTCGTCCGCAATGCGATAGGCCTTGTCGACCCGGACATCCTCCAGATTTGCTGTAATGCGGCTTTGGCCAATGCCCTCGGTAATCGACGTGCCTTCCGCGCTCAGCTCTCCATTGGCGTAATATTCATAGAGTGCTGCGCCGCCAGGGTCGGCGAGGCCGATCTGAATGTCCTCATTGTGCGCTTTCAGAGCTCGCGAGACCCCACCGAGTGTGCCGCCGGAGCCGACGGCACAGATGAAACCGCTGACCTTGCCATCCGTCTGATCCCAGATTTCCTGGGCGGTTGTTTCTGCGTGGAAATCCCGATTGGCCTGATTGTCGAACTGGTTGGCCCAGACCGCACCATTGGGCTCGCTCTCATTGAGCTCGGCGGCAAGCTGACCTGAGTAGCGGGCATAGTGCGCCGGGTTGGAATAGGGCACAGCATCAACTTCTATGAGCTCGGCGCCCAACAGGCGGATAGCGTCCTTCTTTTCCTGTGACTGGGTGCGAGGAAACACAATGACGACCCTGTAGCCCAATGCTGCGCCGACCATGGCGAGACCGATGCCGGTATTGCCCGCCGTGCCCTCGACAATGGTACCGCCAGGTTTGAGTGCACCACTGCGTTCTGCCGCGCGGATAATACCCAGCGCAGCGCGGTCCTTGATGGAGCCACCGGGATTGAGAAACTCGGCCTTGCCGAGGATTTCGCACCCGGTCATCTCCGACGCCGCGTTCAGGCGGAGAAGGGGCGTATTTCCAATCAGATCGATCACACTTCCAGCATTCGTCATCGCGCACTCCAAGCTTGAAATCTGCATATAGGCATTCCCGGGCTGATCCAAATGGGTTGGTAGAGCGTATCCTCTGCATGACCCTGATTTCTTCACTTGCGCCGCTCGCCATCGCCGTCTCAGGCGTCCTGTCCGATGCTCCTGTCCCGCAGGATATCCGTTTCGATGTTTTTCGGAATGGAAGTCCCATGGGAGCGCATGAAGTCGCCTTTTCGCGGACGGATGCCGGGGATCTGAGGGTTGATATCGATATCGATCTGTCGGTTCGGTTTGGCCCGATCCAGGTGTTTCGTTACGAACACGACGCAACTGAATACTGGCGCAATGGTGACCTGGTCGCGGTTCAGGCCGCGACATTCAGTGACGGGGAATGGTCGCGCTGGCAGGCCGGTTTCGAGCAAGCATCACAAATCGATTTCGACGTTTTGCCACCGTCCAGCCATTGGCTGGGCTATGACCCGACGCTCTCCGCTGTGCTCAACACCGAAACCGGCGAAGCCATGGAGGTCGTGATTGAGTCATACGAACCTGCACCGTTTGACACGGGCGCCGGGTCGGTCATGGCCCGCCGCGTCCGCATGACCGGCAGCCTGACAGTCGACCTCTGGTATGACGAGGCAGGTAATTGGGTCGGATGTGAGTTCGAGGCGCGCGGACAGCGTATCCGCTATGTTCTTGCAACCTAGCTGTTCGGCAGCGTCTTGAACGCGTCCAGCGCCCATTCACGGCGCAATTTCAGATCAATGATCTCGTCAGGATACTTCCCGAAACCGATTTCAAGTTCGGGGATATAGCGCCGGGCATATGCACCGCGCGGGTCGAACTTCTCACCCTGGGACACCGGGTTGAAAATGCGGAAATAGGGCGCGGCATCAGCACCTGATCCAGCCACCCATTGCCAGGAGGCGGCATTCACCAGCGGGTCCGCGTCCACCAGAGTGTCCTCGAACCATTGCATTCCTTTTTGCCAGTGGATCCCCAGATGCTTGATCAGGAAGGACGCCGCGATCATGCGGACGCGGTTATGCATCCAGCCGGTGGTCCAGAGCTGGCGCATGCCCGCATCCACCATCGGAAAACCGGTCTCGCCCTTGGTCCAGGCCTGCAATCCGGCCTCATCCTCGCGCCAGGGGAATTGATCAAACTTGGCATTGAAATTTGTACGCCGCAGATCGCCGAAATGGTGGAACAGATAATAGGAAAAATCACGCCAGCCCAATTCGGCCAGGAATTTTTCGGCGGCGGCTGTCGGCGCGCCGGACGCCTGTGCGCGCTGGACTTCATGCCAGACGGTGCGTGCGGAGATCTCACCATGAGCCAGATGGGGTGACAGGCGGGATGTCGTATCCAGGTCGGGCCGGTCGCGCTGTTCCGGATAGTTGGCGAGGTCCTTGTGAATGAAGGTATCGAGCCGATCCCGGGCCGCCTGCTCGCCCGGAGTCCAGACATCGTGAAACCCAGCCGCCCAGTCGGGAGTTTTCGGCACCAGGTTCCACTGGTCCAACTCTTCGCTGATCGGTTGTTCGGAATGGATGTTCAATGCGGTCGGCGCGGGCAGGGGGCGTTCATAATCCAGCGTGCCCTGAGCCGCTTTCCAGAACGGGGTGAAAACGCGGTAGGGTTCGCCCTGCTTGTTCAGAATGCCGGCAAGGTTGGTCAAGGTCGACGAGCGGAACACACGCGGCTTGCACCCAATTTCGATCAGCCGATGCGCCAGGTGTCGGTCGCGTTCGTCGATCCAGGGAATTTCTGTCTGGTTCCAGAACAATTCAGCGACATCGTACTTGCGTACGAGATGCGGCAGCAGGACGGATGCTTCACCACTGAGCAGTTTCAGCTCAGCCCCGAGCTTGCGCAGTTCTTGCGCATGTTTGCGCAGCGAATGATGCAGCCACCAATTGCTAGCCGCGCCGGGCAACAGGCTGACGCTCTGGAAGGCCTCCTTGATATAGATACAGATCAGCGGACGACCGGACCGTACAGCCGCGTTCAGAGCCGGATGGTCTGCCAGACGCAGATCCCGTCCAAACCAGATGATTGCCGGTTGTGTGGCTTCAGCAGTTGCCATGATTGCCGCCAATGTTGATAAGACACGTAGTTTTTACGTTCCTGAGCCCTATTTGGATCAGGAATGGGTGACAGGCGTTGAAACGTCGACTGGAGAACAACATGAGCGAGCAGAATTCCACGATTCGCGTGCCCCGTCCGAACCAGGACCCGATTGAAATCGGCAATGACAAGCGTCTCGTCATGATCGCAGGTCCCTGCCAGCTGGAAAGCCGGGAGCACGGGCTGGAAGTGTCTGCGCAATTGCGGCAAATTGCTGACCGGCTTGATGTTGGAATGATCTACAAGACGTCCTTCGACAAGGCCAATCGCACCAGCGCCTCAGCACAGCGCGGCGTCGGTCTGGAGGCGGCGCTGCCGATCTTCCAGGAAATTCGCGAGACCAGCGGTCTGCCGGTTCTGACCGATGTCCACACGGCCGAGCAATGCGCGATTGCGGCGCAGGCCGTGGATGTTCTGCAAATCCCGGCTTTCTTGTGCCGCCAGACAGACCTCCTGCTTGCAGCGGCGAAGACCGGCAAGCCGATCAATGTCAAAAAAGGTCAATTCCTGGCGCCCTGGGACATGAAAAACGTGCTCGCCAAAATCGCGGGCGCAGGCAATCCCAACGCGATGGCGTGTGAGCGCGGTGCCAGCTTTGGCTATAACACCCTGGTCACCGACATGCGCTCGCTTCCGATCATGGCGCAGTTTGGTGCCCCGATCGTGTTCGACGCAACGCACTCGGTCCAGCAACCGGGCGGCCAGGGCACGTCATCCGGGGGCCAGCGTGAATTTGTCCCGCATCTGGCGCGCGGCGCCGTTTCCATCGGCGTGGCCGCCGTGTTCATGGAAACCCATCCGGATCCGGACAATGCGCCCTCAGATGGTCCGAACATGGTCCCGCTGCACGAGTTTGAAGCCCTCGTGAGCCGTTTGCTGGAATTCGACCAGCTGGCCAAGGGCTACTAAGCGATCAGAAGCGTCGGCGGTCCGGAATAGGGATCACCGGCGCATCCTCGACCGATTCCGGGTCCTCAAAGGGCGGCGCCCAGCGTCGCTCTTCCTGCAGGATCGTGGAAACGATCAGGCTGCGGCGCGCCGCGTCCAGACGCAAATCCTCGTAAAACAGGTTGAACGGCGCGATCAGGAAGTCTTCGGCGATGCGCGATGGTCGACGCAGCAATGGCGATGGAGGGCGCTCGATCAAAAGAATGCCGTCAGTACATTGCGCGCCGGTCTGCATAGGCAACGGCGCCGGCGTGGCGTCGAGCGAAAAGCCGGTGGCCGAAGCCCCGCCACGATGCATGCGTGCCGACGCGTACTGATTGGACGGTGCCGCCAGCAACGGATTGGTGCACAACAGCCGTCTTTCCTCGACGAAGTCCAGATCCCGTTGTTCTGTCCAGCTCATGGAACGTTCGGTCAGGATCCGCAATCGACGGGTTTCGTCTTCCTCTGCATAGGAGAAGGCATATATACAGCGGACATCTTCCGGGGTGTCACAGGCCGGCAGATCAGCGAGCGGACCTTCAAATAGGTCCAGAGGCACCGGTGCTTCCAGGATATAGGCGACAGCCAGGCGCGCCGTCAGCGCCTCGTCCGGCGCGACGACATCCATTCCAAGCCGCAGAGCGTGCAGCCCGCCCTGGCCCACACCGACGAGTATGATCGGTCGGTCATCACCGACATCCTGCAAGAATTGCCGAAAGGCGGCTTCGACGTCGTGATAGGCGAAATGCCGGGCGAGAACGCTGTCCTCGCGGTTATTCATGAAGGAATACAGTGACGCCTGGCGGTAGCGCGGAACGAAAAGACTGCCGGAAACAGCAAAGGGCGCGGCATAATTGGGGATGATAACTTCTTCAACCCGATCATTGGCCGTGTCCTTGTCGAGTTTGGCATTCCATTCCGCCCCGCCGGAATAGGTGGTCGGGTGGACAAAAAACACCGCCGGCGTCGTGTCATCATCAAACTGGCCCTGGAGATACCAGGCGCTGGCATCGGCATATTCGGGAGCTTCAGGCGGGGTGTAGGTCTGATAGGGCTCACCCGGGTCCTGGAAGGTCTGGAAAATCTGTTCCCGCAACAGCCACATGGCCAGCATCAGCAACAAGATGGCTGCCGTGATCACGGTAACAACAATCCAGCGGGCGATGCGGATGGAACTCAAGACCAATCTCCAAAACGAGTCGGACCATGATCGCGATATGGGCCGAGATGTGCAACCGATTGGCGAGAGAGGCGACATGTCCTATGCTAGCAATGGTCGATAACGCCCCCCGGTTATCGCGTGTTTCAGGATCTCAATGAATGTTACGCTGGTTACGCAACAGCTTTTTGACCGGTATCGTCATCGCGACGCCCCTGGGTGTTACGGCGCTGCTGATCATTTCCTTTGTCGGCTACGTGGATCGGGTCGTCAAACCCATGATCCCGGCGCGCTATAATCCGGAAACCTATCTGCCGGGTGATTTTACCATCCCGGGTCTGGGTGTTGCCATCGCCGTTGTGCTGCTGACGGCTCTGGGCGCTCTGGCGGCCAATATTTTCGGGCGTTCCATCATTCAGCTGGGTGAGCGTCTTCTGGAAGGGGTCCCACTGGTCCGCAATGTCTACGGGGCCCTGAAACAGATCGTCGAAACCGTTTTTTCCGGCAAGCAGAACTCGTTCAAGGAAGTCGTACTGACCGAGTACCCGATGAAGGGGCTCTATGTCGTAGCCTTCGTTTCGGCAGAGGGAAATTCGACCCTGAAGGAAAAGATCGCTGATGATGTGATCGGGCTGTTTGTTCCGACGACCCCCAATCCGACGTCGGGGTTTTTGCTTTACACGTCGCGTGCCAACACCATCCCGATCAATATGTCAGTAGAAGAGGCGGCCAAGCTGATCATTTCCTTCGGCATGGTGACACCGGACAAACTGCCTGAGACAGTGCAGCAGGAATTGCCCGACGAGGTGAAGCCTAGCCAGACTTGAGCAACCGGATACCGGTATCCTGTTCGAACAGGTAGAGCAGGGTGCGCAGGGCCTCACCCTTTTCCCCCTCCAGCTGCGGATTGCTCTGCACGATCATGCGGGCGTAGTCATTGGCCACGGGGATCAGATCGGCATGCGCCTCGACATCCGCCAGCCGGTAATCAGGCAATCCGCTCTGACGAAGGCCTAGAGGATCGCCGGCACCGCGCAATCGCCAATCTTCCTCGGCAATGGCAAAGCCGTCATCGGTCTTGCGCATCATTTCCAGACGCGCCTTTGCCGTTTCACCCAGAGGCCCCTTGTACAGCAGGATGCAGGACGACTCCCGATCGCCGCGACCGACTCGCCCCCTTAATTGATGCAATTGGGCCAGGCCAAACCGCTCGGCATGCTCGATGATCATGATCGTCGCGTCGGGCGCGTCCACACCCACCTCGATGACGGTCGTGGCGACCAGAATATCGATGTCTCCCGCCCGGAAGCTTGCGGCGATCGCTTCCTTTTCCTCGGCTTTCATCCGCCCATGCAGGAGGCCGATGCGGTCATCTCCAAGGGCAGCCCGCAAATGACGCCAACGGTCCTCGGCCGCCGACAGCTCGGAGACCTCGCTTTCCTCGACAAGCGGACAGACCCAGTAGACCCGTTCGCCCTTGCCCACAGCTCGACGGACGCCTTCAACCATCTCGCCAAGACGGTCCATTGACACCAGTCGCGTCGTTGGCGGTTTGCGACCCGCGGGTTTTTCATCCAGCTTGGAGACGTCCATATCGCCATACACCGCCAGGGCCAGCGTCCGCGGAATGGGGGTGGCGGTCATCGCCAGGGTTTCGGGTCTGTATGCTTTCGAAGCCAGGCGCAGACGATCGGAGACGCCGAATCTGTGTTGCTCATCGATGACGACCAGGCCGAGGTCGGCAAACTCTACATCATCCTGGAACAGGGCGTGGGTCCCGCAGACAACTGCGGCCCGCCCGGACGCGATCGCGTCCAACAAGGTCTTGCGCGACTTGCCCTTGTCCCGTCCGGTCAGGGTGATGACTTCGAGCCCGAGCGGAGCCAGCAGAGTGGAAATGGTCTTGTGATGCTGGCGCGCGAGAATTTCTGTAGGCGCCATGATCGCGGTCTGGGCGCCGGCTTCCGCCACATGCGTGGCCGCCATCGCCGCCACGAAGGTTTTGCCGGCCCCCACATCACCATGCAGCAGCCGGGTCATGCGTTCCGGGCTTTCCAGGTCTGTCTTGAGATCCGCATAGGCGCGTTGCTGGGCGCCTGTCGGTGCAAAGGGGGCATGCTCGAGCATCTTGGCGACCAGTCTTCCCTCGACCTGCATCTGTCTGCCGGTCACCTTCTTGCGCTGGGCGCGAACCAGCTGCAGCGCCAGCTGGCGCGCTGTGAGCTCGTCAAAGGCCAGTCGACTGCGTTCCGGCGTGTCCGGCGAGAGCGCCTCTGCCTCGCTGGGCTGGTGCAGCGCCCTCAGGGCTTCCATGAACCCCGGCCATCTATGCTTCTGCAGCAGTCCGGCATCTCCCCATTCGGGAAGTTCCGGCAGAATGGCCAGGGCACCACTCACGGCCTTGCGGACGGTCTTCGCGGTCAGCCCGGCCGTCAAGGGATAGACAGTCTCGAGCAGGGGTGTCGTTTCAGCTTCGGCTTCACTGATCACCAGGTCCGGGTGCACTATCTGGATCTCCGAGCCAAACCGCTCCACTTTTCCGGACACAATCCGTGTCGCACCCTCCGGCAAAAGTCGTTTCAGATAATCGCCACGCGCATGGAAGAAGACAAGGTGCAGGAAGCCGGTCTCGTCATACATGCGCACCTTGTAGGGCTGTCCCTTTCGGCGCCCGGCAATGTGTGTCTCCACAGTGCCTTTCAACGTCACGATCTGGTCTTCCGGGGCCTGGCTCACACTGGTCTGGAAGCGTCTGTCAATCAGGCTGGCCGGCTTGAGAAACAGGATATCCTTGATGCGAGGCCCAGCGACCTTGGCAAGCAGGGTCGCCAGCCGCGGTCCGATACCGGGCAGGGCAGTGATATCCTGGAATAACGGAAACAGAATCTCTGGACGCATTGCTGGCGAGTGTAGCGATTGAAAACGCGCAGGCCAGTGGTCGACGTGGCGCCTGTGTCGGACTATATGCGAGCTATGACCGAAAGCACTGACATCAAACGCAAGAAACTGCGCATCCGCGCCTGGCGTCGCGGCTTCAAGGAAGCTGATCTGATCCTGGGACGGTTTGCCGATTCCAATCTCGATTCCATGTCGGACGAGGCTGTTCAATTGTTTGAACATCTCCTCGATCAACAGGATCAGGATATCTATGCCTGGATCATTGGCCGCGAGCCGGTTCCCAGTGAATTCCAGACCGATGTAATGAAGGCATTGCAGGCATTCCGGGTTGAGGACGACGCCCAGTTTGGCGACGGGCCACGCGCTTAAGAGACGACGATGACAGATCTGGATCTGATCGCCCGGGCGAGCGGAACGGCTCGTGTGTGTGGGGCTCCGGAGGGGCTGGACGCATTGGTGTTTGCCGATGCGGCGCGTCTGCGTGGCGGGGTCAGCGTATTCATCGCGCGTGATGATTCCCGAGCCGCAGCCTTTGCCACCGCACTGGAGTTTTTTGCACCCGATCTCGATCTGTTGCGTCTGCCGGCCTGGGATTGTCAGCCCTATGACCGGATTTCACCTTCACCGCGACTGGCAGCGCGACGTGCTGCGGCGTTGGCGCGGCTGGCCAATCATGACGGCGAAACAAGTCTGCTGGTGGTCACGACCATCAATGCAATGGCCCAGCGTTGTCCGCCCAGCTCGGTCCTGTCCGGCTCGCGTATCCAGCTGAAACCAGGGCAGAGCGTGGATAATGATGCCCTGCTGCACCATTTCACCTCGAATGGTTATGCCCGCACCGCCACCGTCATGGAGCCCGGCGATTTCGCGGTGCGCGGCGGTGTGATTGATGTCTTCCCGCCGGATGGCGAGGAGCCAGTCCGGCTCGACTTCTTCGGCGACAGTCTGGAAAGCATCCGGACCTTCGATCCGGAAACCCAGCGTTCGCAAAAACAACTCTCGAAGATCGAGTTCACGCCGGTCAGCGAAGTCATCATCGATGAGACCTCGATCTCCCTTTACCGCGGCGGATTCGTGAAAGCATTCGGCGCCGTCCAGCGCGACGACCCTGTCTACCAGGCGGTTAGCGAAGGCGCCCGGCCGGCCGGTGTGGAACACTGGCTGCCCTTGTTTTATCCGGAGGTGGTGACGGCGTTCTCCTATCTCCCGGAGGCGGCCCTGATCGGTATTGACGCGCTGGCCCATGAGGCCTTCGACGAGCGTGTCGTCCAGGTGAAGGACTATTTCGACGCCCGTCAGCTCGCGGCCGAGGCGTCACACAGTTCCAGCCTGTCCGCTTCGACCTATCGCGCGCTGGAGCCTGATGCCCTGTATCTGACCCGAGAGGACTGGGATAAGGCGCTGTCCGGCCGGGTGGTGCGCAATTTCACCAGCTTTGTGGAACCCGGCGACAACACGGTGGATGCAGGCGGCAAGCAGGGGCGGGTCTTCGCCGCTGAGCGTGCCGCGGAAAACACCAATGTCTTTGACGCCACCGCCAAACACGTTGTGGAGCTGAACAAGGCTGGCAAACGGGTGCTGTTGGCGTCGTGGAGCCTGGGCGCATCGGAGCGCATGGCCAGCGTGCTGGGTGATCACGGGCTGAGGAATATCAAGCTCTCGGAGAACTGGCAGGACGCGGCCGCGGGGCCCGGCATCGGTCGTGTGGTCCTGCCGATCGAACGCGGGTTCGAAACTGAGAACCTGGTGGTCATCTCCGAGCAGGATATTCTCGGCGACCGCCTGGCGCGGCCGCGCAAACGCAAGAAAACCGCGGACGTCATCGTTGAGGCGGGCAGCCTGTCGCCGGGTGACCTTGTTATCCACGCCGATCATGGCCTGTCGCGATTTATTGGCCTGAAAACCCTGCCAGTGCAGGACGCACCACACGATTGTATAGAGCTGGAATATTCGGGCGGCTCAAAGCTTTACCTCCCGGTAGAGAATATTGAACTGTTGTCGCGCTATGGGGCCGAGGCCGAAAGCGCCCAGCTCGACAAGCTCGGTGGCGTAGCCTGGCAGGCCCGCAAGGCCAAAGCCAAGAAGCGCCTGCGTGACATGGCGGACGAGCTGATCAAGATCGCGGCCCAGCGACTGTCGCGAAAAGCGACGGTGATCGACAGCTCCGGCGGCATGTATGACGAGTTCTGTTCAGCTTTTCCCTATGCCGAGACGGATGACCAGCTCAACGCACTGGACGACGTGCTGGGCGATTTCACCAAGGGGCGGCCCATGGATCGCCTGATCTGTGGTGATGTCGGCTTCGGCAAGACGGAAGTCGCGTTACGGGCGGCCTTTGTCGTGGCCATGAGTGGCCAGCAGGTGGCCGTTGTGGCGCCAACCACCTTGCTGGCGCGACAGCACTTCAAGACATTCAGCGAGCGCTTTCGCGGTTGGCCGGTCAAGGTTCGCCAGCTTTCGCGGCTGGTCAATGCCAAAGAATCCAAGGCGACGAAAGAGGAATTGCGCGATGGCAAGGTGGAGATCGTCATCGGGACGCATGCGCTCCTGGCCAAGACCGTAAAGTTCAATGATCTGGGCCTGCTGATCGTCGACGAGGAGCAGAATTTCGGCGTCAAGCACAAGGAAACGCTCAAGGCCCTGCGCGCCGATGTCCATGTCCTCACACTGACAGCGACCCCGATCCCGCGTACTCTGCAGCTGGCGCTGACTGGCATCCGGGATCTGTCCATCATCGCAACGCCCCCGGTCGATCGTCTCGCCGTCAGAACCTATGTCACCCCGTTTGATGCGGTGACCGTTCGCGAAGCCCTGCTGCGCGAGAAATACCGCGGCGGCCAGGCTTTCTTTGTCGTGCCGCGCATTTCCGATCTCGATGATATCGCGGCCTTCCTTCGCGAAAGCGTGCCGGAAGTCTCCTTCGTGATTGCGCATGGCCAGATGGCGGCCGGGCAATTGGAAGACATCATGACGGCCTTCTATGACGGCCGGTATGATGTGTTGTTGTCGACGACCATTGTGGAATCCGGGATCGATATCCCAACCGCGAACACGCTGGTCATTCACCGCGCTGATCGTTTCGGACTGGCGCAGCTTTATCAGCTGCGCGGCCGTGTCGGGCGATCCAAGACCCGCGCCTATGCCTATTTCACCACGGCCGCCAATCGCAAGCTCACGGCCGGTGCTGAACGACGCCTGAAAGTCTTGCAATCACTGGATTCCCTGGGCGCCGGTTTCAGCCTCGCTTCGCACGATCTGGATTTGCGCGGCGGCGGAAACCTGCTGGGCGAAGAGCAGTCCGGTCACATCAAGGATGTAGGTGTGGAGCTCTACCAGTCCATGCTCGAGGAGGCTGTGGCCTCGCTGCGAGGCGAAGGCCAGGACGAGGATGATGGCGAGTGGTCACCGCAGATCAATGCCGGTGGTGCGGTTCTGATCCCGGAAGAATACATCCCTGACCTTGATGTTCGCCTCCAGCTTTATCGCCGTCTGTCCTCGCTGGAAGACAAGGCCGCGCGTGAAGGCTTTGCGGCTGAACTGATTGACCGTTTCGGTCCGCTTCCAAAAGAGGTGGAAACCCTGATGCGCGTGGTCGCGGTGAAAATGCTGTGCAAGCGTGCGGGTGTCGAGAAAGTGGATGCGGGCCCCAAGGGCGCCGTCATTCATTTCCGCAAGGACCGGTTCATTGATCCGCCCAGCCTGATTGCGCACATTGGCGCCAATCCGGGCCTGTTCAAGGCTCGTCCCGATCACAAGCTGGTCTTGCGGACAGGTTGGGATGATCCGGAGGATCGCTTGCGTGCCATTGAAAAATCGATGACGCCGCTGGCCGAGATTGCGGACCGCGCTCGCGAGGCCGCCTAGGCCCTGGCAGCAAACGGGTCGCGCGATTGCAGACGGCGAATACCCCGTTCGATCAGGGCCTCAGCCGTTTCAGCGGGCTGAGGGCTGATACACTCCGAGCGCACCTGCAAACGGAAGGGGTGAAGTGGATCCTCGCTCTCAAACGCTGTGCATTCGGCGATCGCCGATACGCGGGCCGCGACGGCGGCGACACCTTCTTCCTCGGTAAAGGGCAGGATGGCGAGAAAACGTTCATTATCCAGCCGGCAGGCCGCATCTTCGCTGCGCAGCAAATGACGCAGCATGGCCGCGAATTGGCGACGTGCCTTCTCGGCCGACAAATCGTCCGGGCGTTCGATCCCGTCGGGCAATTCTGTGTTGAGAATCAGCGTTGTAAAGCTGAGTTCATTGCGATCCGTGGCGTTGATCAGGTCCTGCAGGTGTGACAGCAGGAAGCCGGAATGGAACAGGCCGGTGTCGATATCCAGCGTCCGGGGTTCCCGACAGGCTTCCAGCGCCGCCTTGGCCTCGCGGCGACGACGGCGTTCCGCTGTCAGCGTCAGGATGCGATCCCGCATCTCGGCGTCCGATGTCTGAGCGCTGATGATATCGGACACACCGCGGGCAAACGCCTCATCCGCGACTTCACGATCTGCGGACTGCGTCAGAAGCAAGACGGGTGTGTGATAGAGCCGAGCATTGCGACGCATGGCGGAACTGATTGTGAATGCTGTGTCAGCCTTGCCATTGGCGTTGAGAATGACAGCGTCGAAACTGCGTTCGTGAAGATAATCAAAGGCAGAATAAGACGAAAAGGCCGCGACCACCTCGACTTCATCAGCCTGCATGATGTGCTGCAGGCTCATGAAACGTGGCGAGGCGTCGCCGACATAGAGAACGCTGCTGCGCGCCTCCGGGCGCGGTGCGATGTCTGGACGGTCCGCATAGAGCGCATTCACCTGGGCGCGCCGGCGCGCAATTTCTTCCATCGTATGCAGCCGAAACAGTGAGCGTGCGCGTGCTGCGATCTGGGCCGGCAGGGCAGGCTCAGGCAGCCAGGCATCAATAGTCTCAAGCTCGGCGAGCTCGGAGGGGCCGATGGTGATAACCAGACGCGGGCCGGGCGCGAAACCCTGGGCGGTCGCCAGATGCTGGGATACAGAAGCGGCGTCGGCGGCGAAAACGATCAGACAGGCATAGGAACGCGCCGAGGCGGAGGCCGGCGTGTTAGCACGCACGATGCGGGCGCGTATCGCGAGTTTCTCCAGCTGGCTGGCAAGCTCCCCCGTCTGGTCCGTCGGACCAATCAGCAGGACGTCGAGTGCGCGTCCCATTTGTCCCCCTGGCGTCCTCATGGACAATTCCTGTTTCTTGAGTTTGTCACAAATGCCACGATCTCCAAAACGAAGAATCGTGAGGTTGGTCGCAATGCAAACACAAGGTCCTCTAAAAGGCGTTAAAATCGTCGAGTTCGTCGGATTGGGGCCGGCACCTTTCGCCGCAATGCTGCTCTCTGACATGGGTGCGGACGTCATCCGCATCGATCGTCCCGGAGCTTTCGGGACAGGCGCGGCGGATGTGCTGGCGCGCGGACGACGCTCCGTTGCGCTTAATCTCAAGGATGAGGGCGACCAGGAGAAGTGCCGAGCCCTGGTCTCGAAGGCGGATATCCTTTTGGAGGGCTATCGTCCCGGCGTGATGGAACGCCTCGGCTTTGGCCCGGATGACATGTTCCAACTCAACCCCGCACTGGTCTACGGTCGCATGACGGGGTGGGGGCAGTTCGGCCCGCTGGCCCATGCCGCGGGACATGACATCAATTATATCTCGTTGAGCGGAGCCTTGGGGGCGATCGGGACCGAGCAAACGCCGGTCGCGCCGCTAAATCTCGTCGGTGATTTCGGTGGTGGTGCGCTCTACCTGGCCATGGGGGTTCTGGCGGCTCTTCATCACGCCCGTGCCTCAGGGCAGGGCCAGGTGGTCGATGCCGCCATTGTCGATGGATCCGCCTCATTGATGGCGTCCCAGTATCAGTTGATGGCGCTTGGATTATGGAAGCCTGATCGCGCCTCCAATCTGCTGGACGGCGCCGCGCATTTCTACGCGATTTATGAATGCGCCGACGGGCGCCATATTTCGCTCGGGCCGCTGGAGCCGGAATTCTACGCACTGTTCTGCGAGAAAGCCGGAATTGATGCGCAGGCCTTGCCCGCTGACTGGAGTGGCAAGAACTGGGAGCAGGGCAAAGCCGAATTCGAAGCGCTGTTCAAACAGCGTACCCGGGATGAATGGTGTGAGCTTCTGGAAGGCACTGATGCCTGTTTCGCGCCGGTTCTGACCTATGAGGAAGCGCATGCCCATCCGCACATGGTCGAACGTGGAACATTCCAAACGGTGGAAGGCGTTGTCCAGCCGGCGCCTGCGCCGCGATTCTCGGCCACACCGTCCGCAATCCAGCGTGCCGCGGGGCAGCCGGGTGCGGATACCGGGGAGGTGTTGCGGGACTGGGGTGTGGAGCCCTAGCTCTGAATGGCGTCGTCGATATTGGCGGCGCCCAGATTGCCTGCCTGGTCCGATGAAATCCGCGCATAGGCAAAGTCGGCACCGTCGGCGGTGACACCTTTCATCTGGGCGTTCTCCCAGCGCGCATAACGTGCATTTATGCCGCCCAGATTGGTGCCCAGCGATCGTCCGCCACCCAGCGTCAGGCTGTCCAGGCGGGCGCCGCGAAGGTCTGCGTGCGAGAGATTGGCACCGCTGAGATCCGCGCCCCGGAGGTCTGCATCGCGAAGATCGCAGCCGCGCAGATCAGCCTGCACGAGCTTGGCGCCCTGCAGCGCGACAGCGCGCATATCCATACCGGAGAAGTTGGCCCCATGGGCCTGCATGGCGGTGAGTTCACGGTCGCGCAGATCGCCGGCTTCGCGCATATCCATGCCCTTGAAACTGGCGGGAGCGCCTTCCTTGCCTTGCGTGCGGCAAAGCTTTTCATGGTCGCGCAGCTTGGAGGACAAGGGGCGGACATCGTCATCCGGTTCGAAGCCGTTCTCGCTTGCATCCTCCAAATCACCCGTGAGCATGCCGGAGGTGATCGCCTGAGCAAGCTTGAGATCCTTTTCCAACGCGCCGCGTATGTCGGCATCGGTCAGGTCCGCGCCGGAAAAGTCCGTCGCGGTCAGGATGGCGCGCTGCATCACCGCGTTTTTCAACTTGGCGCGCAACAGTCGCGAATTATTCAGGTTGGCGTCGGAAAAATCTGCACCTTCGGCTTCCACGCCAGCAAGGCGGGCATGGGAGAAATTCACACCGCCCAGGCGCGCATTGCCAAGTTTTGTGCTCTGCACTGATGCTGTCGGGATGCCGTCGCTTCCACGGGCGGGCAAACGTGCCAGTTCGCGGAAGTCGGCGTTCTGGCATTGCGATGCAGACAGGTCGGCTTCGCTCATGTCGCAGCCACGAAGATCTGTATCGTCCAGATTGGCACCGATCAGGCGTGCGCCCACAAGTTTGGCACCGGAAAAATTCGCTCCGCGCAGATCCGATCCGGACAGATTGGCGCCGGTGAGATCGCAATCCGAGAAGCTGGCGTCCTGGAGATTGCGGTTGGTAAAATCCAGGCCGGAGAGATCCTCGCCGTCAAAACGCGCAAATCCGGCGCCTGCGCCAGCCAACGCACGCTCATGATCCGCACAGCGGCGGTCGATTTCTGCTTGTCGATCAGGGGCGTTCGCGGGTGCGGGCAAGATCTGTCCTTAGAGGCTTTGCCGCAGCCTATGTGATTTGCAGGATTGCTAACAAGTCCCGAGCAGCAACTCTTTTAAAACAGGGTGATAAATTGTGTTTATAATCGTTCATCTCGGGTTCAGCGGCACTCTCTAATATCTGTATTCGAGGTCAGCGGCCGCATTTCAGTCCCTCGCCGGATCGCTGTCTCACTATCGAATTGATACCCCGAAGCGTCGACCGCCCCCAACGGTCGGCGTTTCTCTTTGTGCGCAGCGCTTTGGCGGGGGTGACAGGTTTTGTCTTCGGTGGTCGCCATAGTGGTTTCAACACACCAATACGAGGAGATCATCATGGCGATCGCGCTTCAGGCAATCATTCCCGGCGCAGCAGGTTCCCAGCGCAATCTGGTGCCCCACCGTTTCCGGGACGGATTTTTCCGGGTTCAGCGCCCCGGGGACGATATCAGCTGTATTCATGTCGAGGATGTTCGCTCGGTCTGTCGTTACCTGCACAAGGGCTATCAACTGGCCATGAGCGCCGCAGACGGACACTCCATGCCGTCCTGGTTGCCGGCAGAACAGGTGAAGATCGCGATCCGCTAGGGCAGGCCCGGGAAATCGTCACGACGATGCGGATTGACCAGTCGGGCGAGCTCTGCCGGTTCGATCACCTCCACCTGATCACCCCAGGCATAGAGATGCCAGCACATTTCCAGATGCCCGCTGGCTGTAAAACGAACATCCAGGCTGCCATCAGGGTTCGTCGTCATTTCCTGGTCCGGATGAAAACGATACCGGGCGGCGTGCGGGGCTGCTCTCGCTGAGAAACGCCAATGCACTGGCTTGTATTCCGCATCCGCCTGGAACACGCCGAACGAGCGCGCGGCATAGTCGGCCAGGTTGAAATCGGGGTCGCGTACAAACCATTCCTCGGTGGTTGTTGCCTGCTCGATATCCTCGATCCTGAAATGACGCAGGTGATCATCTGCCCGCGCGGGGTCCCTGGCGATGAGATAGCGCCGCGTGCCCAGCAAGATGCCATAGGGTTCGATCGTGCGCTCCCGGGCTGTATCATCATTGCGACCGCGATAGCGGATCATCAGGCGAAACGGTCCTTTCAGGGCGGCGGCGATGGCCTGGTCAACGGCCGCGTTGCTGGCCGGGCGCGGGCCGGGGCGGGCGGCATGTCCCATGGCCTCGAGCAGGGCCTCCTCGTCCGCCTCCAGGCCGGCGCGCCGGCGGTCGGAGGTCAGCAGCTTCACGGAACTGCCCAGCTCGGACAGCAATTGTGCCTCGCTGCCCAGGCCCGCAGACGTCAGGGTTTCCTTGGCCAGCTCGAGCGCGGCCAGCTGGTCTGCGGTCGGTGCGAAAAACTCGGACACCTTGCCATGGGGAATACGCCAGCGCTTGTGCCCTTCGTAATCCACATAGGCCTCTGCGTCCGGGAACAGGCTCTCAAGCGCCTGCGTCATGCGCTGGGCGGTTCGACGGACACATCCAAACGCATCCTCGATTTCGGCAAGCGACACGCCCGTGCGACCATTGGCGAGGCGGGCAAGCTGTAAGAGATCAACGGCCTTGGCAAAGGACATGGTGCTAACTCCCTGGACTGGTGCAGCTTATCCGGACTTGGTGATTCTTTAACCGGACTCACGCTTCACAGGCCGCATGTCTGACAGCGAAGCCAATTCCGGTCCCAGTCGCAAACGTGCGGCCTTCATGGTCGTCGTGGCGGCGATCAGTCGTGCCATGGCGCGCGATGTCATGCTGTTTGCCGGAGGTGCCTCGTTTTTCGGCATGCTGGCCCTGTTTCCGGCCATCGCCCTGGCCATGTCAGTCTACGGTGTGGCATTTTCGATCGAGGACGCAGAGCGCCAATTCGCGCGTTTCGCCGAGATCATGCCTGCAGGGGCTCAGGATTTTGTGCTGGGTCAGATGTCACGGATCGCCGACGCACCAATTGCTGTTGTTTCGGCACAAGGCGCCCTGGCGCTCGCCATTGCACTGTTTGCCGCATCACGCGGTGTCAAAGCCCTGATCGCCGGCCTCAACCATCTGGCCGAGGACAAGGACATTCGCAATGTCATTCATTTCAACATTCTGGCCATGGTCGGCGTGTTGATCGGTGGTGCTTTGCTGACCCTGGCCAATCTGGCCGTGCTGATCATCCCGGTCGTCTTGGATCAGGTATTCGAGTTTCTCAACATCCCTGAACCCGACTTGGGTGTCCTGATCAATGAGTGGACTGCTGCCGGGCTGTCGATGTTCTTGGCGTTGGAGATGCTTTACCGGCTGACCATGCGCAAACGCGAACAGGCGGTGACCTGGCGGGCCTCGACAACCGCGGCGCTGGTCGCGACCGGATTATGGCTCGGTTTGTCGAAGGGTTTTTCAACTTATGTCACTGAAGTGATCGATTTTAGCGTCTATGGATCACTTGGCGCTCTTGTCGTCTTCCTCTTGTGGATTTATTGGAGCGCATATGCCGTTTTCTTTGGTGGTGCTCTGGCGATTGAAATCGACGGTCGGCACCTCGGCAGATAAAATGGCATGTCTCTTCCGCTGGTGTTCTTCGCACCTGCAGTATAAACATGAACCAGTTATCAACTTTGAACTGAGGTCCTCATGAACAAGGTATATCCTGATGCCAAAGCCGCTCTGGACGGCTTGGTGTTCGACGGGATGACGATCATGGCCGGAGGTTTCGGCCTTTGCGGTATCCCAGAAAACTCCATCGCAGCGCTGCACGACACCGGTGTGAAGGACCTGACGGTGATTTCCAACAATTGCGGCGTTGACGGTTTCGGCCTCGGCGTGCTGCTGGACGCCAAGCAGATCAAGAAAATGGTCTCCTCCTATGTTGGCGAGAACAAGGAGTTCGAGCGCCAGTATCTGGAAGGCGAGCTGGAGCTGGAATTCAACCCGCAGGGCACGTTGGCGGAGCGCATTCGTGCCGGCGGCGCGGGCATTCCCGGCTTTTTCACCAAGACAGGTGTCGGCACTCTGATCGCAGAGGGCAAGGAACACCGCGAGTTCGACGGTGAGACCTACATCATGGAAACCGGCCTGACGGCTGACGTCGCCATCGTCAAGGCATGGAAAGCGGATCCGCAGGGCAATCTGATGTTCCGCAAGACGGCACGTAATTTCAATCCGATGATGGCAACGGCGGGCAAGATCACCATCGCCGAGGTCGAAGAGGTTGTGGGTCTGGGCGAGCTGGATCCGGATCAGATCCACACGCCGGGCATTTTTGTCCAGCGCATCGTCAAGGGCGAGTTTGAAAAGCGCATCGAGCAGCGCACCATTCGTGAGCGGGAGAACGCATAATGGCCTGGACACGTGATGAAATGGCAGCGCGTGCTGCCCTGGAACTCGAAGACGGTTTCTACGTCAATCTTGGCATTGGTATCCCGACGCTTGTCGCCAACCATATTCCCGACGGGATTGACGTCACCCTGCAGTCGGAAAACGGCATGCTGGGCATGGGCCCGTTCCCGTTTGATGACGAGGTTGATGCCGATCTGATCAATGCCGGCAAGCAGACGATCACCGAGCTTCGCCGCACCAGCTATTTCTCTTCTGCAGACAGTTTCGCGATGATCCGCGGCGGCCATATCGATTTGTCGATCCTGGGCGCGATGGAGATCTCCGAAGACGGCGATATCGCCAACTGGATGATCCCGGGCAAGCTGGTCAAGGGTATGGGCGGTGCCATGGACCTGGTCGCGGGCGTCAAGCGCGTGGTTGTGATCATGGATCACGCCAACAAGCGCGGCGAACCCAAGCTACTCAAGGAATGCTCCTTGCCGCTGACCGGCAAGAACTGCGTTCACCGCATCATTACGACGCTCGGCGTGTTCGATGTGAAGGATGACGGGCTGGAGCTCATCGAGCTGGCGCCCGGCGCGACGCTGGACCTCATCAAGGAACAGACGGAAGCCAAATACACGGTGTCCGCACAGCTGGTTTCCCACGAACCGGCTTGATGACAGAATGCTCAGGCGGTTCACAGCCATGTGAGCCGCCTAAGCAAGGTTTAATACCCCTAGACATTTAACGTGTTATGAGGTGCGTCGGCTATGCGAGGAGCCAGACATGCCTTTAACGCGACTTTCCCTGAATAATCCGGCTGCGGTTTTTTGTTGTCATTGCGCTGATTGCCCTGGCAGGCCTGGTTGCGTTCAGTCGACTCCCCATCCAGCTTTTCCCGGATATCGAACGGCCCCAGGTCAATATTTCGACGTTTTGGCGATCAGCCTCTCCGTTGGAGATGGAGTCCGAGATCATCGAGCCGCAGGAGCAGGCGCTTGCCGGTCTTCCCGGTCTGGAGGAAATGCGCGTCTTTGCCGGTGAAGGAAATGCCTTCATCAATCTGACCTTCGCGGTCGATACGGACATGACGCAAACCGCGATCGAAATTTCCAACCGATTGTCACAGTCTCCTCCTCTGCCGCGCGACGCCATCGGCCCCAATATCGGATCGTTTGGCGGTGATGCGCAGCAAAGCCTGATCTGGTTTTTTCTTCAGGCCTTGCCCGGCAACCCCGAGGACATCCACGAGTATTCTGGCTTCGTCAGCGACACGATCATCCCGCGACTGGAAGGGATACCCGGCGTCGCAAGCGTACAGGTGGGCTGGGGGCTTCGCCCCGAGGAGCTGCAGATCACGGTTGATCCCTATCGCGCTGCGGCTCTGGGCGTGACGCTGCCACAGATCAGTGCGGCGATTGCCAACAATTCCGATGTCTCCGGTGGCAATGCCGAGATCGGCCGACGCTCTTATCAGATGCGGTTCGAGGGAGAATTCGATCCGCTTGAGATGGGCGAGTTAGTCATCGACTGGCGCGATGGCAGCCCTGTGCGCCTGAACGATGTGGCCGAAGTCGAGGTCGCGTTCGGAGAGGCCAATAACTTTACCTATCAAAACGCCAATCCGGCGATGGGTATCGAAGTCCGCCGTCAGCAGGGCGCGAACGTCCTGGCTTCTCTTGAAGCCGTTAAAGCCGAGGTTGATCGTATCAATGAGGACCTTCTGGCCGACCGACAGCTGGTCATGGCTCCGTCATTCGACGCCTCTGTATTCATCAATCGAGCAATCGACCTGGTGGTTGTAAATCTCTTCCTGGGTGTCGGTCTGGCCGTTTTTGGCCTCTGGCTGTTCCTGCGCAGGATGCGAGCGACGATCATCATCTCCGCTGCCATCCCGGTCTGCCTGCTCTCGACGCTGATCGTATTGTATCTGTTTGGTCGAACCCTGAACGTGATTTCTCTGGCCGGCCTGGCCTTTGCGACCGGCATGGTGATGGATGCCGCCATTGTGGTACTCGAAAACATCATCCGTCGTCGCGAAGCAGGCGAAGACAGCCACTCCGCCTCGCAGTAGGGAGCATCCCAGGTCTGGGGCGCGCTACTGGCCTCGACGGTGACAACGGTCGCTATTTTTCTTCCGCTGATCTTCGTTCGCGATGTCGAGGGGCAGCTGTTCGCAGATCTGGCTCTGACCATTGCCGTCGGGGTCGGGCTTTCCATGATTGTCGCCGTCACAATCCTGCCGGTCGCGGTCAAGCAATTCGTCCGGGATCGCAAGACGCAGACGGAACAACCGCTCCTGAACCGTGTCGCGGATGGCGTCATGTGGCTGTCCAACACCCCACGCCAGCGTTTGGCTCTGGCAGCGGCCTTGATCCTCTTGCCCTGTGCGATGGCGTGGTGGTTCAAGCCGGACCAGGGTTATCTGCCCGAAGTGAAGCGTGATGCCGTCGATGCATTCTGGATTTTTCCACCAGGCACGAATATCGAATGGATCGAGGAAGAAGTTGCCTTGCGCATCGTCGAACGCCTCGAACCTTACATGTCTGGCGAACAAGAACCGCGACTTCGTAACTACTATTTCGGGACATTCCCTGGGGGCAGTGGCGCCACTGCAGGTATCCGTGTTGCTGATCAGTCGCGCGTGCAGGAACTGGAACAGATCGTTCGCGAGGAGATTATCGGCGGCATTCCCGACGTCGTCTTCAGCTCGGCGCAACAGGGCAATCTGTTCGGTGGCTTCCAGCAAGGCGGTGGTATCCAGGTCAATATCCAGTCCGCAGATCCGGACGCGCGAGCAAGAGCCGTGAATGTCGGCTTGTCGATGCTGCGGGAACGTTTCCCTGGTATCAACATCAACGCCAATCCGCCACCACGGGCGACTCAGCCTCGGCTGACGATGGTGCCCAATGACCGGCGTATCCAGGAAGCCGGCTGGGCCCGGCGCAATGTCGCGAGCATGATTGCCATGCTCGGTGACGGTCAGTTCATTGGCGAGTATTTCGATGGCGATAGCCGCATGAACATGATCCTGCGGACGGAAGGCTGGGAAACGCCCGACGAGCTCGCCGGTTTGCCGATTGCGACGCCGACCGGAGCAGTCGTGCCGCTGGGTGATCTGGTCAGCGCACGCGAGGAAGTCGGGGTCGGCGGTATTCAGCGGCTCAATCGTCGTCGGACAGTGACCATCAACATCAATCAGCCCGATGATCTGACCCTGGGGGAGATCGTCGACGTCATCCAGAACGAGGTCGAGCCGGCGATCATGGCCGAGCTGTCAACGTCAGGCTCTGTGACCTATGGCGGCAGCGCCGACAGCCTGCAGCGTGCGAACGAAACCATGTTGATGAATCTCGCCATGGCGCTGGTCGTACTGTTCATGATCCTGGCGGGTCTTTTCCGGTCGCTGCGCGATGCGCTGCTGGTGCTGGTGTCCATTCCACTGGCTGCTGTCGGCGGGGTGATCCTCCTTGCCATACTGGACCTGTTCGTGACCCAGCCGCTCGACCTGTTGACCCAGATGGGCTTCCTGATCCTGCTGGGCCTGGTCATCAACAACGCCATCCTGCTGGTTGATCAGACCCGCCAAGGCGAGCGGTCCGGGCTGGCCCGCCGCGACGCAGTCGAACAGGCCCTGCGCATGCGGCTGCGCCCGTTCTTCATGTCGACCATGACCAGCCTGCTGGGCATGCTGCCCGTGCTGCTCAATCCCGGGCCCGGCAGTGTCATCTATCGCGGCCTGGCGGCCGCCATTGTTGGCGGAATGACCGTCAGCCTCATCTTCACGCTTATTCTCATTCCCTGTCTTCTGCGCCTTGGGGAAGGGCGCCGGGAACTGGCCATTTCTGGTGCGACGTCTTCGCAGCCGGCTGAATAAAGGGACAGACCATGTTCAATCCTCTTCGCACGGGCGCAATCGCAAGCCTGGTTTTCGGCGGCCTTCTGACCCTGTCCACTCCGGCGCTGGCCCAGAACGGCCCGCCACCCGCCATTGTGCGCATGGGCGATATCGTCGAGCTCGACATGGCCCGCACCATCACCACGCCTGCCAGGGTGATCGCGCGTAATGATGCCCGCATTGCTGCGGAAGCCTCCGGACGCATCATCATGATAGCCGAGCCGGGAGCGTTTATCGAAGCCGGTGGCGTGATCGCACAACTGGATAATCGACAGGCCTGCATCCAGCTGGACGATGCCCGGGCGAACCTGGCGCGGTCGACCGCCAATGCCAGCTACCAACAGGCGGAAGCGGAACGCTTCGCCCGTCTCGCGGAGAATGGCACAGTGCCGGCGACGCGCTTGCGGGAAGTTGAACTGGCGCGGGACCTGGCCCTGCAGGACCAGCGCCAGGCGCGCGCCAACATGCAACGCGCGGAGCTGGAGCTCGAGCGTACGCAAATTCTTGCACCTTTTGCCGGGCGCGTGGCGGAGCGTCTGATCGAGGTGGATGAACTGTCTGCACCCGGGCGTGAAATCGCCCGGCTGGTGGACACAGAGCACACTGAGGCGATCGCCATGGCGCCGGTAGCCATCGCGCCTTACCTGCAGGTCGGTCAGACGGTTTCGGTATCGCTGAGCGAAGGCGAAAGCATCCAGGCACCCATTCGGGCCATCATCCCGGTCGGCGATGCGGTATCACGGACGTTCGAGGTGCGGATCGATCTGGAAGGTACAGGATGGCTGGTCGGGTCTGCGGCCCGTGCAGCTTTCCCGGCGGAAACCCCGCGCTCGCAGATGGCGGCACCCTATGACGCGGTTATCCTGCGTGCGAACGGGTCGTTTGTCTTCACGGTCGATGCCGAGAACAGCGCCCACCAGGTCCCGGTTGAAACCGGTGTGCGCTCAGGCGGCTTCATTGCCATTGAAGGCGAGATCGAGAGCGGTCAGCGCGTGGTGGTGTCCGGCGCGGAAACGCTCAGCGAGGGTCGCCCGGTGCAGGAACAGCAGGACGACGCCTAGTCGTCAGCACTCAACGACGTTGACAGCTAGGCCGCCCTGGCTGGTTTCCTTGTACTTTTCCATCATGTCTAGGCCGGTCTGGCGCATAGTCTCGATGACCTGGTCCAGCGAGACTTTCATGTCCTCGGAATTGGCCCTGAGGGCGAGGCGAGCGGCGTCGATTGCCTTGATGGCGCCGATGGCATTGCGTTCGATGCAGGGCACCTGCACCAGTCCACCAACAGGATCGCAGGTCAAACCCAGATTGTGCTCCATACCGATCTCGGCGGCATCTTCGATCTGGTGATTGTCGGCGCCCATGGCAGCCGCCAGGGCGCCTGCAGCCATCGAGCAGGCGACGCCCACTTCGCCCTGACATCCCGCTTCGGCACCGGAGATGGAAGCGTTCTTCTTGTACAGCGAACCGATGGCTGCTGCGGTCAGGAAAAAGCGTTGCAGTGCTTCCTCGTCGTCGGGATCACGATGATAACGATCGAAATAGCGCGCAACGGCAGGAATGATGCCGGCAGCGCCATTGGTGGGAGCCGTAACGACGCGACCGCCTGCGGCATTTTCCTCGTTTACGGCCATGGCCCAGAGGTTGATCCAGTCCATTGGCGCCAGCGGGTCATCCGTCGGGTTTTTCGCCTCTTCCTTGAGGTCCCGAAACATTTTGGGCGCACGGCGTTTGACATTTAGTCCGCCGGGGAGGATGCCGTCCTGGCGCAGACCGCGATCGATGCAGTCCTCCATGGTCCGCCACAGACCTTCTATGCCGGCACGGATCGTGTCTTCCGGCAGGAAGGCCCGTTCGTTCTCCAGCATGATCCGGTGAATGGAGAGCCCGGTACGCTCGCCGATATCCAGCAATTCCTGGGCGGAGTTGAAGGGGTAGGGCTCGCCTTCCTTTACATCCGCCGCGGAATTACGTCCGGCATCGTGCTCGTCAATAACAAAGCCGCCGCCGATGGAATACCAGATCTCCTCGCGCAGCAGGTCTTCGCCCGGTCCGAACACCCTGAATTTCAGAGCGTTGGAGTGGAAGGGCAGTCGAATATCCCCGCGAAAATCCAGATCCTGCTTCTCGACGAACGGGATCTCCCGGCCATTGGCCAGCTTGAGCGTGTTTTCCTGCCGGATCCGGGCGAGGCGGTCAGGAACGGTGTCCGGGTTGAGCTTGGCGGGGTCATTGCCTTCCAAGCCCAGCAGAACCGCAGTGTCGGTGCCGTGTCCCAGTCCGGTCAGGGCGAGAGATCCGTAAAGCTCGGTCTCGATCCGGGCAATATCGAGCCCGTCCGCAATTGCGCGATCCATGAAGACCTTTCCCGCCTTCATGGGGCCGACCGTATGCGAGCTTGACGGGCCTATTCCGATCTTGAACAGGTCAAAGACACCAAAATGCATGTTTCAGTCCTGAATTCAGCCGTCGCCGAGGCCGCGGTCGCGGGTGAAGGCGTTAAAGCAGATGATGGTCTGCGTGTCCTTGATACCCGAGATTGTCTGAACCTTCTGGTTCACGAAGCGGCCGATATCGGCATCGTCCGAGAGCGTGAACTGGGCGAGCAGGTCAAACGCGCCTGAAATCGAGTGCACCATCGGCGCCTCGTCGAGATTGTCGACCAGCGCGGCCGCGACGTCATAGGTCCGGCCAAGCTCGCATTTGATGAAGACGTAAAACTGGCGCATCTCGCTCCCCTCGAAGGTTGAATCACGCCAAACTAGTACGTCATCCGCGAAGTTTGAAACGCTGAATCTTGCCGGTCTGTGTTTTCGGCAGTGCGTCAATGAATTCGATCCGGCGAGGATACTTGTAGGGGGCAATCTCGGCCTTCACGTGTGACTGCAGGGCCTTGATCAGCTCGCCGTCGCCGTCATGCCCTTCCGCCAGCACCACAAATGCGCTGACGACGGCGCCACGTTCGGGGTCTGGCAAGCCGACAACAGCGGCTTCGGCAACCGCATCATGGCCAAGCAGGACCTGCTCCACTTCCGGGCCAGCGATATTATAGCCGCTGGAGACGATGAGGTCGTCGGCTCGTGAGACGTACCAGAAATACCCATCGGCATCCCGGGTGTAGAGATCGCCGGTGAAGTTCCAGCCATCCCGGACGTATTGCGCCTGGCGATCATCACACAGGTAGAGACAGCCGGTCGGTCCTTTCAGTGCCAGCTTTCCGGTTTCTCCGCTGGGAAGCGTGCTGCCGTCTTCTCCGACGATCCGGGCCTGGTATCCCGGAACGACCTGGCCGGTTGCGCCCGGGCGGACTTTGTCCGCGGTCGAGGAGATGAAGATGTGGATCATCTCAGTCGCGCCAATTCCATCGATCAAGCGGATTTTAGTCCTGTCGAAAAATGCGTCGGACGTGGCTGCGGGCAGGTGCTCGCCAGCCGAAACCCCCTTGGCGAGGCTGGAGAGGTCATGCTGATCCCATAACTCCATCATGGCGCGATACCCGGTCGGTGCGGTGAAGCTGGTGGTGACCTTGAAGCGCTCTATGGTCTCGCACAGGGCTTCGAAACCGGGGCGGTCGGGAAAGGCGACGGCGATCCCGGCGCGCGCCGGGAAAACCAGAAAGGCACCCAGTCCAAAGGTGAAGGCGAGGGGCGGGGTGCCTGCAAAAACATCGTCTGGCTGTGGTTGGAGGCAGTGGCTGGCAAACGTGTCGGCCATGGCCAGGATGGCGGAATGGAAATGGGCGCAGGCCTTGGGCTCGCCGGTTGTGCCCGATGTGCACGCCAGCAGGGCCACATCATCACGCGCTGTGTCCGCATTATCGAACACGGTGGGCTTGGACGCGACGGATGTTTCAAATGCCCCATCGCCAGCCCAGTCCGCGATGCATGAGAGCTTGCCCGTCATCTCGCGCGCTTCTTCAACAACATGGCGTAGTTTGTTGTCACACAGGGCAAAATTGACCTCAGCCTTGTTGGCGATCTTGGCCAGTTCACCCGCGCGCAGCATCGGCATGGTGGTAACCGCAACAGCACCAGCCTTGAGCACGGCATACCAGGCGACGGACAGGGCAATGCCGTTAAACCCGTGCAGCAAAACGCGATTGCCCGGAACAATGCCCAGATCGTCGACCAGCAGGTTCGCTGTCTGGTTGGCGCGCTCGAAAAGCTGGCGATAGGTCAGGTTCTCGGCGGCCGTGTAGATCGCGACCCTGTCACCCAGGCCCTTGTCGACCGTGCGATCAAGCAGTTCCACCGCGGCGTTCAGCCGGTCTGGATAAACGGGCGCGTCGCCGCCTGTCAGGAATTCCGGCCGTTGCGAAGCGGCGGGAAGATTATCGCGACAGAATGTGTCGGCATGTCCGGAAACGATCATCGAACTCTCCGTGCGGCTATCAAGGGTGCTCATGATGGCAGGACCGCAGTGGCTTCCAGCTCGACCTTGGCCCTGTCTTCGATCAGTCCGGCAACGATGACAAAGGACATCACCGGATAGCCCCGCCCCATCAATTCCTTCCAGCTCGCGCCAATAAGCTTGCCGGCGGCGAGGTATTCTTCACGCGAGGTCACATATCCGGTCAGTCGAACAATATGTTCCGGCTTGCCGCCCCCTGCATCGAGCACGGCGATGACGTTTTGCAGCGCCTGGTGAAACTGTTCGGCAAAATCATCGGAGACGATGGTTTCGGTCTCGTCCCAGCCGATCTGGCCGGCAATGAAGATCATCTCGCCATTACATTTGATGCCATTGGAATATCCGCGGGGGCGGGGCCAACCGCGTGGATTGATAATATCCATCAACTATCCTCCATGCTGCGCTCGATTCCGGCCCTGAGCGAGTCCGGGATGCGCACGGGCTTGTTGCCCTCCATGCGAATGAAAACGAGGGTTTGCTGTACGACTGCGCGCAGTTCTCCCTCGCATTGAATATTGATCTGAAGGCCGATCGAGCTGCGGCCGAGCCGGACCAGCTGCAACTCCAGCTCAACCAGGTCATCGAGACGGCTAGGGGCCTTGAAATCCACCTGGATGGTCGCGGTTGGAACGCCGAAACCATCCTGCATGATCATCTGGTCGAAGCCGTAGCCAATAGACCTGAACCAGTCCTCGATGGTTGCATTGATCATTTCGAAATAGCGCGGGTAGAACACGATGCCGGCCGGATCCACATCGGCGAAGCCCACCTTGTGCCGATGCGTAAAGCTCATGACGTGGCTCCCGACAGATGGGCCCGGGCGATCAAGAGCTTCTGCACTTCCGAAGCGCCCTCATAGATCCGCAGGGCGCGGACCTCGCGGTAAAGCGCTTCGGGCACAGACCCCTTGGTCACGCCCAGTCCACCAAAAATCTGGACCGCCATGTCGATGGTCTGCTGCGCGCTTTCCGTGGCGTGCAGCTTGGAAAGCGCCGCTTCGCGCGTAATCCGCGCGGCGCCATTATCCTTGGCCCAGGCTCCGCGATAGATCAGCAGCGCGCTGGTATCGATCCCCAGCACCATCTCGGCGAGCTGGGTCTGTACGCCCGCCAGGTCGGCCAGTGAGGCACCGAACAGCTGGCGCGACGTTGCACGCCGCGTGGCTTCATCCAGCGCGCGGCGCGCAAATCCCAGCGAGGCAGCACCGACGGTGGAGCGGAAGACGTCCAGTGTCGCCATCGCGATCTTGAACCCCTCGCCGGATACACCGATCAGACGGTCAGCGGGCAGGCGACAATCATTGAAACGCAGATGAGCCAGCGGATGCGGGGCGATCGTGTCGATACGCTCGACGATCTCCAGGCCCGGCGTGTCCGCGTCCAGGATAAAGGCGCTGAGCCCACGGGCGCCCTCGGCTTCTCCCGTACGGGCAAACACGACATAAAAGTCGGCTATGCCGCCATTCGAGATGAAGGTCTTTTCACCGTTCAGCCGGTATTCGCCATCGACCAGCTCTGCCGTCGTGGCAAGATTGGCGACATCGGATCCAGCCTCCGGCTCGGTCAGGGCAAAGGCCGCACAGAACTCCCCGGCCGCGACTTTGGGCAAGTAGTGCTGGCGCTGCTGCGGTGTTCCAAACAGGGAAATAGCCCCAGAGCCCAGCCCCTGCATGGCAAAGACAAAGTCTGCAAGGCCGGAGCGATAAGCGAGATGTTCGCGGATCAGGCACAGGGTCCGCACATCCAGGCGATCCGCATTGACCGGCACGGCGTGTGAGGTCCAGCCCGCGGCGGCGAGGTCTTTCAAGATCGTGCGACAGTGCGCGTCGACGTCCGCGTGATCGTGAAAACCCTCATCGCCAAATCGAGCCTTCGCCCAGGCGTCGATATCGGCCGCCAACGCACGGTGAGAGTCCTCAAGGAAGGGCCATTCGAGATAGGAGCGGTCTGCCATGTCAATTGCCCTCGAAGACGGGTTTTTCCTTGGCAACGAAGGCGCGGTAGGCGCGTTCGAAGTCCTGAGTCTGCATGCAGATGGCCTGGGCCTGGGCTTCCGCCTCGATGGCTGTGTGCAGGCTCATATCCCACTCGGTGTTGAGCTGGTTCTTGGTCATCGCATTGGCAAAGGTCGGGCCGGTGCGGATGCGCCGGGCCCAGTCATCCGCCGTCTGTGCGAGATCTTCCGGCTCGACGAGCGCATTGAAAAAGCCCCAGCGTTCGCCTTCCTCGGCGCTCATCGACCGGCCGAAATAGAGCAGTTCGGAGGCTCTGCCCTGGCCGATGATGCGCGGCAGTATTGCGCAAGCGCCCATGTCACAGCCCGCTAGGCCAACCCGGTTGAACAGGAAGGCGGTCTTGGAGCGGGGCGTGGAAATCCGAAGATCCGAAGACATGGCGATAATTGCTCCAGCCCCGACACAGATCCCGTCTATCGCCGCGATAATAGGCTGCGGGCAATCGCGCATGGCCTTGACCAGGTCACCCGTCATGCGTGTGAAATCGAGCAGTTCGGGCATGTCCATATCGACCAGCGGACCGATGATTTCGTGGACATCGCCACCGGAACAGAAATTCTCTCCCGCGCCGGAGAAAATCAGGACTTTCACATCCGGCACGTAACAAAGGTCGCGCAGGAAGTCGCGCAGCTCGGCATAGCTGTCGAATGTCAGCGGGTTCTTGCGCTCTGGACGATTGAGCGTGATCCGGCCGATGCCGTCATCGAAGTCCCAGAGGAAGTGTTCAGGCGAGTAGTTTGCGGGGTCAAGACGCACGGTGTTCTCCGGACTTGAAACGAGGTGAATGCAGGATGTGATCGAGATTGGCGCTCAGCGCGTCCGCGATATCGGGGGGCACGGCGTTGAGGAGTTCGTCCACCCAGACCGCATGGGCCGCTGCAATCTCGGCAAAGCGTTCGCGGCCCGTCGCGGTACTTTCGATATGGAAGCTGCGGCGGTCGCTGGGCAGTGGGGTGCGGGTGACCCAGCCGTCTTCGACCAGGCGGGTGATCAGCCCGGTCACATTGCCATTGGACACCAGCAAACGGTCCGACAGTTGCCCCATGGTCAAAGGGCCGTCGGAGCGCTCGAGGGCGGACATCAGGTCAAAGCGGGCAAGGCTGATATCGAACTCCCGGGTCAGACGCGCCCGGATCTCGCGCTCGATCAGGCCCACAGTCCTGTACAGCCGCAGCCACAGCCTGAGGTGCTGCTGGGTGCCGGTCGGCGAGGATGCGGCTGTCAGCGCCACTAGATTGCGCCGCCCGCGATCATGATGGCCTGTCCAGAGACGGATGCACTGAGCGGCGAGCACAGCCAGGTGACCATCTCGGCCACTTCCTCAGGGCGGATCAGGCGGCCCTGGGGATTGTTCTTGGTCAGCTCGGCCAGGGCTTCATCCCGCGAGCGGCCGGTCTTTTCCATGATGTTGGCGACGGAGTTGTCGACGATGGCGGTATCGACATAGCCGGGACAGACCGCGTTCACGGTCAGATTGGTCTTGGCGTATTCCAGCGAAAGCGATTTGGTCAGTCCCACGACGGCGTGCTTCGACGCCACATAAGGAGCGATATAGGCCCCACCGCGCAGGCCTGCGATCGAGGCGATGTTGACGATACGTGCGTAGTCCGCGCGCATCATGTCGCCGATGACCGCCTGGCTACACCGGAACAGACCCTCGATATTGACCGCCTGGATGCGGCGCCATTCCTCCAGCGAGGTCTTGTGGAAAGCAGACGCTGCAGCAATTCCGGCGTTGTTGACGAGGATGTCGACCGGGCCATCTGCCATGGCCTCGCCAAAGGCCTGCTGCACGCTGGCATCGTCGGTGACATCTACCTTGATCGCTCGCGCGCCTTCGATCTCTGCCGCCGCCGCTTGCAGGCGTTCGAGATTGCGCGCCATCAGGATGACCCTGGCGCCCTGGGCTGCGAGGTCCTTGGCGCAGGCGACACCGATGCCTGTCCCGCCTCCCGTGATGACAGCTGTACGTCCGCTAAGCGTGCTCATGCGCGTTGCTCCATTTCCTGGGCTTTCTTGAGATTGCGGCCAAGCTGTTCAAAGCCGGCAGCATAGGGATTGGGGGCGGCCAGGCCGCGATAGCCGAGCTCGGCGGCCGCGCGCAGGGTCCAGTTGGGGTCTGCGAGATGCGGACGTGCCAGAGCCACCAGGTCGGCACGGCCGGCGGCCAGGATCGAATTGACGTGATCCGGCTCGAAGATATTGCCGACTGCCATCGTGGCGCAGCCGATACTGTTGCGGATCTGGTCCGAGAACGGGGTCTGGAACATCCGGCCGTAAACCGGGCGGGCGCGGGGGCTGGTCTGGCCGGCGGACACATCGATCAGATCGGCACCCGCCTCGATAAAGGCCCGGGAGATGCGAACGGTGTCTTCACCGGTAATCCCGTCCTCTCCAAGCCAGTCCGTGGCGGACAATCTGACAGCCATCGGCTTATCGGCAGGCCATACATTTCGCATGGCTTCAAACACTTCCAGCGGAAACTTGATCCGATTTTCAAGCGGGCCGCCGTATTCGTCCGTACGTTGATTGGAAATTGGCGTGATGAAGCTGGACATCAGGTAGCCGTGCGCACAATGCAGCTCGACCATGTCGAAACCGGCCGCGAGCGCGCGGCGGGTTGCGGTCACGAAATCCGCCTTGACGGCATCCATGTCCGCGCGCGTCATTTCCCGCGGTTGCTGGCTGGACTCGGACCAGGCGATCGCGGAGGGCGCGATGATCTCCCAATTGCCGCTCTCCAGCGGCAGGTCATAACCTTCCCACCCGACCCGTGTAGAGCCCTTGCGGCCGGCATGGCTGAGCTGGATGGCCATTTTGGCGCTGGTCTGACGGTGAGCGAAATCCGTGATTTCACGCCAGGCCGCAACGTGTTCATCCGTGTAGAGGCCTGCGCAGCCCGGGGTGATGCGGGCGTCTGCGCTGACATCCGTCATCTCGGTGTAGACCAGTCCGGCTCCGCCCATACAGCGGGCACCATAATGAGTCTTGTGAAAAGCGTTCGGGGTCCCGTCCGTCGCGGAGTACATGCACATGGGTGAGACCACGACACGGTTGTCCAGTCGCATGTCCCGCAATTCGAATGGCGCGAACATGGGCGGGCGAGGGGGAGTGTCGCCAGACTGGCTGCCGGAGGTATCAAACCAGCGCTCCACGCTTCCCAGCCACTCCTTGTCACGCAGTCGCAGATTCTCATGGCTTATGCGTTGCGAGCGGGTCAGCAATGAATACGCGAACTGTTTGGGCTCGAAACGAAGATAACGGTCCAGGTGTTCAAACCATTCCGTCGAATTGCGCGCAGCGCTCTGCAGTTTCAGGACCTCGACCTTGCGAGCTTCCTGGTAGTCGTGCAGACCTTCGGCGAGCGGTTTGTCCGTCGAGGTGAGAACATCGGCCAGCATGATGGCGTCCTCGAGGGCCAGCTTGGTGCCGGAACCGATCGAGAAATGCGCGGTATGGGCTGCGTCTCCGAGCAGGATCACATTGTCATGGATCCAGGTCTCGCAGAGAACGCGGGGAAAGTTGAGCCAGGCCGAGCCACGCAGGTGCTTGGCATTGGACATGAGTGCATTGCCATCCAGCCAGTCCGCGAAGAGTTCCTCGCACTTGCGACAGGTCTCCTCCGTGTCCAGCTGGTCAAAACCCAGCTTTTCCCAGGTGTCCGGCTCGCACTCGACGATGAAGGTCGAGGTCTCGTCATCGAAGCGATAGGCGTGCGCCCAGACCCAGCCATGCTCCGTCTCGGTGAAGATGAAGGTGAAGGCCTCGAACACCTTGTTGGTGCCCAGCCAGATGAACTTGTTCTTTCGGATTTCCACATCCGGCTTGAACACATCGGCATAGGTGTTGCGGATTTTTGAGTTGATCCCGTCGGACGCGATGATGATATCCGCGTCGGAGAAGGCGCTCAGATCCGGATCAATCTCGACATTGAAATGCAGATTGACGCCCAGCTCACGAGCGCGGTCCTGGAGGATGTTGAGCAGATGCTTGCGTCCGATACCGCAGAACCCGTGCCCGGTCGACGTTTCGACCGCGCCACCAAAATGAACATCGATATCGTCCCAGTGGGCCAGGCTGTTCGCAATCGCCGACGCGCTGGTCGGATCATTGCCTTCGAGGTTTTCCATCGTCTGGTCGGAAAACACCACACCCCAGCCAAACGTGTCGCCGGGCTTGTTGCGCTCATAGACATCGATCTCGCAATCGGCGTCGCGCAATTTCATGGATATCGCGAAATAGAGACCGGCGGGGCCGCCGCCCAGGCATGCAATTTTCATGATAGGGCTCCCGATTGGGTTTCATATGCAGACAGGCGTTCCCCGCTCTCGGCGAGGCGAATGAGCAGGTTCGACGCGGTCCACCAGCGGTCGCCGAAACGCGCGGCATTGGCACGTATTCCGGCCAGGACCGTATCCAGTCCTATTGTGTCCGCGTAGAACATGGGGCCGCCGCGATACCGCGGGAATCCGTACCCATTGGCATAAACAACATCGATGTCGCTGCCGCGCCATGCGATGCCTTCATCGAGGATTTTTGCGCCCTCATTGATCAGGGCGAGCATGCAGCGATCCACGATCTCGCTGTCGTCGAATTCGCGCAGGCTGATGCCCTGTTCGGACCGAACGGCGCGCAGCACATCCTCGAGCGTTTCGTCATCGAGCGGGGTCCGATCGCCTTTTTCGTAGCGATAAAAGCCCGCGCCGGTTTTCTGGCCCTTGCGGTCCATTTCCACCAGCCTGTCATGGACGAGGAAAGCACGCTGCTCGAAACTCTCCGGATCCAGTTTCTGGCGGTTCATGTAACCGATATCCAGACCGGCCATGTCGCCCATGGTGAACGGGCCCATGGGCATGCCGAAATCGGTCAGTGCCTTGTCGATCTGACGTGGAGACGCGCCTTCCAGCAGCATCAAGCCCGCTTCGCGTCCATAACAGGACAGCATGCGATTGCCGATAAAGCCGTGACAGACACCCGACACCGCCGCGACCTTGCGCATGCGTTTGCCCAGCTGCATCGCGCTGGCCAGTACAGTCGCCGAGATTTTCTTGCCGCGTACGACCTCGAGCAGCCGCATGATATGGGCGGGCGAGAAAAAGTGCAGGCCCAGCACACGCTCCGGATTGGCAACCCGCTCAGCGATCGCGTCCACATCGAGATAGGAGGTGTTGGTGGCAAGGACGGCGTGTTCGCCAACCACATTTGCCAGCTGGGCGAACACCTTGTGCTTGATCTCGATGTCCTCGAAGACGGCCTCGATGACGATATCGCTGTCCGACAGGTCGGAATACTGGGTGGTGGCCGTCAGTCGACCCAGGATTTCGGAACAACCGGCCTCACTAAGGCGTCCCTTGGTGACATCATTCTGGAATATGGTCTTGATGCGGTTATAGCCCGCCTGAAGTGCTTGGTCGGACATGTCCAGCAGCTTGACCGACAAGCCAGCGGACAGAAGCGAGGCGGCGATGCCGACGCCCATTGTGCCACTGCCAATCACTGCGGCGCGTTCCAGCGATAAAGGTTCTGTTCTCGGCCCGGGTAGCTTGGCGGATTTGCGTTCCGCGAAGAACAGGTGGCGCATGGCCGCAGACTGGGTGTCAGACATTCGCTCGAGGAAAAGCTCACGCTCGCGCTTGAGCCCGGAGACAATGTCCAGCGTGGCGCTGGCCTCAACCGCATCGATGGCGGCCAGCGGAGCCTTTTGCCCGCGTTGGCGCTTGGCGGCGTGCGCCCGCCAGTGGTCAACCGCGGAGGCATCAGTCTCGGGGTTTGGCCGCGCTCCTGTCGAGCGTTTGTCATCGCGTGATTTGCTTTTGGCAAAGGCGAGCGCGGAAGCGGCCAGGTCACTCTCGGCTATGGCGTCGGCAATCCCGGAATCCAGTGCTTTCGCCGCAGAAATCGGCTTGCCCTGGCTGGCCATTTCCAGTGCCAGGGCCATGCCAGCGATGCGGGGCAGACGCTGGGTGCCACCGGCGCCGGGGATCAGGCCCAGGGTGACTTCGGGAAGGCCGACCCTGGCCTTGGCGTCCATCACGCGGAAATCACACCCCAGCGCTATCTCAAGTCCCCCGCCCAGGGCCTGGCCATGGATGGCTGCGACGACCGGGAAGGGGGCGTTCTCCAGCGCCTCGATGGCCTCGGAGAGGCTGGGCGCCTGCGGCGGCTTGCCGAATTCAGAGATGTCTGCACCGGAAAAGAAGGTGCGCCCGGCGCATTGCAGCACGGCGGCGCTGATATTGGCCGGCGCAGCCTCCAGAGCCTGCACGATGCCTGCCCGAACGGCGTGAGACAGTGCGTTCACAGGCGGATGATCGATGGTGATGACAAGGACTGCGCCGGTGAGCTGGGTGGAAACAGGGCTCATAATCCTCTCCTAGGTCACCGCAGCACGGACGGCATATTTCTCGTCCTGCCACGCATTGGAGTTCATGATGTCGGCGAGTTCAGACACAGCCGTCCACACATCCACATGACGTGTGTAGAGCGGCGTGAAGCCGAAACGCAGAATGTCGGGCGCCCGGAAGTCTCCGATCACACCCCGCTCGATCAGCGCCTGCATGATGGCATAGCCGTCCTTGTGGCGGATGGAGACCTGGCTTCCCCGGCGCTCTGCATCGCGCGGTGAGGCCAGCTCGAAACCGGAAGTATGGTCCTCGACCAAGCGGATAAACAGATCACCCAGTTGCTGGGATTTCTTGCGGACGACCGCCATGTCCACTTCCTGGAAGATATCCAGCCCGACCTCGAGCGCGCACATGCCGAGAATGCCGGGCGTGCCGCACAGAAAGCGGTCTATGCCCCGGCCGGCGTCATACTGATCATCAAAGGCGAAGGGGGCGGCATGCCCCATCCAGCCGGACAGGGCTGGCATGACCTGGCCCTGATGGCGCTGGGCCACATAGATGAAGGCTGGCGCACCGGGACCGCCATTGAGATATTTGTACCCGCAACCAACCGCGAAATCGGCCTTGCAGGCGTCCAGTTCGACCGGCAATGCACCTGCAGAATGACTGAGATCCCAGATGACAAGAGCACCGGCGGCATGTGCGCGCCGTGTCACATCGGCCATATCCCAGAGCGCGCCGGTCTTGTAGTGCGTCTGGGTCAGCAGGAGTGCGGCGACATCACCCCGGTCCAGACGGGCTAGGATGTGGCCACGCTCGACGAGCTCAGCGTGCAACCGGTTGCCCGAGGCACTGGCGAGGCCTTCCATCATATAGGCGTCCGTCGGGAAGTTTCCGTTTTCCGACAACAGAACACTTTTGCCAGAATTTAGTTGAGAAGCTGCCGAAAGTGCCTTGAAAACATTTACAGAAGTAGAGTCAGCGGCGACCACCTGTCCCGGCGCTGCGCCGATCAGTTTGCCGATCTTGTCACCAAGCCTTCGGGGGGCATTGATCCAGTCATTGCTGTTCCAGGAGCGAATGAGGTCCTTGCCCCACTGCCGGTGCACCATGTCATTCATCGCGTCGGGTGTAGCCTTGGGCAGGACACCCAGGGAGTTTCCGTCGAGGTAGGTGACACCGTCAGGAAGGCTGAATACCTCGCGTGTTTGACGCAGCGGATCGGCGGCATCAAGCGCCTTGATCTCGTCGAGGGTCATCTCAGATTTCTCTCAATATCGCGCGGACGGGCGAGGCGTCCGCATTGACGATGGGAAGGGGAAGGGCGATCAGCTCGTAACGACCATCCGGAACGCCATCAAAGACGAGACCTTCAAGGATGCGCATGTCGTGACGTTTGACGGCATGGTGGGCGTTGAGGGTCTTGGAGGTTTCCGGATCCAGCGAGGCGGCATCCGTGCCGATCAGCTTGCAGCCGGCAGCGGCGAGACGTTCGATCGTGGCGGCGTTGACCGCGCGAAACTCACTGTCCCACTGGGCGTGCGGGAAGCGCTCATAGGTGCGCACGAGAACACGGGTGTGAGCGCCGATCGCGCCCCAGTCGAGATCCTCAGGAGTCACGTCAATGCCGGTTCCTCCGGCGGTGACCAGCACGCAGTCTCCAAGGAACGGATCCAGCGCGACCGAGGCGATATCCTGGCCGCTGCGGTCGTAATGCTCGGGCGCGTCGGCATGGGCACCTGAATGAGTGGAAAGCGTCAGACGCGACACCTTCACCGGGCAATCCTCGGAAATGACCCAGTTATCCTCGCGCTGGAAGGCGGTGTCGCCGGGCCAGACCGGAAGGTCGGGGCGAAGCGGTTGTGATATGTCCCAGATCTTTCGCATGGCTCAGAGCAGGGTCCGAACGGTCCAGAGCTCCGGGAAGAAGCGCAGATCCAGCGCCTTGACCAGATAGCCTACGCCCGCCGTGCCTCCGGTGCCCTTGCGGAAGCCGATAATGCGTTCGACGGTCTTCATGTGATTGAAGCGCCACTGCTGGAATTTGTGCTCCACATCGACGAGTTTTTCGCCGAGCTCATAGGCTTCCCAGTGCTTTTCGCTATTGGTGTAGATCTCGCGCCAGACGCTTTCGACCTGCTCGCACGGCGTATAGGCCTGGGTCCAGTCGCGCTCCAGCCGATCCTGCGGGATGTCGTAGCCCTTGCGAGCGAGGAAGGCGAGCGTCTCATCCCAGATGCTGGGCTTGTTGAGAGCCTCTGTGACCATGGCATCGGCGACAGGATTGTCCTTGTGCACCCGCGCCATGGCAGCGTTTTTATTGCCCAGACGAAATTCGATCGAGCGGTACTGGAAGGATTGAAAGCCGGAACTGTGTCCCAGCTTGTCGCGGAAGACGAGATAGTCGGCAGGCGTCATCGTCGCCAGAACGGACCAGGCTTCGATCAGCTGTTCCTGGGTCCGGGAAACCCGGGTCAGCATCTTCAGGGCTGGCCCGACATCATTCTGGGCGATACGGCGCGAGGCGGCTTCGATCTCGTGGATCACCAGTTTCATCCACAATTCTGCGACCTGGTGAATGACGACAAACAACATCTCGTCATGTTCCCCGGTCAGCATCTCCTGCGAGGATAGGATCCGGTCCAGTCGCAGATACTTGCCGTAGGACATGTCGTCCTTGAAATCCCAGTGGATGTCTTCGTCGGAGACATCGACTTGCGAGGAGAAGGTGTCGGTCATATTCATGCCTGTGGAAACGACATCGCAGGACTGCGAGTCGGAGATAATTTAGAACTAAAATAATTTCGCGTGATGGTATCGATCCGTCAAGCGGGATCAGGGGTGAGTGTCATGATGGATGCCGTGGAACAGTCGGTATGGGACGTTATCGGGCTGTATCTCGAGCTGGGATACACGCACATCCTGCCGCTGGGCGTCGATCATATCCTGTTCGTGTTGGCGCTGTTTCTCGCCTCGTCGAAATGGAAGGACCTGATCTGGCAGGTCTCAGCCTTCACCCTTGCGCACACCATCACGCTGGCCCTGGCCACGCTGGGCCATGTCAGCTTGCCAGGCAGTATCGTCGAGCCAATTATTGCGCTGTCCATCGCGTTTGTGGCGATCGAGAACATCGTCTTCAAGGATGTTCAGAAATGGCGGCCGGCCCTGGTGTTCGCCTTCGGTCTTTTTCACGGCCTGGGGTTCGCGGGCGTGCTGGGCGAGCTGGGTTTGCCCGAGGGGGATCTGGCCGCCGCGTTGATCAGTTTCAATGTCGGCGTCGAGCTGGGTCAGTTGTCCATTCTCGCCATGGCCTGGCTCGCCGTCTTCTGGTGGCGCGACAAGCCGGCCTATAATTATCTCCGCCTGGGTGGCACGAGCTTGATCGCACTTATGGCATTGTGGTGGACGATCGAACGTGTGTTCCTGGGCGGATAGGGCAGCCTATTCCGCCGCGCCTTTCACACCGTCGGCGGCACGCCGCGTGTTCGGCTCCCATCCTGGACGCTTGATCAGATAGCCCCACCATTCGCCAGAATTGCGCGCTGAACCCAGATCCCTGAACAGGCCGGGGAGTTCGGAAAACCAGACGGCCAGCGGATTGACGCTGTTGAAGTCGCGCGCCAGGCCATAGCGCGGTGTTTCCTCCTCGCGCTGATACGTTCCGAAGATGCGGTCCCAGATGATCAGGATGCCGCCGTAGTTCCTGTCGATATATTTGTCATCACAGCCATGGTGAACCCGGTGATTGGCAGGCGTGTTGAAGATGCCGTCCTGCACGCCCAGCTTGCCCACCAGTTCCGTATGGATCCACGTCTGGTAGGCCTGGACGACGACGATGGAGAAGAAAACAACACCGGGATGAAAGCCCATGAACAGCATGGGCAGGTGGAAGACCGCTGACGTCAGGCTTTCAAACGGCCCTAAGCGCACGGCCACGGTAATGTTCATGAAACGGGAGGAATGGTGCACCGCATGCTGCGTCCATAGCAGGCGGATTTCATGCGCCATACGGTGCTCCCAATAATAGGTGAAATCGGCGACCAGCAAGGCAAGCAGGACGCTCCAGACCGTGACCGGGATCTGCCAGCTGATTAAACTCGCATTGATCGCGACAAAGCCGAGATAGATAAAACCCATCACGAATATCTCGAATGCCAGATAGGGAATCTGGGTCGAGACATTGGCGATCATGTCCAGAAGCGTGCGACCGGTCAGCTTCTTCGTGAAGGTTCCGGTGATCAGCTCGATCACAAGGACGGCTGCGCCGAGCAGGAAAAAGGCATCATCAATCTGAGTGCCCAGATATTCAATCGCGTCACCATTCATGATTTCGCTCCTACTCCATTGATCAGGCTGATCCAGGCGAGGGAACTGGCCTGGCCCGGGGTTGTTTCACCTGCGCGGACGCTGTCCCAGCCGGCCATGATCGCCGCATCGATGAGGCGTTCAATCCAGCGTGTTGGCACGGCGGGGTCAAACAGGCCTTCCGTACGCGCGGCGTCTATCATCTCTTGCGTTTCGCGGGCCTGGCGGGCGATTTCATTGGCCAATGCCGCGTCTCCGTCGAAGCCGAAATGGGCGAGGAAACCGTGGCGATCGCCCAGCGGGATCAGGGCTTCGAGGATGAGACGCAAGGCGTCTGAATAGGTGGTGGCCATTTCTGCGGCCTTCTCAGCCGCCTGGTCCATCTCCTCATGGGCCCGCAGGGCCAGTTCGCGCAGCAAGTCCTCGCGGCCGGTAAAGTGCCGATGAAGGGTCGCCCGCCCAACACCTGCATGTTCAGCGATCTGCGAAAGCGAAGCAGCAGGGTCTGAAGACAGAAGCCGGAAGCCGGCCTCCATGATCGCGTCCTTGGCAGTGGGTCTGATTGAATTCGGAATGAGACAATAGTGTCTCAAATGGTGTGCCATTGTCACATTAAATCTGTGCAAGTCCGTCTCAAATATCGACGCACCACGTTGCGAAATCCAGGAAACGCACAACAAAACAGGCGACTATCGTAGAAATCGAAAGTCGGGTCTGTGGCTTTGCGAGATGTGATCGGGCCTCTGACTTGCGCTGGCTTTGTTATAGGATAACGGCCGTCCTCTCCGCGTCGCTGGAGTTGGAGCGATCTGACGGAGTCCGGAATGCAAAGAGTTTACGCGGTCAGTCTTGTTGTGGCGCTGCTGGGGTTAATGGCGTTGAGCGCTGGATCCGCTCTCGCGCATCCGGAAGACGAGATCTGTCGCCTCGACCCGGACTTGTGTACCGCCTTGGAAAGCATGGATAGCGAAATGCCGTCAGGAGAGGCGGCGCTGGGCTTCGACGTCACGCTGGAGCGGGGACTGTGGGAGACGGTCGCCCTCTATATCAAGCTGGGCTTCGAGCACATTCTGCCCAAGGGCCTCGACCATATCCTGTTTGTTTGCGCGCTGTTTTTCGCGTCCACGCGTCTGAGACCGCTCATCCTGCAGGTTTCCAGTTTCACGATTGCCCACACAATCACCCTGGGACTGGCCATATCCGGTCTGATCGTCGTGCCCGGAGAGATCGTCGAGCCAATCATTGCGCTCTCTATTGCCTTCGTGGCGGTGGAAAACATCCTTTTCAAGGACATGCAGAAATGGCGGCCCGTTGTGGTCTTCGGGTTTGGCCTGTTTCACGGTCTGGGTTTTGCCGGCGTGCTGACAGAGCTCGGCTTGCCCGCCAGTGCGCTTGTGCCAGCCCTGGTCAGTTTCAATGTTGGCGTAGAGCTGGGACAGCTGACCATTATCGGGCTGATGTATTTCGCCCTGCGATGGTTCTTCGAGCGGGACTGGTATCGCAGCTGGTTGGTGAGGGGAGCGAATGGCGCTATCGCGCTGATGGCGATCTGGTGGACGATCGAGCGCGTCTTTCTTGGCGGATAAATGAAAAAGCCCCGGTTCAACGAACCGGGGCTTTCTCTTGGAAACTGGCGAGTTTTATTCGCTATCGCTTTCGATCAGGCCGCGGCCCTCGAGCAGTGGTTCAATCGTCGGCTCCTGGCCGCGGAAGGAGACATAGAGGTCCAGGGCCGGGCGAATGCCGCCGGCACCGTAGACATTGTCCCGCAGGCGCTGGGCATAGGTTTCATCGTACAGGCCGTTTTCCCGGAAGGGGATAAAGCCGTCCGCATCCAGCAGGTTCGACCAGATATAGGCATAATATCCGGCGGAATAGCCGCCCGCGAAAATGTGCGAGAAATAGGTCGAGCGATAGCGCGGCGCGATCTCTTCCATCATGCCGATATCGTCAAGGACACGAGTTTCGAACTCCAGCGCGTCCTCCGGGATCTCATCCGGGCCAAGCGAGTGCCAGGCCAGGTCCAGCAGAGAGGCTGCCATGTATTCCGTGGTCGCAAAACCCTGATTGAAATTCGCGGCAGCCTGCAGACGTTCCATCAGCTCGTCCGGGATCGTTTCACCGGTTTCGGCATGGGTGAAGAATTCGCGCATTACTTCCGGAGCAGCCGCCCAGTGTTCATAGATCTGCGCCGGGAATTCGGTGTAGTCGCGCGGCCCCGTCACGCCAGCGATGCGTGGATAGCGCTGCTGGGAGAGCAGGCCGTGCAGGGCGTGGCCGAACTCGTGGAACAGGGTCGAAACTTCGTTGAAGCTCATCAGGGCCGGATCACCTTCCGCCGGCGGCGACAGGTTGAGGTAATTGCCAACGATCGGTCGCTGGTTTTCACCATCGATATTCTGCTGGCCGCGGAAACTGTTCATCCACGCACCGCCGCGCTTGGTCGGGCGGGCAAAGAAGTCACCATAGAAGACACCGACATGGGTGCCGTCAGCTTCGCGAACTTCCCAGACTTCCACGCCATCGATGAAGACCTGCGCGTCCTCAACCGGATGGAAGGTCAGTCCCCACAGACGATTGGCGACTTCAAACGCCGCATTGCGCACGTTTTCCAGAACAAAGTACTGGCGAACCTCTTCCTCGTTCAGGGAGTAACGCGCCTGGCGGACTTTCTCGGAATAATACCACCAGTCCCAGGCCGCGAGCTGGAACTCACCGCCTTCGGCATCGATCATCGCTTGCATGTCGTCGCGTTCTTCGCGCGCACGCGCCAGCGCCGGCTCCCAGATCTGGTTGAGGAAATCGCTCAGATTTTCCGGGTTCTGCGCCATGCGCGTTTCCAGCTGGTAGGACGCGTGATTGGCAAAGCCCAGCAGCTGCGCGCGTTCCGCACGCAGGCGCGAGATCTCGATGGCCTCGTCCTGGTTGTCGCTGTCGCCGCCGGCAAAGCCGCGCATGACATAGCCATTATAGATGTCTTCACGCAGTTCCCGGTTCTCAGCGAAGGTCAGGAAAGGCGTGATTGAAGAGCGAGAGGTCGTGAAGACCCAGGAATTCTCATAGCCACGGCGTTCGGCTTCGCGGGCTCCGGCCGCGCGGATACCGTCCGGCAGGCCGGCCAGATCGGCTTCGTCCGTGATGACCAGCTCATAGGCGTTGTTTTCCGCCAGCAGGTTCTGGCCATAAGCGACGGTCAGGCCGGAAATCTGGGTGTTGAGTTCGGCGAGGCGCGTCTTGTCTTCGTCGTTCAGCAAGGCACCGGCACGAACGAAGTCACGGTGATAAAGCTCCAGCACGCGCAGCTGATCCGCGTCGAGGCCGAGGCTGTCGCGGGTTTCATAGAGCGTGTTGATGCGTTCCCACAGGCGACTGTCGAGGGAGATTTCATTGCCGAGGGCCGAGAATTGCGGAGAGTATTCGCGCGAGAGCGACTGGATCGTCTCATTGGTGTGCGCGCTCGCCAGAGCATAGAAAACAGACTGGACACGGCTCAGCGAGGAGCCCAGGCGTTCCATCGCGATGATGGTGTTTTCATAAGTCGGCGCGTCGGTGTTCTCGACAATCGCCGCGAACTCGGCCCGCGACTCTGCAATGCCGGCATCGAAAGCGGGCGCGTAGTGCTCGTTTGCAATGCTGTCGAAGGGCGGCGTCCCGAATGGGGTGTTCCATTCCGCATCCAGGAACGGGTTTGCAGCGACGGTGGCGTCCGCGGCGACATCACCTGCAGACGCTTGATCGGCTGCTGTGTTGCTGTCCGTGCCGGAATCCACCTGGCCGCAAGCGGTCAGAAGCGCCAAGCTGGCGACGCTAGCCATGAATACTGGTTTCAATTTTTCACCCCAATAGACAAACGAACGGCCCGGCCATTGACGATTTCGACAATGTCCGGGTTCCGATCGGAGAAATGATAGCGGATGCTATCGTTACATTATAACGCATGCAATGCGCCCAGAGATCTGTGACACATTCTTAATGCAGCGGAGACTCTTCCGCCAATTGGAGCGGTTTTGTAGCGTTCGCGTCAAGTCCGCCTAACGGCTGGGATGATGGTGGCTTTCCGCATCGCCTAATGCCCGAGCAACTGGCCCTCGGCGAGCACATGCAGCAAGGAGCGCGCGCTCATGCGTTCCGGCATGAGTTTGTCATGCGCGGAATACTTGGTGATCAGCTCGCGGTTTTCCTGAGTGTCCGCGAAATACGCCATGCGCCATTTGTGGAACAGGCGGCTGTCCACATTATCGCAGGATACCAGTTCGATATCGGCATGACGGGGATCCGCAGCGATGCGGTGATAGGTTTCGCTGACCGCATGGCGTCCACCCTCCAGGGCCTGGACGAAATAATCTCCATCGAACCAGAGCGCGCCGGTGATGTTGTGCTTGCCGTTGTATTTGCGAGCACTCTCCAGGATCTGCTCGATATCCTGATCGACGCCGGTTTTCGCGCGAGAGAAGTAGATCAGGCGGGTGAGATACATGAGCGACCTCCATTCAGTCATTTCATGCTTCCCGATGCAGGCGATTCTAACAAGTAAAATTCGCCTTTCGCGTGTCAGATATCATCGATAATCGTCAACATGGCATCCAGATTGGCCGCGCCGAGTTTGCGACATCGCTCGGGTGACCAGCCATAAAACTCGTCCGGCAGATCAGCATTGTCCTTGAACGGCATTTCCAGGGTCATCGCCAGACATCCAAACGTATTGGCCATGTAATTGGTGCAGATGGACAGGTCTGCGGTGCCGGGGGCATCGACATCATAACCGTGCAAAGTCTGGAAATCCGGTGAGATCGCCTCGAGGGCCACCTTGTAGGCATCCAGCTTGTGCTGGTCTTCCGGGGTGAAGTTCGGCGCGCCTTCCCCGCCCGCAATGAAATTATAGGGCAGGCCTTCATCGCCATGCACATCAAGATGAAGATCGACGCCTGTCGCTCGTATCCGCTCGAGAATGTGGAATACTTCAGGGGAGTTTTCCGGCGAGGCCTTGTCCCATTCCCGGTTCAGGTTGATGCCCTTGGCATTGGTGCGCAGATGACCGCGGCGAGAGCCGTCCGGGTTCATATTGGGCACGATATGGAAGCGCGCGAGCGTCAGCAGCTTGCGGGCAACAGGGTCATCCTCGTCGAGCAAGCGGGCGAGAAAGCCCTCGACCCACCACTCCGCCATGGTCTCGCCAGGGTGCTGACGGGCGGTAATCCAGATGGTCTTTTCACCGCTTCCAACCGACAGACAGTCCAGGCTTTGTCCGTCCAGCGTATGACCGAGAACCTCCAGATCCACACCTTCATGGATCTGTGCCCAGGCGATCAGGTCCTGGTGCTGTTCCATGGAATAGGGAGCGAAATAGGCAAACCAGATGGTATCGCACTCGACGTCATGCTGCAGGGTCAAAACGCCGTCCGTGTAGCTTGTGTCGATGCGGAACCAGGTCTCCCGATCATAGGAAGCGCAGGCACGATAATCTTTCCAGCCATCCAGATAGGCCGCGCCGCCAGCATTGTTGATCTGCATGCACAGGGCCTGGCCACGTGCGCCGCTGACCCGGAAATGGAACCATTGATAGAAATCGGACAGGTGGTCCTTGCAAATCTCAAGTTCGATCTTGCCCGGATCTTCAGCGGCGATAACTTTGATATTGCCGCTGTCGAAGGCGGCGTTGATGTGGATGGTCATGGCGCTCTCCTGTTGCGCCCTTCCTGAAACAGTTCGACAACATTGCCAAGCGAGGGCGATCACGTCCTGCGCCGGGGAATGTGAGGAGACCGGAGCGCGCGGGGCAATTAGGAAGCGGGCTCTGGTTTAGCTGAAGGGGCTATTATGAAAATCACGGCGATTATCCGCGCAGGTCTGAGCGTGTTTGTTTCGATCATATTTCTGGACTCGTTGCGCTATAAATTCACAGACGCGCCGGAAACGCAGGAAATCTTCGGCCGGCTGGATGCCTGGGCCGGATCTATCGGAGCGCCCGGTCTGTTCGGACATTTCGGCATGTTCAGCCAATATGTCATCGGCGGGGCCGAGCTCGTCGCATCCGCCTGTGTCCTGCTGGGATTGGTGCCGGCATTGCGGCGTTTCCAGGCGCTCGGGGCACTGCTGGGCATTTCGATCATGACCGGTGCGATCAGCTTCCATCTCTTCACACCGCTTGGCATTGATCCCAACAATGATGGCGGCGGATTGTTCATGGCGGCAATCGGCGTCTGGTTCTGTTGCCTGACCCTCGTGATCTGGAACCGTCGCGAAGTCGGCGGCCTACTGGGCGATCTGATCGGAGTCCTGTTCCGCGATGACCGCTATCGCGGTTGAAGCCCATGCAGCGCAAAAGTGTCAGTGTTGACGGAGGCGAGCTGAGCTATCTTTTCTCGCCCCGCCCCGGTGCCCCCCGACTGATCCTCGGGCATGCCAATGGATTCAATGCTGGGACCTACCGGCAACTCCTGGACCGTCTGGCACCGCATTTTGAAATCCTGGCACCGGATCTGCGCGGACACGGCCTGTCGCAATTGCCGGCGAAGCCCGCGGCCTTGCAGGATTGGCACGTCTTTGCCCGCGACCTGGCCCGGCTGGGCGAAGGCGAGGCCCCCAGGCCCACAGTGTTTCTCGGGCATTCCATGGGCTCAGTCTGTGGCCTGCTGGCGGCAGCCTGGCACGGATTGAGGGTCGACGGCTTTGCCCTGATCGAACCGGTTTTCATGCCGTCCTGGTTTTACGCGGTACCCCACATCCCGGGTGGCCGCTGGGCCTATCAGTTCAATCCGATGTCGAGCGCCGCGCGCAGCCGACGTTCGGTCTGGGACACGCGTGAGGATGTGCTGGACAGCTATCGCGACAAGAAGCTTTTCGCGCATTGGCAATCCGGTGTGCTGGAAGACTATCTTGCGACCGGGCTTGTGGATGATGGCGAACAGTTTCGGCTGGCCTGTAGCCCGCAATGGGAGGCTGCGATCTTCGCCTCGCACGGCCACAACCCCTGGACAGCCCTGCGCCAGATCGAGGCGCCTGTGCGTATACTGCGTTCATCCCGCAAGGGTTCGACGGTCTATCCGGTCTGGCGGCTCAAACGCCTGGGGCTACCCATGGATATAACGAACGCCGGTCATCTGGCCCCGATGGAAGATCCGGCCGGATGTGCCGACTGGGTCATGGATCAGGCGGCCAGTTTCCTGCGCGATTGATGCTGGCGCAGCGCGCGCCAGGCGCGATAGGTCAGCAACACGGCCAGAATACCACCATGCAGCCAGGGGCCGAGCTGATGTCCCTTGACCATGAAACCATAGTGGAAGACGGCCAGCACAGCGATCGGATAGACCGATAAATGCAGGCGTTGCCACAGCGTCGCGCCGAGCTGGCGAATGGAAAAATTGAAAGAGGTGAGGGCGAGGGGAATTAGTCCAAGAATGGCGATCATTCCCAGCGTGATATAGATGCGCTCGACCACGTCATCCCAAAGTCCCGCGAACATGCCGGTCACACTGCCCTGGGCCGCGACCAACAGGTCAAGCCCCATATAGGCAAGCAGGTGCAACAGCGCGTACCAGAAAGCTGCAAGGCCAACGCGGCGCCGGATTTTCATGATCGGCGACCACCGCGTCAGATCGCGAAACGGGCTGATTGCCAGCGACAGGATGAGTATGCGCAAGGCAGTGTCGCCGAGAAACCTGTGCGTGGTTTCAATCGGATTGAAGCCCAGCGCGTGACTGCCGCCGCTTAGCAGGCCCCACCATTGCCAGGCCAGCCACAGGCCGGGCAGGGCGAGAAGCCAGAAAGCAAGCGGTTTCAGCCCGTGTCTGGCGAACTGCCGCAGCATGTCTACCTGTGATCTCATCAATGGTTCTCGATCAGGTCCATGCCGTCATACAGCGCTGCAACCTGGTCTTCATAGCCGTTGAACATGTCCGTCTGGCGTCGTTCCAGCAGGCCGCCGCCGATCACACGCTCGGTTTCCTGGCTCCAGCGCGGGTGCGCCCGGTTCGGATTGACGTTTGAATAGAAGCCGTACTCGTTGGGTGCCGACAGGTTCCAGGACGTGTCCGGTTGTTCCGCCGTGAAACGGATCTTGCTGATCGACTTGATGGATTTGTAGCCATATTTCCACGGCACCACGAGCCGGATCGGCGCTCCATTCTGGTTGGGCAGGACCTCGCCATACAAGCCGACGGCCAGGAAGGCGAGATCATTGCGGGCCTCGTCCAGTCGCAAGCCTTCCACATAGGGCCAGTCCAAAACGGGAAAGCGCACACCACGCATCTCGGAGCGATTGAGATAAGTCTCGAACTGAACATAGCGGGCGTCACCGGAGGGCGCCAGGCGGTCGATGATCGGGCCGAGGGGTACACCAATCCAAGGAATGACCATGGACCAGGCCTCGACACAGCGCAGGCGGTAAATGCGTTCCTCCAGCGCGTCGAAATCAACCAGTTCCTCAAGCGCGTAGTTGCGCGGAATGTCCGTGAGGCCGGAGACTTCGATCGACCACGGGGACGTTGTCATCGCCGACGCGTACCGGGCCGGGTCGCCCTTGCCGAGGCCGAATTCATAGAAATTGTTATAGCCCGTCACCGCCTCATACGGGGTCAGGTCATCTGCCACGGCATATCCCGTGGAGCGGGCGGACAATTGTCCATCGGTCGGGGCCTGGCGCGCCAAAGCTTCGCCCTGGCCGCATCCGGCCAGGCTGGTGACCCCTGCGACAGCCATGCCCTGCATGATCTGACGGCGATTCAGGAATGCCCGCTTGGGCGTGACCAATTCGTTTGAAAGCTGCCAGTCGGCATTTTTGCGGCGGATCATCTCGTCTCCGTTCGAAACTCCTGAACACAGACATAGGCGAACGGTTCGATTTGTCTTCCCCAACCAACGCGCTCGTGATCGATCGAGGGGGATTGTGAGCTTTTGTGAGGACCATCAGAAGGTTTTGATTTAAAACCTGACCTGGGCCGGCGTCGCTGACGCGAAGGTCCGCACCCAACACAGCCGTGAGTACACCGCACATGCAGGACAACAGATTTGGCTTTCGCATCGACCAGGATGCCGAACACGGTCTCGTCACGCAGGAAATCTGGGGCGTGACGACGCCGGAAGGGCTTGCCGATTCCGCGCAGGCGCTGGGCGAAGTGTGCGAGCAAAACCGCTGGCCACGCATTCTCATGCTTGTCTCGCGCAGCGATGCGCGGTTTTCCCCGGCACAGTTCATCGCCATGTTCGAGGGTTTCGTGACGGCGTTTCCCTATGTCCGGCGGATCGCCTACACCCTCGACCTCGAAGCCCATGATACCGAACAGATGTTGTTGGATACGCTCGCCTGGCGGCACCAGATCAAAGTCGGTTTTTTCGATGATGTCGCGCAGGCGCGTCGCTGGGTGACCGCGAGCTGATCCTGCTGGTCAGCGACAGAATCATGGCTTGATAGGCGCAGAAAGTGGAGGTGCTCATGCGTTTTCTCACGGCTCTTGTCCTTCAGGCAGCTGCACCACACTGGCCCCGGTCCAGGAGTTTTGGCATTCCGAAAACGTGCAGCTGCTGCGCGGGGAGGCGTTCGAGATCGGTAGCGAGGAGCGCAACATTGTCACGCTGGAACATACCAGTCGCTGGTCGACGGGCGATGTGTTCGTGTTCTCCGACTTTACCTTTGCCGATGACGGGTCGATTGCGGCCTATGGCGAAATCACGCCGCGCCTGTCGCTGGGCCATCTGTTCGATCTCGATTTCGGAGCGGGATTGATCCGCGACGTCTATCTCACCGTGAACTATGAGCGCGGTAAGCAGGGGCTGGAGCGATATCTAGGCGGGGTCTCGGCGGATCTGAACCTGCCGGGGTTTACCTTTTTCAAGGTGATGGCGCTGCACCGGGACGATCCGCAACGCCACGGGACGACCGAGCAATTGACGCTGGCCTGGAACCGGCCGGCTCAGCTGGGTGACGTTTAGGTCCTGTTCGAAGGCTTTTCCGATATTGCCGGGGCCGAGGGCAATGGCGTCGCCAACACCCTTGTTGTTCCACGCGCGCTGGTAAACCTCGGCTCTCTGACAGGCCCGCCGGGCAATCTCTGGGCCGGCATAGAGTGGCAATACTGGGACAATAACTTCGGCGTCGACGGTGTCACGGAAAACGTCGTTCAGCTGCAGCTCAAATGGGTGCTGGACTGGGGATAGTGGCGGAGGGGGAGGGATTCGAACCCCCGGAACCTCTCGGCTCAACGGTTTTCAAGACCGCCGCAATCGACCACTCTGCCACCCCTCCGATGGCCCCAATTACCCAGCTTTCGGGGTGATTGGCAACTATCTTCCTGCAGCTTACGGAGCTTTCACCTTTTCGCCGATATTCTTGTTCCAGTCTGAACCCTTGTAGTGACAGGTGGGATTCCTTGCGCGCGATCAAAACCGTTCTGATTCTGGCCAGCATGTTTGCTGTTACGGCCTGTTCCTCTTCGCCGAGCAATTTGCGCTCCTTCGAGGACGGTGCCAGTCGCATGACACGTCCATTGTCCAATTCGGAAACGCGCTCGCTGATTGCGCGTTCGAGCGATCACCAGAAAGTTGGCAATCCCTACGTCGTCGCGGGCCTGCGCTATGTTCCGCGGCGGGATGATGATTATGACGAAGTCGGGATCGGGTCCTGGTACGGTCCGAATTTCCATGGCCGACCGACCGCCAATGGCGAAGTGTTTGACCAACACCAGATGACTGCGGCGCACACGACGCTGCCCATTCCCTCGATCGCCGAAGTAACCAATCTGGAAAACGGCCGCAGCGTGATTGTCCGAGTCAATGATCGCGGCCCCTTTGTGGATGACCGGATTATCGACCTGTCACGTGCAGCAGCGGAAGAACTGGATTACCGGTCCCGTGGGCTGGCGCGGGTGCGAGTGCGCTATCTTGGCCCCGCACATGCCGGTGGTGAGCCACCCGCTCGAACACATTCCGCGCAGGGCGGCGGGCGCACCATGCCGGCGCCGGTTCCAACCGCGGCAGCCCAGCCGCAATCAACTGCACCGCAGCAACAGTTTGCGGGCGCGGAGCGGTTTTCCGTCCAGCTTGGAGCGTTCGGGGTCCGCGGCAATGCCGAAAACCTCCGCGCGCGAGTTGCAGATCTCGGGGATGCCTGGATCGAGGAGAGCGTCAGTAATGGCCGCCCGCTGTTCCGTGTCTATCTGGGGCGCTGGAGCAGTGAGCAGGCGGCCGCCAATGCGGTCTCCCAGCTGACGTCCTACGGCATTTATGACAGCCGTATCGTCTCGATCGGCTGACAATTCACGAAAATGCCCAGTTTGAGCGCTGGACCAAAACAGGTCCACGCGCTTCAATGCGCGCCTGTTACCCACGAATCGTCGAAGGAGCGTCCTCGTTGCGTGCCATCCTCGCATCCCTGCTTCTCCTGGCTGCCCCCGCGGTTGCCCAGGACCAGTATCAGACCGAAGCCTCTCACGCTGTGATCATGGATTTCGAAACGGGTGAAATCCTGTTCAACCGTAATGGCGATGAGGCCATGCCCCCGGCATCCATGTCCAAGTTGATGACGGTGTTGATGACGCTGGAAGCCATCCGGGACGGTCAGTTAAGTCTGGATGACGAACTTCCGGTTTCGGAGAATGCCTGGCGTCGTGGCGGTGCAGCTTCGGGCAGTTCGACCATGTTCCTGGAGGTGAATTCGCGGGCGCGGGTCGAGGACCTCCTGCGCGGCATCATCATCCAGTCCGGCAATGATGCCTGTATCGTGATCGCGGAAGCCCTGGGTGGATCCGAAGAAGCCTTCGCGGAGATGATGACGGATCGTGCGCGTGAGCTGGGCCTGGAGAGTGCCAGCTTTGCCAATGCGACCGGCTGGCCGCATCCCGATCACCGGATCAGCGCGGCCGACCTTGCCGAGCTCGCTCGGTTGATCATCGCGGACCACCCCGAGCTCTATTCCCTCTGGGCCGATCGCGAATTCACCTATAACGGCATTCGCCAGTTCAATCGCAACCCGCTGCTGGGCGTGTTCTCCGGTGCTGACGGTCTCAAGACGGGGCACACCGAAGAGAGCGGTTATGGCCTGGTGGGCACCGCCGAGCGCGATGGCGTGCGTCGGATTATCGTGTTCAACGGCATGGGCAGCAATACGGCCCGGGCCAGCGAAGCAGAGCGCATGATGCGCGCTGCGATCAATGATTATGCGATCTATGACCTCTTTTCGGCAGGTGATGCGCTGGAACCGCGTGCCGAGGTTTTCATGGGCGAAGCAGAAACTGTCGGACTGGAGGTGGCCGAGGACGTGCAGCTGGCGCTGCATCGTCGCGCGCGTCGCAACATGACCGTGTCGGTGGTGTTTGACGGCCCGCTGCCGGCGCCGATCTCGGCAGGAGATGTTGTTGGGCGTGTGGTTGTTGAAGTGCCTGGCCAGGATGACCGTGAGTTCGATGTACTCGCCGCCGAGGATGTCGGTCAGAAAGGCCTGATGGGACGTATCGGCGCTGCGCTGGCTCATATGATCCGCGGGAACTGACGTGGCTGGAAGATTCATTTCACTGGAAGGCGGTGAGGGGGTTGGAAAAACAACCCTCATCCAGAAACTGCGCTCCCATCTTGAGGCGCGCGGCCTGGAAGTTGTGGTGACGCGCGAACCCGGTGGGACGCCGGGTGCCGAGCTCCTGCGGGATATCCTGCTCACGGGCGCCACAGATCGCTGGTCGCCGGTCACCGAGGCCCTGTTGATGTACGCGGCCCGTGTGGATCATGTGGAGCGCCTGATCCAACCAGCGCTTGCCCGCGGCGCCTGGGTCCTGTCAGACCGGTTTTCAGACAGCACAATTGCCTATCAGGGCGCGGCAGGCGGAATGGATATCGCTCGCATCCGCCAGCTGCATGACGTGGCGCTGGAGGATTTCTACCCGGACCTGACCTTCGTCCTCGATCTCGACCCCTTGGTCGGGCTGCGCCGGACGGTGGAGCGGGGCGAGGATCCGACCCGGTTTGAAATGCATGATACGGAGTTTCATGCCCGCCTGCGTGACGCATTCCTGCGGATCGCCAAGGATCAACCGCGGCGCTGCCAGGTGCTCGATGCGTCCTGTCCGCCGGATGAGGTCTACGAGACGGCGCTGGCCATTATCGCCGAACACCTTGGTGCGCAGGCGTGAGCCTGACCGATCCGGATATCGCTTCGGATCAGGAATCCGGCTGCCTGGCCCCTCGCCAGCGCTATGACCTGTTGGGGCATGAGGAGGCCGAGCAGGCCTTCGCAACGGCCTGGCAGACCGGCCGATTGCATCACGCCTGGCTGATTTCCGGTCCGAAGGGCATCGGCAAGGCGACCCTGGCCTGGCGCATGGCCCGGCGCGTTCTGGGAGCTGCGCCCGATGCGGAGTACGGCACTCTGGGCTCAAGCCCGCGTGACCCGGTCTGCCAGCTGCTCGAAGCCATGGCCAATCCGGATCTGTTGTTATTGCGTCGCCCTTGGGACGAAAAGCGCAAGCGCTGGAGAGCGGAAATCACGGTAGATGAAGCCCGCAAGGCGCCCAGCTTTTTTGAAAAAAGCGCGGGAGCAGGGGGCTGGCGTGTCTGTATTGTCGACAGCGCAGACGATATGAACCGCAATGCGGCCAATGCCCTGCTCAAGACATTGGAAGAGCCACCCAAGCGCGGCATTCTGATCCTTGTCTCTCACTCGCCCGGTCGGCTGCCGGCAACAATCCGATCTCGCTGCCGGAAACTGGTCCTGCGTGCCCCGGAGGTTGATCAGGTAACGCAATGGCTCTGCGAGCGAAATGGTGTTGCCCAGGAGGCTTCACTTGATCAGCTGGTGGCCTATGCGGGGGCAAGCCCCGGGCGGGCCCTGACGCTGGCTACCGGTGATGGTGCCAGTCTGATCCGCGATGTGGATACGCTGGTTGCCCGTGGAAAATTGCTCAGTGATGAGGAAGCCCGGCGGATCGCGGATCGTGTGACCGGCAAGGGGCGAGAGGACCAGCTGGCCGTCTTCTATGATGCCCTGGCCCGGGCCTACCAGGCACAGGCGCGCCAGCGCGCGCTGCAGGGGCAAGACCCCAAGGGCTGGATAAAGGCCTGGGCAGATACGGCAAAACTTGTCCGGGACGCGGAAGCGCTTTATCTCGATCCGAAACAAACCGTTCTGCAGGCCTTGGCGTTGAGCCGGGCTGCCGCTTCAACCTCCTGAACACCCGGAATTTCAAGACATGTTGGTGGATAGTCACGTCAATCTGCACGGCGAGCAATTTGCCGATGATCTCGATGAGATCATCGCCCGCGCCCGCGAGGCCGGGGTCAAGCGAATGCTCACGATTTGCTGCCAACTTGCCGATTTTCCAGCTGTTTCCCGGATTGCAGAAACCTATGATGATATCTGGTGCACGGTCGGCGCGCACCCGCATCACGCCAAGGATCGGCCGGATATTACGGCAGACGAGCTGATCGAGATGGCGCAGCATCCGCGTGTCGTGGGCATCGGTGAAACCGGCCTCGATCTGCATTACGGATACAGCCCGATAGAGCAGCAAATACAAAGTTTTAGAGCGCATGTTGATGCGGCTCGTCGAGCGGGTTTGCCGCTCATCATCCATACGCGCGAAGCCGATGAGCTGATGGGCGACATCCTCGAAGAGGAAATGGGGAAGGGGGCGTTTCGCCCGCTGATGCATTGCTATACCAGCGGTCCGGAGCTGGCGAGACGGGCGGCGAAGCTCGGTGCCTATTTCGCGGCGTCCGGCATCATCACGTTCAAGAAGGCCGATGATGTCCGCGCCGTGTTCAGGGATATCGTGCCGGATGACCGGGTGATCGTGGAAACCGATTGTCCGTATCTCGCACCGGTGCCGCATCGCGGCAAGCGCTGTGAACCGAGTTTCCTGCCACACGTCGCAGCCAAGCTGGGCGAGATCAAGGGCTGGGACGAAGCTGAAACCGCCACGCGGACCACCGAGGCCTTCTTCTCCCTGTTCGACAAGGTTACGCGCCCATGACCGGTGTGACACGGCTGACCCTGCTGGGGACAGGATCCTCGGGCGGTGTGCCGCGGGCAAACGGGGATTGGGGGGCGTGCAATCCGGACAATCCGCGTAACCGGCGACGCAGATGTTCAGCCTTGCTGGAGCGCGCGCGTACACCAGGTGATTTGCAGGAAGGCGAAGCGGTCACCCGGGTCGTTATCGACACATCTCCCGATTTTCGCGAACAGATGATCTCGGCTGGCGTAAAGCGCCTGGACGGTGTTCTTTTGACGCACGAGCATGCGGATCAGACGCACGGAATTGATGATGTGCGCGCTTTTGCGCTGCTTCAGCGTCAGCGCATTCCCGTGTGGATGGACGATCGCACGGCGGACATAATGCTGGCACGCTTCAGCTATGCCTTTGTTGCGCCGAAAGGATCCATATATCCGCCGATCCTTGATGCCCGGCGTGAACTGGAGCCGTTGCGGACAATCGATGTCGATGGGCCCGGCGGCGTTCTCTCTGTCACGCCATTTGACCAGGAACACGGTCCCATTCGGTCCCTGGGCTTTGTCAGCGACGGTCTCGCGTATTCGGCCGATATCAGTGGATTGCCGGATGACAGCGCCGTTTTGTTGCAAGGTGTCGCGTGCTGGGCGGTAGACGCATTGCGGGAAGAACACCATCCGACCCATTACACGGTCAGCGACGCACTGGCGGCGATCCGGCAGGTGGGAGCGTCACAGGCGGTTCTGACCAATCTCCACATCACGCTCGATTATGATACGCTTTCCAGACAGCTGCCTGAGGGCGTTTATTGCGCCTATGACGGTCTGAGCGTGACACGGTCAGGCGATCGTGTGTGCATCGATTAGCGGCTCTGACCGTATCTCATATTTCTCATAATATTCATTATGCGCACTTTACATGGGGCGCCCACTATCGATCATCCTGAAGAATCTGGTCATCTAGGCGCCTGATCCCAGAGTGAGCTAAACAATGACCGAAACCCCACTCCAGCCGATGTCCGAACTTTTGGCCATCATGGCGCGGCTGCGTGACCGCGAAACCGGTTGCCCCTGGGATATCGAGCAGGATTTCAGCACTATAGCGCCATACACGATCGAAGAAGCCTATGAAGTCGCTGATGCGATTGAACGCAAGGACATGGCCGATCTGCAGGACGAGCTCGGAGACCTCCTGCTCCAGGTCGTGTTTCATGCCCAGATGGCGAAGGAAGCCGGCCTGTTTGATTTCGACGATGTCTGTCGCTCCATCAATGACAAGATGATCCGTCGTCATCCGCATGTGTTTGGTGATGCCAGTCAGCGCGATACAGATGCGCAAAACCAGGCCTGGGAGGAGCAAAAGGCGCTGGAGCGCAAGCAGAAGGATAAGGGCGAGAGCTTGCTTGATGATGTTCCGGTCGCCCTGCCCGCCCTCAAGCGCGCCCAGAAACTACAGAAACGCGCTGCAACCGTCGGCTTCGACTGGCCCGATGCTGATCGGGTTCTCGAGAAAGTTGATGAAGAGCTGGGCGAAGTTCGTGATGCAATCATGCATAACGACCAATCTGCCATAGATGAAGAAGTGGGTGATTTGTTGTTTGTTTGCACAAACTTGGGGCGCAAACTGAAAGTAGATGTTGAGGCAGCTACCCGGTCTGCCAACGCGAAATTCGAACGCCGATTCCGCCATATCGAGACGCGTCTGGACGCGCAAAATCGCACCACCAGCGATGCCAGTCTGGAAGAAATGGAAGCCCTGTGGGACGAAGCCAAGCGGATCGAGAAACAGCCCGACTAGTAGTCCTCTTTGGGAAGTGGCGCTGCGATATGGGGGTATTGTGAGCGGAAACGCCCGGCATTGACGTCAGACAGTTTGTATCGGCCATGGACCGTTCCGGTTTCCATGTCGGTGTCCTGGCTGATCACATCCGCATTGGCCATCAGCCAGGCCAGTGCCCGCCCCTCTGCCGGCGGCAACACCAGTTCCATCACTTCACCGCGTTCCGCCAGGGTGGTTTCGATTGCATCCAGCAGGACATCAATGCGTTCTCCGGTGTGCGCGGAGACGGCCAGTTTGACGATACGCTCGGCCTTGCGGTTGGCCAGCAGACAGTCCAGTTCGAGATCCTCGAGCGGCTCCGCGTCCAGCATGTCGATCTTGTTCCAGGCTTCGATTTCGAGCTGGTCATGCGCCTTGCCCGCCTCGATCTGGTCGAGCACCGAATTCACATCAGCGACACGCCCCTGCATGTCCGGGTCCGCTGCATCGGTCACGTGGATGATCAGATCGGCTTCCTTGACCTCTTCCAGCGTTGCGCGGAAAGCGGCAATCAGCTCGGTTGGCAGGTCGGTGATGAAGCCCACCGTATCAGAAAGCAGGATTTCCAGGCCGCCAGGCAGTTTCACCTTGCGGACCGTTGGATCAAGCGTGGCAAAGGGCATGTCCTTGGCGAACACCCCTGCTCCGGTCAATCGGTTGAACAGTGTCGACTTGCCCGCATTGGTGTAACCCACCAGTGCAACGGTCGGAAACGGGACATCGTCGCGCGTCTTGCGATGCAGGCCGCGTGTCCGGCGAACATCATCGAGCTGTCGGCGCAGCTTGGCCATCTTGTCCGCGAGCAGGCGGCGGTCCGTCTCGATCTGGGTTTCACCCGGACCAGCCAGAAAGCCGCGACCACCGCGCTGGCGTTCCAGGTGGGTCCAGGTTCGCACCAGTCGTGAGCGTTCATACGCCAGCCGCGCCAGCTCGACCTGCAATACGCCCTCTTTTGTGCGCGCGCGCTTGGCGAAAATTTCGAGGATAAGTCCCGTGCGGTCGATAACCTTGACCTTCCAGGCCTTTTCCAGGTTTCTCTGTTGCAAGGGCGACAGCGCAGCGTCGACGACTGCGACATCGGCTTCGGCCTCTTTCAGCTGAGCGCCGATTTCTTCGACCTTGCCACGGCCGAAATACAAGCCTGCCTCGATCCGCCGAAGCGGAACGATGTAGGCGTCGACCAATTCCATGTCGAGGGCTTCGGCCAGTCCGGAGGCTTCCTCCAGGCGCGCATCCGCGCGATCCGCACGATCTCTCTCGTAGGGATGGATGACGGTGGCTCGAATTACCGGTTGTTCGCGTTCAATCAATCCGCGATATCCGCTGTCTCAGGCGAAGACGGGTCGGCTTCGAGGCCTTCCTTCTCCTGATCAAACAGCTGGACGGCCTGTGCCGGCATGATGGTCGAGATCGCATGCTTGTAGACAAGTTGCGAGAGCCCGTCCCGGCGAAGCAGGACACAGAAATTATCAAACCAGGTCACAACGCCCTGAAGTTTGACACCGTTTACCAGGAAAATGGTGAGCGGTGTCTTGGACTTTCGCACCGCGTTCAGGAAAACGTCCTGCAGGTTTTGTTTTTTATCTTGAGACATTGTTTGCTCCGCGTGCGCCGCTTTTCCAGCGATTCGTAATTAACGGTATACAGGCCTGAGCCCTTCCTGCAACCGTCTCATTTTAAAAAGAAACGCGAGATTCGCCTACTGTGCCCTCAAATACTCATTTCTCAGGGAGAGCGAGAGGGAACCGGGCGTGCCATTAGCGATAATCTTGTCGTCGATCTGGACAACCGGCATCACAAAACTGCTCGCCGATGTGATGAAGGCTTCGCGTGAAGAATGTGCCTCTTCCGGTGAAAAGGCACGTTCTACCAGTGGGATAGACATTGATTTTGCAATTGCGATCACAGTTTTCCGGGTAATGCCTGGCAGGATGTGATTATCCAGTGGACGTGTGATCAGCTCGCCATCCCTGGAGACGATCCAGGCCGTGGTTGAACTTCCTTCCGTGACCAGACCACTGCCATCGACCAGCCAGGCTTCATACGCCCCCTCTTCCCGTGCGGCCTGCTTCGCGAGAACATTGGGCAGGAGATTGACGGATTTGATGTCGCAGCGACCCCAGCGTTCATCGTCCTGGGTAATCACCCGGATGCCGTGCTCGGCCCGCTGGGCGGCCGCATCGAAGTTGAAGCGCTTGGCGGTCAGCACAACTGTCGGGGCGATATTGGCCTGGGGGAATGCGTGGTCGCGCGGCGCGACCCCTCTGGATATCTGCAGGTAAACCAGGCCGTTGCGAATGCGGTTGCGGCGGAGCAGCTCGTGGATCGTCACCAGGAGTGAGTATTGCGAGCGTTCAAACAGGATGTCGAGCTGATCCAGCGAGCGGTAGAGACGATCGAAATGCCCCTGCTCGTCCAGCAAGTGTCCGTCCCGCACCCCCCAGACCTCATAAACGGCATCACCAAACTGAAATCCGCGATCCTCGATGTGCACACAGGCATCGCGATGTGGCAGGAAGCCGGAATTTACATAGGCAAAGCGCGACACACTCTATCTCCGCAGGAATATGGCCCAGATGGCGGTCAGGGCTGCAATGACTTCCAGACGCCCCAAAATCATGACCGGAATAAGGGCGGTGCGTGCTTTTTCGCTGAGCGAGGTCCACGCCAGTTCTTCGCCCGTAACCTGATCAAACACCGGGCCGGCATTGGCAAGAGCGCTGACTGTGGCGATGAAGCTGGCTTCAAAGGCGTTGTCAAAGAGCGCGACGACAAAGGCGCCCAGCCCGAGGACGGCTGCAAAGGCCAGACCGTAGGACCAGACCGCAATCAAGGACCGGTCCTTTGTCTCGCGTCCCCGGAATGAGACCGGCATGACGCTGGACGGATCCGCCAGCACAGCGAGTTCCGAGCCCATACGCTTCCAGAGCATCAGGATCCGGGTGACCTTGACGCCGCCCGTGGTGGATGCGGCCGCGCCGCCGATCATGATCACGAAAAGGGCTAACAAGGCCACGGGGAACACGTCATTTCCAACATGATAGCCGGACGTTGAAACGAGAAGCGCAGCATTGGCCGTGTGGACGATCAGATCGTCACCGGTTGCGATAAAGAAAATCAATCCGGTTCCTATAACGAGCGCCAGCAAGCCAATGAGGTCGGGGTCGCGGATCGTCGCCTTGTCGCGCAGGGCATCCCAGAACAGCGACACATTCAGACTGCCGCACAGCGCGGCAAGGACGACCCAAAACACTGTCAGATTGAAGGTTGAAAAGGCCCCCGCGGGCAAGTCGGGCATCGTGCCCGTTGTCGACAACCCGCCCATTGCCAGGACTGTTGCTGAGAACAGGTCATTGCCGGCAAACATTAACCCGATCATCACCAGCGCGGTCAGCAAGGCATAAATCAGGGCGATCCGCCGTGCTGCAACGCCGAGATGTGAGAAGACATTGTCCGGCCGGATCGTCAGCAAGGCGGAGCGCCGGATGGCGGGCAAATCCTTGTCCAGTGCTGCAAAGACGGCTGTCGCCAGCACCAGCGTAGAATACCCGCCTGTCCAGCCCAGCAAGGCGCGCCACAGGATGAATATGCGCGGAAGGTCCTGTGGTTCCGCAAGGGTGGCGCCGGTTGTTGTCAGCGCGGAATACGCTTCGAATATCGCGTCAGGAAGCGTGAAAAACCCTGACAGATACAGGGGGATTGATGCGAACGCGGGCGTGATGCTCCAGGCGATCAGGGCGAGTAGAACGGCATCGACTGCGGTCGCTGACATCCGCATGCCCCTTGTCGCGGTGAGCATCAGAATACCGGGAATTCCCGACACCGCTGCACTGGCAAAAAACAGGGGAGAAAGATGGGATTCCCCAAGGGCACTGGCCAACAGGCCGGCAATTGCCGCGACCAGTGCGAGCAGTGTCCAAAGCCCTCCAAGCGGCCTGAAGAGTGCACTCGGCCCCATGATCAGAAGAATTCGAGGCTGACGCGGAAAAGATGCTCGACTTCGGAGATGATTGCGGTGTTGCAAAACAGCAGGACGCGATCATTCTCGCGGATGCGGCCGCCATCCCCCGGAAGCATGACGCTGTCCCCGCGCACGACCGCTCCGAGCGCGACGCCATTGGGCAGGTCCAGATCATCAATCTCCCGACCGACAAGCGGTGATGTGGCCAGTGCGACGCCCTCCAGCGCCTCGGCCTGTCCGCCTCCCAGCGTCTGCAGCCCGGTAATGCGACCGCGCCGAATGTGCTGGAGAATGGTTGATACTGTCGTGGCACGCGGATCAATGAGGACGTCGATTCCCAAGGGTTTGCGCATGCTTTCAAACGAGCGCTCATTGATCAGGCTGATGGCCCGTTTGGCGCCCTCGCCCTTGGACATGACCGCGGCCAGCATGTTGACCTTGTCATCATTAGTTACACACACCGCCAGCTCAGAGCGTGCCACACCGGCTTCGGCAAGCATGGCCGGGCTGAGACCATCCCCGTGCAGGACGACGGTTTTCTTGAGCACTTCAGCGGCATGTTCAGCCCGCTTCTTGTCGGCCTCGATCAGGCGGACCTTGACGCCGCCGGAGCGTTCCAGCGCTCGCGCGACATAAAGCCCAATATTGCCGGCGCCGACGATGACGACACGACGCACGGTGTCGGCCTCCTGGCCGAAAATATCCAGCGCACGCCGAACCTGTTCGCTTTCCGTGACGACATAGACATCATCGCCGGGCAGAAGCGGGTCAGACGGCTTGGGAATAAAGAGGGTCTGCTCGCGCTGGACGCCAACGACGGTGACACGCAGATCGGGGAACAACTCCATCAATTGTTCGGTCGAGGAGCCTGCTGCAGGTGAGCGCTCGTCGAGGCGCAGTCCCAGCAACTGGATGCGTCCTCCGGCAAACACGGCGGTGTTGAAGGCCCCGGGCGTTTCCATGCGTTGCAGGATGGCTCGGCCGACTTCCAGTTCCGGAGAGATGATCTCGTTGATCGGGAGATTGCCGGTGGTGAACAGGTCGGCCCAGGCCGGGTCGAGATAGTTCTGGGCCCGGACCCGCGCAATACGCATCGGGGTTTCGAACAGCGAGTGCGCAACCTGGCAGGCGATCATATTGGTTTCATCGGAGTGCGTGACCGCCACGATCAGGTCCGCCTCTCCCGCCCCGGCGCGTTCGAGCACATCGGGGTGCGAGCCGTGACCAACCACGCCGCGGACATCAAGATCCGTGACGATATTATCGATCAGCTCGGTCGACCAATCCACAACCGTGACCGCATTGCCTTCTTGAGCAAGCGCCCTGGCGATACCGAACCCGACCTGACCCGCACCGCAAACAATCGCTCTCATGAGATGTTCCTAGCTCGTCGCCGTATCGCGCTGAGGACCGCCCACACCGAGCGACTTCAGCTTGCGATGCAAGGCTGACCGTTCCATGCCGATAAAGGCCGCGGTTTTCGAGATATTGCCGCCGAAACGGTCAATCTGGGCCTTCAGGTACTCACGCTCGAAACTCTCCCGTGCCTCACGCAGAGACAGGGCAATCATCTTTTCGGAATCAAATCCGCCTTCCTGGGTGTCGCGGGCGACGACTTCGGACGGCAATGCGGCCAGGGTGATCGGCTGGTCGACCGGTCCGGTGGCCAGGATCAGGAGGCGTTCCACATTATTGCGAAGCTGACGGACATTGCCCGGCCAGCTGTGTGCTTGCAGGGCTGCCATGACATCTTCACCGAACACACGTCGCGGCAATCCGGCGGTCACCGTCAGGCTTTCCTGGAAGTGCTCGACCAAGTAGGGAATATCTTCCCGACGCTCCGCCAGGGCCGGAACCGCGATCGGCACCACGGCGAGGCGGTGGTAAAGGTCTTCTCGGAATTCACCGGATTCAATACTGGCGTGCAGATCCCTGGAGGAGCTCGAGATCACGCGGACATCCACCGATACATCGGCCGTGCCGCCGATGCGGCGAAAACGCTGTTCGACCAGGAGACGCAGGAGTTTCGTCTGGGTCTCGCGCGGCATGTCGCCGATTTCATCGAGATAGAGCGTGCCGCCATGAGCCCGCTCAAGCAGTCCGACATGCTTGATGCTGCCATCATCATTTTCGCGGCCGAACAATTCTTCCTCGAACGCCTCCGGCGCGATGCCCGGTGCGCTGACGGCGATGAAATCCCCTGACCCGCGCGGCGATCCATCATGGATCTGGCGAGCGACGAGTTCCTTGCCAGCCCCTGAGGGGCCCTTGATCATCACGCGGCTATTGGTCGGGCTAACCCGGTCGACCAGCTGGCGGACTTGGACAATGCCCGAGGAGTTGCCGATCAGGGTCGACTGGACCTCGGAACGGGCCCGCAGTTCGGCGTTTTCCTGGCGCAGGCGGCTGTTTTCCAGCGCCCGCGTCACCGTCAGCAATAGCTTGTCCGACTTGAACGGCTTCTCGAGGAAGTCGTAGGCGCCCTTGCGAATGGCGCCGACGGCCGTCTCGATCGTACCGTGACCCGAGATCACGATAACCGGCAGGTTTTCGTCGATACGCTTGAACTCATCGAGCAGTTCAAGTCCGTCCAGGCGGCTGCCCTGCAGCCAGACGTCCAGGATGATCAGGGACGGTTTGCGCGCCTGTATGGCAGCAAGAGCACCATCGGCATCGGCCGCTTCACGCGGCTCGTACCCGTCGTCCTCCAGCAGACCGCCAATCAGTTCGCGGATATCCGCTTCATCATCCACGATCAGGATGTCGCGTGCCATGAATCAAGCCTCCTGCGCATTCTCAAGCACGGTTTCACTCTCTCCCGCCAGCGGGAAGACGAGCCTGACAACTGCACCATGGCCTTCCTCGGGCGTGTCCAGTTCAAGACGGCCCTTATGGTCTTCCATGACGCGTTTCACGATCGCGAGGCCAAGCCCCGTGCCTTTTTCGCGTGTTGTCATATACGGTTCGGTCAGGCGCTCCCGGTTGGAAACCGGCCAGCCCAGACCATTGTCCTGCACTTCGATCACGGCATAGCCGTGTTCCTTGCGCAGGTGGGTTGCGATAATGCCCGGCTTGGCACCACCCAGATCGCTTTGCATGCGTGAGGACACGCTTTCAGCTGCGTTCTTGAGGATGTTTGCCAGAGCCTGGCTCGACAATCGCGCATCACAGAGCGCGTACAGCGAGTCATCACTAGCCTCGAAACTGACATCGATATACGGGGAGGCCACGCGCTGGGCAAAGACAGCGGCCTGGGTCATTTCCCGCATTTCGACCGGTTCCACCTTCGGCTGCGGCATTCGCGCAAAGGACGAGAATTCGTCGACCATGCGTCCGATATCGTTGACCTGGCGCACGATGGTATCGGTGCAACGGTCGAAAATCTCGACATCCGTCTGGATTTCCTTGCGATACTTGCGCTGGATCCGTTCTGCCGATAGCTGGATCGGGGTCAGCGGGTTCTTGATCTCGTGGGCGATGCGCCGGGCCACGTCCCGCCAGGCGGCATTGCGTTGTGCCGCGACCAGACGCGTGACATCGTCAAAGGTAACAATCAGGCCGGCTTCCTCGTCCATCGCAGCGCGGACCGAGAGACTACGGACCTGATCATCTTCTGCATCTACATCGATCTGGGCTTCCGCGATCAATCCAGGGCGACGTCGGGCCTCTTCCACGATTTCAAACAGTTCCGGTGAAATGCTCGAGACATTGATGCCGATCAGATCATCCGTGCCCGGGCTCAACAGGCTGACGGCCGACCGGTTGACCAGCGTGATCCGGTCCTGGCTGTCGACCCCCATGACGCCCGCACTAACACCGGCGAGAACCGCTTCAGTGAATGCCCGGCGTTGTTCAGATTCCGCATGCGACTCTATGAGTTCGCGTCGCTGGCTGCGCAATTGTCGGGTCATCCGGTTGAACGCGCGGCCGAGAGCGGCAATCTCGTCATCCTCTCGCCCCATCTGCACGCGCGTGTCCAGATCGCCGCGCCGGACACATTCCGCCGCGTACACCAGGCGTGAAATGGGGGTTACGACCCGTGTGGCAGCGGAGAGCGCCAACCAGATCGAGCCAATGATGATCAGGGCGACGACTTCCGCATAGAGCAGGAAGAAGACGGCCCGGGTTTCTGCTTCGCGTTCACGGATCGAGCGTACGGCGCTGGAAGCATCCAGAACCTCGCGGAACATCGACATGCCAACTTCAAGCTCTCTGACGACATAGAGGTAGGCGTCGTCATAGCCTTCCAGCTTGCGCAGCACGCGCATGCCTTCTGCCGTCCCCACCGGCGTGTGCCGGGGGTCTGCGACCGCATTACCGCCTTCATCTGCGAGATCATAGAGATTGGCGGAAGGCGGGACATATACCTCGTCCTGCCGGAACTCGACCTCGGCCAGGCGTGTGCCGCGGCTGTCCAGAATATAGCCCGCATTCAGCCGCGCTTCAGCGACCGCGTTGGCAAATCCGACATTGTACTGGATGCGACTGGTGACAAATTGCTCGACAGCGTCTTCCTGTTCGAGCGCTTCTGCCAACGCGTTGACGAGATAGGCGGTCCGCTCGGCTTCAGCCGTAAAGAACTGGTTGGCCGTGCTCGAAGCGGTTTCCACAAAGGTCTCTACCCGGTCGCCGAACCAGTATTCCACACCGCGCGACAGGACAGCGCCCAGAAAGATGGCGGAAAAAACGGCCGGGGCCGCAGCTGCGATCGAGAACAAGCCGACGAAACGAAGGTGCAGGCGCGGTGCGGGTTCGCCGAACCGTCGGCCGCGAATACGCCGGCGGACGCGTACAATGACGACGAGCGCCAGTGCCAGGATCAGGATCGCATTGCCGGACAGAATGGCCAGAGCCAGACTGTCACCCGGTTCCAGTGCATAGATATCGCCCAGAATTGCCACAGCGATGACAACAAGAACCGTCGTCGCCACGACAAAGCCAAGCCCGAAAAGGGCAGCAGAACGCGGCGAGATATTCTTGATCAAGCTGACAGATTCAGAATCTGACACGGCGTTTCCCGAACTACAAAAACGGTATCTTTACGCCCTTGTTGCCCAAAATCAACACTCGTGTTCCGGTCGCCACAATGTCAGCGCAGGCCGAGCTCTGCCATGCGTCTCGCCAGGGTGTTGCGATTGACACCGATCCGCGCCGCCGCCTTGGACTGGTTTCCCGTCTCGGCCTCCAGGGCTTGCAGGATCAGGGCTTTGTCCAATTGGTCGAGCCCTTCCTGGCGCGTGATGCCGCGCGCATTCATATGCTGGGCGAGCGCCGCAAACGGGTCTGCGGCTGTCGGCGCCGTTTCATCGTGGCTGGCGCGTGACAACTCTTCCTTCACCAGATCAAGGCTGGGCGCGCCGGACTGGCTACCAACGGCCAAGCGCGACAGCACAGCTCGAAGCTGGGCCGAATTCCCCGGCCAGTTATAGGCCTGCAGGGCGTCGAGGATATTGGCTGGGAGCGAGAGCGGGGTTCGCCCGTCGCGGCGGGCGAATTCGGTCATGAAGGCCTGCGCGAGCGCGGGGATATCATCAGCCCGCTGGCGAAGCGGCGGGAGGTCCACACGGCTCTCCCCCAGGCGTGCCTGCAGACGACTGCTCAACTCGACCTTGCCCGGAGTGAAGGTCGCCACGACCAGTGCCTTGCCGGTATCCAGCCCGTCCAGCCCGGCTCCCAATTGCCGCTCATCCCACTCATCCAGGCGCAGCCAGAGATGATGGGAGGCGGATTGGCACGCGTCGAAGATCTCCTTTGGGGCGTGGGAGGGGGTGAGCACCTGGATTTCCTCGCTCGCCACCCCCCTCGCCTCGAACAGGGTATCAGCGGCCGTGCGCTTGCCGGTCCCGGCCTCACCGGTGATGAGGACATTGGCGCGACTGCGGGCTGCCATTCCGATCGCCTTGAAGCTGGGTTGCATCTCCTGGGACCGCCCGGACAAACCGGATTCGGTGGCGCGTTCACGCGGTCGAAAGCCTTTCTTGGCGGACTTGAGTGCGGCCGCCACGGTCGCGGACAGATCATCCAGGTCGAAGGGTTTGGGCAGGTATTCAAACACGCCAACCCGGGAGGCTCCGATCGCAGTTTTGGCTGTCGTCTGCGCACTCATGGCAATCACTGGCATGTCCGGCTGCAATCGCTTGAGCATGGGCAGATGCTCGAACACGTTTACGCCGTCCAGCAGAACATCCGTCAGCAACAAGTCTGCCGTGCCGTCCTGAAGCCATGTTCGTGCGGTTTCAATGGCGCCGGTTGCACGCACTTCATAGCCCGCGGACGACAGTCCCCGGGTTACAATCTTGCGCAGACTTTCATCGTCTTCGAGCAGGATAATCTTAGCGGCCATGTGTCCCTCGGCGGTCGGCAGGCAGTTTCAGGTAGAAGGAGGTCGAGCCCTCCCGGGAGTCAAAATCCAGGCGACCACCATGTAATTGGGCGATGCGCGCGCAGAAGGAGAGCCCGAGCCCCTCTCCTGCAGGCTTACTGGTCACAAAGGGGGTGAAGAGCGACGCGCGCAATTCCGGAGCGACACCCGGGCCATTATCCCGGACTGCGATGACCAGTGGTGCGGGGCGAGACCCTTCAACACCGCGATCGAGTGCATCGTAATAGGTCTCGACCCGGATTTTCGGATCCGCAGTGTCGACCAGGGCGTCCAGGGCGTTCTGCAACAGGTTCAGGACGACTTGCTGGAGCAAAAGTGCATCGCCGCGTCCCTGGGGCAGTGACGGGTCGAACTGCTCGACAATTAATCCGGACGCCAGATCTGCGCCGCGCTCCAGTCTTTCAAGTGCTTCCACGCAGACCCGGTTCAGGTTGACCGGCTCTTCCGCCTGGAGCTCGACATCGCCGATACTGCTCCAGCGATTGGCGAGACTGGTAATCCGGTCCACGTCTTCGATTATGGTTTGCGGCAGATCCCGGTCGGGCTCGGGCACCGCGCGCTCGAGCAATTGAGCCGCTCCGCGAATACTGGCGAGCGGGTTTTTCAGCTCATGTGCCAGCATGCGCCCAAAGCCCAGAGCCGCCTGGTGTTCCTGTCGCCGCGATGGAGCGCTGGGCAGAACGCAGAGTGTCGTCGCGCCCGCCTGGTGATCATAGCTGGCGCTGAGATCGTATCGGCCACCAGCCATCTCGCAGTCCCGTACGATAACGGATTGGCCGGTGTCGATGGACTGGAAGACGGGTTCTGTGATCCTGGCATAGGCAGGATGCAGGGCGTTGACCCCGTCCTTGCTGAGGCGTTTCAGGGATATCCCCAGCCACTCCTGGGCTGCGGTGTTGAGCCACAGCACGCGCTTGAGATCGCTGAACACCAGCAGCGGAAACGGCAAGGCTTCAGCTGCGAGCTGGGCGGGATGTTCCAGTGTCGTCCCGGTCATGCCGCCAGCATTTTCCGTGGATCGCCAAGACCGTCGAGGCAATTGAAGAGCTCGTCGCTGTCAAAGCTGCGGCAAAGGATGTTTTTAAGCGGACGGCGTTCGTCCGCAATCGCTTCGGGAATCTCGGCATCCACGAAGGATGAGAAATGCTTGCGCATCATCCGGATGCCCAGATCGCCGCCGTAGAATTCGATCGAATCTTCCAACTGGGTGCGCAAGGCCGCTCGCTTTTCTTCCCAGCTGACATGGCGTGTCTGTCCCATCAGCCGGGCACCGATTTGGCCCACCAGCCAGGGCAGGCCCTGAGCGGCTCGACCAATCATGACGGCATCTGCTCCGGAGCGTTCCAGCGCCAGGCGGGCATCTGTTTCGGTGCAGATATCGCCATTGACGATCAGCGGAATTCGGATCGCCTCGCGCACAGGTCGCACGGCATCCCAGTCGGCCTCGCCCTTGTAGAATTGCTGTCGGGTCCGGCCATGCACCGTGACCAGCTGGATGCCGGCATCTTCGGCGCGTCGCGCCAGTTCGGCCGCATTGAGGCTGGCATGGTCCCAACCCAGGCGCATCTTCAGGGTAACCGGAAGCCGCGTCGCCGCCACCGTTGCCTCGATCAATGTCATGGCATGATCGAGATCGCGCATCAGCGCAGAGCCTGACAATCCCTTGGTCACCTGGCGCGCCGGACAGCCCATATTGATGTCGACGACGTCGGCGCCGGCATCCTCGGCGATCTTCGCGCCTTCTGACATCCAGTGAGCCTCGCGCCCGGCCAGCTGGATGATGCGTGGGTCGAGGCTGGCATCACTGGCAGCCTTGCGCACCATATCCCGGCGACCGGCGGCGAGTGCGTCACTGGCAACCATTTCGGAAACGACGGCGCCTGCGCCGAAGGCCTGGGCCTGGCGCCGAAACGGCAAGTCGGTAACACCGGACATGGGCGCCAGCACTGTTGGCACCTCGATCTCGTGTTTGCCGATTGAAAAGCTCATGTTAGGTGACTGCCTCTTCGCGCTCTCGTCGCGATAACGCTAACGATTTTGCTGCACTGCGGCAATGCATGGGGCTGCCACATGAATTGTGCTGCTATTCTGGTTGCTGCCGGGCGCGGCGAACGCGCAGGCGGAGGCGTGCCGAAACAATATCGCGAACTGGCCGGAAAAATGGTGCTGGAACGTACGCTTGAGCGATTTCTGGCGCACCCAGATATCGATGCAGTTATTGTTGTCATCAATCCGGATGATGCGCGTTTCTACCAGGCGATTTCAGGCGAAGTTGAGTGGGTGACGGGTGGTAAAACCCGTTCCGCGTCAGTACGAGCCGGGCTGGCAGCGCTGGAATCGCGCCGCCCGGGACAGGTGCTGATTCATGACGCCGCCCGCCCCTTCGTTTCCGACACTATGATCACCGACGTCATCGACGCGTTGTCGGAGGTGCCGGCAGCTCTGCCTGTACTTGCTGTGACCGATGCGCTGCTCGCGCATGAGGATGGACGGATGAGCGAGAGTGTGGATCGGGACCGACTGCGCGCGGCACAGACCCCGCAGGGTTTCCGGTTTGACGCTCTCCTGAATGCCTATGAAAAGCTGGGTGACGCCAGCGCGCATGACGACGCGTCGGTCGCGCTGGCGGCGGGCCTGGATATACGCTTGACCCGGGGTGACGCCGCAAACTTTAAGCTGACCACCGCCGAGGATTTTGAACGCGCCGAAGCGCTGCTGGGAAAGACGGATATGATCTATGTCACGGGGCAAGGGTTTGATGTGCATCGTCTGGAGCCGTCTGATCACATGTATCTGTGTGGCGTGAGGCTGGAGCAGGATTATGGCCTCGTCGGTCATTCGGACGCCGATGTCGGTTTGCATGCCTTGACGGACGCGATCCTGGGCGCCGCCGGAGAAGGCGATATCGGTCAACATTTTCCGCCCACCGACGACCAATGGAAGGGTGCATCGAGTGACCGGTTCCTGATGCATGCCTGCCAGCTGTTGAAAAATGCAGGTGGCGCATTGGTCAATGCCGATATCACGCTGATCTGCGAACGGCCCAAGGTCGGCCCCTACCGGAATGAGATGCGGGTCCGTGTGGCAGAATTGCTCGGCCTTCCCCTCGCTCGGGTGAATATCAAGGCGACCACCACCGAAAAACTCGGTTTCACCGGGCGCCGCGAAGGTGTTGCCGCGCAAGCCATTGTTACCGCGAGGATGTCCGAAGATGTTTGATCGTGAACTGACTCAACAGGCCGAAGCGTTGTTGCAACGCGCACGGACGGCAGGTGTGATGATCGTGACGGCAGAAAGCTGCACGGGCGGGCTGGTCAGTGCGCTGCTCACCGAGATTCCGGGCTCTTCTGATGTCGTGGACCGGGCTTTCGTGACTTATTCCAACGAAGCCAAGACGGAGATGCTGGGCATCCCTGCGCGCGTCATTGCGGCCAATGGTGCGGTCTCACGCGAGGTCGCGCTGCGTATGGCAGAAAATGCCCTACTCAAGTCCAATGCTGATATCGCTGTTTCCATCACCGGTATCGCGGGACCGGGTGGCAGTGAACACAAACCGGCTGGCCTGGTCCATTTTGGCCTCGCCGTACGCGATCGCCCGGGCATGTGCGAGGTTCACAGATTTGGTGATCGCGGCCGAGATGTCGTGCGCCGGCAAAGCGTTCTGAGCGCTCTGCGCCTACTTCACCAAGGCGTCGATCTCATCGTCTAGGTTGACCGAAGGGTTCCCGCTGATCGCGTAGCGGCGTGCTGCTTCCGCACTGAAACGGTTGATCAAAACCTGGCCAGCGCGCGCCTTGTTGGCCTCCAGGAGCATTTGCAACATGCCGATCTTGAATTCGGCCTCAATGAAGAAATCAACCAGGCAGGAACCATCGCTCAGCGGCAGGAATTGCCAGGAATTGTTCAGCGTCCGGAATGGGCCGGAAATAAAGCTGACATCGATCCGGCGCGTCTCCGGACAGGACTGAACGCGCGTGGTGAACTTCTCGGCGACAAACTTATAGCGCACCCGTGCTTCCGCAGTGAGATCGTTTTCGCTTTCTCTGAGCACCCGCAAGGCCGTGATCTGGTTGATGAATTGCGGATAGGCACGCACGTCCAGCACCAGGTCGAACAGCTCGTCCGCCGTGTGGTGAAGACGCAGATGCTCCCGAACGACCGTGGCCACTAGCGGTTCACGGCCTGTTCGCGGGCCGCCTGGAGCTTGGCAAAGTCATCACCGGCGTGATGGCTGGAGCGTGTGAGCGGTGTAGCGGAGACCATCAGGAAACCCTTGGCGCGGGCAATGGTCTCGTATGCCTTGAACTCGTCCGGCGTAACAAATCGTTCGACAGCCGCATGCTTTCGGGTCGGCTGCAGATACTGTCCGATGGTCAGGAAATCGATGCCGGCGGAGCGCATGTCATCCATCACCTGCATGACTTCTTCCTTGGTCTCACCCAGACCGACCATGATGCCGGACTTGGTGAACTGGTTCGGGTCGCGTTCCTTCACACGTTCCAGAAGACGCAGCGAATGGTAATAGCGCGCACCGGGGCGGATGGAGAGATACAGGCGCGGCACAGTTTCCAGATTGTGGTTGAACACATCCGGCTTGGCGTCGATGACCATCTCTGCCGCGCCGTCCTTGCGGAGGAAGTCCGGTGTCAGGATCTCGATCGTGGTTTGCGGCGCTGCGGCCCGGATGGAATTGATCACATCAACAAAATGCTGGGCGCCGCCATCATCAAGGTCATCACGATCGACCGAGGTGATGACGACATGGTTGAGACCCATCTCGGCCACGGCATCAGCGACCCGGCGCGCCTCGTCATGATCGACCGGTGCGGGCAGACCAGTTTTCACATTGCAGAAGGAACAGGCGCGCGTGCACGTGTCGCCGAGGATCATGAAGGTGGCGTGTTTCTGTTCCCAGCACTCGCCGATATTCGGACAGCCCGCTTCCTCGCAGACCGTGACCAGACCGCCCTCTTTGACAATCTTCTGGGTCTCGGAAAACGTCTTGCCCAAGGGAGCCTTGACCCGGATCCAGTCAGGCTTGCGCAGGACCGGTGTATCAGGACGCTTTTGTTTCTCGGGGTGACGAGCGGCACGCGCAGACGCCGCTGCTTCACGCGAAGACGTATCAATCAGATTGGCCATAACCCGCAAATAAGCCCACAGCCGCTGGACATCAAGCGTTGTTCGCCGTGCGTCTTCGCATATCCGGCTTTCAATCAGTTAGATAAATTTCGAATTGTTCTTGACTTCAATTCGTCAATTAGCTAATCGTCTAATCATGAGCACTGTATTCAAAGCCCTGTCCGACCCCACACGTCGGCGTGTCCTGGAGCTCCTGCGGGAGCGCCCGATGACGGCGGGAGAGCTGGCGGCCGAGTTTGATGTATCCAAACCGACCATGTCGGCCCATTTCACGGTCCTCAAGGATGCTAATCTTGTGGACGCCACGAAAGACGGAAAAAGCGTGATCTACCGTATCAAGCTGTCCGTTCTCGAAGATGCCCTGCTTGGATTTGCCGCCGCCTTCGGGCTGTGCAGCACCTCCGACACCGAAAAAGAGGAGACCGGATAATGAGCCGTACATCCAATTCGATTTTTGGCCCCATGATGATGGTCGGCCTGACCTTCGCGCTCGGAGCCCTGGCGGCTTACCGCGAGCCCGAGGGCATGATTGCCTTCCTGATCGCCGCTTTCTTCCTGCCCGTCGCCTGGACAATCATCGAAATTGCCAAGCGCAAGGAAGAGAGAAACGAACGTTTCTATGAAAACCAGGCGAGCATTCGCTGGTCGATCTCTGCCGCCGGCTTTCTGATGGCCGTGCCCCTCGCCTTCACGCTGGTCATCTCCTTCGGCATCACCGAAGCGTTGGGCGATGACCTGGAAAAGCGGATCATGGGCGTGTTGTTCGGGATCATCTTCCTGCTTTATGGCAATGCCGCGCCGAAGCGACCGATCGCCCTGCAGGATGCGGGATGCTCACCTCAGCGCATGCAGGCGCAGGCCCGGTTTGCTGGACGGATGTTCGTACTGACCGGGCTGGCCTACACCCTGATCTGGGCGCTGGCTCCGATTTCTTGGGCGCTGCCGGTCGCCATGGGCGTCCTGCTCGCCGGTACTGTCATCGTCATGGCCTCTGCCGTCCGCCTTCACCGCTCCCGCAAGTAAACTAACCCTTACCAAACCTGTTTCGTTCCGCCCTGACCCGCGTGCCGCCTGGCACGCGACCGGCGGAGCTATGACTGAAAGGACCCTTCCATGCCCTTCCATCCCCTCTTGAGCCGGGTCATCCTGCCTGTGCTGCTCTCCTTCCTGTTAAGCCTGCCGGCTCTGGCCCAGGCGGCGTCGCAAGACTGGATCGGGACGCTGGAGACGCCTGCCGGCTCCATGCGCCTCCTGGTCAAGGTCAGTGACAATGAGGACGGCAGCCAGACCGCCTTCCTGGAAAGCCTCGACCAGGCTCCGGGGCAGAATATTCCCGTTACCGAAATTGTCCTCGATGCGGACCAGATGCGTTTTCACATCAGCAATCTGGGCGCCCGTTATGCGGGGCGCTGGAATGCCGACGCGCAACGATACGAGGGAGAGTTCCAGCAAGGCATGAGCCTGCCGCTCAATTTTTCACGCGTCGAGGAAACCGCAGCGGTCAACATCATCGATGGACTGGATGGTCGTTGGGAAGCCGTCTTGGACCGCGAAGGCACTCTGCTCAACCTGGTCCTCAACATTGAAACTGGCCCGCACGGGACATCAGCGACCCTCGATAGTGTCGACCAGGGCGTCTATGATATTCCGGTCACCGGTCTGTCGCGTGATGCTGATCAGGTGACGCTGCGGGTTCCCATGGCCAATGTCACCTTCGCAGCCGCCTTCGACGCGGGAACAGACGCGATGATCGGCGACTGGACACGCCCGGGCTTTCCCGATGTCCAGGTGACCTTTTCCAGGACCTCTCTTGAGATCGTCGCGCCGCCCCGGCCGCAAACGCCGCAAGCGCCCTTCCCCTATGCCATCACGGAAGTTCGGATCGACAATCCGGAGGCAGAGGGTGTCACGCTCGCGGGCACGTTTACCCAGCCACGCGGCGCTGATCGTGTCCCGGCCGTCATCCTGGTTTCCGGGTCCGGCCCGCAGGATCGTGATGAGAGCATCTGGGAACACCGACCCTTCGCGGTGCTGGCCGACCACCTGTCGCGTCAGGGTGTCGCTGTGCTGCGATATGATGATCGTGGCTTTGCCGACTCCACCGGTGATTTCGCTACCAGCACATCGCGGGACTTTGCCAGCGATGCGATGGCTGTGCTGCGCTGGTTACGTGCCCAACCCGGCATCGACCCCAACCAGGTTGGCGTTATCGGACACAGCGAAGGCGGACTGATCGCGCCCATCATGGCAGCTGAGCTCGACGCACCGGACTTCCTCGTCCTGTTGGCCGGCCCAGGCACCACCGGACGGCAAATCGTGCTGGAACAGTCCGCGCTGATCGCCGGTGCCGCGGGTGGCAGCGCCGAGGACGTCGAAGAGATGGTCGAGGCGCTCGAGATCATGACGGCAGAAGCCGCGAAGGCGCAGGACGGCGCTGATGTGCGCGCACGGATTACGCCCATGCTGACTGATGAGTTCATGGCCCGCCTGGGTGTCCCGGCGGACCAGAAAGAGCTCTTCCTCGTTCAGATCACCCGCGACTGGTATGTGGATTTTCTCAATCATGATCCGATCCCATATCTGCAGGCGGTCGACCAACCGGTTCTTGCGATCATCGGATCTCTGGATCTGCAAGTACCTGCCCCGTCCAACCTTGCCGGGCTTCGCCGCGGCCTGGCCCATAACGCGGATGCGACCATCCTGGAGCTGAAGGGGTTGAACCACATGTTCCAACCGGCACAGACCGGCACGATTGCGGAATATGCACAGATCGAAACCACTTTTGATCCAGAGGCGCTTGTACTGATTTCAGATTGGATCACCGAGCGGACCACACGCTGATCCAATATCCCCCGGAAAGCAGAAGCCCGGCTCGATGGAGCCGGGCTTTTGTCTATTCGTCGCGTGCCTCGATACTGTCGCGTGTCACGCGACGATCGAGATCGCTCATCATGTTGGAGCTGGATCCCTGACCGGACCGGTAAAGTTCCAGGCGGGTCGGCTCGATGCGCGGCGGATAGTGATTGTCCGTACGATCCGCGTCAGCGGTTTCATAGAGCGGGTCCAGCTCGACGGAGACCACCTGGCGGTCGGTGATATAGGACCAGGTGATATTGGCCGGATTGTAACGCCAGACCTCTGCCGGGATACGGACCAGTTCCGTTTCGCCATTGGCGAAGGTGAACTCCAGGATGACCGGCATGACCAGCCCGCCCTGGTTGGACAGTTCGATATAATAGATGCGGTCACCGCTATCGAGGATCTCGCGCTCATAGTCTTCCAGCCCGTCGCGGAACCGCTCATAGGTCTCGCGCTCGCGATTGGTCACGGTGTGACGGTCACGCGTGGAGTAGAAGTCCACCACTTCCGGATTGTCGTCGGAATAGAAGCGGATGCCCTCGGCGATATTGTGCGCCTGGGTGCGGCTTTCACCGCGTTCTTCATCCAGGGCACGCTCGCGTGCATTCTCGATTTCCGGATCCTGGGTGTTGAACGTACCCTCGGTGACATTGTCGATGGAGATGTCGACATGGTCAGTCGAGTAGAACCAGCCACGCCAGAACCAGTCCAGATCCATGCCGGAGACTTCTTCCATGGTGCGGAAGAAATCATACGGCGTCGGACGCTTGAACCGCCAGCGACGTGAATAGGTGCGGAAGGCCTCGTCAAACAGTTCATGACCCATGATCGTCTCGCGCAGGATGAACAGGGCAACGGAGGGTTTGGAATAGGCATTGGCACCAATGCTGCGAACACTGTCCGACTGGGTCATGATCGGCTGTTGATTGCGCGATGTCATGTAACCGGTGATCCACTGGACGTCCGAGCGGTTGCGACCGCCAAAATCCTCTTCCCAGCGCAGCTTGGCGATGTCTTCGAGGAAGGAATTCAGTCCCTCATCCATCCAGGTCCACTGGCGCTCATCGGAATTGACCACCATCGGGAAATAGATGTGGCCGATTTCGTGAATGATCACCCCGATCAGACCGTCACGCGCGCCGCGGCTATAGGTGATATTGCCGTCATCATCGATTCTGGGACGTCCGAATGTTCCACCATTGAAGGTGATCATCGGATATTCCATACCGCCTTGAGGTCCGGCGACCGACTGGGCCGTTGGATAGGGGTACGGGAAGGCAAACTCGTTATAGACATCGATTGTGTGTTCGACCGCGCGGGTAGAAAAGTTGGACCACAGCGGTTCGCTTTCGAAGGGATAAAATGACATGGCCAGCACCAGATCCGGCGCCATGCCCTCCCCGTCCTGTTCGACGCCTACAGCGTCCCAGATGAATTTGCGGGAGCCTGCCCAGGCGAAGTCGCGCACATTCTCGGCCGTGAAGCGCCAGGTCCGCTCCGATCGCGTGCCGCGACGTTCATTGGCCTGTGCTTCCTCGGGCGTCACGATAAAGACCGGCTCATCCGCTGTGCGCGCCTCGTCGAGACGGGCAAGCTGGGCGTCGGTGAGGACCTCGTCCGCATTGGCGATTTCACCGGTCGCAGCAACGATAAAGTCCTGCGGAACCGTCAGCGAGACCTCGTAATCGCCGAATTCGAGCGTGAACTCGCCGCGGGAGAGGAAGGCCTTGTTGTGCCAACCTTCAAAGTCGGTGAAGGCGGCTGCGCGCGGATACCATTGCGCGACCTGGAAAATGCAATCGCCGCCTGAGTGTTCGTAGTCATCGAAACACTCAACACCGCCGCGGCCGCCGGCCCACAGGGTTTCAAGCAGGCGATGGTTCCAGTCGATGGTGAAAGTGACGTTGTCGCCTGTCTCGAGGGGCGTTTCCAGATCAACCCGCATCAATGTGTCGATGATGGTGAAATCGAGTGCTTCACCGTCTGCGCCCGTCACGGCGGTGATATTCTGTCCATAGCCGTTTTCACGCACCAGTCGGCGGCGATTGAAGGCGCGGGCAGCGATGCCATCCGTGGAAATGCGGCCCAGTCGGGACGTTGCCCTTTCTCCACCGCCAATGGTTTCGGTCATGACGGCAATGCTGTCCGGCCGGAAACGGTTCTGGTCGAGATGGAACCAGAGGAAGTCCAGCGTGTCAGGCGCATTGTTGGTGTAGGCGACCGTCGCAGAGCCGGTGATCACGTGTGAGTTCTCGTCCAGGCGCGCATCGATCACGTAATCGACCTGTTGCTGCCAGTAGCCTGGTCCCGGCGCCCCTGTGGCACGACGTGCATCATTGGGCGTCGGCCAGTCTTCATCCTCCATCTGGCGGAAAGCATCACGCCAGTCGCTGGACGTTTGCCGGATGGGCTGAGCCTGGCTCACCGAGGCAAAGCCCAAACTTGTAACCACAAGTGCAATAGCTAGATTGCGCATATCCCCAATACCCCTTGAGCTACTCCGCGGACGGAAGTTTATTGCGTGAAGCTGACCCGGACAGGGTCGCGGCGACCCGGGCCCTGCATGGCTGTGCGGACATCGGATTCCACCCGGAAATTGGTCATCATGATCTGGTCCTCGAAGGCACCAGAAAGAATGTCGTTGTCGACGACGAAACTGCTCGTGTCATCCGGTACGGGCGCGGTGAAATAGATCCACGCGAACTCGCCATCAAGTTCAGCACCGACATAGGTCAGATCAAGCAGGCGGCCATCACCTTCTGCCACCCGGAATTCGGATCGCATCAGGTTTTCAATCTGATCAAGACCGCTTTCAGACGCCATGAATTCGGCCTCGTCCATGGTCAGGTTACCCAGCGCCTCGATCAGATCGTGGGCATAGACGCGATGTATGATTTCCAGCTCACCGGTGCGGTCATTGACGGCAACCTCGGTGGCGCCGGCTTTCATCCGATGAGCAAAAACAGGAGCCGTCACGAGGACGGCTCCTGCCAGGACTGCGAGTATCAGTCTAATAGCGATCATCTTACTCCGAACGGGTCCGGATACTGTCGCGTGTCACGCGTCGATCGAGATCGCTCATCATGTTGGAGCTGGAGCCCTGACCGGACCGGTAAAGTTCCAGGCGGGTCGGCTCGATGCGCGGCGGATAGTGATTGTCCGTACGATCCGCGTCAGCGGTTTCATAGAGCGGGTCCAGCTCGACGGAGACCACCTGGCGGTCGGTGATATAGGACCAGGTGATATTGGCCGGATTGTAACGCCAGACCTCTGCCGGGATACGGACCAGTTCCGTTTCGCCATTGGCGAAGGTGAACTCCAGGATGACCGGCATGACCAGCCCGCCCTGGTTGGACAGTTCGATATAATAGATGCGGTCACCGCTATCGAGGATCTCGCGCTCATAGTCTTCCAGCCCGTCGCGGAACCGCTCATAGGTCTCGCGCTCGCGATTGGTCACGGTGTGACGGTCACGCGTGGAGTAGAAGTCCACCACTTCCGGATTGTCGTCGGAATAGAAGCGGATGCCCTCGGCGATATTGTGCGCCTGGGTGCGGCTTTCACCGCGCTCGGCGTCAAGCGCACGCTCGCGCGCATTCTCGATTTCCGGGTCCTGGGTGTTGAACGTACCCTCGGTGACGTTGTCGATGGAGATGTCGACATGGTCAGTCGAGTAGAACCATCCGCGCCAGAACCAGTCCAGGTCCATGCCGGAGACTTCTTCCATGGTGCGGAAGAAATCATACGGCGTCGGACGCTTGAACCGCCAGCGACGTGAATAGGTGCGGAAGGCCTCGTCAAACAGTTCACGACCCATGATCGTCTCGCGCAGGATATTCAGCGCTACGGTCGGCTTGCCATAGGCATTCCAGCCGAACTGACGAATGGAATCGGACTGGGTCATGATCGGCATCTGGTTGGATGACGTCATGTAAGTGATCGCGGAGTGCGGATCGCCGCGGCGGGCAAACCAGTCTTCTTCCCACTGGCGTTCAGCCTGGTATTCCAGGAAGGAATTCAATCCCTCATCCATCCAGGTCCACTGGCGTTCATCGGAATTGACCACCATCGGGAAATAGATGTGACCGATCTCGTGGATGATCACCCCGATCAGACCGTTACGGGCACGACGTGAATAGGTCAGATTGCCATCATCGTCTGCGACAGGACGACCATATGTGCCACCATTAAAGGTGATCATTGGGTATTCCATACCGCCAACCGGGCCAGCCACGGACTGGGCTGTCGGGTACGGGTAAGGGAAAGCGAAGTCGTTGTAGACGTTCAGCGTGTGCTCGACCGCACGTGTCGAGAAGGTCGACCAGAGCGGCTCACTTTCATTGGGATAGAAGGACATGGCCATGACAAGGTCAGGCGCATCGCCCTCGCCGTCCTGCTCAATGCCTTGCGCATCCCAAATGAATTTGCGCGACGCCGCAAATGCGAAATCGCGAACGTTGGCCGCAAAGAATTCCCACGTCGCTTCGGACCGCGTGCCGCGACGTTCATTCGCGCGTGCCTCGGCGGGAGTTACGATAAAGACCGGTTCGTCTGCCGTGCGAGCCTCTTCGAGACGGTCACGCTGAGCCTGGGTCAGGACGTCCTCACCATTGGTGAGTTCACCCGTGGCGGCGACGATGAAGTCCTGAGGGACGGTGATGGAGACATTGTAGTCACCGAATTCGAGACCGAATTCACCAGCACCAAGGAAGACCTTGTTGTGCCAGCCTTCATAGTCGGAGAAGACAGCCGCACGCGGGAACCACTGGGCCACCTGAAAGATACAGTCGGCACCCGTATCATCTGTTGCCTCGAAACATTCCTTGCCAGCCCGACCGCCAACGCGAAGGGCTTCGATCAGGCGGTAATTCCACTCGATCGTGAACGTGACGCTGTCACCGGTTTCCAGAGCATCATCGAGATCGATGCGCATCAGCGTATCTACGATGGTGTAATCCATCGCCTCGCCATTGGCATCGGTTACGGCCGTGATATTGAAGCCATAGCCATTATCTTCGATCATCTGACGGCGCCGCATGCCATAGGCGGATGTGCCTTCCGGAGCGCCATTGCCCGCAGTCGCGGTGACGTTGGCCATGCTGTCCGGACGGAAACGGTTCTGGTCCAGGAGGAACCAGAGAAAGTCCAGGGTGTCCGGTGCATTGTTGGTGTAGGTGACGGTTTCGGTCGCCGTCAGAATGTCCGTTCTCTCGTTGAGATGAACATCGATGTCGTAATCGACATCCTGTTGCCAGTAATCCGGTCCCGGTGCGCCGGTCGCGCGACGTTCACGGTTCGGCGACGGCCAGTCCTCGTCTTCAAGCTGGCGGAAGGCATCACGCCAGTCGCTGGATGTCTGCCGAATCGGCTGCGCGTCTGCGAGACTGAAGCTCACGACTGATGCAGCCAGTGCAATAATGGATAAAGAACGCATTTCCCCTCGCCCTGTCAGTTGTCAGGCTAGTTCCCTCGGCGCGGAGCGTACTCGGTCAGTCAGAGGGGCACTAGCCCACCTGACTGAATTGTCATGTTTACTTAAGCCGGCTCGGCGTCGGCATCGATTTCCGGTTCCGGATCACGACGCGGCGGCTCGGAATTACCGCTTTCAGGATGTTCCTTTTTGTTGCCGAAGGACAGGATCCAGGCTCCCAGACCGATGCACATCACGATCAATCCGGATGTGGCTCCAAGTCCGGGCACAGCGCCGAGGACGACCACAGCGACCAGCACGATCAGCAGTGACGCAGCACGCATTGCCAGGCCCAAGCCCTCATTCGGTCGGTTACGGTTGAAGATCAAATCGCCGACAGCGACGCCACCAAAGGCGAAGGCCAGGAACAGCACCACGGGATAAAGCATCCAGATCAACGGGATGAGGAAGACACCAATGACTGTGATTGCCAGCAACACGGTCAACATGACCATGATCACCGGAGACATGGCGAAGGTGATGAAACCGATCAGTCCCGAACTCACCGGGCGATTGCGGAACGTGCGAGCAACACTGCTGACACCTGAAGGCGCGAGCAAAACCGCGATCAGACCCAGGATAAAGGCACTGCCAACAAAGGCGCCGCCGAGAAACTCGAAGGGTGCGCCGATAACCTTCCAGGGCCCATCGATATGGATGTCGATATCATCCCAGTTACGGGCACCAAAATTGAACCATTCCTCGCGGTAGTCGAGATTGGCGATGTTTGCCCCGGTTTCGACAACCGGCTCATTGGGACCCCGGACCACCAGCGGCGCAGAAAACTCTGCACCCGCAGTGATGCGTACATCCTCGGCGAGGACTTCAACCTCGTCCAGGAAGCGTCCTGAGAGCACGACCTCTTCACCTTCGACGGAGACGCGACCCTCCATGCGGCCGTCCAGATGGATTTCTCCGCCAACGATTTCTGAAGAACCTGCGACCGAGCTCTGAGACGTCAGCCTGACATAGCCGCCGGCCAGATTGGCATCATCGCCAATCTGGCTGGAGACCTCGACACTGCCACCGGCTGCATTGATCTCATCTCCGACCGAACCGCTGATAGACAAGCTGCCGCCTGCGGCGTTCAGGCTTTCGTCGACGGTGGCTTCAATGGTCAGGTCACCACCGGCGATGTCGATACTGCCGCGGACCTGGCCTCGAATCTCGAAATCACCGCCGAAAATCTCGATGTCACCATCGACAATCGCGTCAATTTCCCCGTCTCCGGCAATGGCGAAAATATCGCCGTCGACTTCTCCGGTGACCCGCATCTCTCCACCAAAGAAATTCACATCATTGCGTGAACCATCGATGTTCAGATCGCCACCGATCACCTGGGCTTCGGCGCCTGCGCCGAGGGTGAGAACGGCCAGCCCCCCGGCCGTCAGAATGTTTTTAAAGTTCATGAGTCTCGCTCCCTGTGCCCCCCGGCAGACAGGTTCTGGATCAATCAGCCCTCGATCAGTTCGTCGCAATCGACGCCATCACGCGGGATGTAGGAAATGTTAGAGCTTCCACGCACGCCGGACAGGTTCGGCTGTGATTCCGCCCAGACGGTCATCGGGGCCCCAATCGATGCGCCCGGTTCGAATTCAATAGTAATGCCGCAGACATCACCGCCCTCGCGGAAATCTCCGCCCATGACGATAAGGCCGTGCTCGGGATCATCGCGACGACGTCGGCGAATCTCCTTGGCGGCGACCAGTTCGACTTCGCCATCGACGGTGCTGCGAATAATCATGTGATCGGCATGCGCATTCAGGTCGCGACCAATGGCTGCCTCAATCAGCATTTCGCCTGCAGCGAATGAGCCGTCACGGCCTACGCGACCGGAAACAAAAAGGTCACCGGCTGCGATATCCACGTCTTCCTCACCGATAGCGGTGAAATTCACATCACCGCCCGCGATTGAGACATCCTCGGCGACGCGGCCGGAAAAATCGACATCGCCAGCAGCAATCGAGACGCCACCGCCAACCTGGAGATCGTCCGTGGTGACGTCGCCGCTGACAAGGTTGAGATCACCGCCAAGCTGGCCACGCAGGTCGATATCACCGCCGATACGGCTGAAATCGCCATTGCGATCCAGTACGAGATAGCCGTCATGGCGCGTTTCGGCGCCGTAATGGAGTTTGGCGTCATCATCGCCGACAACGATCACACATCCGGACAGAAGGGTCGCTCCCAATAAGGATGTGGTCGCGATCAGGGCATTACGCATCATGTTCTCCTAGTGTCGCAGCCCGTGCTGCGCTGTTCTAGACGCTCCCCAGCGTTCAGTCGGAAGATACATTATCGAAAAACGATATCAAGAAGTTTTTTGATAAACGATAAATATTTAATGTTTTCCGACGAAATCAGCAAAAAGCTGCAAACTGGAATACCGTTCAGGTCTTCCCTCGCCCGGCGATCGCAGTAATATCCCGCAATCAAAAGTGTGCCGCTAAAACATGATAATGGCGGACATCCGGGAGGATTGTATGGCGGTTAGCCCTGCCGCTGGTGAGCCGATTGCGACGGCAATCGAGGAGCCGGCTGAAACCATTTACGAAGGTGCGAATTTCGACGAGAATCGCATCCGCAAGTCCATTTTCGAAGGCCTGCTCCAATCTCGCAGTCGTTATGGCGGCAAGAAAGTAGCCGCCGTCGACGCAGATGGACGTGAGCTGACCTATAATGAATTGATCCGGGCCGCCTTCGCGCTGGGACATGCGCTCAAGGCGGGAACCGAGAAAGGCGAAGCTGTCGCGATTCTTCTGCCAACAGGTGTGGGGGCGATCGTATCCATCTTTGCGGTGTCAGCGTATGGCCGGGTGCCGGCAATGCTCAACTTCACCGCGGGTGAAGCAGCGATCAAGTCCGCCTGTGTCGCCAGCAAGTGCAAGCGAATCGTCACCGCGCACCGGTTCATCGAACTGGGCGAGTTGCAGGATCTCGAACAGGCACTCGCGGCTGACCACGAGATGATCTACCTCGAGGACGTTCGAGAAAACCTCTCGCTCAAGGACAAGATTGCCGCAGCCGTTGGCACTGTAGCGCCGTGGGCGGTCAGGGCTTGGCCCGACCCCGATGATGCGGCCGTGTATCTTTTCACTTCAGGAACCGAAGGACAGCCGAAGGGGGTTGTCCTGAGCCACGCCAACCTGCTCGCCAATGTTGAACAGGTCCGCGATCACATCACGCTGCTGCCGACCGATGTCCTGTTCAACCCGATGCCAACCTTTCATAGCTTCGGCCTGACCGGCGGCGTCCTCCTGCCGATCAATCTGGGCATTCCGGCGATCTGTCATCCAACGCCGCTCCAGGCCAAGACCATCGTCAAGCGTGTGGCCGAAACCGGCGCGACAATCCTCTTTGCGACCGACACTTTCATCAACCAGTATGCCCGTGCCGCCGACAAGTCCGACTTGTCCAGCCTGCGCATGGCGGTGTGCGGCGCTGAACGGGTGAAGGACGAGACCCGGACCATGCTCAAGGACAAGTTCGAGGTCGATATCGTTGAAGGCTATGGCCTTACCGAAGCGGCCCCTGTGCTTGCCGTGAACCAGCCCGACGCGAACAAACCTGGCACCGTTGGTCGCCTCCTGCCTGGCGCCAAGGCGAAGTTGATTCCCGTTAATGGAATTGATGATGGCGGGCAGCTTCACATCTCAGGGCCCAATATCATGCGCGGCTATATCCGTCCGTCAGCGCCCCTGGTTCTGGAAGAACCGGCGGACGGCTGGCACGATACCGGTGATATCGTGGCGATCGATGACGAGGGCTTTCTCAGAATCCGCGGGCGAGTGAAACGCTTTGCCAAGCTCGGCGGAGAGATGGTGTCACTGGCCGTGGTTGAAAACTGCGCCACCTCGCTCTGGCCGGACAGCATGCATGCGGCAGCGGCGATTCCGGACAAGCGCAAGGGTGAGCAGATCATTCTGTTAACGACCTACAAGAATGCCGGGCGCGCTGATTTTGTCGCCTTCGCCAAAAATCACGGCGTCACCGAGCTGGCCGTACCCAAGAAAATCGTCATCGTTGATGAAATCCCGGTCCTCGGCACGGGCAAGACCAATTATGGTCGTGTCCAGGCCATGGTGAATGAAGCCATGGCGGAACCACCGGTGACCAAGGTTGAGCCGGAACCAGCCAAATAAAAAGCGAAATAAAAAAAGGCCCGGTCATCCGGGCCTTTTCTTTGCGGCCGTGCCAGAGCTAGCCGTGATTGCGGAAGCTGTCGTGGACGAAGCGATCACACTCGCGACCGTCAAGATCGATGAACTCGGCACTCGTCGGCATGCCTTCAGGGCGTGTGTCTGACGCGAAGACGAATGATCCTTCGAAGCGAGCCGATGCGGTGATCTCGATCGCAGTGGCGCAAATCGCGCCACCGCCGAGAAACTCCCCGGCCAGGGTCAGGTCACCGCTTTTATTGCGCCCTTCACCCTGGAATTCGAAGCTTTCCAGATAGCGGCCCCGAATATTCGCGCGTGCTGCCGCAATCTCGACCGGACCGCGCATTTCACCGTCCAGTCGCAAGCGCGCTGCGGCGATTTCCGTATGGCCTTCGATCCGTGCATCAACATGAGCGGTCGCCGCTGCGATCTCTGCATCGCCGGCGACAGTGCCGGTGAAGCGCAAGCGCGCACCCGCGGCCGACAGGTCACCACCGACATCAGCGTTGGAGCGGACCGTAGCGCCAGCTACATCAAGATCGCCATCGATCTCGCCGTCCGCGCGAACAATCATGCCCGCGAATTCGGCATCTCCGGTGACATCGACATTGCGCGAGGAGACCAGCCCCGCGGATTCCACCGAACGGTGCTCTTCCGGGCCATAGCTGGAATAGGTGCAGGCGGAGACGACCATGGCCGAAACCGAGATAATCATCAGATTGCGCAACATGTCGTCCTCCGCAGGGTCACGTATTTGACCCTATGATGCATGGGAGGCCGTGTTTGGATGCAGGGAACGTGGTTTTTCGCGTCCCCCTGCCCGCCTCCTACATGTGAATCACCTTGTCATAGGCGTCCAGCACGCTCTCGTGCATCATCTCCGACAGGGTTGGGTGCGGGAAAACCGTGTGCATAAGATCTTCCTCGGTTGTCTCCAGCTGGCGCGCGACAACATAGCCCTGGATCATCTCGGTCACTTCTGCACCGATCATGTGGGCGCCCAGCAGTTCACCGGTTTTCTTGTCGAAAATCGTCTTTACCAGGCCCTGGTCATCGCCCAGCGCAATCGCCTTGCCATTACCCACAAACGGGAAACGACCGACCTTGATGTCATAGCCGGCTTCCTTGGCCTTGGCTTCGGTCAGGCCGACCGAGGCGACTTGCGGGTGGCAGTAAGTGCAGCCGGGGATGTTCGAGGTTTCAAAGGCGTGCACATCCATGCCAGCAATTTTCTCCACGCAGACGACACCTTCATGCGAGGCCTTGTGTGCGAGCCAGGGCGGCCCGGCGACATCGCCGATGGCGTAGAGACCTTTTACATTGGTTCGGCCGAACCCGTCATTGACGATATGCCCGCGATCGATCTTGGCGCCGAGGGCTTCCAGGCCGAGGTTTTCAACATTGCCGACAATACCGATGGCCAGGATGACCTTCTCGACCTCGACGACCTGGACCTTGCCCTTGGCATCCTTGACGTGGACCTTGACCGTATTGGGGCCCTTGTCGAGCTTCTCGACCTGGGCACCGGTCATCAGCTTCATGCCCTGCTGCTTGAACGATTTGGCGGCCAGCTTGGAGATCTCCTCGTCCTCGACAGGCAGAACACGGTCCATCATTTCCACGACCGTCACGTCTGCGCCCATCGTCTTGTAGAAACTGGCAAACTCGATGCCGATTGCGCCGGAACCAATAACCAGAAGAGATTTCGGCATCTCCTTGGGAACCATGGCCTCGCGATAGGTCCAGATCTTGTCGCCATCCGGCTCCAGCCCTGCCGCGGGTACTGTTCGGGCGCGCGCACCGGTCGCCAGAATGACGTGCTTGGCGCTGTAGGTCTTGCCGGCGACGACCACGTTCGGTGCGGCGCTGCCTTTGGCAAGCTTGGCCGCCCCCTCGATCACATCGACCTTGTTCTTCTTCAACAGCATGCCGATGCCACCGGACAGGCGATTGGCAACGCCGCGCGAGCGCTTGACGATCGCCTCGATGTCATAGCCAATCTTCTCGGCCTTGAGGCCAAACTCTGAGGCGTGCTGCATGAGGTGATAGACCTCGGACGTCCGCAGCAGGGCCTTGGTTGGGATACAGCCCCAGTTCAGACAGATCCCGCCGAGATGTTCGCGTTCAACCACCGCGGTCTTCATGCCCAGCTGGGCCGCCCGGATCGCGGCAACATATCCGCCGGGGCCACCACCGATAACGATAACATCATAAGCTGTTGCGGGCATGGGCATGACTTTCTTCGCGTGTGAACGAATAAGGGAATTCGATTTTTCTCCTAGCAGGACAAACCGATCGGATCAATGCTGGCGAGGCTACTCAATGCCGATTAGGCTGCATGCACAAAAAGGGAGCAGGACATGGTCGAAACACAACTCAACAGCTTGCGGACTCCGGTTGAGCGATTTGCGGATCTGCCGGACTGGTCCTACGACCCGAATTACGTGGACGACCTGCCCGGATATGAGGGATTGCGGGTTCACTATGTCGACGAAGGCCCGCGCTCTGGCGCGCCAGTTTTCCTGTGTCTACACGGGGAGCCCAGCTGGTCCTTCCTCTATCGCAAGATGATCCCGGTATTCCTGCAGGCCGGAGCCCGTGTGATTGCGCCGGACTTTCTCGGTTTCGGTCGCTCGGACAAGCCGGTCGAGGATGCGACGTATACGTTTCATTTCCATCGCAACATGCTCAAGGCCTTTATCGAACGCATGGATATCGAGGATGTCTGTCTCGTCTGCCAGGACTGGGGCGGCCTGCTGGGACTGACGATCCCGATGGATTATCCTGATCGCTTTACACGTCTGCTGGTGATGAATACCGGACTGGGTGTAGGACGCCCTGCCGGTGCGGGCTTCGACGCCTGGCGCAATTATGTTGCCACAACCCCCAACTTCGATGTCGGTGGCTTGATGGCACGCGCGACACCTGTCCTGAACGAGGCTGAAATCGCCGCCTACAATGCCCCCTTCCCGTCCGACGACTACAAGGCCGGCGTTCGCCGTTTCCCGATGCTGGTACAGACCTCACCCGAGATGGAGGGCGTAGATACGGGTCTCGCCGCGGCGAGATTCTGGAAGGAAGACTGGTCAGGCGAGAGTTTCATGGCAATCGGCATGCAGGACCCTGTGCTGGGACCACCGGCCATGCGGTCACTCCAGCGCCTGATCAGGAACTGTCCGGAGCCGATGGAGATCGCTAACGGCGGGCATTTTGTCCAGGAATGGGGTGAACCCATTGCCCGGGCGGCCGTAGAGCGCTTTGGTCTGAACCGATAACGCTAGATATCCTCGATGGTCTGGGTCAGGTCACTGTCGGGATTATCCCCGGTGTTCGTGACCCCGGCCTTTTCGAACAGCATGATATGCACCTCTTCGGTCTTCGCGACCGGACGGTGACGCACGCCTTTGGGGATAACGCAGAGTTCGCCAGGGCCCAGGGTCACCGGGTCCTGGCCCTCGATCTCAATCTCGAGCAGGCCGCGTGAAATGAAGAACATCTCGTCTTCATCATCATGTTTGTGCCAGTCGAAATGCCCTTCCGCCTTGGCCAGCTTGATGTCGTAATTGTCCACCGTGGCAATGCGCTTGGGCGACCACGGCGCATCGAACTGGCTGTGTTTTTCAACGAGTGAGATGGACTTGACGGTCATGAACGATCTCCAACTTGGGCCTCGCCCATATGGGTAGAGAGAGTCGCCCGGTCTAGGCCAGTGGCGGCGCTGGCGTTGGATTGCCCGCCTCATCAAGCGCGACCATGACGTATTCCGCCTCACCCACCAGGCGCCGGTCCCCACTCATCAGGTCTTCCGCTTCCGCTCGCACCCCGACGCGGAGTGAGGAACGACCGACGTCCTTCACCTCGGCAATCACATCGAGAAGCTCACCCTCTTGGGTCGGCGCGATGAAATCAATCTTGTCCGACGCCGCCATTCCGATTTCGCAGCGTGTATGCCGCGCGGCTGCTATGTAGGCCACCTTGCCCATGATCGACATGGCTCCACCGCCAAACAGCTGACCCAGATGATTGGTGTCACCTGGGAAGACCAGGCGCAGGGTCCGCGCAGATCCGACTGGCGATGATACAAACTCCGGCTTGGCATCAGGTGCCGGAGGCAGGCGATCTGGATTGGTCTTGCGGTCTGCCGCCACCATGGTGAAGGCGCCGCGCGTACAGATGCGCCGCTCGCCCGTGCGCAAATCCTCTGCCGCAAGCTCAACGTCCACGACGAGTGAAGACCGACCTACAAGACGCACCTGACCCGACAGCTCGATCATATTGCCGACATAGGCCGGATTGCGAAAATCGATGCGGTCGCACGACGCCGTAACAAACGGCCGGCGGGCGTGACGCGCGGAGACTAGAAAGGCAACCTTGTCCATCACCGCCATCGCAGCGCCACCAAAATACGTACCCTGGTGATTGGTCTGCTCCGGGAACACCAGATCGGTATGGCGAATCTCGGCGAGCTGGGAGGTGATGGGCATGCGTGTCGACCTACATCAGCATCGTCATCGGATCTTCGACATAGGTCTTGAAGGCCGCCAGCCATTTCGCGCCGGTCGCGCCGTCCACCACGCGGTGGTCGCAGGTCAGGGTGACGGTCATGACATTGGCAATAGCAAGCGCGCCATCCTTGACGACCGGACGCTGTTCGCCCGCGCCAACGGACATGATCATGCCCTGCGGCGGATTGATGATGGAGGCGAAGGACTTGATGCCGAACATGCCCAGGTTGGACAGCGAGAACGTACCGCCCTGGAATTCTTCCGGTGCCAGCTTGCGGTCTCGCGCGCGCGTCGCCAAGTCCTTGGACTCCCGGGAGATCTCGACGAGACCCTTTTGATCCGCATCCTTGATAATCGGCGTGATCAGGCCGCCCTCGATGGCGACGGCCATGGAAACGTCGGCGTGTTTGTGCATGGCAATGCGGCCATCCTCGATCCAGGACGCGTTCGCCGCCGGCACTTTCTTCAGCGCCAGGCCGGCGCACTTGATCAGGATGTCATTGACCGAAACCTTGGCGCCTTCTGCCTCGGCAGCGGCGTTCACGCGTTTGCGGAAGTCCAGCAGCTTGTCGATATTGCAATCGATATTGAGCGGGAAATGCGGGATATCGCGGAAGCTCTCGGACAGGCGTTTGGCCGAGATCTTGGTGATATTGTCAGCCTTGACGACCTCATAACGCTCGGCCGGAATGCCATAGGCTGCCAGCGGCTCGTCATGATCGATGACCGCAGCCGGCTCGGACGGCGCCGACGCTGCCTGCGGCGTTGCAACTGGCGCTGTCACGCTGGCGCCTTCGACATCGCGCTTGACGATACGGCCATAGGGGCCGGAGCCCGTCAGGCTGGCGAGGTCCAGACCCTTGTCTGCCGCAATGCGGCGGGCGAGCGGGCTGGCCTTGATTCGGTCTCCCGAGGCGGCAACCGGAGCCGCCGGAGCTGGAGCCGGAGCGGCAGGCGTGGGTGCAGCAGGTGCCGGAGCAGCAGCGGCCGGAGCTGCTGCAGGAGCCGCCGCGAGCGGTGCCGAAACGGCAGTATCCAGCGCAGACGTATCTTCGCCATCTTCGAGCAACAGCGCGATCAGTTCATTGACCTTGACGCCTTCCGTGCCTTCGTCGACCAGGATCTTGCCAACGGTGCCCTCGTCCACGGATTCGACTTCCATCGTCGCCTTGTCGGTCTCGATCTCGGCAATGACATCGCCGCTCTCGACGGTATCGCCTTCCTTGATGTTCCACTTGGCCAGTGTGCCCTCTTCCATGGTCGGAGACAGGGCGGGCATCAGGATTTCGATTGGCATGGGAGACCCCCAAAAAGGAATGATTTGCACCCGAGATAGCGCAAACAAACCGGGCACACAACACGTTTGGAGGCATTTGCTTCGCTAGCGAATGTTTATTTGCTGCGCACACGGAAAAAGCCCGGGCCAGCAGACCCGGGCTTTCCGTCACGAGCACTCAGTTGCTTTAGTCCCGGGCAGCACGGATCGCTGCTTGCAGGACCCGGGTATAGTCCCGGCCACCCATGCGCGGGCCGCCCTGGATATCGGTGTTCATGCGATTGACGATGACCATGTCCAGGCTGGGTATCACGGTGACATACTGACCGCCATAACCGGCACCGGTATAGAGGTCCTGAGGCAGGCCGAATTCCTCGGAGGTCGCTTCATCCGGCACTTTCCACCACATGAAGCCATATCCGCCCATCCAGGCGCCCGGCCAGCCGGTATCGGCATAATCACCCGTACTTTCGCGGACCCAGTCCTCGGAGAGGATCTGTTCGCCCTCCCACTCGCCATTTTGCAGGTAGAGCTGGCCAAACAGGGCTACATCCCGCGCGGACAAGCGCATGTGATAGGCCGAGAACATAGTGCCCGGCGCATGCTGGCGATGGGTCTCGAATACATCGAAATCGGGCATGCAGAGCGGTTCGGCAAACAGGCGCAGGAAGGCGCTGTCATAATTACGGCCGGTCGTGCGTTCGAAGATGTGACCGGCGACGTTGAAGTCCCAGTTATTGTAGTACCAGTGCTCACCCGGCGCGTATTCACCCCGCTCCGGTCGGCTTTCGCGCATCTGCGGGGTTTCCGCGGCAGACGGAATGTAGACTCCCGACATGGAGGTGATGATGTCACGCACCGTGGCCGAGCGTTCCTCTTCGCTCAGACCGATCAGGTCATCCACGCCGAGCTCTTCCAGCGTCTGGTCGAGACGAACGGCGCCAGCGTCGACGGCAATGCCCATCAGCCCGCTCATCAGCGATTTGCGCAGCGAGTGGACCATGATCAGGCGGTCGGTTTCACCGTGGGAGACAACCACCTCGCCACCGCGGACAATCATCATCGCGGTTGAATCGAGGTCCGTTGCGAGCTGGTTCAGCCCCGCAATGTCGGTTTCGGAAAATCCGAGCACAGCCGGATCTGTGGCCGGTGCAAGCGGATATTCTTCACACCGGTCCTGGGCGAAGGCAGACGTAGAAATGGCCAGCGCTGCTGCGCCGGCAAGAAGATGTTGGAACATGGACAATCCCCGAGCTGTGTGAGCGCGGGCAAATTGCCATGCGCGCTAAAACACGGAGATGTCAGCCAGATTGCGATTCAGACAGGTGCGCAGGCGTCAGGCCTGGCCTTTGTCGCCCGCGATCTGATCGATGTTCTTTTCCCAGTTGGCACCGTCGAATTCCTCGAAGCGCAGCTGGAGATTTGCGTCTGCATCGAGGGCGCGCAGATTGACCGACCAGCCATCCGGGTGCGAGCGCGGCACATAGAAAGGTTTCACGCCGCACTTGGCGCAGAACATGTGTTTCGCCTCGTGCGAGCCGAATGTGTAGGTGGTCAGGCTTTCCGCGCCGCGTTCAATCTTGAAGTCGGGCTTCTCGACGATGAGGTGGATGAACCCCGTCTTGGCGCAAATCGAGCAATTGCACGACAGCGCCACGACATGATCAGGCAGGTTCACGGCGAAAGCGACCTCGCCGCAATGGCACTCACCATGACGCCAGGATTTTTCAGGGGTGTTGGTCATTCCGTATCCTCGGTCGCATTGCGTGGAACGGGTAAATCGATGCAGTCGCCCTCTTGCAATTCGTCGGGCATGCGAAAACACATCTCGGTAGCCCGCAAGCCCTCAAATCGAAGGATGAAGTCAGCCCCGATCCGGTACCCGCCTACCTCGTCGAGCGGCTCTTGCCCTGTTTCCTGGGCGCGAATATCGAACACCTCTTCCACCGAATGCCCTTGAGCAAGAAGATAGGCTATCGCGCGCGCTCCATCACGTTCCCGTGCGAGCTCCTGGTTCACTTGCTGCACGTAGCGCTCCAGCATCGCGTCATCTACCCCGCTCAATAAGACCATGCCCCAATAGGTCGCGGTTGCGCCTACGGCCAACCCTGCCAGAGCTCCCACAACCAACTGCATCCACCCTACTCCGCGTAACAGACGGCTTTGGCCGCATTCACGATATCATCCGTGTTCGGCAGAGACAGGGCTTCCAGATTGCCGGCATAGGGCAGCGGGACGTCTTCCTGGTGTACACGGACCGGCGGGGCGTCGAGATAGTCGAACGCGTCCTGGGTCACGACAGCCGCGATCTCGGCGCCGACACCCATACGGCCCCAGCCTTCCTCGGCGGTGACCAGGCGGTTGGTCTTCATGACGGACTGGACGACAGTATCGGTATCGAGCGGACGGATGGTGCGCAGGTCGATGACCTCGGCCGAGATACCCTCACCTGCCAGGATCTCGGCAGCCTCGAGCGCAAAACCGACCATGCGGGAATGCGCGGTGATGGTGACATCCGTGCCTTCGCGACGAACCTTGGCCTTGCCGAGCGGCAGGACGTAATCGTCCAGGTCCGGCACATCAAAGCTCTCGCCATAGATCAGCTCGTGCTCGAGGAAGACGACCGGGTTGGGGTCACGAATAGCGGCCTTCAGGAGGCCCTTGGCGTCAGCAGCGTCATACGGCGCGACGACCTTGAGGCCCGGCACATTGCCGTACCAGGAGGAATAGTCCTGGGAGTGCTGGGCACCGACGCGGCTGGCCGCCGAGTTCGGACCCCTAAACACGATCGGACAACCCATCTGACCACCGGACATGTAGAGCGTCTTGGCGGCAGAGTTGATGATGTGATCGATTGCCTGCATGGCGAAGTTGAAGGTCATGAATTCGACGATCGGCTTGAGACCGTTGAAAGCAGCGCCCACACCCAGACCGGCAAAGCCGTGCTCGGTGATCGGCGTGTCGACCACGCGCTTGGGACCAAACTCCTGCAGGAGTTCGCGGGTCACCTTGTAGGCGCCCTGGTATTCAGCGACTTCCTCACCCATCACGAACACCGTGTCGTCACGGCGCATTTCCTCGGCCATGGCGTCACGCAGGGCGTCACGGACCGTGGTGGAGGTGAAGCTGGTACCCGCCGGGATATCCGGGTCGGCCAGTGACGCGACGTTCGCCTGCATCATGGCCGGGCGTTCATCGATAGCCGGCGCAGATTCAACCGGTGCGGCCTCTGCAACGGGCGCAGACGGCGCAGCAGCCGCTGCCACGTCCTCACCCTCTTCCGCCAGGATGGCGATGACGGCGTTGACCTTGACGTTTTCTGTGCCCTCTTCAACCAGAAGCTTGGCGACGGTGCCTTCTTCGACGGCTTCAACTTCCATTGTCGCCTTGTCGGTCTCGATCTCGGCAATCACGTCACCGCTCTCAACGGTGTCGCCTTCCTTGATATTCCACTTGGCGAGCGTGCCCTCTTCCATGGTTGGAGACAAGGCGGGCATCAGGATTTCAATCGACATCTATTCAGTCCTGCTAGGAATTCCGGTCGGCCTAGTGATTGGCGGCTTCGGGCTGGTAACGCAGTGCGTGTTCGCGCATGCGGGTCGCAAATTCGATAAGGGTGTTGAGCGGGCGGATCATCACTTCGATCCGGCACATCTTGCCCTCGTCATTCAGGGTGATGCGGTCGATGGCAGACAAACCCTTGCCGTCCACCGTGCCGGTAAATTCGAGAATGATCTCGTTCTCCTTCACCCACTGGTCGCGGTATTCGAAACCTTCGACAACGGTGATCACACCCATCAGGATGTGCAGCAGATAATGCTTGTCAGCGCTCGGTTTCCAGACGACCGGGGAATGCAGCTCGCATCCCTCGGCGATAATGGCGTCGAGACGGTCACGATCACGGTTTTCCACCGCGCCATGCCATTCATCGAGGAAGTGTTTGACTTGTGGGGTCATGGCAACTCATCCCTGAAGCTCCGCCAATCACGTAATTCGGCGCCTGAAAAACGGCCGAGTTCTGCAGCTGTGGCTGGAGTAGAAACAAAAAATAAGTCCGATTGTCCCCCATCGTTGAGGGAATAGAGGCGTTGCGGCGCCCCCGTCAGCTCGATGAGCTGGTCGAACCGGACAAACACGAGCGGATCAACCCAATCGTGATTGAGCTCCATTCGCCATTGGTGGCGCTCACCCTGAAACTCGAACTCTAAGGTCGCATGTCGCGACACACCCAACTCCGCCAGCCAGGTATTCGGCATCTCATCGGTGACGTTATTCAACACAACGAGGCCTCCGCCAAGGCGCGATAGCCGGTTTAGCAAGTTCGCATAGTCGCCGGGATTGGCGATCATCTCGAAGTCCACAGCCAGAATGTCTTCGGAAAAAACAGCGTATGACTCGTCGGACCAGGTTTCGAACGGGCGTTCGTACAAATCTGCAGGCAAGCGCTCGGTCCCCAAGCGCCACATAAAGCCCATCGGGTTGGTCAGGTCAGGCTCATTATGGTGAGGACTTCCGAGGTCTGCGTTGTGCTCTGCAGATGCTCCGGAGTGTATTTCCGATTGTAGTTCCGCCATTGAGACGAAACGCACCCCCGGTACCACCGGTGGACGATAATCAAGCACGTCTTGCAAGACGACTCCTTCAGCCAAGCGAATGCCCAGCTCCTGCAATCGGTCGTACGTTTCCTCAACGGTCGCCTGCTCATCGACAACCGCAGAAGGAACGAGACATGCCGCACAGAGGAAGGAGATAAACAGCAAGTCTACGCCTCCACCAGCACGTCGGTGTACAGCTCGGACGGATCCGGCTCGGGAGACGTCTTGGCGAACTCGGCGCTTTCATTGACGATGGCCTTGACCTCTTTGTCCATGGCTTTGAGCTCGTCTTCGCTGGCCCATTTCTTCTCGAGGATCTTCTCCTTGACCATGTCGATCGGGTCGTGGTGCGACCGCACTTCATCGACCTCTTCGCGCGAGCGGTATTTGGCCGGGTCGGACATGGAGTGACCGCGATAACGATAGGTCTTCATTTCCAGGATGTAGGGGCCCTTGCCGGAGCGTGCGTGCTTGGCTGCCTTGTCGGCCGCCTTGCGCACGGCTTCCACATCCATGCCATCGACCGCTTCGCCCGGAATACCAAAGGAAATGCCGCGCTTGTGCAGTTCGGTTTCAGATGATGCCCGTTTGACCGCGGTGCCCATGGCGTACTGGTTGTTCTCGATCACATAGATGACCGGTAAATTCCAGAGCTTGGCCATGTTAAAGCTCTCATAGACCTGGCCCTGGTTGGCTGCGCCGTCACCGAAATAGGCCACGGAGATCTTGCCATTGTCCTTGTACCAGTTGGCAAAACCCAGACCGGTACCCAGCGCGACCTGCGCGCCGACAATACCGTGGCCGCCATAGAAGTTCTTCTCGCGGGAGAACATGTGCATCGAGCCGCCCTTGCCCCGGGAATAACCGCCTTCGCGGCCCGTCAGCTCGGCCATGACGCCATTGGCATCCATGCCGCAGGCCAGCATGTGCGCGTGGTCACGATAGCCGGTGATGACCTGGTCACCCTCTTCCAGCGCAGCCTGGACGCCGACAACGACCGCTTCCTGTCCGATATAGAGGTGACAGAAGCCGGCAATCAGGCCCATGCCATAGAGCTGACCTGCTTTTTCCTCGAACCGCCGCATCAGCAGCATGTCACGATAGTATTGAAGCATTTGCTCTTTCGAAGCGCCTTTGGCGGCAGTACGTTTGGCTGGCATATTTCGCTCGCGAAATTAATGGGCGCGGACGCGCCGGGACAGTTCGAGCGACTTATCAGAGTTTGCGGTAACTCCGCAAGTTCAAACGCGCGAAACTCCCCCGCAAAGCGAATCGCCCTGCGGCCACACCTGGCTATTCCGTTTGCGAAGAAACGTTAACGGCGATTGGAGGTGTCGATTTCTACAATGAAATCGCGAGGATGCGCGACATTCAAAACCGCACGAGCGCGTTCATCGAGATAGTCGAGGTCCAGACTGTCAGAGCGCAGACGAGATGCGATTTCTTCCATGTGCTCGCGTTCGGCCTGGGCAGCGGCAAGCTGTATTTCGGTTTCGCGGATCTCGTTTTCAATAACCAGCCAGTTGAGCACACCCTGCTCACCGGTCAGGGCGTGATAGCCAAAATAGGCAATCGCCATGGCGATAAAAAAGCTCGGAATGAATCGCTTGATCGCGTCCACCACTGGTCACCCTGTCTGCCGGCATTTCGCCGTGTCTAGGGTTTCAAGTAGACGCGATCAGCGTGAAGGAAGCGTTACCGGATCAACAGTTGATCGCGGTGTTGCCCGCATAAACGGCGGTGTCGGACAGTTCTGATTCAATGCGCAGAAGCTGGTTGTACTTGGCCGTACGGTCAGCCCGTGCCAGTGAACCGGTCTTGATCTGTCCGCAATTGGTCGCGACAGCGAGGTCGGCGATCGTGGAGTCCTCGGTTTCACCGGAACGATGGCTCATCACGGCGCCATAGCCCGAGCGCAGAGCCATATCGACGGCATCAAGGGTCTCCGACAGCGTGCCGATCTGGTTGACCTTGATCAGGATGGCATTGGCCGCACCGATCTCGATGCCATGCGCAAGGCGTTCCGGATTAGTGACAAAGAGATCATCGCCGACCAGCTGGCACTTGCCGTCAAGGCGATCGGTCAGGGCTTTCCAGCCTTCCCAGTCATCCTCGGCCATGCCGTCCTCGATCGAGATGATCGGGTATTTGTCGACAAGGTTGCCGAGATAGTCAGCGAAACCTTCCGCGTTATAGCTCTCGCCGGATCCGGCCAGCTCGTAACGCCCCGCCTTGTAGAACTCGGTCGAGGCAACATCGAGCGCCAGGGCGACTTCCTCGCCCGGCTTGTAGCCCGCCTGCTCGATCGCAGCCATGACAGCATCAAGGGCCTGTTCAGCCGTCGCGATATTGGGGGCAAAACCGCCCTCGTCACCGACATTGGTGTTCAGGCCCTGCTTTTTCAGATTTCCCTTGAGGGCGTGGAAGATCTCTGCACCGCACCGCAGGCTTTCCGAGAAGCTCGGCAGGCCAACCGGCATGATCATGAATTCCTGGAAGTCGATTGGGTTGTCCGCGTGGGCGCCACCATTGAGGATATTCATCATCGGTGTCGGCAGGACGCGCGCATTGAGACCGCCGATATAGCGATAGAGCGGCATGGCCTGTGCGTCGGCCGCGGCCTTGGCCACCGCCATGGACACGCCCAGCATGGCATTGGCGCCAAGGCGGCCCTTGTTGGCCGTTCCGTCCAGCTCGATCATGGCTTCGTCGATGCGACGCTGATCCTCGGCCTCGAACCCGGCCAGGGACTCATAGATCTCGCCTTCAACAGCTTCGATGGCCTGGCGGACACCCTTGCCGCCGTAGCGCTCGCCGCCATCACGCTTTTCCACCGCCTCATGGGCGCCGGTGGAGGCGCCGGACGGGACCGCTGCACGGCCAAAGGAACCGTCTTCCAGCAGCACGTCGACTTCCACGGTCGGGTTGCCACGGCTGTCGAGGATCTCGCGCGCGATGATGTCGGTGATGGCGGTCATGTTGGATTTACTCCGCAGGAAGAAAGTCTTTCGCGCGCTTCATACCCCAGCATTGAAGCGACGCAAGGGGGTGGCATAGGTGTTAGCGCAAACCTCGTGCGCTTTCTGCAGGATATCTGTGCATACCCGCTTCCCGGTTGGGAAAATACGGTCCAACTCAACGCTTGTTGATCCGGCTACGCATGATACCAACAAGCGATTCCGGGGAGCCAAAACATGCAGATGTCAGAGTATCGTGAATGGGCCAGACGCCTGGTCGACTGGACCGTCGATTATTACGCGGGCTTGCGTGACCGTCCGGTCCGCTCACCGGCGCGTCCGGGCGATACCTTGTCCCAATTGCCGGACATGCCTCCGGAAGACGGAGAATCCATGACGGATATCTTCGCAGATTTCGAGCGCATCGTGCCGGACGGCATGACCCACTGGCAGCATCCGCGCTTTTTCGCCTATTTCCCCGCCAACACGACCCCGCCCTCCCTGCTGGCCGAACAACTGGTCTCGGCCATCGCGGCGCAGTGCATGCTCTGGCAGACATCACCGGCCGCAACCGAGATGGAAACGCGAATGGTCGACTGGATGCGTCAGGCGCTCGGCCTGCCCGACGGTCTGCGCGGGGTCATTCATGACAGCGCCTCCTCGGCGACCCTGGCGGCCGTTCTGACCATGCGCGAACGGGCGCTGGACTGGGTCGGTATAAAATCCGGTGCCGCGGGCCAGCCCCAACCGCGCATCTATGCCTCTGCACAGACCCACTCCTCCATCGACAAGGCCGTGTGGATCGCCGGCATTGGCCAGGACAATCTGGTCAAGATCGAAACCGACGGGAATTGGGCCATGAAGCCCGAGGCCCTGGCCGCACAAATTCGTGCAGATCGCGCTGCGGGCTATCTGCCGGCCGGGATCGTGGCGTGTACCGGCGGGACGTCCATCGGAGCCTGCGACCGGATCGATGCGATCATGGATATCGCCGAAGCCGAGGACCTCTATGTGCACGTCGACGCCGCCTGGGCGGGCTCTGCCATGATCTGCGAGGAACAGCGTGGGCACTGGCGGGGTGTGGAGCGCGCAGATTCCATCGTCTTCAATCCACACAAATGGCTCGGCGCGCAGTTCGATTGTTCGATCCAGTTCCTCAAGTCACCGGAACACCAGGTGCGCACGCTGGGTTTGCGCCCGGATTACCTGGAAACGCTGGGCCAGGACGAGGTCGTCAATTACAGCGAATGGACCGTGCCGCTCGGCCGGCGCTTCCGCGCCCTGAAACTGTGGTTCCTGATCCGCAGTTACGGGCTGGACGGCCTGCGCACCCGCATCCGCAATCATATCGCCTGGGCCGAGATGGCTGAGGCACAGATTGCGGCCCTGCCCGGCTTCCGGATCACGTCGACATGCCGGTTCAGCCTGTTCAGCTTTCGCTGGGAGCCTGAAGGCCTGGATGGAGACGCCGCCAGCCAGGCCCTGCTTGAAGCCATCAATGATGACGGCCGGACCTATCTGACCCAGACCAAACACCAGGACGAGTTCGTCATCCGTTTCCAGGTGGGCCAGTTCGACACGACGCGCGCGGATGTCGAGACCGCCGTCCGGGTCATTGCCGAGATTGCCGCCCGCGTCTAGGTGCAAACAAGAAAAGCGCGGCTGGCAATTACCAACCGCGCTTCTTGAAACTTACGGCACAAAGACCTTAGTCGTCCTGCGGATCCAGGATCTGACGGCCGCGATACATGCCGGACTTGAGGTCGATGTGGTGCGGACGACGCAGCTCACCGCTGTCCTTGTCCTCGACATAGGCAGACGCCGTCAGGGCGTCATGGCTACGACGGAAGCCACGCTTCATCTTCGTGATTTTACTCTTAGGGACGGCCATGAGCCTCTCCACCGTGTAGAAAACTGTCTGGGGACGGCTTTTGCCATCCATTCGAGCCGCGCCGTATACCTGCTTCGCAGAGGGAGCGCAAGCACTTGCCTGCGCTCTACACTGCGAGAGATCGGAATTAGCCGTTACCGTTGAAACGGATGCTGCCGCCCATTGAGCTGGAGCTGTCGTGGGAACGCGGGCTGCCATAGACCACAACATCGCCGCCCAGGCTTGCGCTGGCGTCCATAGACTGGGTGGCGTGCACGCGCGCGGCAGCGCCGGTTGAGGTCGATACGTCGACAATCTCGCATTCAAGATTACGGCCGTCGAACATGGCGCCTGTACTACCGCTGATGTCCAGTTCACCGCAACTTCCACTCATCGAGACCGAGGCGCCGGTGCTGACATCCACCTCAAGCGTCGATGATTCGAAACCATCGACTTCAGCACGGACGCCGCGACCAAAATCAACCTCGTTGAGCGTTGGCATGGTGACGTAAACCGTCACGTCAAGGCCGCGATTGCGTCCGAACAGGCGGCTTTGCTGGTCGAGATAGAGGCCGTCACGGCGCACATCGATCTCCACCTTGGAGAAATCATCGCCATCGCCTTCCAGGCGTACGGTGTGGGTATCGCCCGGCGTGACGACAACGCGATATCCACCGCCGGCATCCACACGAGAGAAGCTTTCAACGTCAACAGCCTGGCTGTCCTGAGCCATGGCTGTGGAAGACATTGCAATGGCAGCCGCACCTGCCAGAAGAGCTGAGAGTTTCATTTTTCCATCCCTGTCGTCATAGACATTTGTCCTGTCTGCACTCGGAAACCTAGTGCAGCTGAACAAGGGATGCATGAGGGACGCATTTTGGATGCATCCCCCACTGAAAAAAGAATCAGACCATGCGGCTCTGTTCGAGCGCCGCACCGATAAAGCTGGCGAACAGCGGGTGTGGCTCAAACGGGCGCGACTTCAGTTCAGGGTGGAATTGCACGCCGATGAACCAGGGATGGTCCTCGTATTCGACGATTTCCGGCAGGACACCGTCCGGTGACAGGCCGGAGAATTTCAGACCACTGGCTTCCAGTTGCTCGCGATAGGCGACATTCACCTCATAGCGGTGGCGGTGGCGTTCCTCGATATGAGCCGCGCCATAGATATCGCGAACCCGCGTGCCCTCACCCAGCACCGCTGGATAAGCGCCCAGGCGCATTGTGCCACCCATATCCCCGTCGCTGGAGCGGGTCTCGACTTCATTGCCGCGCGTCCATTCGGTCAGCAGGCCGATGACCGACGTGCCTTCGCTGGAAAACTCCGTCGACATGGCGTCATCGACGCCTGCCAGGTTTCGGGCCGCCTCGATGACGGCCATCTGCATGCCGTAGCAGATCCCGAAGAACGGCACCTTGCGTTCCCGGGCGAACCGGGCAGCGGCAATCTTGCCTTCAACGCCACGCTCGCCGAAGCCACCAGGGACGAGAACGCCATGCACGTCCTCGAGCGGTTCCACCGGGCCGTCATTCTCGAACTGCTCGCTGTCGAGCCATTTGAGATTGACCTTCACCCCATTGGCGATGCCGCCATGGTGCAGCGCCTCGATCAGCGACTTGTAGGCGTCGAGAAGGCCGACATACTTGCCGACAATGCCGATGGTGACTTCGCCATCCGGTTCGGCAATCGCCGTGGAAATGCTTTCCCAGCGGCTCAGATCCGGTTCCGGGGCATCTTCCATGCCGAAACAGCGCAGAACTTCTCGATCAAGGCCCTGGCGGTGATATTCCAGCGGCACATCATATAGGGAGCGCGCATCACGTCCCTCGATGACCGCGCTTTCACGAACATTACAGAACTGGCCGATCTTGCGCTTGTCGCCCGGCGTGATCGGGATCTCGCAGCGACACAGCAGGATGTCCGGCTGGATACCGATCGAGCGCAATTCCTTGACCGAGTGCTGGGTCGGCTTGGTTTTCATCTCGCCCGCCGCCTTGATGTAAGGCAGCAGCGTGACGTGAACAAAAACAGCGTTTTCCGGTCCCAGTTCCTGACCCAGCTGGCGAATAGCCTCGAAGAAGGGCAGCCCTTCGATATCACCGACGGTGCCGCCGATCTCGCAAAGCACGAAATCGACATCGCCGGCGTCCGACAGGACGAACTGTTTGATTTGGTCGGTGACGTGCGGGATCACCTGCACGGTAGCGCCCAGGTAATCGCCGCGACGTTCGCGCTCGATAATGCGGGAATAGATGCGACCGGTCGTGATGTTGTCAGACTGGCTGGCCGGAACTCCGGTGAAGCGCTCATAGTGGCCGAGATCAAGGTCCGTTTCGGCACCATCATCGGTCACATAGCACTCGCCATGCTGATAGGGCGACATCGTGCCCGGGTCGACATTGAGATAAGGGTCCAGCTTGCGCAGGCGGACTTTGTATCCACGAGCCTGCAGCAGAGCGCCCATAGCGGCGGAGGCGAGGCCTTTTCCAAGCGAGGAGACCACGCCGCCAGTGATAAAGATATAACGCGGCATGGGCCGTCTACGTATCCGAGATTCGCTCGCGCCGAAAGACGCGATGTGAGCTTTTCAGGTAAAATTTGATACGGGCTAACCGTCCGTCGGAACCTGATCGGGTTCTTCGACCTCGATGACAGGCGTGTCGACCGTCTGATCCAGATCACTTTGATCTTGCGTTCCGGCACCCATCAAAATGGCGAGGGCAATGGAATTGCCGATGAAGGCCGCGGCCAGGAACATTGTGGTTCGGGTCAGGAGATTGGCAGCGCCACGACCAGACATCATGCCGCCTCCGGCACCACCACCGCCGCCCATGCCGAGCGCGCCGCCTTCAGAACGCTGAAGGAGAATAACCGCGATCAGGGCTGCCGCGACCAGAAGCTGAATGATGAGAAGAACCGTTGTCATGAAACTCGCCGTTCTTTGTTTTCGCCCTTCATATAGGGACGAAATTACATGCCGGCGCGTTTTAAAGCAGCTTGTTCGGATTGACCAGCACCATCTGCTGCTTGGGGTGCTTGCTGGGCCTGGACAGCCGCAGCGCGTGCTTGCAGACGTTTGCGCAGACTGGCCACCGTCCGGTCGATCTCGTCGCGGGATTTCTCCAGCCCGTCCCCATTGGCAAAGGCAGCATAGGCCCCCATCGCCAATTCCTTGATCAATTTGAGAGACGCTGCCGGCGCTTCATCGGGCTTGAGCGAACCAATCTGGTCAATGAGAGCCTGGGCGACTTCAGCCGCTTCAGCGCGGCTGGCCTTGATCAGCTGGGCGCGCAGTTCGCGGCTGGTTTTGGCCATATCATCGATGTCCAGCTTGGCGGACGACCCGTCTTTGGTGCCACCCAAATATAGTTCGACACCCACGACGATACGCATGGCGCCTCGACGGATCCGTTCCGCGGATACGGTCGACTTGGCTTCCTGTATCCACTGACTGCCGCGAGAAAGGGCTTCCGTGTCACCCTCAACAACAGCCTGTAACAGGTTGGGAACCTCAAGGGCCTGGGCGCTCGAGCTGCGGTCGTTATTCTTGCGCCGGTCAGGGCCGATATAATCGCTGGTCACGATGAATTGCTTGCGGCCCTTGATCAGGGTGCGAACGCGTTCCTCGGCAAACATGGTCGAGAATGGCCGCACGATCAGATCGTCCGCACCACATTCAATGGCCTTGCGAATATGGCCCGTGTCCCGGCCCCAGGTCGTCAATAAGATGACTACGAACGGGTTGTTGCCAAGTTCGGAGCGGCGGATGGAGCGGACGATACGAAACACATCCGCGTCGGTGGCGCTGCTCTCGGCGACGATCATCAACGGATTGACGTCAGTAATGCCAGCCTTGAGATCCTCTAGGGTCGACACACATTCAATCTGCCGAAAACCGATCTCGAACAACGCATAGCGCGTCGTACGCTGGTTCGCGTGCACGGGATCGAACAGTAGGACTGGGGCCCGGGCGTAGTCAGCTTCGGCCATGCGCTGCGGAGCTCCGTGTAAGATTAGTATTCACGACAATCGGATTACCATCGTGGATCCAATTGGTTGAAATCGCCTTACCAAGGGCTCAACGGATTGAATTTTTTATAATGCTGGCAAAATCCGACGCTTTCAGACTGGCCCCGCCGACCAGTGCGCCATCAACATGATCCAGTGACAGGATCGCGGCAGCATTGTCTGGTTTCACCGATCCGCCATAGAGGAGACGCGCGGAAACGCCGCTGGGCAAAGCGTTGTTGAGCGCAGAGTGCATCTGCAAGATGTCATCTGTCGACGCGACCTTCCCGGTTCCGATCGCCCATACCGGCTCGTAGGCTATTTCACATCGATCACTCGCCTCATCGGGAAGCGAGGCGAGCATTTGCTCGACGACAACGCGCTCCGCCTCGCCGCTTTCCCGTTCAGCCAGGGTTTCGCCGACACAGATGACCGGGGTCAGGCCCGATGCCAGGACCGCCTCGGCCTTGGCTTTGACGATGGCACTGGTTTCTCCATGATCGGCACGGCGCTCGGAGTGCCCAACAATGACAAAACTGGCGCCGGCATCCTTCAGCATCCCGGCGGACACATCGCCAGTGTGCGCGCCCTTCTCATTCACATGGCAGTCCTGGCCGCCAATGGCGATCATTGCGGAGTCCACGGCCCGGGCACACCGCTCGATCAAGGTGGCCGGCGGGCAAATCAGGATATCGACATCGACCGCGGCGATCTCGCTCACGAGATCGTCAAAGAAATCGAGCTGGGCCCCCTGCCCGTTCATCTTCCAGTTTCCAGCGATGAGTTGGCGCGCCATATCTCCCCCAAGTTCTGGCGATCTAACGGAATTACCCGGTTAGCATTACGGTGACTGTGCCGGTGGTGCAATGCTTCAAGCACAGCCCTGAACGCTTGTATACGCGGGGGTGTGTCGCTACGTTCCCGCTCTCACTCTTCACAAGGCCTCTTGTACCATGCTGACCCTGCTCCGAGCTTTCGCCAAATCTCCCTGGGCAATTGGAATTATCGGACTCCTCGTCCTCGCTTTCGCGCTGACCGGCGTGGGCGGTGTTTTCACCGGCACCGGAACAGCCGTGGCGATCGTGGGCAGCGAGCGTGTCAGTGTGAATGAACTGACCCGGGCCTATGAGCGTCAGCTGCGGGAAATCCAGGACCAGGACCCCAGCTTCACCCGTGAACAGGCCGAACAGTTCGGTATTGGCGACCAGGTCCTCAACGAACTCGTTGTTCTGGCTGCCTTCTCTGCCAAGGCTGACGAAATGGGGCTGGTGGCTTCAGGCGATGCCTTGGTCAACACCGCTGCCGGCTTCGAGGCTTTCCGCAATCCGGCCACTGGTCGCTATGATTTCGACACCCTGCAGGAAACGCTGCGCCTCAATGGCTACACGGTCCAGCAGTTCGAAGACGACCTCTATGGCGATATTGTGCGCGGTCAGCTGACCGCGACAATGGCTGGCGGCATTTCGGTTCCCAGCGAGCTTGCCACCAACCGCTATCGGGTGTCCGAGGAGCGTCGCCTGATGCGCGGCCTGTTCATCGACGCATCCACGGCCGATGCGATCGACGACCCGACCGATGAGGACCTGCAGAATTTCATCGACGAGAACCGCAATGCGACAGACCAGCTCGGCCTGCCGCTGTTCATGGGAATGGAATTGCGCGGCATCACGCTGGTTCGCTTCCAGCTCGCCGATTTCGTGCTCGACGTTGAAGTCGACGAAGAGCCGCTGCGCGAACTCTACGATTACCAGCTCGAAACCGGTCAGCTGGGCACGCCGGCGACGCGCGGCTTTGTTCAGCTGGTGACGCCGGATCTGGAGACGGCCAATGCCGTCGTCGAACGCCTCACGGCCGGTGAGACACCGCTCGACATCGCCAATGCCCTTGGGCTCGCAGCGCCGTTCGAGCAGTCCGAATCGCTCGCTTACCAGGTGCCGGACAATGCCTTGGCTGACGCCGTTTTCGCGGCAGCAGTGGGTGACATCATCGCGGTCGAGGGCGCGTTTGCGACCTATGCGGTCCAGGTCACCAGCGGTGTCGATGCCGACATTCCCAGCTTCGAGGACCAGCTGCCGGAGCTTCGCCAGGCCGCCGCCGAGGAAGAAGCCCTGAACGTCATGTACGAGAAAATGGGCCTGTTCCAGGAAACGCGCGATGCCGGGGCTTCGCTTGAGGAGGCCGCGGCCATGTCCGGCAGCCCGCTGGAAATGTTCGCACCGCTCGACCTGCTGGGTCGCGGTGAAGACCGTGAGCTCAATTTCGCGCGCTATAACAGCCTTGCTGCGGAAATCCTGCCGCTGGCCTTCGAGCAGTTCGAAGGCTTCCCGACCGAGATGCAGCAGTTCAACGAAACCGACTTCTATGTCGTTCGCGTCGACAGCATCGCCGAGGCCCGTGAGCTTACGCTCGATGAAGTTCGCGATGATGCTGAGGTCCTCTGGCGCCAGTCCCAGGTGGGCGTACAGCTGCAGGCCCGTGCCGAGGAAGCCCTCGCCCATCTCGAAGCAGGTGAAGATCTCGATATCGTTTCGCTGACGGCCGGCGGACGCGTAGAAGCGGCCACGCTGCAGCGTGACGAAAGCGCCGGGCAGTTTGCCGGTACTGTCATCCAGGAAGCCTTCGCTGCGGAACCGGGTGAATATCTGATTGCCAGCAATACCGGTGAAAACCTGCGCGTGATCCTGGTGGTGGACGAGATTATCGGCGCGGATCCGGGTTCAGCAGAGCTGGGTGAGATTGGCACGATCCGTGAGCTGATTGGCACGGAAATCCAGGGCGACATCATGGTCATGGCACAAAATGCCCTGCTCTCGGAGTATGGCACGGATCGAGGTGGTATCGACGCAGCACTGGTGGACCAGGCGCTCGGTCGCGATACCAGCACCGGACAGTGACGCCCGGGCATTCGCCGGTCGTCACGCCGGATTTTCGGTCTGTCGATGCGGCCTGCGCGCGCGGCGAAACCGTTGTGGTTACCGCGCGGCGCGCAGACGATCTGCTGACCCCGGTTGCGGCTTATCTGAAGCTGGCAAACACCTCACCGCACACCTTCCTGCTGGAATCCGTTGAAGGTGGGGCGTGGAGAGGACGCTATTCCGCGATCGGTCTCGACCCTGACCTGATCTGGCGCTGCCGTGACGGCCAGGCCGCAGTCTGTACCGGCGAAGACCTTTCCTCCCAGCAGTTCCGCCCCTTGCACAAGGCCCCGATGGAGGCTCTGCGAGAAGTTATCGAATCCGCGCGTTGCGAGCTGCCCGACGGTGCCGCTCCGATCGGAGCGGGCCTCTTCGGCTATCTCGGCTATGACATGGTTCGCTACATGGAACGCCTGCCGGAAGCCGCAGCGCCCGAGCCGCTCGACCTGCCCGAGTCCGTGCTGATGCGACCACGCACGATCGTGGTCTTTGATTCGCTCAAACAGGAGATCCAGGTCTTCTGCCCTATCCGCACCGATGGTTTTACGCCGCGTGAAGCCTATGACGCGGCCTGTGAGCGGATTGATGCGGTCTTCCGGGCCCTGGCTGGCAAGCTGCCCGAGGTGGATCTACCGCTGGGCACTTTGGGTGAAATCCAGTCCAACCAGACGCCGGATACCTATATGGCCGCGGTCGACAAGGCTCGTGACTATATTCGTGCAGGTGACGCCTTCCAGATCGTGCCGAGCCAGCGCTTCAGCGCCGACTACCCCGCCGACCCATTCTGGGTTTATCGCTCCTTGCGACGCCTCAACCCCTCGCCCTTCCTGTTTTTCTTCCGGATGGACGGGTTTGAAATTGTTGGCTCCAGCCCGGAAATCCTGGTGCGCCTGCGTGATGGGGTCGCGACGATCCGTCCGATCGCAGGTACACGGCCTCGCGGCAAGACGCCGGCCGAGGATGATGCGCTGGAAGCCGACCTGCTGGCCGACCCCAAGGAGCGCTCCGAGCACCTCATGCTGCTTGACCTCGGACGCAATGATGTCGGACGCATTTCCAAACCGGGCAGTGTGCGCATCACCTCGCGCGAAATTGTCGAACGCTACAGCCATGTGATGCATATCGTCTCCAATGTCGAAGGAGACCTGGCCGAAGCTGATGATGCCGTTTCCGCCCTGTTCGCAGGCTTCCCGGCGGGCACCGTATCCGGCGCGCCCAAGGTCCGGGCGATGGCAATCATCGATGAGCTGGAACCCCATCGCCGCGGTGTCTATGCCGGCGCCGTTGGCTATTTCGGGGCCGACGGCTCGATGGATACCTGTATCGCCCTGCGCACAGCCGTGTTCAAGGACGGCAAGATGAATGTCCAGGCGGGTGCAGGAGTTGTGCTGGATTCTGATCCGAAATCGGAACACGAGGAATGCCGCAACAAGGCCGCTGCGCTGTTCCGCGCCGCCGAAGATTCGCTATCGAATTGATGCTTCGATGATTTGTTGCTCGGCCGTGGTCAAATCCCGGGCGAGTTCACTCAGCGTGACAAACTCGAAGCCCTGGGCTTCGGCTTCGCCGATCCAGTCTTCCAGCGCGTCCAGCGTCGCATCATGCGGATGACCAATGGCGATGGCCCATCCGCGTAATTGCGCCAGGGCTTCAACATCGTCCAGCCGCGCTGAAATCGCCGCGGTATCGATGGCATGATCAAGAAAGATGTCACGTTCCAACGCAGTCAGACCCAGCCCACGCGCTACGGCCGCGCCCCGGCTTTCCGCCGTTGTCATGGAGTCCAGGAACAGGCCCGCCTCCTCAGAAACCACTTCAAGAACAGACCGCATCGCATTGACATCCTGGGTAATGCGACTGCCCATATGATTATTCATACCGATGGCACCTGGCACACGGGCAAACGCCCAGCGCACGCGCAATTGCAGTTCCTCGGCAGTCTGGTCGACGCGCAGGGCATGCGGTCCGGGATCCGCCAATCCCAGGGGTTCCATGGGCATGTGCAGGAGCAGGTCATGTCCGGCCTCGCGGACAAGCCCGGCAATGTCCCGCGACGCATCGGCATAGGGCAGCACCGCCATGGTGATGGGAGCGTTCAGGGAGGCCGTACGTTGCGCAGCCGCGACGTCCAGCCCGACATCATCAATGACCAGGGCGATGCGCGGGCGCTGCCCGGTTGACGCGCCTGCCGCCGGTTCGACCCGGTTCTCGATCTGTGGAGGCCTGATCTGGGCGGTCGACACGATTTCCGGCTCTTCCAGCACAGGGAGGCTGGCAGGCGTGGCTGATATCGGCTCGTTGGCGTCAACGCTGGCATACAGGCTGGGCTGGGAATAGCTCAGTGTGAAATCCGGCAGATCCGCTGTCTCGGGGCCGCGGGCAATCGAGAACACGATCGCACCAACACTATAGGCAGCAGCCGCAACAACACTGGCAAAGGCCGGTGTTGCGGACCGCAGCACGCGAAAGCGATTGGAGTGTCGGCGTCTCATGCTGCTAATGCGAAGGGAGTCGGTGAATCAAGCGTTAAGCAGTCGCAGGGATTGGCGCATACAACCGAAGGGCCTAATTTGGCGATGGAGGCCCAAAATGCTCTTGATGATCGACAATTACGACAGCTTCACTTTCAACCTGGTGCACTATTTCCAGGAACTGGGTGCAGACATCCAGGTGCATCGCAATGATGCCTTGAGCGTCAATGAGGCCCTGGCGCTTGGTCCCTCAGCGATCGTCTTGTCCCCCGGGCCCTGCGACCCTGATCGCGCAGGCATCTGCCTCGACCTGATCGATCAGGCACCGCATGACATGCCCATCCTGGGCGTGTGCCTGGGCCATCAATCCATCGGCCAGATCTTTGGCGGCAAGGTGATCTCGGCCAAACAGATCATGCATGGCAAGACCAGCCCGATCACGCATGATGGCACGGGTGTTTTCAAAGGCTTGCCCTCTCCATTTGAAGCAACGCGTTACCACAGCCTCGCCATTGAACCAGAGAGCCTGCCGGCCACGCTGAAGGCCAATGCCTGGACCGCTGATGGCGAGATCATGGGCGTACACCACGTCGAGCGCCCGGTTCACGGGGTTCAATTCCATCCCGAATCCATCGCTTCGGAACACGGCCACCACCTGTTGCGCAATTTCCTCGATCCTGCGGGCGCTCCGCTGGTCAGCGCTGCGTGAGACACATCACAAGCGATTGAATTTCTCCAGCGGCCAGCTAGATTTGCCCGGTTCGCGAAGTTCAACCTGAGCCAGCCGGTATGCCGATCCTGAACCGACATGTCTTGTATGCCTGCACAGCAGATATTGCTGTGGCTGCAGTCATGCCTTCATCGCGCGTTCGATACCGTGTGCTGGATTGGCGATGGCGCAGCTTATCCTGCTAGTCGTCCCCCTTTTGTAAAATGCTTTGAACAAGAGAGAGCCCATGACTGAGCTCGCTATCTGTCTGCAGGCCATGAGCCGCGGGCAAAGACCGGACACCAAACAAATCGAAGCCGCCTTCAATCTGCTGATGGAGGGCGATGCCCCTGATGCGGCCATTGGCGGGTTTTTGATGGGCCTTGCTGCACTGGGTGAGCAACCTGCTGATATCGCCGCCGGGGCCCGTGTCATGCGCAGTCGCATGACGCGGATTGCTGCGCCCGACGGGGCCATCGACACCTGCGGGACCGGCGGAGATGGCAAGGGTGCCTACAATATCTCAACCGCCGCCGCGATCGTCGCCGCTGGCGCGGGCGCCAAGGTCGCCAAACATGGCAATCGCGCCGCCAGTTCCAAATCCGGCTCTTCGGATGTGCTCGCCGCGCTGGGCGTTCGGCTGGATGTGCCTCCGCAGATTGTCGAGCAGAGCCTCGATGCTGCGGGTGCGGGCTTCCTCTTCGCTCCGGCTCATCACAGTGCCGTTCGCCATGTGGCCAGTGCGCGCAAGAGCCTCGGTGTCAGAACCGTTTTCAACCTGCTGGGGCCGCTCTCCAATCCCGCCGGCGTGAAACGCCAATTGCTGGGTGTTTTTGATCAGCGCTGGCTTGAGCCGATGGCGCAGGCCCTGCGCGATCTGGGGTGTGAGCGCGCCTGGGTCATGGTTGGCGATGACGGCATGGACGAGATAACGACAACAACGACAACCCAGGTCGCCGAGCTGAAACAGGGTGAAATCCGGCGGTTTGTTATTGATCCGGTAGATTATGGCATCGCGCGTGCCAGCGAGCAGGACCTGCAGGGCGGCGATCCGGAATTCAATGCCAAGGCGATCCGCGCCCTTCTGGACGGCGAGACCGGCGCCTTTCACGACATCGTCGTGCTCAATGCCGGTGCCGCCTTGGTGATTGCCGACCTTGCCGTGGACCTTGCCGACGGGATCGACAAAGCCCGAGCTGCAATCGCCGATGGTCGTGCGCGCGACACGCTGGACAAGATGATCACCTTGACCGCGCAAGGAGCAGACGCATGACAGCCATGCCCGATGCCCTGGCGCGTATTACCGCCTACAAGCTGGACCATATCGCCGCCTGCAAGGCCAGGACCGGCTATCAGGAGATCGCGGCTCGCGCCGCCGACCAGCCCGCTGTGCGTGGCTTTTTCCACGCCCTCAAGCGCGACGCGTCAGAGCGCGGCCTTGCGTTGATCGCCGAGGTCAAGAAAGCCAGCCCGTCCAAGGGCCTGATCCGCGAGGACTTCAACCCGCCCCTGCTGGCCAGGGCTTATGAAGATGGTGGTGCAACATGTCTCTCAGTGCTGACGGACAAGCCAAGCTTCAGGGGCGATGACCTTTTCCTGGGCGCAGCCCGGGACGCGACCCGCCTGCCCGCACTGCGCAAGGACTTTCTGTATGACCCCTATCAGGTTGCGGAGGCCCGGGCGCTTGGCGCAGACGCGATCCTGGTGATCATGGCCGCGGTGGATGATGACTGCGCACGTGGATTGATCGACGAGGCCGCGCGCTGGTCGCTTGATGTTCTTGTGGAAGTGCACGACGAGGCCGAGATGGACCGGGCCCTTGCGCTCTCGGCGCCACTGATCGGGGTCAATAATCGCGATCTTCGTACCTTTGAAACCTCCCTGTCGACGTTCGAACGCCTCGCAAAACAGGTCCCGGACGGACAATTCCTCGTCGCGGAAAGCGGGATATTCACGGCGGAGGATGCCGAGCGTTTGCGTTTGGCAGGTGCTGGCGCCCTGCTGGTCGGAGAGAGTCTGATGCGCCAGACTGACGTCGAACAGGCAACAAAAACGCTTATGGCCGCTTATCAGTGCCGGTTGACGACAAAATAGAACACATGTAGAACACGCTTCAAGTTGCCGATTTGTTCCGGCGAAAACTTGAAGGAGTCGACCTGTGCTGACCCGCAAACAACATGAGCTGCTGTTATTCATTCACCAGCGCATCAAGGAAACCGGTGTCTCCCCCTCCTTCGACGAGATGAAAGGCGCTCTGAGCCTGGCATCCAAGTCCGGTGTTCACCGCCTCATCACAGCTCTGGAAGAACGCGGGTTCATCCGCCGCCTCGCGCATCGCGCACGGGCTTTGGAAGTCCTCAAACTCCCCGAGAGTGCTGCTGCCGAAGGCACAGAGGAAAAGTCCGCTGATCTGGGCCCCAATGTTGTGCGCGCCGATTTCACCGGCCAGGGCGCAGCCCCGTCGGAGGAGCGCGGAACGATCGATGTTCCCTTGCTCGGTCGCATCGCAGCGGGTGTTCCGATCTCGGCCATTCAGCATGAAACCGACCGCTTGCCCGTTGCTTCGGACATGTTGGGCAATGGTGAACATTTTGCCCTGGAGGTCCATGGCGATTCCATGATCGAGGCCGGCATTCTGGATGGTGATACGGTTCTGATCCGTCGCTGTGACTCAGCGGATACGGGCGATATCGTTGTCGCGCTGGTCGATGATGAGGAAGCCACACTCAAGAAGCTCCGCAAGAAAGGTGGCTCGGTCGCTCTGGAAGCCGCCAATCCGGAATACGAGACCCGCATCTTCCCGCCACACCGAGTAAAGGTTCAGGGCAAGCTCGTCGGTCTTCTGCGTAGCTATCACTAACGAGTCTGCCACGGCCAGTTGGCCCCTTCTGCGTCGACATAGCGGACGCGGATGATCTCGCCTGCGCTCAGCCAGACCAGGGCATTACCGCGTTCAGCCAACTCGGCCAGCGCAATGTGCGAAGCAGCACATCGATGCGCGATCCAGCGGGGCGTTTGCGCGGGAATGATGACGATATCGGCGCGCCGGCAATCCTCGTTCAAGGCGTCGATACGATCTGGCACTGCCACGCGCAGTGTCTCCAGCTCCAGCACACATCCCTGCGGATCACAGGCAGCGACCTCCCCCTCTGTGCCCTCAAGCGCCACCGTCTGCAAAAACACCTGGCGAGGAAATCGTCCGCGTCGCGTGGTATTGGCGACCCAACCATCGTCATGCCGCGCAACAACCAGACCATTGGTACTCACCAGGAGCGAGGGCTGCGGCCAGAGCGCCCACATCGCAACCAGGCCAGCCAGGCAAACAACCGCACCCCACTGAACCAGGCGATGGCCGGCCGCAAATAGAGTAATCACAAGCACCGCATACAGGGCGAGCCACCATGATGGGGCGGCGGGTACGCCACGAGCGGCTGTGGGCAGGGTCTCGATCCATGCGGATATGCCCAGGATCACATCCAGCCCCCACTGCATCACCGCAAAGGCTGGCCCCTCAACACCAAGCGGCATCAGCAATAAGCCAAGAACGCCGGCAGGCATGACCAGGAAAGAGAAAACAGGCATGGCCAGAAGATTGCCCACTAGGCCATAGCTGGCGAGCCTGTGAAAATGTACCGCGCCAATGACCGCTGTTGCGGTACCAGCCACAAAACTGGTCAGACCCAGCTCGAGAAATGGCCGCAGCACGCCCGGCACCCGCCGCTGCTGCGTGAGCGCACGTCTGCGCCGCCAGTCATGCACCGCGATCAACGCTCCGACTGCACTGAAGGACATCTGGAAACCTGGTGAGACAACACTTTCAGGCTGAAGTACCACAACAACAGCCAATGCCAGGGCAAAGGATTGGAAGGAAAAAGCCCGCCGCCCAGCGATCACGGCTCCCAGCGCCACGGCGGTCACCACAAAGGCGCGTTGAGTCGGTATCCCGGCACCGGACATCAGCAGATAGACCGACGAGACCAGCAAGGCGATGCACGCGGCCAACCGCGCAACATCGGTTCGCCGTGCGAGACCGGACCATGCAGCCAGCAACAAGCGAATCGCAAAGAAACTTCCTCCGGCCATCAAGGCCATGTGCAGACCGGAAATCGCCAGGATGTGCCCCAGACCGGCCACTCGCAATGTCTCGGCCGTGTCCGCCTCAATACCGGATCGGTCGCCCACCAGAAGTGCGGCCGCGATCCCTGCAGCCGGCCCGTCCATCCGCGCGCGGATAGCCTCGGCGATATCATATCGCCAGCGCGCCAATCGTCTGGCCCCCGTTAGCGGGCCCTGCTCCGCCAGGCGATGCGGGGCAGCCAGCGCATAACCGCTGGCCTGAACGCGCTGGAAGAAGGCGTAATAGCGACTGTCATACCCGCCAGGAAGAACGGCGGGTCGGGTGCGATCCAGCATCGCAACAAGGCTCAGCCTGTCACCCGGCCGAACCTCGTTCGCGTTCGCAAGCACCCGGACGCGATACCAGTGTCGGCCTGTGTGCTCTGGTCCATCTCGCCGGATGACCAGACGTGAGCGACCACTGGAACTGCGCTCAACGCGCTCAAGCCACCCGGTGATCTCGACCCGGCCGGTCTCCGACGCCGCAGGTTGCCGGGCGTGAATGGAAGACACCCGGTGATCGGCCACCAGAAATCCGGCCACAAGCCCGATCAGCCCCAGACTTACCGAGCGCCCCGCCCGGCCAGGAGAGGCCATCAGGCCCAAAGCGACAACGCCTGCGGTCCAGGCCGTTGCGACTAAGATATAACTTGGGCGTTGCGCGCTGGAGAAATAGAGCGCCGCACCAGCTGTCATGCACAGGGCCAATACGAGCAGGGGCGCAGATTTTCTGTGCGACGTCATGCCCTTCGCTGAACGCTTGAAACCGTGCACACCAAGAGACATGTCTGCGCCTTCGCTCTATCGCTCGGTCAGTTAATCATGCTAACACCTGATTTCCTTCCTTGCAGCGCAACATGAATTCGCAAGTGCAACAAAATCAGATGACGATCCGAACTCGCTTCGCACCTTCTCCGACGGGCTTTCTCCACATTGGTGGAGCACGCACCGCCCTCTTCAACTGGCTGTTCGCCAAACATCATGGCGGCGAGTTTTTGCTGCGAATCGAGGACACGGACCGCAAGCGCTCGACCCAGGAAGCCATTGACGCCATCGGCGAAGGTCTAAGCTGGCTTGGACTGGACTGGACCGGCGAAGCGATTTCCCAGTTCGCGCAGGCCGAGCGTCATGTCGAGGTCGCCAATGCCCTGGTGGAGCGCGGCAAGGCGTTCCGCTGCTACTGCACGCCCGAGGAAGTCCAGGAATTGCGCGACCAGGCCTTTGCCGACGGCCGGGCCCTGCGATCCCCCTGGCGCGACCGGGATGCAGGCGCGGATCAAGCCGACAAGCCTTTTACTGTCCGGTTCCGGGCCAGCGATAACGACACTGTGATCGAGGACGAGGTCCAGGGCACGGTCAAATGGGCGGCCAAGGAATTCGACGATCTCATCCTGCTGCGCAGTGATGGAACGCCGACCTATAATCTCGCCGTGGTGGTTGATGATCATGACATGGGCATCACCCATATCGTTCGCGGGGATGATCACCTGGTCAATGCCGCGCGCCAGGGCCAGATCTATGATGCGATGGGCTGGGATCGTCCGGTCTTCGCGCACATCCCGCTTATTCACGGTGATGACGGCAAGAAGCTGTCCAAACGCCACGGTGCGCTCGGCGCCCAGGATTACCGGGATATGGGCTATCTGCCGGAAGGCCTGCGCAATTACTTGCTGCGCCTGGGCTGGGCCCATGGCGACCAGGAATTGTTCACCGATACCGAGGCTATTGCTGCGTTCGACCTGGGCGGACTGAACAAGGCGCCGGCCCGCATGGACCTGTCCAAGCTGGCTCACATCAACAGCCACCACATCGCTCACGCCGATGATGCGCGTCTGCTGGAGTTGAGCTGGTCGTGGATTTCAGGGCTGGAAAACCGCATCGCGGACGAAAACACAATCAAGGCGCGCTATCTGCGCGCGATGCCAGTGCTGAAAACCCGCGCATCAACACTGGATGAGTTGGCTCAGCAAGGCTATTTTCTGATCAAATCTCGTCCATTCGAATTTTCCGGCAAGGCTGCCAAGGCGCTGAAAGATGACGCAAGAGAACGTCTTAACCGCCTTTTCATCACTCTGTCCGACATCACGGACTGGACAGAAGGTGTGTTGTCTCAGGCCCTGCAGGAATTCGCCGACGCTGAAGAGGTTGGTTTCGGTAAAGTAGGTCAACCGCTCCGCGCGGCATTGACCGGAGGGGCACCCGCCCCAGATCTGGCCCAAGTCATGGTCTTCATTGGCCGTGACGAGGCGCTGGATCGCATCACAGATCAAATGTCGCAGGGCAGCTAACTGCCCGCCACGCGTAGAGGGAAGACGATATGGAAAGCAAAGCAAAACCGAATGGCACGGCCACTCTGAACTATAACGGCCAGAGCTATGATTTGCCGGTATTCAGCGGCGAGATCGGACCTGACGTCATCGATATCCGCAAGCTGTACGCTCAAACCGGCGCGTTCACCTATGACCCGGGTTTCACCTCGACCGCGAGCTGCGAAAGCCAGATCACCTATATTGATGGCGATCAGGGTACCCTGCTCTATCGCGGCTATCCGATCGACCAGCTGGCGGACCAATCCAGTTTCATCGAGGTCTGCTACCTCCTGATGAATGGTCGCCTGCCGGAACAGAAGGAGCTGGAGGGTTTCGACTGGACGATCCGTCGTCACTCCATGCTGCACGATCAGTTCGAGATGTTCTTCCGCGGTTTCCGCCGCGACGCACACCCGATGGCGATCATGGTCGGCACGGTTGGTGCGCTGTCGGCCTTCTACCACGACTCCACGGACATCAATGATCCGGAAGCCCGCACGATTGCCAGCCATCGCATGATTGCGAAAATGCCGACGATTGCCGCGCGCGCTTACAAATACGCGATCGGACAGCCGTTCATCAGCCCGCGCAACGAGCTGGACTATGCGGCGAACTTCCTGCGCATGTGTTTCGCAGTTCCGGCGGAAGACTATGAAAACAATGCCGTTCTCGCCAAGGCGATGGACAAGATCTTCATCCTGCACGCCGATCACGAGCAGAATGCATCGACCTCCACGGTTCGCCTAGCCGGTTCTTCCGGCGCCAATCCGTTTGCGTGTATCGCTGCGGGCATTGCCTCCCTGTGGGGACCGGCACACGGTGGTGCCAACGAAGCCGCACTCAACATGCTCAACGAGATCGGTTCCGTCGACAAGATCCCGGAATACGTCGCCAAGGCCAAGGACAAGTCCGATCCGTTCCGACTGATGGGCTTTGGACACCGCGTCTACAAGAATTACGATCCGCGCGCGAAAGTCATGCGTGAGACCTGTCACGAGGTTCTCGACGTGCTGGGCGTTCGCAACGATCCGACCCTGCAGGTCGCCATGGAGCTGGAGCGCATCGCGCTGGAAGACGACTACTTCGTCGAGAAGAAGCTCTACCCGAATATCGACTTCTATTCCGGCATCACGCTGAAGGCGATGGGCTTCCCGACCGAGATGTTCACCGTGCTGTTCGCCCTGGCGCGTACGGTCGGCTGGATCGCGCAATGGTCGGAAATGCTGGGCGATCCGTCCCAGAAGATCGGCCGTCCGCGTCAGATCTTCACCGGCGCCCAGCCTCGCGACTACGTCCCGCTGGACAAGCGCTAGTCGTTACCCGTTTCAAGATGAAGGCCGCTCGATTGAGCGGCCTTTTTTATTGGCTGAGCCGGAAGACCGTATCGGCTGCATTCTCGCTGGCATCGCCCTCGCCGCGCAGCTTTTCAGTGGCGGCTGCCAGGCGCGTGTGAAGACCTTCACGGCGTTCTGGATCATCCAGTATCGCGGTGATTTCGGCCGCCAGAAGACCGCCGCGGCAGCGGGTCTGGACGAATTCCGGAACGAGCATTTCATTGGCCGCGATGTTCACCAGGCTGATGAAGGGCGCTTTCATTACACCAAAGGCGCGGATAATCGCCCAGGTCAGCCAGCCCAGCTTGTAGGCCGTGACGGTGGGTACGCCGGCGGTCGCCAGCTCGGTGACAACCGTTCCGGAACAGGCCAGCGCAATATCCGCCGCAGCGAAGGCGTCGGTCTTTTCCTCTTCCTCCACGATCACCGCACCAAATTCCTGTCGCGCCTGATCCAGTCGTGGCGAGAGATGCGCCTTTACCGCGCCGGCGACCACGATGATCGGGGTCAGCTCGCGCGCGGCGGTCAGTCGTTTCAGCGTGTCCATGAAGGCTGGGCCCACGCGGTCGATTTCCGACTTGCGGCTGCCAAACAGCACCAGAAGCGTCTGGGCATCACTGGCAATGCCATGGCGAGAGCGAAAGCCGGCGCCATCGCCCGGCTCGATGCGGTCGAGCGTCGGATTACCGACGAAGGTGACGGGCAATCCATGCGGCTCGTAATAGCGCGCGTCAAAGCTTAGAATGGTCATCAGGTGATCGACCGCCCCGGCCAGGGTCTTTGCCCGCCCGGGGCGCGTGGCGAAGACCTGGGGACCGACATATTTGATTAGCTTGATCGAGGGGTCCTGGGCGCGCACACCCTGTGCCACCCGCAGCATGAAGCCCCAGCTGTCAATCAGGACCACCGCCTGGGGCTTGTGAATCAGGATGTCAGCGACCACCTCGGCCACCCTCTCCTTGATACGCCCATAGGCCTTGAGCCCGTCGAAAAAGCCGAGGATCGACAGCCCGTCAATGCTGACCGTGGTGGGCACGCCCTCCTCGGCCATGGCTTCACCGCCCATGCCGCGAAAGGCGATATCGGACCCGCACTTTGCGCGCATGGCCCGGATAAGGCCCGCTCCGAGCAGATCGCCGGATCGCTCGGCTGCGACGACATAAACGAGCGGCTTGTCCTCACGCATCATCGGCCTCGACGATTACCAGGAACATGTTGTGCGCCCGGAGCGCGCGTTCGACAGCTTCACGCTCGAGGATCAGCGCAGAGCCCGCCTCCAGCGCGATCCCGGCCAGTCCTGCGGTCGCGCAGCGCTCGACCGTGTCCAGACCGATGGTCGGCAGGTCCACGCGCCGTTCCTGCATCGGTTTGGGCATTTTCGCCAGCACACCACAGCGCTGCTCGGGCGTTCCCCGGATCTCTGCGCGCAGGCTGACCAGCCGGTCGAGCATGGCATTGGTGCCCTCCTGGGCTTCCACGGCGAGGACCAGTCCGTCCGCGACCACAGCGCCCTGGCCGATATCGAGTGCCCCCATCTTGCGGGCAATCTCACACGCCTTGGCGATGTCGTCGCGATGCGGTCCGTCATGCGGCGCATCAACCCCGCCATTCAGGGTGGGCGCGAGGGCCGACAAAACCTCATCAGCGCCGACCACGGCAAAGCCCTGGCTTTCGAATTCTTCAACCACGACGCGGATCAGCGCGTCATCACCCTTGCGTCCTGCCGCCAGTGCCTTGGGCACCATGATCAGGCCCCGCGTATCGAGCTTGAGTGACTTGATATCCGGACGCTGGACATAGCCGGCAAAACAGACGGTGTCGCAGCCAGCGGCCTTGAGCACTTTCGCGATCCCGCCGATTTGTCCGATCGACATGTCCTGATGATCAAAGGCGGTATAATCACGGTCCGCGTGACCGTTGAGCGTCACAACGAAGGGGGCACTGTCCTGGCAGGCCTGGGCCAGTTCGAGCGGCAAATCCCCGCCACCCGCGAGGATACCCAGCCGCTGCCAGCGCTGTGAGTGTGCCCCCTCGCTAGCCATGGGGCATGCACAGGGACCGCTTGGCGTCCACTCGGATGAAGTCGAGGATCTCCTTGACCGGAGCATTGTCGGCATAATCCTTCGCAACGTCCTCGAGACGTTCCTGGAAGGTGCCCTCCTCGGCGAATAACAGGCGATAGGCCGCCCGCAAGTCGCGCAGCGTGTCGCGGGGCATGCCGCGACGCTTGAGCCCGACGACATTGAGACCGGCCAGATGCGCGTGATTGCCGATCACCGAGCCATAGGGAATGACATCTGCCGTGACCATCGCCATGGCGCCGATGAAGGCATGGCGGCCGATACGGCTGTTCTGGTGCACTCCGGCATAACCGCCCAGGATGGCATGGTCATCAACGGTCGTGCCGCCGCCGATGGCGGCCCCATTGGCGAACACGACCCGGTTGCCGACCTGGCTGTCATGGGAGACATGCGAGGCCACCATGAAGTAGCCGTCATCGCCGATGCGCGTTGTGCCCCGACCCACGCTGGTGCCCGGATGCATGGTGACATTCTCGCGCATGACATTGCGGTCACCGATGACCAGCGTTGTGTCCTCGCCCTGGTATTTGAAATCCTGCGGCGGATGACCCAGATGCACGCCCGGATAGAGCACGCAATCCGATCCGACCTCGGTCAGGCCGGCGACCGTCGCATTGGAAATGATGCGCACGCGATCCTTGAGCACGACCTTGGGGCCGACAATGCTGAAGGGGCCGATCTCGACATCACTGCCCAGTTCAGCAGACGGATCCACGATGGCGGTAGGATGAATTTTCGCGGTCATGAGTTTTCGATCGCCTTTGCCGCAAACTCGGCCTGCACGGCCTTTACGCCGTCTGCATAGACCTCACCGGAAAACTTGAACACGCCATGGCGCGCGACATTGACCTTGACCGGCATGCGCAATTGCATGCCCGGCCGGACGGGTGCACGGAATTTCACCTTGTCTGCGCCCATGAAGAAAATCGTCGCGTCTGCAGCCGAAGCGCCCAGTGTTTTGTACATCAGAACCGCGCCGGTCTGGCCCATGGCCTCGATCATCAACACGCCCGGCATCACCGGGTTGCCGGGAAAATGGCCCGGGAAGAACGGTTCGTTGAACGTCACGCCCTTGATGCCGGTGATGGATACGCCTTTGACGTAATCCTCGGCGGCATCCACCAGCAAAAACGGGTAGCGATGAGGCAAGAGCGTCTGGATCTCCGCGCTCTCGATGCGGTCACTCATGATCGTGTCCTATTTCTTCTTGTTCTTGGCGCGGACAAGGCGGCGGATTTCAGCGACCTCGCGCATATAGTCCCGAAGGGGTTGAGCCGGCATGCCTGAATAGGCGCCGGAGGATGGCAGGCTTTTCATGACCGCCGCGCCGCCACCAACAATGACGTCAGAGGGGATGTCAATGTGATCAGCAACGCCGACACGGCCGCCGAACATGACCCGCTCGCCGATCGTCGTGCTACCCGACACACCTGCAAAAGCGGCCATGAGCGTATTGGCCCCCACGGTCACATTGTGCGCGATGTGGCAGAGATTATCGATCTTGACGCCGTCACCGATATGAGTGGCTCCGAACACGCCGCGATCTACGCAGGAATTGGCACCGATCGTCACATTATTCCCCAGGATCACCTGACCCAGATGCGGCACGTCAATCGCGCCGTCCTTGGACATTGCAACGCCGAAGCCCGCTTCGCCAATCACAGCTCCTGCCAGAATGTTGCAGTTCGCGCCGATATCCGAACAGATGATTGATGCGTTGGCACCGACGCGTGTTCCAGAGCCGATACGCACACCCGGTCCAATCTGGGCACCGGGACCGATGATCACGCCCTCTGCGATATCCGCGCCCTCACCGATCACAGCGCCGGCCGCGACACGTGCCGTGGACGCAATGCGCGCTGATGAAGCAACCGCTACGTCGAACCCGGCCTGTTTCAGCCGGAAGAGCGCTGTGGCCACCTTGGCAAAGGCCGCACGCGGCGCGTCTTGCAGTAGCAAGGTCGCGCCCGTTAGCCGCTCATCCTCCGCGAGTTTCGCAGGAATGATCAGAGCGACGCCTTCAAGGGACTTGCCCTCGAGCTGGGACAGGAATTTCTCGGATTCCAGGTAACTGACCGCTCCGGCGCGTGCAGACGCCAGGTCAGCCACATCATCCACTTCGCCCCCCTGAGAATCAGAAATCGCCGCACCCGAAAGCGCGGCGATATCTGTTACCGTCAGAGGACCAAGCCGATCAAAAAATCTCGGATCAGCCACAATCACAGTCCTATCTTATTGAGCAGCCTGGCCATCCTGCGGCAGGCGAACGCGGTTGACCGCGACCGTCGGCAGACGTGTGTTCAGGATGCTGATGACTTCTGCAGAAATATCGACTTCCTCGCTGGAGAAAACCAGGTTGGAGCGACGCAGCAGGATATCGATGTCACGGGCCTCGACGACCTCTTCAAGGATCGGGCTCATGGCTTCATAGATCGGACGCATGGCAGACTGTTGCGTCGCGGCCAGTTCCTGCTGGCGGATGCGACGCTGGACTTCCAGAGCCTGGAGCTGCTGGTTGAGCGTCTCGATGCGCTGCATGAGGTCCGGACGTGCCTGGATGGCGGCCGGGTTCATGGAGGCTGTTTCCGCGTTGAGTGCTTCGTTTTCCTGAGCGACCGGTGCCGTCAGGGCCTGCATTTCGGCTTCAACTTCCTGGGCGATCGCCGCGAGGCGCGTCTGGACATGCTGACCGACCGCACTTTCCGCGAGCACACGCTCTTCATTGAATACCGCAATATTCGTCTGAGCCATCGCCGGAGCCGCGAGGCTCAGAACTGCGACTGGCAGCAGCAGAAGTGATTGGATGAATTTCATAACCTAGAACCCTGTTCTTGTACTGAAGCGGAAGAACTCCGTGCGATCGTATTCTTCCGCCATGAATGCCTCTGCAAAGTCGAAACGGACAGGGCCAAACGGAGAGTCCCAGAAGACACTCAGACCGGCCGACGCCCGCAGCGCCAGATCATCGACTGTAAAGACCGAGCTAACACCCTCGTCTATCTGATCCGCCGAGTCGAGCATGCCCAGCGTACCGAATTCAGTGAACAGCGCCCCGCGGATACCGTATTGTTCCGGCAGGAAGCTCGGCAGGCTCAACTCAAGAGCACCGATTGCATAAAGCCTGCCACCCAGTGAATCACCCCGGATCAGCTCGCCTGTCGTCTCGTCACGCTGAACCGTGCGCGGTCCAAGGCCACCGACGTCAAAACCGCGGAATGAGTTACCACCTTTGAAGAAACGGTCGTTAATGCGGATGCTGTCGCCGCCCCAACCCACGGCGAAACCGGCATTACCGGTAAAGCTTGCGACCCAGCCACGGAAGAGCTCGTGGTAGAAGGCCGTCTGCACTTCCGTACGGACATAACGCACATCACCGCCGACGCCGGCCAGATCCTGGTTCAAAACGAAACGGAAACCATCACTCGGCTCAATCGGATCGTTCAGGCGCGTCCAGGAGAAGGTGTAACCGACAACAGAGGTCGTGCGATTACCGGCCTGCGAGGCCAGGGCTTGTGACGCACTGGAGAAGACCAGGACGTTGTCGTTACGCAGCGTATAGCGCAGCTGAAGGTTGGTCTGACGCGTCACCGGGAAACCAAGGCGAATACTGCCACCTGTGGATTCTGTCTGGAATGACGCTTCGCTCAGGAAATCCGAATTGACCCGGAACAGGTCAAAACCGGCCGCGAGATTGCGGTCCATGAAACGTGGTTCGGTGAAGCGGATATCGATCGTCTCCCGTCGGGAACTTGCCGATACACGCAGGCGCAGGAACTGGCCGCGACCACGCAGATTTCGCTCGGAAATGGACAGGTCGACCAGGAAGGCATCCGTCGAGGAGAAACCGGCACCGAAAGCCAGCTCACCCGTCGGCTGTTCCGTCACATCGACCATCAGGCGCGCGCGGTCCGGCGTGGACCCCGGCGTCTCGGTGATCTCAACTTCCTCGAAGAAGCCCAGGCGACGGACGTTGTTGCGCGAGCGGTCGATCAGGACGCGGTTGAAGGCATCACCCTCAACGATGTTCAGCTCGCGGCGGATCACACGGTCCAGCGTCCGCGTATTGTTCACGATGTCGATACGCTCAATATAGACCCGCGGTCCCTCGTCGATAACGTATTCCACGTCGACGGTGCGGGTTTCGCGATCACGGCGTGTCATCGGACGCACATTGACGAAGGCATAGCCCGACGCACCCGCCGCAAAGGTAAGCGTGTCGATCGCATCCTCGATCAGCTGGCCCTGATAGATATTGCCTTCCTGGGTCGGCAACAGCGCGGCCAGGTAGTCCGGATCAAGATCCTCGATCTGGCTAGTAACCGTGACCTCGCCAAAATTATAGATCTCGCCCTCATCAATCGTGATGGTGATGTAGAAGCTTTCCTGGTCCGGCGTCAGCTCGGCAACAGAAGAAAGAACCCGGAAGTTGGCGTAACCCTGGTTCTGGTAGAATTGACGCAGCAGCTCGCGGTCATATTCCAGGCGATCCGGGTCGTAATTGTCATTCGAGCTGAAGAAGCGCCACCAGCGCGATTCTTCCGTAACCAGCTCGCGGCGCAGCCGACGGTCGGTAAAGCTCTCATTGCCGATGAAATTGATCCGGCTGACACCGGTAACCGGACCTTCGGAGATCTCGAAAATCAGATCCACACGGTTCTGCGGAAGTTCGATGATCTGCGGCGTCACGGACGCTGCGAAACGGCCTGAGCGGCGATAGACCTCGATAATGCGCTGAACATCGGACTGGACACGTGCGCGGGTGAAGATCGCGCGCGGTTGGGCCTGGATCTCGTCCGTGATCTTGTCGTCCGCCATGGCGCGGTTCCCTTCCAGGACCACGCGGTTGATGATCGGGTTCTCCTGGACACGGACGGTGACGAGCTCGCCATCATCCTGGATCTGGACATCAGAGAACAGGCCGGTTGCGAACAGTGTCTGGATGGACAGGTTGATCGTACGGTCATCCGCGTACTGACCCGGCTGGATCAGCAGGTAGGAAATCACCGTGTCTGATTCCACACGCTGATTGCCCTCAACCAGGATCTGCCGGATGACGGGACGTTCGGGCGCCTGGACGGCTGCCGCTTCCTCCTGTGCCGGTTGCGCCTGCGCCGACGCAAGTGCGCCGAAGCTAAAGGTCATCAGGGCTGCAAAGAGCACACGCAAAACACTCGCCATGGAAGATCGCCGTTCTCTGAACTCAATCAAAAGAATTGACTGAGCTTGTAGTTAATGTCGTTCCAGGTGGCTAAAAGCATCATCATGAGCACAAGTGCAAGCCCCAATCGAAAACCGATGGCCTGAGCTTTCATGCTCAGCGGACGACGCGCCACTGCCTCATATGCGTAATACACAAGATGCCCGCCGTCGAGGATGGGAATCGGCAGCAAGTTCACCAATCCCAGTCCAACCGAGAGAAAACCGGCCAGTTGGACCAGATTAATAAACAGCAAGAATGCACTTTCCCCGGGCGTGCGCCCCGCATCCACGCTGCGCTGTGCCGTCTGGCCTGCGGCCTCTGCGATTCCCAGTGGCCCGTTGAGCAGGCTGGTATCGGCACGCCCCGTAACGATATGGCCGACATAACGCCCGGTCATGGAGACGGCGGACCAGGTACGGTCGATACCATGCCCGATGGCCGAGACCAGCCCGACCGGCGTTAGCGGATAATCATCACGCCGAATAAGTTGTGGAACATTGCCCAGACCCAGCTGGCCGAATGTGCGTGTTCCGCCAAACTCGTCTTCCACCTCGGTGGCGCGAGGCGTGGCGCGCAGGGTCAGCTGTTGCTCTCCGCGGGTAACATCAAAGGCGATTTCCTGCCCCGGACGCCAGATCACTTCGGTGATGATCTCCTGGAAACTGGTGATTTCATTGCCGTTGATGGCAATAATCTCATCGCCTTCGCGAAAACCTGCATCCTCGGCAGCCGAACCGGCCGTGACCGAACCCACAATTGCCGGCTGATAAGCCGGTCCGCCAATGGACAAAGCCAGGGTCGCGAAAATGAAAATAGCCAGAATGAAGTTCGCGATCGGGCCGGCGGCAGTAATGAAGCTGCGCGCCCAGATCGGCTTGAAGTGATAACACTTGTCGGCTGCAGGCCCCATGCGCTGGTGCAATTCCGCCAGCTTCTCCGCATCCGGCTCGCTGGCCGCGCCTGCATCGCCCAGGAATTTCACATACCCGCCAAGTGGAAAGGCCGCGACACGCCAGACGGTGCCGTGCTTGTCACGTCCCGACCACAGCGTCGGCCCGAAGCCCATGGAAAACGCCTCGGCATGCACACCGCAGATGCGCCCGGCCCAATAGTGGCCGAGCTCGTGGATAACCACGACCACGGAGATGAGGAAGATAAAGGAAAATGTTCCCAGCAGGAGACCCGCGATGGCACTCATTTTACGTTCCGTATTCTCTTATGCTGCGGCAACAGCAATCAATTCGCGTGCCAATTCACGGGCACGATGATCGATCGCAAATACATCGTCAAATGACGAGAGCTGTTGGGGCATATCCGTGTCCTTGAGGGACAGATCCATCACCTGTTCAACACTGGCGGCGATATCGAGAAAACCGATACGCTCTGCCAGGAACGCCTCGACAGCAATCTCATTGGCGGCATTGAGCACCGCCGGCAGCATGCCGCCTTGCCGAACCGCCTCCCGCGCCAGGCGCATGGCCGGAAAACGCTTGAGGTCGGGCGTCTCGAAATCCAGCCTCGAAATGGCACACAAATCCAGCGGAGCCACAGGAGCTTGCATGCGTTGTGGCCAGGACAGGGCATTGGCGATCGGCGTGCGCATGTCCGGCGAGCCCATCTGCGACAACACACTGCCGTCGGCATAATGCACTAGCCCATGCACGATGGATTGCGGATGAACGGCGACATCAACCTGGCTTTCGGGAAGATCAAACAACCAGCAGGCCTCGATGATCTCCAGACCCTTGTTCATCATGGTGGCGCTGTCGATGGTGATCTTCGCGCCCATCTCCCAGGTCGGGTGCGCCAGCGCATCTGCGCGGCGCGCCTGGCTCATTTGCTCGAGCGTCCAGCCTCTGAACGGCCCACCCGAGGCTGTCAGGGTGATCTTGTCGATATGCTTTTTCTGCCGACTGTCGAAAACCTGGTAAATTGCATTGTGCTCGGAATCGACCGGCAGCAATTCTGTGCCCGCCCTTGCTGCCGCCTGCATGAACAAACCGCCCGCACACACCAGGCATTCCTTGTTGGCAAAAGCCAGCGCCCGCCCCTGCTCCAGCGCCGCAAGTGTTGGCCGCAATCCCGCCGCCCCCACGATTGCGGCCATCGTCCAGTCCGCGTCGAGGCGAGCCGCGTTCACAACCGCTTCCGGTCCACAGCCAATATCAATGCCCTGCCCTGATAGCGCCTCACGCAGGCGTGTCTCGCCGTCCGCGTCTGCGAGCGCGACCATTTTCGGGCGGAATTTGAGGGCAAGCCGGATCAGCTCATCCACATTGGTGTGTGCGGTCAGGGCAATAATGTCATACACGCCCGGCTGCGCACGCTCGATCAGGTCGAGAGTTGCGGCGCCTACCGATCCAGTTGCGCCCAGAACGCTGATTTTCCGAGTATCTGTCATGCCGCCGACCAGCCGAGATCGATAAAGCGCGACGCAATCACCGCTGTTACAACAGCCAGCATCAATGCATCTACGCGGTCCAGGACACCCCCATGTCCGGGGATGAGTGTACCTGAATCTTTGACGCCAAAGGACCTTTTGAACAGTGACATGGCCAGGTCACCGCCGACAGAGGCCAGGGCCACAATGCCCGAGAACACCATCACGGCAGCAATATCGAGCGAGAAGAGCTGCCCGGCCGCATATCCGGCAAGCACGCCCATGCTCACGCCCGCCAACAGTCCGGACCAGGTCTTGTTGGGGCTGGCCTGAGGCAGGAGTTTGGGTCCGCCCAGCCATGTTCCCGCCAGATAGGCGAAACTGTCAGCGGCCCAGACGATGGCGAACAACAGGATTACTGCTTCCAGCCCGTGAGAGACCTCTGCCCGCATCGCAGCCAGCAGTCCGGCGCTGAGCGAAACGTAAAGCACGCCCAACACCTCTATGGACCAGCCACGACGCCAGCGCTCTACCCCTGATGCGATCGTTCCCAGAGCGCCCCAAGCAAGCGCCTCCTGGATAGAGGTTTGCCCGGCCAGCAAAACCGATCCCGACGCCGTGGCACAGGCTATGGCATAGGCAACCGGCGGGGCGTCCTCGTCGGACATCTGGATCCATTCCCAGGCCATGGCGGCCGCGAAGGCGGCTACCCAGGCCGTAAAGAACAGCCCGCCCATCCAGAGCAGGAAGACCGCGAGTGGACCGAGGATCAGGGCGGAGATCAAACGGCGCTTGAAGACCGGATCATGCCGCTCCGGCATCAACGCCTCCATAGCGGCGATCGCGTTGCTGGAATGAATCGAGCGCTCGGCCGAGCTCGACATCATCAAAATCCGGCCACAGGACATCGGTGAAGTAGAACTCGGCATAAGCAGCCTGCCAAAGCAGGAAATTGGATATCCGTTGCTCGCCACTTGTCCGGATCATCAAATCCACATCTGGCAGGCCCGCCGTATCCAGCGCCGCGGACAACCGCCCTTCATCAATGTCAGACGGGTTGAGATCGCCGGCGCGTACGGCTTCGGCCAGGCTCTGAGCCGCCCGGATCAACTCATCGCGACCGCCATAATTGAAGGCGATATTGAGGTTGAAATCGGTGTTTTCTGCCGTGTCGGTCTCAGCCTTGGTGACGATTTCGGCAAGGTCCGGCGTCAAATCATCCCGCCGCCCGATAATCCGGATCCGCACACCCTTTTTCTTGAGCGATGCAAGATCCGCCGCCACATAGCGCTTCATCAACTCGAACAAGGCGCCGACCTCATCCGCAGGCCGGTTCCAGTTTTCGGTCGAGAAACTGAACAGGGTCAGGGTGCGGACACCCCGGTCCCCGGCCGCTTCGACCACGCGCCGAACCGCTTCAACGCCCTTGGAATGTCCAAATGTGCGGGGACGGCCGCGTTGCTGCGCCCAGCGGCCATTCCCATCCATGATGATGGCGACATGCTGCGGAACGCTCGTTCTGTCCGATGCGGTCTCGCTCATAGAAGTGTCGCCTCGCTCAGGTCGTCAGACCTGCATGATTTCTTCTTGTTTGGTCTTCAGGTTTTCATCGATCTTCTTGATCGCGTCATTCGTCAGTTTCTGGACGTCCTCGGCAAAGGACTTGTGCTCGTCCTCGGACAGCGTACCGTCCTTTTCCAGCTTTTTCAGACCATCCATGCCGTCACGGCGCACATTGCGGACCGCAACACGAGCGTTCTCCGCATAGCTGCCTGCCAGCTTGGCCAGTTCGGCACGACGCTCTTCGTTCAGCGGCGGGATCGGAATACGCAGGAGCTGACCTTCCACAACCGGGTTCAGACCCAGCTGGGAATTGCGGATGGCCTTGTCGACAGCACCGACCATCTCCTTGTCCCAGATCTGGACCGAGATCATGCGCGGTTCCGGAACAGACACGGTGCCAACCTGGTTGATCGGCGTCGGCGTTCCGTAGGCTTCCACCTTGATCGGGTCGAGCAGATTGGCGCTGGCGCGGCCCGTTCTCAGACCCGCAAACTCCTTGCGCAGCGACTCAATGGCGCCGTCCATGCGGCGTTTCAGATCATCCTCATCATAATCGCTCATGGGTCTCTTCCCTTATCGTGTTGCGATCAGGCCGTTTCTTCTGAACGAACCTGACCGATAATCGTGCACACACCCTCGCCGCCGAGAACCTGGGCGAGGCCACCTTGCTCGTGGATGCTGAAGACCACGATCGGAATGCGGTTTTCACGCATCAAGGTCACGGCCGAGGCATCCATCACACGCAGATCGCGTGTGAGAACGTCAAGATAGTCGAGTTGATCATATCGTTCCGCGTCCGAATTGGTGCGCGGATCATCGCTGTAGACACCATCGACCTGGGTGCCCTTGAAGAGCGCATCACAGCCCATTTCCGCAGCGCGCAGCGCCGCTGCCGTGTCGGTGGTGAAAAACGGATTGCCGGTCCCGGCCGCAAAGATGACAACGCGCCCCTTCTCCATATGCCGCGTGGCGCGACGACGGATATAGGGTTCACACACCGTGGTCATCGGAATAGCCGATTGCACCCGGGTCTGGACACCAATGCTTTCAAGAGCGGTCTGCATGGCCAGGGCATTCATCACCGTCGCCAGCATGCCCATATAGTCGGCAGCGGTGCGGTCCATGCCCTTGGCGGCGCCGGAAAGCCCACGGAAGATATTGCCGCCGCCAATGACGAGGCACATCTCGGTGCCGCCTTCGACGGCCTGTTTGACTTCTTGCGCGATACGATTGGCGGTTTCCAGGTCGATACCAAATTGTTGGGAGCCCATGAGGGCTTCACCGGAAACCTTAAGAAGAACCCGCCGGAAACGCGGCGGATTGCTGGCGCCTGATGGCGTGGAGGAAGCTGAGTCGGTCACGGTGTGGCAGCATACAGAAAGCGCCGGAGCTGAAAAGCTCCGGCACTCGCTGTTTTTGACTTAGGCCTGGCCAGTTGCAGCAGCAACTTCAGCGGCGAAGTCTTCTTCTTTCTTCTCAACGCCTTCGCCCAGGGCGACGCGCTGGAAGCCGACGATCTCAACCGGCGTGCCCAGCTCTTTGGACGCGTTGGCCAGAACCTGTTCGATCGTGTTGTCCGGGTCCATGACGAAGGACTGCTTTAGCAGCACAACTTCTTCGTAGAACTTGCGCATGCGGCCTTCGACCATTTTCTCGACGATCTGCTCCGGCTTGCCGGACTGACGCGCCTGGTCAGCGAACACTTCGCGTTCCTTGTCCGCGATCGCGCTGTCGACACCATCGGTGTCAACGGCAACAGCAACGGCCGGGGAACCCGCAGCGACGTGCATGGCGATCTTGCGGCCCAGCTCGGCCAGCTTGCCGGCATCACCGTCAGACTTGAGCGCAACGATCACACCCAGAGCGCCCATGCCATCAGCAGCAGCATTGTGCACGTAGGAAGACACAACACCCGTACCGGCGTCCAGCTTGAAGACGCGGCGCAGGGACATGTTCTCGCCGATCGTGGCGATCAGGTTGGTCAGGGTCGCTTCAACCGTTTCACCGGACGGCAGGGTCGCAGCGTTGAGCGCGTCAACCGTACCCTCGGTGGTCAGGGCCAGCTTGGCGATCTCGGCAACAGCCGCCTGGAATTTTTCGTTGCGAGCAACGAAGTCGGTTTCAGAGTTGACCTCTACAACAGCGCCATTGGCGCCATCGGTAGCAACGGCAACCAGACCTTCCGCAGCAACGCGGTCAGCCTTCTTGGCAGCCTTGGACAGACCCTTCTTGCGCAGCCAGTCAACAGCGGCTTCAAAATCGCCGTCCGTCTCGTTGAGCGCCTTTTTGCAGTCCATCATGCCAACGCCGGTTTTTTCGCGAAGTTCCTTCACGAGAGCAGCAGTAATCGCGGCCATCGGTTTCTCCTGGAATAAATAGAGTACCTAAAGAAGCTTATGCTTCGGTCTTGTCAGATTCAGAGGACGCTTCCGGAGCAGCAGCCTCTTCGGTGGCTTCAGCAGCAGGAGCCGCCTCTTCCGCCGGAGCCTCTTCGGCAGCCAGCATGGCTTCAACCGGAGCTTCTGCTTCACCCAGATCAACGCCCATGGCCAGCTGGCTGTCCGCCATACCGTCCAGAACAGCGTCAGCGATCAGGTCGCAATACAGCGAGATCGCGCGGGATGCGTCATCATTGCCCGGGATCGGCATGTCGATCGGGTCCGGGTCACAATTGGTGTCGACGATCGCAACAACCGGGATGCCCAGCTTCTTGGCTTCCTGGATGGCAATCGCTTCCTTGTTGGTGTCGATCACGAACATCAGGTCCGGCGTGCCGCCCATGTCCTTGATACCGCCCAGGGAGCGTTCCAGCTTCTCGCGCTCACGGGTGAGCATCAGCTGTTCTTTCTTGGTCAGGCCGTCAACGCCGCCTTCGCTGTCGAACATGGCTTCCAGCTCACGCAGGCGCGCGATGGAGTTGGAGATCGTGGCCCAGTTGGTCAGCGTGCCGCCGAGCCAGCGCTGGTTCATATAGTACTGCGCACAGCGAGAAGCCGCCGCGGCAACCGGATCGGAGGCCTGGCGCTTGGTGCCGACGAAAAGAATACGTCCGCCCTTGGCAGCCGTGTCGCGGACCTTGACCAGGGCCTGGTGCAGCAGCGGCACGGTCTGGGACAGGTCAATAATGTGGATGTTGGCGCGATCGCCGAAGATGTAGTCTTTCATCTTCGGGTTCCAGCGGTGGGTCTGGTGGCCGAAGTGACAACCAGCTTCGAGCAGCTGGCGCATGCTGAATTCAGGGAGAGCCATCGATGTATCCTTTTCCGGTTGGCCTCCACGGAGCGGAGTCGCTTGCCTGGACAAACGACACCGGAGCGGCAGGCAACGCGCCCGCCGGAGCTCCGTGTGCGTAATGAGGCGGCTTATAGGCACCTCTTTTGAGTAATGCAAGCAGGCTTATCCGGCTTTTCTGCTATCAATTATACAGGGGTGGGATGCGAGAAGCGCCAAGGCTTCTTTTGCGCGTTGGGAGAACGACCTCACCAGTCGCGAGTACCAGGTTCCGCCTCTCTGGACCGGTTGACGTTGCGTAAGGCGGTTGCGAGCAAACCGCAACCAGCTCACATCATCGACCCGGGTAACGATGACATTTGGCGACTGTATGGTATCAAGCTCGGCCCAGTCATTCTTGGCATAATGGTCAAAGCCCATTGCCTCTTCTCGGGTTTTCGCTTCCTCACGCGACGGTGCCAACAAGAAAGCGTGAGTATAGTATCCCAGCAACGGTGCCGATCCGTCAGCCTTGGGGACATGCAAATTGGTAAGGTTCAGCAGGACGTAGTAGGGCCTGAAAACCGACATCACGCCAGCGCCGCATCAATGCTGGCGACGCCCCGCACCGCTCGCAGCGCGGCCTGGACCGACGCATCGGCACAATGCCTTCCAGCCAGCCGGATCTCGGCTTCTCCGCCATCCTGTAGAGGGACAAACAGATCGACCGCCGCATCCAGCTGGGCATCCGAACGGGAATTGGCACGGTCGAGGCGCGCCTTGATCCCGGCCAGCGCGGCGGGATCATCGAGGCGGATTTTCAGACTGTGCGCCGCCATGCGGGTGTCGAGCACTTCCAGCCGGTCAGCAAAGAAGCTGATCTGTTCATCCCGGTTATCGACCCGGCAATTGACCAGGACGGCGGAACCACTTTCCAGCTGGTCTCGCGAGGTGCGCAGCAGCTCCGGCGCCACGAAGACTTCGAACTCACCGGTGGGGTCGGACAGGGTCACCCAGGCAAAACGTTCGCCCGACTTGTTGGAGACACGTTCCTGACGGCGGCGAACCACCCCGCACAGGCGAAGAGCTGTGGCCCCTTCAAGAACGCGGCCGGTGCTTTCCGCGAACATCACCACACCGCGACCGGCGAGCTGTTCTGTCAGATCATCCAGCGGGTGACCGGAGAGGTAAAAGCCGATCGCCGACAATTCCTCGTCCAGGCGCTGTTGGGCCGTGAAAGGTTCTGGTTCCGTCAGGTTGGGCCGCTGCAGCTCGACCTCACCCCCTCCGCCGCCAAACAGGCTGGCCTGGGCGCTTTCGCGCTGCTCGGCCGCATGCTGGGCCATGGACAGGAGGGTCTCGGCGGAGGCGATCACCTTGGCCCGATCAGGTTCCATCGTGTCAAAGGCACCAGCCCTGGCGAGGTTTTCAAACGTGCGGCGATTGACCTGGCGGGGATCTATGCGCTCGGCAAAGTCATACAGGTCCTTGAACGGGCCCTTTTCCTCCCGCTCGGCCACAATGTGTTCCATCGCGGAAAAACCGACATTGCGGATCGCACCGAGGGCAAAGCGGACACAGCCCTCCTCGACCGAGAAATCGGCATTTGACGCGTTGACGTCCGGCGGGCGCACGGTGATGCCCATGCGGCGGATTTCCTGGTGGAAGGCGGCCAACTTGTCGGTATTGGCTGCGTCGAGCGACATCAGCGCGGCCATCAGCTCGACCGGGTAGTTGGCTTTCAGATAGGCGGTGCGATAGGCGATGACGGCATAGGCCGCAGCGTGGGACTTGTTGAAGCCATAGCCGGCAAACTCGGCCACCAGTTCGAAAATATAGGAGGACTTGGCGCGATCCACGCCCTTCCCCTCAGCACCATCAAGGAAACGGACTTTCTGCTTGTCCATCTCCTCCTTCTTCTTCTTGCCCATGGCACGGCGCAGGAGGTCGGCTTCACCGAGCGAATAGCCCGACAGGATCTGGGCGATCTGCATCACCTGTTCCTGATAGATGATGACGCCATAGGTTTCCGACAAGACGCCTTCCAGGTCGGGATGGAGACAATCCACCTCGGCGCGGCCGAACTTGCGGTCGACATAGACATCGATGTTTTTCATCGGGCCCGGTCGATAAAGCGAGATCAGCGCGATCAGATCCTCGATCGCATCCGGCTTCATCTTTTTCAGCGTGTCGCGCATGCCCGAGCTCTCGAGCTGGAACACGCCGATGGCATTGCCCGACGCCAGGAGTTCGTAGGTGGGCCGGTCTTCCAGGCTGACCGCCTCGATGTCGGGAACCTCCTTGCCCGCCGACGCGATATAGCCCAGCGCCCGCGCGATCACGGTCAGGGTTTTCAGGCCGAGAAAGTCGAATTTCACAAGGCCCGCCGGCTCCACCCATTTCATATTGAACTGGGTAGCAGGAATATCGGAACGCGGATCGCGATAGAGCGGGACAAGTTCGGACAGCTTGCGGTCACCGATGACAACGCCGGCGGCGTGGGTCGAGGCGTTGCGGTAGAAACCTTCCAGTTTCAGGGCGACTTCGAGCAGGCTGTCGACCGCCTGGTCCTCGGCTCGCATCTCCTTGAGCCGCGGCTCGATATCGAGCGCCTGGGCCAGGGTCACCGGATTGGCGGGATTGGCCGGGATCAGCTTGGCGAGCTTGTCGACCAGGCCGAACGGCAATTGCAACACGCGGCCGACATCGCGCACAACCGCGCGGGCCTGCAGCGTACCGAAAGTGATGATCTGGGCCACCCGGTCATGACCATATTTGTCCTGCACATAGCGGATCACCTCGCCACGACGTTCCTGGCAGAAGTCGACGTCAAAGTCGGGCATGGAGACACGTTCGGGATTGAGAAAGCGCTCGAACAGGAGGCCGAACCGCAAGGGGTCCAGGTCGGTAATCGTCAGGGCATAGGCCACCAGCGAGCCCGCACCGGAACCACGGCCGGGACCGACCGGAATGTCGTTCTCCTTGGACCACTGGATAAAGTCCGAGACGATCAGGAAATAACCCGGGAACCCCATCTGCTTGATGATGTTGAGCTCGAAATCCAGGCGTTCGCGATACTCGCTCTCCGGCAGCGAATTGGCCTGTCCGGCAGCGATCCGGTCGGTCAGGCCTTGATGGGCTCGGGCGACCAGTTCCTCGGCCTCGTCCCGGCCTTCAGCCGTTTCGAAACTGGGCAGGATGGGCGGGTGTGTGCGCACGCGATAGGCACAGCGCCGCGCCACTTCCAGCGTGTTTTCTAGGGCCTCGGGCAGGTCCTTGAACCGCTCGCGCATCTCGTCCGGCGTGGCGAGATGATGGTCAGCCGTCACCTTGCGGCGATCCTCCACGGAGACATAGGTGCTGCCGGAAATGCACAACAGCGCGTCATGGGCCCTGTGCATGCCCTGGTCCGGGAAGAAGGCCTCATTGGTCGCCACCAGCGGCAGATCGCGCGCATAGGCCTGGTCAATCAACCAGTCCTCGGCGGTGAGTTCTTCTGCCCGGCCGTGACGTTGCAACTCGACATAAAGGCGGTCACCAAACGCGGCCTGGTAGCGCGCCAGCAGGTCTGACGCCTCGCTCTCGCGGCCAGTAACGACATACTGGTTGAGCACGCTGTCGGGGCCACCGGTCAGCGCAATCAGGCCCGCGCTGTGTTCAAGCACATTGTCCAGCGCGACCTGCGGCTCTTCCGCCCCGTCTACATCGAGGAAGGCGGCAGAGGTCAGCGCCATGAGGTTGAGATAACCCTCGGCATTCTGGGCGTAGAGCGCCAGCGTGCCATCCGGTTCTGCGCGCTCACCGGGATGCGGGTCAGACACACGGACCGAGAGGGTGATGCCGACAATGGGCTGGATCCCGGCCTCAGCCATTTTCTCGGAGAATTCCAGCGCACCGAAGAGATTATTCGTATCGGTCAGCGCGATGGCCGGCATGCCATAGGCCTGGCAGGCGTCGACCATTTTGGGAATGCGGATCGCCCCCTCAAGGAGCGAATAGGGAGACCGGACGCGCAGATGCACAAAGGGAAGCTTCGTGTCCATGTGGGTCTCCTGAGTGATGGGGCCAGCGCCGGACCGCGGCGCGCGATTCCCCCGCAGACTAGCCCGATCAGGACGCGCCTAAAATAGAGCCCCACATCGTAATCATCCAGGCGAAGCCGAGAATGGCAGTGGCAGCGGACATATCTTGAATCATGCGGCGCATAACGCTCTCCCGTTGTCGTGTTCTGTATTTGTTCTATTCCCGGAACACAGGGAGCGTCAAGAGGTGATTCGAATTTTTGTTCCAGATATGTTCCGCCCTAGGCTTGCTGGAACGGGACCAGCTGTCCCTCGACCAGCGACACCACGCGGTCCATGCGTTCGGCCAGCTGGTGATTGTGGGTGGCCACCAAGGCTGCGGCACCACGGTCCTTCACCGCGGACTGCAAGGCCGAGAACACGTTATCCGAGGTCGCCGGATCAAGATTGCCGGTAGGCTCATCGGCCAGCAGGACATGTGGCTGGTTGGCCAGCGCCCGTGCAATGGCCACCCGTTGTTGTTCCCCGCCGGACAATTGCGCGGGTGAATGTGTGAGGCGGTCCGCCAGGCCAAGCCCGGACAAGAGACTGGTTGCATGCTCCCTCGCCTGTCGCTCCGATGCGCCCGCCACCAGCTGTGGCAGGACAACATTCTCCAGAGCATCAAACTCCGGCAGCAGGTGATGGAATTGATAGACAAACCCCACTTCGCTGCGACGCAGGGCCGTGCGCTCGCGGTCGGACAGGTCGCGGGTTGCCGCGCCGCCAATGATCACATCGCCCCCATCGGGACGCTCGAGCAGGCCGGCGGCGTGGAGCAGCGAGGATTTGCCGGACCCGGACGGGCCGATCAGGCCGACGATCTCGCCCGGCTGCAGGCTGAGCGAAGCGCCCTTGAGCACGTCCAGCTGCCCCGCCTCGGTGACATAGGTGCGGTGAATATCCTGAAGGTCGAGAACGGGATCACACATAACGCAGCGCCTCCACCGGATCGAGCCGGGCAGCGCGCCAGGCGGGCGGCAGGGTGACCAGCAGCGACACCACCAGGCCAAAGGTCGAGACAAAGACCACCTCGCCCCAGTCCAGCTCGGCTGGCACGCGATAGAGATAATACACGCTGGGATCCCAGACCTGGGCCCCCGCCGTCCAGGTGATGAAGTCCTGGATCGGTCCGATATTCACAACGAAGACAATGCCCAGCACGATGCCGGCAATTGTACCCAGCATGCCGATCGAAGCGCCCACGATCAGGAATATGCGAAGGATGGCACTCTGCGTCGTGCCCATGGTGCGCAGGATGGCGATATCCCGGCTCTTGTTCTTCACCAGCATGACCAGGCCGGAAATGATGTTCAGCGCAGCAATGGCGATCACAATCGCCATGATCATGCGCATAGCTGTGCGCTCGAACTGGAGCGCGTTGAAATAACCCGGGTCCAGATAGGTGAAGTCATAAACCGGCACCGCATTGTCGACGGCCGCGGAGACGCTCTCCACATAGCTCGGGGCGATGCTGTAATCCTCCAGCCGGACCTGGATCATGTCGTGCTGGCCCTCGCGGGAGAAGAAAAGCCGCCCCTGTTCCAGCGGCATGAAGGCCAGCGCATTGTCGATGGTCGACACGCCCGCCTTGAGAATGGCCCCGACATAATAGGTCTTGCGGCGCGGCGTCACACCGAACGGACCCGAGGCCCCCCGGGCCGACAGAAAGGTCACCGGATCGCCGACCTGGACCCGCAGCTGATTGGCCACGCCCTCTCCCAGGATGACGATATCGCCGCCATTGCGGCCAACGCCGAACTCGGACACATCACCGGCCGTGAGCCCGCGCCCGCTGGTTGGGTCATACGTCGCCTGCACCACCGCCATCTGCGCGAAATCCTCCGGCGCGACGGCCAGGATCTGGATAAAGGCCTCGCCGCCCTGCGTCGTGGCCATGACCTGGCCCTGGACGACCGGATTGGCGCTGACCACGCCGGGGATGTTTTCAATGCGCTCGACGGACTGTCCCACCCGCTCGTCATCCATCAGGCGCACATCCACATAGACATGCGGATGAAAGCCCAGGAGCTGGTTGTAAAGCTCGGTGCGAAACCCGTTCATGATCGACAGGATCGCGATCAGGCCTGTCACCGCCAGCATGATGCCCAGGAAGGAAATGATCGCGATCAGCGCCACCCCGCCATGCTTGCGCTTGGTGCGCAGATAGCGCCCCGCAATCATGAATTCATACGGGCTGAACGGCAATGCGCCAGACGTCTTGCCGGCGGCAGGATTATCCATTCGAGAAGGCACCTTCTGCGAGACGGTTGACCGCGTCTTCCGGCGACATCTCATGCGTCTCGCCGGACCGACGGATCTTGACCTCAACCTTGTTCTCTTTAAGGCCGCGCGGACCGATCACCAGCTGATACGGCAGGCCGATCAGGTCTGCGGTCGCGAACTTGCCGCCCGGACGTTCCTTGGTGTCGTCGTAAAGCGGGTCGAGCCCGGCCGCTGACAGTTTGGCGTAGGCGTCCTCACAGGCCGCATCCGCCGCCTCGTCGCCGGCACGCAGGTTGAGAATGCCCACTCCGAACGGTGCTACGCTTTCCGGCCATATACAGCCCTTCTCGTCGTGATGCGCCTCGATGATCGCGCCGAGAAGACGCGACACGCCAACACCATAGGAGCCCATGTGGACCGCGTGTTCCTTCTGGTCCTGGTGCATGACCATGGCCTTCATTGGCTCGGAATACTTGGTGCCGAAATAGAAGATGTGGCCCACTTCAATGCCGCGCGCCGACAGCTGGCGGTCGGCTGGCACCTTGGCGAATTCATCCGCGTCGTGCATTTCCTCGGTGGCGGCATAAAGCGCGGTGCGCTGGTCCACCAGCGGCTGCAGATCACCCTCGAAATCCACATCCGCGCCCGGCACAGCCATTTCCACCAGGTCGGCATGACAGAAGACCTCGCTCTCGCCGGTTTCGGCCAGGACGATAAACTCGTGGGACAGGTCACCCCCGATCGGACCGGTATCGGCCCGCATCGGCACCGCCTTGAGGCCCATGCGCGCAAACGTGTTGAGATAGGCCACGAACATGCGGTTATAGGAGTGGCGCGCCGCTGCCTCGTCGATATCGAAGGAATAGGTATCCTTCATCAGGAATTCGCGGCCGCGCATGACGCCGAAACGCGGACGGATCTCGTCGCGGAACTTCCACTGGATGTGGTAGAGCATTTTCGGCAGATCCTTGTAGGACCGGCAATAGGAGCGGAAGATCTCGGTGATCATCTCCTCATTGGTCGGCCCGAACAGCATCTCGCGCTCATGGCGGTCGGTGATGCGCAGCATCTCCTGGCCATAATCGTCATAACGACCGCTCTCCCGCCACAGATCGGCGGACTGGATGGTCGGCATCAGCATTTCCACCGCACCGGCGCGGTTCTGCTCCTCGCGCACGATCTGCTCGACCTTCTTGAGCACTTTCATGCCCAGCGGCAGCCAGGAATAAATCCCCGCGGATTGCTGGCGGATCATGCCAGCGCGCAGCATCAGCTGGTGGGAAACGATCTGGGCGTCCGAAGGAGTTTCCTTCAGTACGGGCAGGAAATAGCGGGAAAGGCGCATGGAAATTCGTCCAGTCAGGAAGGTTTGTGCCAGTTAGACGACTTCTGCGCGCCGTGACAAGGAGCTGGAGGTGTCACTTGCACCTGGAGGGCGGGATTTGTATCGCGAGGACGTCATCCCGACGCGGGTTGGGGCGCGGATCACCTGTGCCCTTCAAACTGGGCCCTGATCGCCGTTCTTATTGCGGGCGGGTGTCCAGCCAGGTGGTGAAATGCTCCAGCCAGTCATCGGCTGGCGTGCCGCGGCGATAACTGCCGAAACCATGGCCGCCCGAGGCGTAATAGTGAAATTCCACGGGCGAGCCCGCCGCCTGCCAGGCCTCGATCAGCTGGAAGCCCTGGCCGGCGAAGAGGCTGTCATCAGCGGCGAGCGCCGAGAACAGGGGTGGCGGTGAGCTCGGCAGGTCCTCCACTGTCATCGGGCCGTAGATATAGCCGAGGAAGGCGGGCGAGACGTCGCCGGGATGGCGGGCCAGGCCGAGTGCTGTTATGGCGCCGGCGGAAAAGCCCAGAATGCCGGTCTGATCGGGATCGATACCCCAATCACCGGCGCGATCCTGGATCATCTGCCAGGCGGTTTGCGCATCGGCAATGGCCAGGGCTTCGCCGCGGGCGCGGTCGAAATCCGCGAAGGGCAATTCGCCGGAGAAAAGCGCACCCATGTGGGCAGAGAATGCGCTCTCCGATTCCGGCGTGGTCATTGTGCGGTATTTCAGCAGGAAGACCGTATAGCCCTGTTCGACCAAAGGCTCTGCAATGCGATAGCCCTCATTGTCGATCGAGACGAATTGGAAACCGCCGCCGGGGATCAGCAAGACGCTGCGGCCATTCGCGATCTCGGGATCGGGAAGGAGTGGCAAAAGCGTGGGCTGATTGACATTGCGCACCCATCTTTCCTCGCCGAAATCCGACCAGATCTCGCTCGACGCCCCTGCCCGGTCGCCGGTCGGCAGGGCGATGGCACCGGCATCGATTTGCGGCTCTGTACGGCGGGTCATGGCAGGAGCATCCGTCTCGTCGGTGGTCTGGATAAGGGCAGCCCGGGCCGGGCCGGGCCCAAGAACCGCCGCGGCCGCAAGGGCCAGGCCCGCAAGGGCCGGCATCAGACGGGATCGGCAAGGCCGAAATCGAGTGGCTGTCATGACGCATCCAGACTGGCAAACACAATCAGGTCTGCGCACAGGAACACACAGGCCGCGTGTTCTGTCTAGATGGGGTGGGGAGAGTTTCGAACTGGGCCCTGATCTTCATCAGGGTGACGGTGGAATGCGAGCCAACGTCGGAGCCCCACTACACCACCGTCTTCGCATAAACAGCACGGTCGATATCCACGACCTCCACGCTCGTGGACCGCGCTTGCCCTGGCATGTCACACAAGTTCGCCCTCACACGTTCGCTCAGATCGGCTTTCTGTTCGACCGTGCGGCCGGGCATGATGCGGAGCTGGACGTGGATGAAGGAGAAATTGTCCGAGCCATTGCGGGTCATCGAGGCCGGGTGGGAGCGGACCTTGATGTCTTCGGTGCCAAACAGCCCGCTCGCCTGCATACCGTCAAAGACGGCGTCGAGGAGCTCGGCTTCGCTGATACCGATCTCGTTGAGTGGGGAGAATTCCACGATGGCGTGGGGCATGTCCTAATTCCCTTTCGGGTCAGGCTGGAAGTCCGGTGTGGGCAGACCGGCGCAGGGAAAGACCTCGAGCGGAAGCGCGAAGGGGCCGAGCACGGCGCCCTCGGGATGCGCCTCGGACACATCCAGGCTGATGGTGAAATAGGCCGCTCCGCGCGGAGCAATGGCCTCGCCTTCGACCGGACGGTCATCGAGCCGACCCGGGAGACGTTCACCCAGTTCGCCGTTTTCACCGACAAAGGCATGGCCGCCACCCGCCCAGCGCGGATCCCAGACCCGGGTCCGGCCCATCTCGCGCTGACGGCAGCTATAAAAGGTCCACAACTGGTGCGATCCGGGCGCGGTGGTGACATCGTTTTCAAAATAGGTGCGCTCGCCATAGGCCTCGATCACGGGCGTTTCCCCGGACAGGTCCGCCCAGATGAGTACGCCCTCGCGGGTCTGCGCTGGCTGGCTCTCGGCCAGCCACAGGCTGAGGATCAGGGCGAGCAGGCTCATCACCTAGCCCCAGCTGCCATCGCGCGGCAGGAATTCATCGATGACACCACTGACCGCGATGAGGAAATAGACGATCCAGACGATCGAGGTGATGACCGTCGTCCACCAGGCCTTCTTGGCCAGCATCGGCGTAACAGGCGCGCCCGGCTCGGAGCCTTCCTGGATGTCCCCGTTTTCCTGTTGCGAGCGCACGCCAACCGGCAGGGTCATGAACAGGACCAGCCACCAGGTGATCAGGAAGACCACCAGCCCGTTGACCAAGCCCACACCATCATCGCGCAGGAAAATCCGCGACAGCCACAACAGGCCGGCGATGGCGACGGGCGCGATCTGCAGATAGCGGTTCATCAGGACGGCTCCTGCATCAGTTCGATCAGCTGGCCGTTGGAGTTTTTCGGGTGGATAAAGATCACCGGCACGCCATGCGCACCCAGATAGGGTTCACCGGTGCCCAATACCGTCGCACCGCGCTCAACCATCGCATCACGTGCCTCGATGATGTCCTTGACTTCAAAACACAAATGGTGCTGGCCGCCCTTGGGATTGCGTTCGAGGAATTTGTGCACCGGGCTGTCATCTCCGAGCGGCGACAACAGCTCGATCTCGGAGTTGTCCAGGTGCACAAAGGCGACCCGAACACCCAGTTGCGGGAAGTCCTTGGTCTCGGTGGCATCGGTGGCGCCATAGAGCTCGGCATAGGTCTGTTTGGCGGCCTCGATGTCCGGAACTGCGACACCGACATGGTTGAGACGTCCGATCTTCATCCAAAACTCTCCTTCTTTGCCGCCTTATACGGGCAGAACCATCACTTCGACCTGTGGCTTCTTGCCCCAGATGGCATTGATTTCACGGCGCACGGCCAGGCGGATCTCTTCCTCGATCGCATCGGGGTCCTTGCGGGTGCGACGTCCCAGGCTGTCAAAGCGCTGTTCGGCAACATCTGCCAGCTGGTCGAGAATGGCCTCGATGGGCATTTTCTCGTCTTCCGCAACGCCAGACGCGCGCACATCAGGCCCGCCCACCAGCCGGCCCTGCTCGTCCACGGCCAGCGAGACCGCGATCAGGCCCGCGAAAGACAGGCGGCGGCGTTCACGCATGGAATTGGCATTGTCCGGCGTCAGGAATTTGCCATCAAGGTGCAGACGCCCGGCGGGAACCTCGTCAACGACAGCGCCGCTGCCGTCCGAGCGCAGCTCAACCATGTCGCCATTGCGCACCGTGATGGCATGGGGAACCTGGAGGGATTTGGCGAAATCAGCGTGTTCGAGCAGATGGCGCCGTTCGCCATGCACCGGGATCGCCACTTTCGGCTTGGCCCAGGCATACATCTGCGCCAGCTCGTCCCGGCAGGGATGGCCGGAGACGTGGATCGGGCGTTCCTTCTCGGTGATGATATGCACACCGCGCTCGGCCAGCTGGTTCTGGAGATTGAAAATCCCCAGCTCATTGCCCGGAATGACACGGCTGGAGAAAATGACCGTACTGCCCGGTCCCAGTGTCACATTGCGATGATTGCCGTCGGCAATGCGCGACAGCGCCGCGCGCGGCTCGCCCTGGGAACCGGTGCAGAGATAGAGGATCTTGTCGTCCGGGAAAAAGCCGGCCTCTTCCTCGGTGACGAAATCCTGGACATGCTGGAGCAGTCCCACGGACTTGGCCGCAGACGTCATGCGGTGCATGGAGCGACCGACCAGGCAGACGCGTCGGCCATTAGCCTCGGCGGCCTCGATAGCCGATTGCAGGCGCGCAACATTGGAAGCAAATGCCGCGATGGCGACCTTGCCCTTGAGCTCGCCAACGACTTCGATCAACGCGTCCTTGACCCCGGCTTCGGAACCACTTTCACCGGCCGAGAAGACGTTGGTGCTGTCACACACCATGGCGAGGACGCCCTCCTCGCCCATGGCTTCCAGCGCTGCACTGTCGGTTTCCTCGCCGATCAGCGGATCAGGATCGATCTTCCAGTCACCTGTGTGCAGGATCAGACCTGCCGGCGTGCGGATGGCGAGGCCATTGGGTTCCGGGATGGAGTGGGTCAGCGTGACCAGCTGGATATCAAACGGGCCCAGCTCGAACCGGCTGTCGAGGCTGATCTCGTGCAGCTCGACCTCGTCCAGCAGGCCATGCTCGGCGAGGCGGTCGCGTACCAGATAGGCGGTGAACGGCGTTGCATAGATCGGACAGCGCAGGCGTTTCCACAATTGCGCCACAGCGCCCATATGGTCCTCGTGCGCATGCGTCAGCACCATGCCGACCAGGTCGTCGGCACGTTCCTCGATGAACATCGGATCGGGCATGATCAGGTCGACGCCGGGCGTCGACAAATCGCCAAAGGTCACGCCGCAATCGACGATCACCCATTTGCGTTTTTCCTCCGGGCCATAGCCGTAGAGGTTGAGATTCATTCCGATTTCATCAGACCCGCCGAGCGGCAGGAAATAGACGCTGTCGCTCACGCGGCGCCCCCGTTCAGTTTCCAGACTTCAAGCAATCCCCGGATGGTCAGGTCGGGGTCGTAATGTTCGATCGTGCGCGAAGCACCGTCGAACAGGCTGACGACACCACCCGTGGCGATCACCGTCATGGGCTGTGCGTACTCCGACTTGAGCCTTTCCACCAGCCCGTCAATCAGGTCGATATAGCCCCAGAACACGCCGGACTGCATGGCCGAGACCGTATCCCGCCCCATCACGCGTTGTGGCTTGGCAATGGCCACGCGGGGCAGTTTCGCTGCAGCCGCGTGCAGCGCCTGCATGGACAGGTTGATGCCCGGCGCGATGATACCGCCCTCGAAGGCACCATCATCGGAGATCACGTCAAAGGTCGTCGCCGTCCCGCTATCGATGATGATCATGGCGCCTGAATACTTGGCGCGGGCGCCCAGCGCATTGACCAGGCGGTCGGCACCGGCGTCCTGGGGACGCTCGAGCCGCACCTCGATATCCAGATTGATCCCGCTCTCGCCGACAATCATCGGCTCGCAATCGAAATAGCGGCGGGAGAGATTGCGCAGATTGAACAGCGCCTGTGGCACCACAGTTGAGATTACGCAGCCATCAACGTCCGCCAGCTTGAAACCCTGCAGGGCCATCAATTGCGACAGCCACACAGCATGCTCGTCGGCCGTGCGCGTAGAATCCGTTCCGGCGCGCCAGTGCGCCTTCCAGTCCTCGCCATCATGGATGGCGAACAGCGTATTGGTATTGCCGCAATCGATAACCAGCAGCATGCCTTATCCTTTCATCCCGCCCCGATCAGCTTTCCGGGAAAAAGACTTCACCGGCAGAGATAAATCTCCGCTCGCCCTGCGCCAAGTCGAGGCGCAGTGAACCATCAGGCCCCAGATCCGCAAAGATACCAGTCACGGTCTCGTCATTCAGCCGCGCCTGACAGCGATCGCCCAGCCCATAGGCCCGCACCAGCCAGCGATCCCGAATGGGACCGAACCCCTCGCGAAACCACACGGCGAAGTATCGATCAAAGGCCGCTGACAGGATCTCCAGCGCACGCTCGCGGTCCAGCGGCACGCCGATTTCGGCGAGGCTGGTAGCGGGGCGCTCGACATCCTGCGGCGAGGCCATCAGATTGACGCCAATCCCCACGGCCAGCCACAAGCCACCGCCCGGCGCCTTGCCACTTTCCAGCAGGATACCCGCAAGCTTGCGCCCACTGATCAGGACATCATTGGGCCATTTAAGCCTGGTGTTGGAAAACTCCGCACCGGCCTGGTCACACAGGTCTCCCACAGCTAGCGCCGCGATAAAGGAGAGCTGGGCCGCGCGCTGGGGGGCATCCGCCAGCGTGTAGAGACCGGTGGTGAAGAGATTGCCGTCGAGCCCGGACCAGGATCGCCCGCGCCGACCGCGCCCCGCCGTCTGGCGCCGGGTCGCTATCCACAGCGGACCACGCTCACCCGCCTCGGCACGCTCACGCACTTCCGAATTGGTGGAAGCGGTTTCATCAAGCCATTCGAGGCGGGTTGCAAGCCCGGTCAAATCAGAAGGTCGCCAGTCCGACGCTGAAGGCGCGATAGACCAGCCAGCCCAGGACCGGCAGCAGCAGGACCGTGGCCAGGCCCGCCATGCGCGTGACCCAGTAAATGCTCATCGCGGACGGGACAAACTCGATATCGGAACTGTCGAACCACATCACCTTGACCACACGCAGATAGTAAGCGGCGGACACGACGGAGAAGAGAACGGCGAGGACCGAGAGGATGATCAGATCCGCCTGAACAGCGGAATAGATCACGAAGAACTTGCCGAAGAAGCCGACCATGAAAGGCAGACCACCGATCGAGAACATCAACGCCGTGATGGACCAGCCAAGACCCGGATTGCGCTGGGCGAGACCGGCCAGATCAGAGATATTCTCGACCATGCCTTCCTTGGTGCGCATGGACAGGACAGCGCCAAAGGCACCGACAACACCGACCATGTACAGCGACATGAAGACCAGCAAAGCCCACAGGCCCGTCTGGCTGCCCGATGCGATGGCCACAAGGGCGTAGCCCATGTTGGAAATCGAGGAATAGGCCAAAAGACGCTTGATATTGGTCTGCGTCAGGGCGCCGAACGCCCCCACACCCATGGACAGGGCCGCAATCATCCAGACCACATCACGCCACTGATCGATCATGCCGCCGAACGGCTCGACCAGGATCCGCGCCAGCAGCACGATGGCGGCGAATTTCGGTGCGGTCGCAAAGAAGGCCGTGACCGGGGTCGGTGCGCCTTCGTATACGTCCGGCGTCCACATGTGGAAGGGTGCGGCAGAGACCTTGAAGGCCAGGCCACAGATCACGAAGACCAGGCCAAAGGTCAGACCAACCGTCGGGCCGGCCGCAACCGCCTGGGCAATTTCTTCGAAACCGGTCGCGCCGGTGAAACCATAGACCAGCGATGCGCCGTACAGCAGCAGGCCGGACGACAGGGCGCCGAGCACGAAATACTTGAGGCCGGCTTCCGAGGCCCGCAGGCTGTCACGGTTGAACGCCGCCAGCACGTAGAGCGCCAACGATTGCAGCTCGATACCCATATACATGGAGATTAGGTCATTGGCCGACACCATCATGCCCATGCCCGTCGCCGCCAGGATGGCCAGGATCGGATATTCGATCTTGAGCAGCTTTTCCTTGTCCAGATAGGGCAAGGCCAGGGTCAGGGTCAGCGCCGCGACCAGCGCGATCGCGACCTTGGAGAATTTCGCCAGCGGGTCGAAGACAAAGGCTCCACCGAAAGCGGTGCCCTCTCCGCCCGTTCCGAACAGGGCGAGCAGAGCCGCACCGATCAGGGCCAGGATGGAGAGCGTATAGACCAGGCGCGTCGCCCGTTCGCCTTCCATGAAGACGCCGAGCATCAACAATACCATGGCGCCACCGGCCAGCAGGATCTCCGGAAGGAGAAGCGAGATTTCCTGGGAGAGCATGTCCGCTGTCATATCAAGCCCCTCTTACTGGGCTGCTGCGGCTTCAAGTGCCGCTTGGTAGTTAGAAATCAGATTGTCCACCGACGCGGCTGTCACATCAGTGACCAGCGTGGACGACACACCCAGGACCAGCGTCGCAATGGCGAGGATGCCAAGCATGCCGGCTTCCTTCATGTCGACATCGGTGATGGTTTCCAGCTTGGGATTGGTCATCTCGCCGAACACGACATTGCGATAGACGGTCAGCATGTACATGGCTGACAGGATGACGCCAGCAGCCGCACCGGTCGCGATCCACCAGCTGACCTGGTAAGCGCCGACCATGGTCATGATCTCACCGACAAAGCCCGACGTGCCGGGCAGACCGACATTGGCCATGGTGAACAGCGCAAAGATCGCCGCATAGACCGGCATGCGATGCACCAGCCCGCCATAGAAGGCGATTTCCCGGGTGTGCATGCGGTCATAGATGACGCCGACACACAGGAAGAGCGCACCGGAGATGAAGCCGTGGGAAATCATCTGGAAGATGGCACCCTGGACACCGGTTTCGTTCATCGCGAACAGCCCCATGGTTACAAAGCCCATGTGCGCGACCGAGGAATAGGCAATCAGCTTCTTGATATCGGTCTGCCGGAACGCCACCAGCGAGGTATAGATGATGGCGATGATCGACAGGGCGAACACCAGCGGGGCGAAATAATCGCTCGCATTGGGGAACATCGGCAGCGAGAAGCGCAGGAAGCCATAACCGCCCATCTTCAGCAGCACGCCCGCCAGGATTACAGACCCGGCCGTTGGTGCCTGTACGTGCGCGTCCGGCAGCCAGGTGTGAACCGGCCACATCGGCATCTTCACCGCGAAAGACGCGAAGAAGGCCAGCCACAACCAGTTCTGGACGTCGATATCAAACGGGTGATCCAGCAGCGTGATGATGTTCGTCGTGCTTGCTTCCAGGAACATGAAGATCATCGCGACCAGCATCAGCACTGAGCCGAACAGCGTGTAGAGGAAGAATTTGAACGCCGCATAGACACGGTTCTGTCCGCCCCAGACGCCGATGATGATGAACATCGGGATCAGGCCACCTTCGAAGAAGATGTAGAACAAGACCAGGTCCAGTGCCGTGAAGACGCCGATCATCAGCGTTTCCAGCAGCAGGAAGGCAATCATGTAGTCCGCGACACGGTTCTTGATAGCACCGGAGGCCAGGATACAGATCGGCATCAGGAAGGTCGTCAGCATGACGAACAGCACGGAAATGCCGTCAACGCCCATACGATAACCCAAGCCGATCTGCTCGAGCCAGGTGACCTCGTGGATCATCTGGAAGCCGGAGATCGACGGGTCGAACTCCCACAGCATCAGACAGGAGATGCCGAAGGTGATGATGGTCGTCCAGAACGCCACGGCGCGGGAATTGCGATCCGTGATGTCCTGGTTTTCAGGCCGGGTCGTGAAACGCAGAACGGCAATCACCAGCGCTCCGAGGGTCGGAACGAAGGTGAGAACGGTAAGCAGGGATTCGATCTCGCCGAACATTCTAGTTGCCTCCTGCGCCGGCGACGATCCAGAGCGTGAAGCCCAGCACGCCGATCAGCATGACAAATGCGTAGTGATACAAGAAACCGGACTGGGCCCTGGCGACACGGCGCGCCGTGGCCATGGCCGTTGCGGCAAAGCCGTTGGGTCCGAAACCGTCGATGATGCGGACATCACCCACTTTCCAGAACAGGTCACCCAGCGCCTTCGAGCCCTTGACGAACACGAAGTTGTACATCTCGTCGAAATACCACTTGTTCGACAGGAAGGCGTGGACCGGACCGCCATTGGCCGCGATACGGGCACCCAGGCCTTCCTTGGTGACGTAGAACCACCAGGCCAATCCGAAACCAAGCCAGGTCACGATAAACGGCGCCCACAGCACCCAGGTGGGCGGATGGTGGCCGTGATGTCCATCATCGCCATGAGCCTCATCGCCGTGCGCCGCGTCGCCATAACCGGCATCAGCGTGGGTATCCGCTGCGTGGTCATCGGCAGCCGCCTCACCGTGATCATCCGCGGCATGGGCGTCACCGCCATAACCACCCGATGCGTAGGCTTCGGCGTATTCGGGGTAATTGCCCTCGGCATACGGGCCGGCAGGAAGGCTGTCACCCCAGTAGGCGAAGGCGTCCTTGCCGACGAAGCTGTCCTTGAAGAAGGCACCGGCAAACACCGCGCCGATCGCCAGCAGGACCAGCGGGCCGGTCATGACCCAGCCGCTGTCATGGGCGTGCTCATAATCTTTCTGCTTGCCACGGAAGCTGCCGTGGAAGGTCATGAAGATCAGGCGCCAGGAATAGAAGCTGGTCAGCAGGGCTGCGCCGATACCGATCCAGAACGCGCCCATAGCGAAGAACTTGCCTTCCTGGCCCATCATGAAGGCTTCCTCGATGATCATGTCCTTGGAGTAGAAACCGGCAAAGCCGAACCCACCCAATTCCATGCCCCCAATGGTGAAGGGCGGAATGCCCACACCGGTCAGGGCCAGCGTGCCGATCAACATCAGCACCCAGGTCATCGGCATCATCTTGTAGAGGCCGCCCATCTTGCGCATGTCCTGCTCGTCATGCAGGCCGTGAATGACGGCGCCACATCCCAGGAACAACAGCGCCTTGAAGAAGGCGTGCGTGAACAGGTGGAACATGGCCGCCGAGTACAGACCCAGACCGGCAGCGAAGAACATGTAGCCCAGCTGGGAACAGGTCGAATACGCGACGACGCGCTTGATGTCGTTCTGGGCCAGGCCGATCGTTGCGGCAAAAATCGCAGTCGTCGCACCGATCACGGTGACGATGGCGGAGGCCGCCGGAGCCGCCTCGTAGATCGGGAAGGCACGGCAGACCAGGAAGACACCAGCGGTAACCATGGTCGCGGCGTGGATCAGCGCGGATACCGGCGTCGGGCCTTCCATCGCGTCCGGCAGCCAGACGTGCAGGAAGAACTGTGCCGATTTGCCCATCGCGCCTATGAACAGGAGGAAGGCGATCAGCTCGATCGCATTGAACTCCATGCCGGCAAAGGCCAGCACCGTCTCGGAATGATCCGCGACATGGCTGAAGACAACGTCGAAATCCACCGATCCGAAAACGTGGAACAGCGCCATAATGCCCAGGGCAAAGCCGAAATCGCCGACCCGGTTGGTCACGAAGGCCTTGATGGCGGCGTCATTGGCCGACTTCTTCTTGTACCAGAAGCCGATCAGCAGATAGGAGGCCAGCCCCACACCTTCCCAGCCGAAGAACAGCTGCAGGAAGTTGTCGGAGGTCACCAGCATCAGCATGGCGAAGGTGAAGAGCGACAGATAGGAGAAGAAACGCGCGCGGTGCGGGTCATGGGACATGTAGCCCCAGGAGTAGATGTGCACGAGCGCGGAGACCGTGTTGACCACGATCAGCATGGTCGCAGAGAGCGTGTCCAGCTTGATGTCCCAGGAGACATCGAAATTGCCGACACTCATCCAGGTCGCCAGCTCGATGGTCTGGGTGTGGCCGCCCATGGCCACATCAAAGAAGAGATACCAGGACAGGGCCGCTGCCAGCACCACGAAGAAAGTCGTGACGATCTGGGAAGCGCGATGCCCGATGATATTGCCGAAAATGCCGGCAATGATGGACGCCAGGAGCGGTCCGAAGACAACGATGATGGGTGCCATGGTTCCTAGCCCTTCATCAGGTTGACGCCCTCAACCGAGATATCACCCCGGTTGCGGAAATAGACGACGAGGATGGCAAGCCCCACAGCGGCTTCGGCGGCGGCCACGGTCAGCACGAAGAGTGCGAAGACCTGGCCGGCGAGATCGCCGAGGAAGCTGGAGAACGCCACCAGATTCACGTTCACGGACAAGAGGATCAGCTCGACCGACATCAGGATGACGATGACGTTCTTGCGGTTCACGAAAATGCCGAAGACACCGATGGTGAACAGTATCGCGGCAACAGCCAGGTAATGGCCCAGACCGACTTCCATCATTCTCCAATCCCCTGTCCCGGTTTGACGTCAACAAGCTCGACCGCGTCTTCGCGACGGCGACCGACCTGAGCGGAGACGCTCTGACGTTTCACATGCGGCTTGTGGCGCAGCGTCAACACGATGGCACCAATCATGGCAACCAGCAGGACGAGGCCGGATGCCTGGAAGAAATACACATAGTCGTCGTACAGGATCACGCCGAGCGCCTCGATATTGGAGACACCGTCCGGCATCACCGCCGCGCGCAGCGCCTCGGCCTGTTCGGACGCGCGCCAGGTCAGGCCGATCATGGCCAGCTCGATGGCCAGGATCAGGGCGACGATGGCACCGAGCGGTGCATATTCCAGGAAACCCTGTTTCAGCTCGGTGAAATCGACGTCGAGCATCATGACGACGAAGAGGAAGAGCACCGCGACCGCGCCGACATAGACAACGATCAGCAGCATGGCGAGGAATTCCGCGCCCAGCAGTACGAAAAGACCCGCCGCCGAGAAAAAGGCGAGGATCAGGAATAGTACAGACCTGACCGGGTTACGCGCGATTACGACCATCAAGGCCGATAGGATCGCTACTCCGGAAAAGGCCCAGAAGGCCAATGATGCTAACATATCCCTCTTGTCCTCAGCTCAGTCGTGACCGGAGGTCAGCGATTACACGGTCCCACGCAGGGTTGGGCCCGTCCTCTGTCCAAAGTTCTTTCAACTCAGAATTTTCCGAAACAACGCCATCAAGTGCGGACGCTGCGCGTTGTTTCACATTAGAAATTTTCAAAATTGCCTCAGCATGGACCTTGATCTGACGGATCCTGTCTTCTGCTTCATTGGCACTGGGTTGCCCGAGCGCAATCGCCACCGTTTCCGCGGCAGCGAGTGCTTCGCATCCAAAATCCGCGTCAAGGTAATCCTCGGAGCCGGCTTCGATGTTCGCGAAAGCCTCCTCTACCGCCGCGACTGGATCATCACTGAATTGTCCATCCAGCCAGTCGAGTGCAGTATCGTTGGCAAAATTGTCTTCCGCCCATGCGCCCATTGTAAAATTCCAATCAATCGCAACCGTTAGCGGTACGGTGCATCAAGTTCCAGGTTCTTGGCGATTTCACGCTCCCAACGGTCACCGTTTTCGAGCAGTTTCGCCTTATCGTAATAGAGTTCTTCGCGGGTCTCGGCCGCGAACTCGAAGTTCGGACCTTCCACGACTGCATCCACCGGGCACGCCTCCTGGCAGAAACCGCAATAGATGCATTTGGTCATGTCGATGTCGTAGCGCGTGGTGCGGCGGGAGCCGTCTTCACGCGGTTCGGCCTCGATGGTGATGGCCTGTGCCGGACAGATCGCCTCGCAGAGTTTGCAGGCAATGCAGCGCTCTTCGCCGTTGGCGTAGCGACGCAGAGCGTGTTGGCCACGGAAGCGCGGGCTGAGCGGACCCTTCTCGAAGGGATAGTTCAGCGTCGCCTTCTTCTTGAAGAAATAGCGCATGCCCAGTCCGAAAGCGGACCAGAAATCCATCAGGAGCGCGCCACGGATAGCTTGAGAGATACGGCTCATCACAATCACCCTTGAGCGCCGTAGACGGTGTAGGCGCCAACCACGGCGACCGCGACGAGAGAGGCCGGCAGGAAGATTTTCCAACCCAGGCGCATCAGCTGGTCATAGCGGTAACGCGGTACGAGAGCCTTCACCATGGCGAACATGAAGAAGAAGAAGACAACCTTGATGGCAAACCAGAAGAAGTACCACAGGCTTGAAACGAGATACGGCCAGCTGGACGTGTCGAGTTCGAACGGCGGGTTCCAGCCCCCGAAGAACAGGATCGTCGTCATGGCACACATCAGGACGATGTTGAGATACTCGCCGACCATGAACAGCAGGTACGGGGTCGAGGAATACTCGACCTGGTAACCGGCCACGAGCTCGGATTCGGCTTCCGGCAGGTCAAACGGCGGGCGGTTGGTCTCGGCCAGCGCCGAGATGAAGAAGATAACCGCCATGGGCAGCATGACGATGAACATAGGCCAGCCATCCTCGATCAGCGCGCGACCGGCGAGGAAGTTCCAGTTCCAGAACCCGCCGGCCTGTGCCTCAATGATGTGCGTCAGGCTCATGGAGCCGGCGAACAGCAGCACCGTGACAATGATGAAGCCGATGGAGACCTCGTAGGAGACCATCTGCGCGGCCGAGCGCAGCGCGCCCAGGAAGGGATATTTCGAGTTCGATGCCCAGCCACCGATGATGATGCCGTAGACACCCAGCGAGGACATGGCGAAGAGGTAGAGAATACCGACATTGATGTCGGCAATCACCCAGCCCGGCGCCACCGGCACAACGGCCCAGGTCACGAAGGCCAGGATCAGCGTGATCAACGGTGCCAGCAGGTACATTGACCGGTCCGCGCCGGCCGGAACCACGATTTCCTTGAAGACGAACTTGAAGAAATCGGCAAAGGACTGCAGCAGACCGAAGGCGCCAACCACGTTCGGGCCCTTGCGCATCTGGACCGCGGCCCAGACCTTGCGGTCCATCAGCAGCAGGAAGGCCAGTGAGATCAGGAGGACGATCACGAAACCCAGGATCTGCAGCACGGCCATGCCGAACCCGCCCCAGACGCCAAATTGTGCAACAAAATCGCTCATCAGGGCTTACTCCGCTGCGACCTTGGCCGGTTCGGAACGCAGGGCGGAGCAAGCCGCCAGGGTTTCCGACGCACGGGCGATCGGGTTGGTGAAATAGAAGTTGGAGACAGCGGAGGTAAAGGCCTCGTCCGCGACATCGCCCGCCTGGCCAACAGCCTTGGCGTCGAAATCGGCAGCGCCATCAGCGCCCGGCGCATGATCGATACCGGCGAAGACCGGATGGTCCTCGAACAGTTTCATGCGCAGCTGTTCCAGATTGTCGTACGGCAGTGTCTTGCCGAGACGCTCGGACAGCGCCCGGAAGATGGCCCAGTTCTCTTTCGCTTCGCCTTTCGGGAAGACGGAACGCGAAGCCAGCTGAACACGGCCCTCGGTGTTGACGAAAATACCGTCCTGTTCGGTCCAGGCGGCGCCCGGCAGGATCAGGTCGGCACGGTGGGCGCCATTATCGCCGTGCGAACCGACATAGATCACAAAGGCATCGCCAAAGCTGGACATGTCCAGCTCGTCAGCGCCCAGCAGGACAACCGTGTCCAGCGCAGTGGACTGCATGCCCGCCACGTCATGACCGCCCTCGCCCGGCAGGAAACCGAGATCGAGACCGCCGACACGCGATGCGGCCGTGTGCAGTACGTTGAAACCATTCCAGTCTTCGCTGATTGCGCCAACGGCAGCCGCCAGATCGCCCGCTGCATTGAGCACCTGGGCGCCATCTCCGCGGGTCAGAGCGCCGGAGCCGACGATGATCATCGGGCGTTTGGCGTCTTTCAGCGTCTTGATGAAGCCGGAGCGCTTTTTCTTGAGACCGGCCAGGTCCTTGGCGCTTTCGCCGACATGCTCGTATTCATACGTCAGATCAACAGCTTCACCGATAACACCGACCTTGGTGTCATTGTTCAGCCAGGTCTTGCGGATACGGGCATTGATGATCGCGGCTTCGACACGCGGATTGGTGCCAACCAGCAGGATGGCGTCCGCGTCCTCGATACCGGCGATCGTGGAATTGAAGAGATAGTCCTGACGCGCTCCGCCACCGATCTTGGCGCCGTCCTGGCGACAATCGATGGACGCAACACCCAGCACATCAGCGAGGTCCTTGACGGCCTTGAGCTCTTCAACAGAGTTCATGTCGCCGGCAACAACACCGATCTTGGACGCGTCACCGCCCAGTTTTTCCGCGGCAATCGTCAGCGCCTCGGTCCAGTCGGACGGCCGCAGCTTGCCGTTTTCACGCACATACGGGCGATCCAGGCGCTGTTTGCCCAGGCCTTCCCAGGCGTAACGGGTCTTGTCGGAGATCCATTCTTCGTTCACGCCCTCATGGACGCGCGGCAGGATACGCAGAACCGCCGGGCCGCGATTGTCGACGCGAATGTTGGAGCCAACCGCGTCCATCACGTCGATGGTCTCGGTCTTTTTCAGCTCCCACGGACGCGCGTTGAACGCATACGGCTTGGAGGTCAGTGCGCCAACGGGGCACAGATCGATGACATTGCCGGACAGCTCGCTCTCGACTGCGCTTTCCAGATAGGTCGTGATTTCAGCATCTTCACCGCGACCGATCATGCCGATCTCCGGCGAGCCGGCCACTTCGGTGACGAAACGGACACAGCGCGTACACTGGATACAGCGGGTCATCTCGGTCTTGATGATCGGACCCATTTCCTTGTCTTCAACCGCGCGCTTGTTCTCCGGGAAACGGGAACCGGTACGGCCATAGGCCAGGGCCTGGTCCTGCAGGTCACACTCACCGCCCTGGTCACAGATCGGGCAATCCAGCGGGTGGTTGATCAGGAGGAACTCCATCACACCTTCGCGGGCCTTCTTGACCATCGGGGACAGCGTATTCATCGCCGGCGGCTCACCATTGGGGCCACCACGCATGTCTTTCACCTGCATTGCACAGGACGCCGCCGGTTTCGGCGCACCGACCAGCTCAACGAGGCACATGCGGCAATTGCCCGCCACGGACAGGCGCTCGTGGTAACAGAAACGCGGAATTTCGCGCCCTGCCTCTTCAGCCGCCTGCAACAGCGTATAGGAATTCGGTACTTCGATTTCCTCGCCGTCGACGATAATTTTGCGGAGATCTTCGCTCATCCCTGCTCTCCAGCGTCGCGCGTTACCGCGCGGATAACATCTTGTTCAAAAAACTGCAGAAACAGACAGTGTCCCTGCGAGGAATACGCGCCCTGACCTGAATCGGTAAGCGCCATCAGCATTCGGTCACTTTGATGATCACCCAACGCAAATGTGCTGGAGCTCATCAACTCCAGCTCGCAGTCGGGTCCCAATCGAGACATCCAGCCGGTGTGCAGCAGCGCGGTCTGGATTTCTCGGCCACGAACAACCTCTTCAACCTCGAAGATCTCCAGAATCTCCTGAAAACCATTCAAACCGGTGGTGTTGCCCCCACTATCACACACGCCCTGCACTGGGTAACGAGCCCCGTTCAGACGTCCGTAGGCGAGAACATCCGCATCCAGAGCAAACGCTATAGCCCGATCACGAGCTGCATTGACCTCGGCATCGGATACCCCGATCGGTTCGCAACTACTTGCGAGTGCTGATGCACCGCTCAATGCCGCCGCCGAAGCCGCCAAAACGTATGTGAGGAAACTTCTCACTCCCGCTCTACTCCGCTGCGACCGACTGGCTGACGAAGACAGGTTTGCCTTCGCGGTAATTGTTGATCCGCTCTTCAATCTCGTGGCGGAAGTGGCGGATGAGCCCCTGGACCGGCCATGCGGCCGCATCGCCCAGGGCACAGATCGTGTGACCTTCCACCTGGCCGGCGACGTCGAGCAGCATGTCGATCTCTTCGATCGTGGACTCGCCTGCGGCCATGCGGGTCAGGACGCGCCACATCCAGCCGGTGCCTTCGCGGCACGGCGTACACTGGCCGCAGCTTTCGTGACGGTAGAAGTAGGAAATCCGGGCGATCGCCTTCACCACGTCGGTGGACTTGTCCATGACGATGACAGCAGCGGTACCCAGACCAGACTTGTGCGCGGAAAGCGCATCGAAATCCATCAGCACGTCGTCGCAGATGTCCTTGGGCAGCAGCGAGACAGAAGACCCGCCAGGGATGACGGCCTTGAGATTGTCCCAGCCCCCGCGCACACCGCCGGCATGTGTCTCGATGAGCGTTTTCATCGGGATCGACATGGCTTCTTCGACGTTACAGGGATTGTTCACATGGCCCGAGATCGAGAAGATCTTGGTGCCGACATTGCGCTCGCGACCAAAGCTGGAGAACCATTCCGCACCGCGACGCAGGATGGTGCCGGCGACCGCGATCGACTCGACATTGTTCACCGTGGTCGGGCAGCCATAAAGACCGGCATTGGCCGGGAATGGCGGCTTCAGGCGCGGCTGGCCCTTCTTGCCTTCCAGGCTTTCCAGCAGTGCCGTTTCCTCGCCACAGATATACGCACCCGCACCGTGGTGGATATAGACGTGGAACGGCCAGCCATTCGTGTTCTTCTCGCCGATCAGCTTGGCCTCATAGGCTTCCTTGACGGCTTTTTCGAGCGCCAGGCGCTCGGTGACGTACTCGCCACGCAGATAGATGTAACAAGCGTGCGCCTGCATCGCGAAGGAGGCGATCATGCAGCCTTCGATCAGGAGGTGCGGATCATGACGCATGATCTCGCGGTCCTTACACGTACCCGGCTCGGATTCGTCGGCATTGACGACGAGATAATGCGGACGCGCGCCCACTTCCTGCGGCATGAAGGACCATTTCAGGCCGGTCGGGAAACCGGCACCTCCGCGGCCGCGCAGACCGGAGGCTTTCATCTGGTCGATGATCCAGTGACGGCCCTGTTCAAGGATGTCCTTGGTGCCATTCCATGCGCCGCGCTGTTTGGCAGCCTCCAGCCCCGGGCTGTGGTGACCAAACAGGTTGGTGAAGATGCGGTCTTTATCCTGGAGAAGCTCTACCATGATCAGCCCTCCGCCTTTTCGGTATTGGGCAACTTGATCTTCTTGGCTCTCGAACCGTCATAGAGGCTCGGGTCAGACAGAACAGACGTGCCGTGCGGCTCGGACGCGTTGCGCTCGGATTGCGGGCCGAACTCGACCTTCTTTCCAGCGGCCAGATCGTCAAGCAGTTTCTCGAATTTCTCGGCGTCGAGATCCTCGATGTAATGGTCACCCTCGCCATTGGCGAGCTGGATCATCGGGGCATTGGCGCAGGCGCCCATGCACTCGACCTCAACCCAGGTAAACTTGCCGTCTTCGGAAATCTCGTGCTGCTTGCCGATGCGGTTCTTGCAGATCTTGATCAGCTCGTCAGAGCCACGCAGCATGCACGGTGTCGTGCCACAGACCTGGACCAGATGCTCACCGACCGGGGCCAGATTGAACATGGTGTAGAAGGTCGCGACTTCGTAGACGCGGATATAGGGCATATCCAGACGTGAGGCGATTTCGCGGATTGCCGGTTCGGATACCCAGCTTTCCTGCTTCTGCGCGATCCACAGCATCGGGATGACGGCAGAGGCCTTTTTCTCTTCCGGGTACTTGCCCAGCCAGAACTTGATCTCGTCTTCGCTCTTCTTGTTGAAGGCAAAGCTATCCGGCTGCTCTTTTGCGAGACGGCGAACGCTCATCGGTCGATCTCCCCGAACACGACGTCCAGTGAACCAATAATGGCGGATACGTCAGCGAGCATGTGCCCGCGATTGAGGTGGTCCATGGCAGACAAGTGGGCAAAGCCCGGCGCGCGGATCTTCACGCGATACGGCTTGTTGGTACCGTCGGCCACGAGATAAACGCCAAACTCGCCCTTGGGCGCTTCTACACAGGCGTAGACCTCGCCCGCATCGACATGCACACCCTCGGTGTAGAGCTTGAAGTGCTGGATCAGGGCTTCCATCGACTGCTTCATCTCGGCGCGACGCGGCGGAGAGTGTTTGGAATCGGTGGCAAGCACCTCACCCTGGTTCTCTTCACGCATCAGCCAGTCACAGCACTGGATCATGATCTTCACGGACTCGCGCATCTCCTCCATGCGGCAGAGATAGCGGTCATAACAATCGCCATTCTTGCCCACCGGGATGTTGAACTCGAGCTCGTCGTAAACTTCGTACGGTTGCGCGCGGCGCAGGTCCCAGGCCATGCCGGAACCGCGCACCATCACGCCGGAGAAACCCCATTCAAGGGCCTCTTCCTTGGAGACGATACCGATATCGGCATTGCGCTGTTTGAAGATGCGGTTTTCCGTCAGCAGGCTATCGATATCGTCCAGCGCCTTTGGGAAATCATCACACCACTGGCGGATGTCCGCGAGCAGTTGCGGCGGCAGGTCCTGGTGGACACCGCCAACGCGGAAATAATGCGCGTGCATACGAGCACCACAGGCGCGCTCGTAGAAGATCATCAGCTTCTCACGCTCTTCAAAGCCCCAGAGCGGCGGCGTCAGCGCGCCCACATCCATGGCCTGTGTGGTGACGTTGAGAAGATGGTTCAGGATCCGGCCGATTTCCGAATAGAGCACGCGGATATACTGGCCACGGCGCGGCACGGTGACACCGGCCAGGCGCTCCGCGGCCATGCAGAAGGCGTGTTCCTGGTTCATCGGCGCGACATAGTCGAGACGGTCGAAATAGCCGATACCCTGGAGATAGGTCTTGTGCTCGAGCAGTTTCTCCGTGCCGCGGTGCAAAAGGCCGATATGCGGGTCAACGCGCTCGACAACCTCGCCGTCCAGCTCCAGCACGAGACGCAGAACGCCGTGCGCCGCCGGGTGCTGGGGACCGAAATTGATCGTGAAGTTACGTTCGGAGGTTTGCGCCTGATCATCAGCCATGATTTAACCCTCCGCCTTCTCGTCGCCCGGAAGCACGTATTTCGCGCCTTCCCACGGGCTCATGAAATCAAAGTCGCGATATTCCTGGACCAGTTCGACCGGCTCATAGACGACGCGTTTTTCCTCTTCATCCCAGCGCACTTCGACATAACCCGTCAGCGGGAAGTCCTTGCGCAGCGGATAACCCTCGAAACCATAATCCGTCAGCAGACGGCGCAGGTCCGGGTGGTTGGAGAAGGTGATGCCATACATGTCGAAGGCTTCACGCTCGAACCAGTTGGCAACCGGGAACAGGTCGCAGATCGAGGCGACCGGGGTCTCCTCGTCCACGCACAGTTTCACGCGGATGCGCTGGTTCTGCTGCATTGACAGCATGTGATAGACGACCTCGAAACGCTCGGCGCGTTCCGGATAGTCGACACCACAGATGTCGATCAGCGTGGTGAACCGGCAGGTCGGGTCATCGCGCAGGAAACGGATGACGTCCTCGATACGGTCGTCGTGGATCTCAACAGTCAGCTCGCCGTGGGCGATTGACCAGTTGGTCACAGCCGTCTCCTGAGAGGCGGCGATGTGTTCACCCAGCGTTTTGAGAGCTTCGCTCATTCATCTCTCCTGGTGCGCGGATCAGCGCTCGATCGAGCCTTCGCGGCGGATTTTCTTCTGCAGCTGCAGGATGCCGTAAACCAGCGCCTCGGCTGTCGGCGGACAACCCGGCACATAGACATCTACCGGCACGATGCGGTCACACCCGCGAACGACCGAATATGAATAGTGGTAATACCCCCCCCCATTGGCACAGGACCCCATGGAGATGACGTAGCGCGGCTCGGGCATCTGGTCGTAGACCTTGCGCAGGGCCGGAGCCATCTTGTTGGTCAGCGTGCCGGCCACGATCATCACGTCGGACTGACGCGGGGATGCGCGTGGGGCGAACCCGAAACGCTCGACGTCGTAACGCGGCATGGAGGCCTGCATCATTTCAACGGCGCAACAGGCCAGACCAAAGGTCATCCACATCAGCGAGCCGGTGCGCGCCCAGGTGACCAGGTCATCGGCAGCCGCAACGACGAACCCCTTGTCCGCGAGGGCGTCGGACACGCCATCGAAGAAGGGATCGTGTTTCTTCGGGTCATAGTGCGGGACGGCAGCGCGTCCGGCCATGCCATTCGGGGTGAGATCAGAGGCCATGACTTACTCCCAGTCCAACGCGCCTTTTTTCAGCTCGTAAACGAAGCCGATAGTCAACACGCCGAGGAAAACCATCATCGACCAGAACTCGAACTCGCCGAGGTGTTCCCGCAGGGTGACCGCCCACGGGAAGAGGAAGGCGACTTCCAGGTCGAAGATGATGAAAAGGATTGCCACCAGGTAGAAGCGGACATCGAACTTCATCCGCGCATCGTCGAATGCTTCAAAGCCACATTCATAGGTGGAGACTTTTTCCGGGTCCGGCTTTGACGGTGCGATCACAAAGGCCGCAAGCATGAAACCGATCCCGATAACGGCGGCAATGCCGAAGAAGATTAGGATCGGAAGGTAGTCGAGAAGAAGCGTGTCCATGGTCAGCACTCGCCGGGTCCGAATTTCAGCTCTCGGGCGAAGATCTGGAACACTGGCGTGACCCGCGGGGAGCGAATCAAAAACGCCAAAGGGAGCCCCCGCCCGAATTTTGCCGGAAGCTAGATCGCACCGGCGCTTCGGGCAAGGGCAAAACACTGCCGGAGTTCAGTTCTCTACCGCTTTATCCGTAAAGAGGTTTCCATTTGCGAACAGGTCGCAGAAATCGGGCTATTTTGCGGTGATCCCGAGCACGGATTTCCAGAAATTCACACGCAAAAAGGGAGAGCGAAGTGAAAACGCGCGATCCGGGAGGATGTGCCAGGGGCGATATCCCCAACCCCGGACCATCTGCCGTGCTTGCAATCCGAGCCCGGCGGCGTAGGCGGCAGCGATCGCGGCGCGCCTGGAACACCAGGATGTACGCGAGCGCCTGAACTCGGCCAGGGCCCGTCCCTCAATGGCCCCGATGCGCTGGAACACCCCTCGCAGGCGCACGAATTCACGTAGACGCGCGAAACTGTCCAGGGCCAGCACAAGCACGCCCAGCCCCGCCAGGACCGAGAGCCATGCAAACGGGCTGACGAGCGCGACCAGCAATGCTCCAAATAGCAAGACCAGAGGCGGCCAGGTCGCTCGAAGTGACCAGAGCTGGAAGTTGAAAAACGCTGACACGGTGCTCATTCGCGAAGCATTTCTGCTCGCATGGCTCGCAAAAAGAGGGACACGCAGCCTGATTGTCCCCTTGCCTATTTCAATGCAGACAGACTCGTGGCGGTGTGACCGTGCAGCACGACAGCAATCGGGGGCAGGCATGCTGGCGGAGTATTATGGCGTTATCGGCTTTGCACTGATTGCGGCGGTCTTTTCCGCAGTCGTGGATCACAGTCCGCTGAAATCCCGGACCCTGTCCAGCCGGATGGATCGGTTTCGGTCGCAATGGATGATTGCCATGGCCGGTCGAGAGGTTCGCATCGTCGACAGCCAGATCATTTCGGGCCTGCAAAACGGCATCGCCTTTTTCGCGTCGACGGCGCTGCTGGGCATTGGCGCTGCCTTCACCCTCCTGACTGCCCTCGACAATGTGATGGACGCGGTTCGCGATATCCCGGCGCTGGCTGTGGGCAGTCGGACGCAGTGGGAGGTGATGAGTATCGGCCTGCTGGTGATCTACGCCTATGCATTTTTCAAGTTCGGCTGGGCCTATCGTTTGATCAATTACTGCGCGGTCCTGCTGGGCTCTACCCATGACGTCAAACGCGGGGACATACCAAGCGATCGCTGTCTTGAACAGGCCAGGCTGGCGGGCGAGATGAACGTGCTGGCCGGTCGTCAGTTCAATCGTGGTCTGCGGGCCATCTTCCTGTCCATCGGCTATCTGGCCTGGATCGCAGGTCCCCTGGCCCAGGTCCTTGTGACAGCGGCCATCGCCGGGATCCTGGCCTATCGCCAATTCTTCAGCCCCGCGCTCGCTTTGATCAAAGATTGACAGGCCCGCCATCGGCGCGAAAAGTGAACGCGGTTCACCAAGGGAGGCCAGAATGCCGACCACGCTTACGCCGGCTGATCTGGAAATCCAGCCACGCAACATCAAGTTCAACGATGAAGCTGCCCCGAACGAACGCTGTTGGGCGGGCGGCGATCCGATCGCGACAGCGTGGTACAACGCGCTTTCCATCACCTTCCCGGCTGGTGAAACCTTCTTTATCGAGAGCGTGCGGCGCTTCGAAAAGGACGTTCCTGACCATTTGGGTGAACAGATCAAGGCCTTCGTCAAACAGGAAGCCTTTCACACCCGGGAGCATAACTCGTTTAATTCGCGCGTGAAGGAAGCCGGGTATGACATCGCGCGAATGGAGGCAGATGTACAGGCGCGGCTCGACCAGGCCCGCGATACCCACCCGGTTGTCCAGCTGGGCCTGACCACAGCACTCGAGCACTTCACCGCAATTTTCGCACACTCGGCACTCAAGCAGCCCGACTTGCTCGCCGGCGCGGACATGAATGCCCAGCGCATGTGGGGCTGGCACGCGATCGAGGAAATCGAACACAAGGCCGTCGCCTTCGACACTTACCGGTATGCCACACGAGACGTACCGAAGTTCAAACGCTGGATGATCCGCTCGCTGACCTTTCTCAATGTGTCCCGGAATTTCCTGACCGGTCGCTGGCGAGAGGCGCTGGAATTGCTCGAGCAGGACGGCATTACGGGCATTCAGGCGCGCTGGAAACTCGCATGGCTCCTCTGGGGCAAGCCGGGATTGGTGCGACGCGTCTTTTTCCCCTGGCTGGCCTATTTTCGACCCGGCTTCCATCCCTGGCAGATCGATGATCGCGACCTCATCTCCGACGCCCAGCGGCGCCTAGGTCTGACCTGACGCCAAAACCTCTGGCCCCTGCTGCGCATTCGTTTTATCTCTTTGGGCCAATTCGGGCACTAGAAGTGAGCGTTTAAGGGGAGTTTCAAGGTGAGCATTGGCAATTCAATTCTCAACATGGTTGAGAAAGCCGGGAACCGTTTGCCGGATCCGGTGACGATTTTCCTGATCCTGATCGGTATCGTTGTGGCGGCTTCGGTGTTTGCAGCAGGCGCCAGCCTGGAAGCAACGCATCCGGTGACGGGCCAGACGATTGCGGCGCAGTCGCTGCTGGCCGGCGAGAATATTCGTCACCTGTTGACGGACATCACCAGCATTTTCGTGAACTTCCCGCCGCTGGGCCTGGTTCTGGTCGTTATGATCGGTGCCGGCGTCGCCGAGCGAACCGGGCTTTTTGCAGCCGGCCTGCGGGCCATGGTCAGCTGGGTCCCGGCCCCCATGCTGACTGCGACGCTCGTCTTTGCCGGTGTCATGGGTAATCTGGCCGTTGATGCCGGATACGTCGTCCTGATCCCGCTGGGGGGAATCGTCTTTGCGGCCGTCGGCCGTCATCCCGTGGCCGGTATAGCCGCGACCTTTGCCGGTGTTTCCGCGGGCTTCTCTGCCAATTTGCTGATTACACCGCTTGAGCCCCTGCTGCTCGGCATCACGCAACAAGCTGCGCAGTTTATTGATCCGAGCTGGGATCTGAACATCGCGTCGAACTATTATTTCATCATGGCGCTGACGCCGATGGTTGTGATCGCCGGCACCTACGTGACCAACGCAATCGTTGAACCGCGCCTGGGCGAATGGAATGGTGTCATGGCAGGTGCCGATGACGACGACGCCCAGCCAACAACCAAGCTTTCAGCAGCAGAGAGCCGCGGCTTGATGTTCGCCGGCATCGTCCTGCTGGCGCTGATCATCGGTGTGGCCATGATGGTCGTCCCGGAAAACGGTATCCTGCGTGATCCTTCCAGTGAGCTCAATCCGCTCGGGCCGTTCTACAATTCCATCGTCGGCATCTCGCTTGTCGCCTTCCTGCTCGCCGGTCTCGCCTACGGCCTGGCCGCCGGTACGGTGAAGTCGGACAAGGATGTAGTGAAGATGTCTTCCGACGCGATGGCAGACATGGGCGTTTATATCGTTCTCGCCTTCGCCATGGCCCTGTTCCTGGACCAGTTCGCATCGTCCAATCTCGGCACCATTCTGGCGATCACGGGCGCCTCGACCCTGCAGGAATCAGGGCTACCGGCTCCGGTTCTGCTTATTGCCATGGTCTTGCTCACCGCACTGCTGAATCTGTTTGTGGGCTCCGCCTCGGCAAAATGGGCAATGCTGGCACCCGTCGCGGTTCCGATGCTGATGCTGCTGGGGATTGGTCCGGATGCCACCACAGCTGCGTATCGTGTCGGCGACGGCGCCACCAATATCATCACGCCGCTGATGCCTTACATGCCGCTGGTTCTGGTCTTTGCCCGGCGCTATATGCCCGAGTTTGGACTGGGGAGCCTGATTGCGACCATGTTGCCCTATTCCATCGCTATCTTGATCGTCTCGATGTCGGTGCTGGGTATTTTTGTGGTCCTTGACCTGCCGCTCGGACCGGGCTTCGCACCGGTCACGATCGACCCCGCCGGCCTCGCGCCTGGCAACGGGTAAGGCACTGAAACGCAGGCGCCGGCCATGACATCACACCGCAAGGACCCGATCTTCATCGTCGTCTTTGGTGTGATGCTGGCCGGCGCCGCCTTTTCCTATTACTGGCTTGGCATTGATATCGCCGTGCGGCTGAGGTGGTGGTCCATCGCCACCGAATTTGACGCCAATGCCTTCACCGCCCAGCTCTCGGTCTGGAATGATGTCGCCTTCTACACGGTCATCCTCGCGGCGCCGCCCAGCCTCTATTGGGCGTGGAACGGAGATTCACGCGCCCTGGCCAGCTATGCCGTGGTCATTCTGGCCGGTGTTGTCGACTGGATTCTGTTGATTAACAACGCGCACTGGAACGGAGGTGTAGAAGGCTATCTGCTGTTTTCAGGCCAACTCTTCGCCTACGTCTACCTGGTCGTCTTTGCCCTCAGGGACAATCCCGAACTGCGTTGACTCAATGGGCTGACGTAACAGCGTCCGCAGACGGTCGGACGAGGTTCGCCTGAGATCACTGAGATAAACCTCGTGATGCTTGCCACGCGCGCGCGCCCCTGCTTCCGGTATCGCCCGGTCGTGCATGTCTCGAATCACAGGCCCTTCCGACGCAAAACTCCCCTGGTGCAGGGTTTGGATGCAAAGGCCTTCACACCATCGCTCCAACCGGACTTTGCGTAAGGCCGATTCATCGGTCGCCGCATCCCGCTTGCGATTGATCTTGCCGATCGTCAGGTCACGAAACTCATCGAACAAGGCTTCATCAATCCAGTCAGGCTGGCGAATCATGGCGGTCCATTGCCATTCGCTACGCTCCTGGCGTACGAACACCGAATGATCCTCGGCACACCACAGCGCCTCCAGCGGCATCACCGCATAATCACGCTTCAGCTCAAGCTTAGAATGGAATTTTGTATTGTAGGAGAGCGCAAACAACGCTGCGACGGCGCGTGAAAACGACTTCGAGCGGTTCGGGTCCCCCATCCCGTCGATTTTCAGGAAGTTCATTTCCGGAAGCGAGACGATATCGAATCGCCCCTTCCGGCCGCTGTAGAAACAGCGGACTTCCTTCTTCATATCAATTTTTGTCACGATCACCCTCCGAGGTGCCCGTGAAGTTTCAGCAAGCCGTCCTGCAAATGGAAGTTACAGTTTGTTAGGTTTGCAGACTCTTGAGTGATCAAAATGACAAAAAAGCCGCTCGGTTGAGCGGCTTTTTCTTGTCCAGCCACTTCTGAAAAGAAGTGGCGCGAGTGACGGGACTCGAACCCGCGACCTCCGGCGTGACAGGCCGGCGCTCTAACCAACTGAGCTACACCCGCAATGTGGCTCGCCGAAGCGAGGTGCGTTGTTTATGCGCGAGCTGGCGCTGGGTCAAGCGACTTTCCGCAGGCAATGCAGCAGGAAGTGCAGAACCCCCTATTGGCCCACGATTTCAGGGGCCTTACCGTACTCTTCGGTCTGGTGGTGCGTGAAGAATGCTTCCCACATCACTCCGTCCGGATCAGACGTCCAGCTTTTTTCGGACTTGTGATAACAACACGTGGTAACGCCCTCTGGCAGATAAGGCGCCTCGGCGCTCTTCATGCGCTCGAAAACCGCCTGCAATTCATCCTCGCTCTCCGTTTGCAGGCCCGCGTGGGTAAAGCCGTGGGCCTCAGAGGTCTCCTCGATAACAAAATTCATGCGCGGATCCTCGACCAACCACTTGGCATAGGCTTCCCGGACGACCGTGGGTTCCGCCCCGAACAACTGGGTGTAAAAGCGGATGGATTGCGACAGGTCCTGTACGTTGAAACTGACATGCAGACGTTTCATGGCGTGATACTCCTGATTCTCGGTGACGTGGCGCTGCAGCAATCGTGCAGCAGGAAATCGGCGACGGCGCGCAGCGAACCCAGTCGTGCCCGATAGATGATCGAGCGACCTTCTCTTCGCCCTTCAACGAGGCCCGATCTGGATAACTCTTTGAGATGAAACGAGAGGGTCGGCGCCGGCAGCGACAGCTGGTCGGCGATGGCACCGGCGGCCAGCCCGGCTTCCTCCGCCTGATCCGATTCCCAGCTGACAAGCAGGCGGAAAATATCCAGACGGGTATCATGAGCGAGCGCTGCGAGTGCGGTTATGGCTTCTTTCTTTTCCATAATTCCAATGTAATGGAATTATTGGCGCGCGCAAGTTCATTTTCACATTTCTGGAAATTTAGACGAAATGATCCTTCGCCCAACCGCGCGTGACGTTCAGTGTTGCGGTGATCAGGACGTCGAGTTCATCCGCCGTGATCACGTAAGGCGGCATCAAGTAGATGATATTGCCAAACGGCCTCACCCACACACCCGCATCGACGAACCTGGCCTTCAGCGCCTCCAGTTCCGGCACGGCCGGAAACTCAAGCACTCCAATGGCGCCTTGCCAGCGAACGTCCACAATTCCCGGGAAATCACGAGCTTCTGGCAGACGTTCCGCAAACAACGCCTCAATGGTGGCTACCTGCTCGAGGCGCGGTTCCTGTTCAAACAGGTCAATGGACGCATTGGCGGCCGCGCAGGCCGCAGGATTGCCCATATAGGTCGGGCCGTGCATGAGGGCCGCGCCGGCATCATCGGACCAGAAATCCGCGAACAGGCGCGAGGAGGCTATGGCGGCGGCCAGCGGCAGCGTACCTCCGGTCAAGGCCTTGGATACGGTCATGATATCGGGGATTACCCCAGCTTTCTCACAGGCGAACATGGTCCCGAGGCGCCCAAAACCGGTCATGATCTCGTCGAGGATGAGAGGCAGCCCGAACCGGTCACAGACATCCCTTAGATAGGCCAATGTCTCTGGCGTATGGAATTTCATGCCACCGGCGCCCTGGACCAGCGGTTCGGTGATGATCCCCGCGATTTCGGCTCTCCGCGTCGAGATGAGCGCCTCGAAGGCTTCACGGGCACTTTCATCGCGCGGCAACGCGGTGACCAATTGTTGCTGCAAGCCGCCGGCAAACAGGCTGTGCATACCCTCCTCCGGATCACACACCGACATGGTGGCCAGGGTGTCTCCGTGATAGCCGCCCTTGAAACAGACGAATTTGGTGTGCCCGCGTTCGCCGCGATTGATCCAGGATTGCATCGCAATCTTCATTGCAATTTCTACCGAGACCGAACCGCTCTCACAGAAAAAGACGTGATTGAGATCCCCCGGGGCCAGCGCGGCCAGGCGTTGCGCCAGGGTTTGCGCCGGAGCATGTGTCAGCCCGCCGAGCATCACATGGGGAACACGGTCCATCTGCGCTTTTACCGCCTGCATGATGTGCGGATGTCTGTATCCGTGACACACCGTCCACCAGGAAGAGACGCCATCGATTAGGCGGCGGCCGTCTTCCAGTTCGATATGGACACCTTGCGCTGACTTCACTTTCAACGCGGCTGGCGTGGTTTTCATCTGGGTATAGGGGCGCCAGACATGGTGGTCGGAGATGTTGAACGGCAGATCAGGTGTGTTTTGGGTCATCAGCGGGCTTTAGCAGGCGCGTATTCTGTGCGACAGGGCCCTTATGCAATCAAACTCTCCATCCTTGGAAAAATTCGCTGCACGCAAGCTGGCAGGCCTGGAAAAACGTCAACTGCGCCGTCGCCTGAAGGAATCCAACAATTCCGTCGGCATGCAGGTCGAGCGGGATGGCCAGACCTACGTCAATTTCTGTTCCAACGACTATCTGGGCCTGGCCAATGATCCAAGGGTCATCAAGGCTGCGCAGGACGCAACAGCCCGCTATGGAGCTGGGTCCGGCGCCTCGCGGCTTGTTACGGGTGGCCACCACCTGCTGTTCGAACTGGAACGGCGCCTGGCGCGCCTGAAAGGCACCGAGGACTGCATTGTGTTCGGCTCTGGCTATCTGGCCAATCTCGCTATCGCTCCGGCCCTGCTCGGCGTCGGTGATCTGGTGCTGGTCGACGAGCTGGCACACGCGTGCATTCATGCGGGCGCGGAACTCTCACGCGCGCAGATCCGCAAGTTCCGGCATAACGACCTCGATCATCTTCGCGAACTGCTGGATACTGAACGCAGCGCGTACCGGCATGCCATGATCATGACCGACGGGGTGTTTTCCATGGACGGGGATTTTGCGCCCCTGCCCGAAATGCTCGCACTGGCCGACCGGTATGACGCCTGGACCCTGGTCGATGATGCCCATGCGGTCGGTGTTGTCGGTGACGGCAAGGGCTCGTCTGCCTATTTTGAACCCCAGGCCACCCCGCCCCTGCAAATGGGTACACTGTCCAAAGCCCTGGGCAGTTATGGTGGCTATCTGTGTGCGTCCCACACCGTTTGTGAACTGCTGCGCACGCGGGCGCGGCCGCTGGTCTTCACGACCGCACTGCCCCCTGCGAGCATCGGCGCGGCGCTCGCAGCCCTGGATATCGTGGAATCGGATGCAAAGCGCCGCGAGCGCCCGCTGGAACTGGCCAAACGGTTTTGCGCCGCTGTCGGGCTGCCCGTTCCTGTCTCTCCCATCGTTCCGGTCCTGCTCGGTTCAGAGGCACGTGCGCTCGACGCATCGGCCCGGCTTCAGGACCAGGGCTTCCTGGTGACGGCGATCCGCCCGCCCACGGTCCCACGGGGCACGGCGCGCCTGCGCATCACCTTCTCGGCCACTCATACAGAAGCGGACATTGACCAATTGGCGCAAGGCGTGCGACTCATCCTGCAGGAGACCTCGGAGACAGCGTGAACCGCAGACCGATCTTTTTTACCGGCACCGGCACCGATATCGGCAAGACTCATATCCTGTGCGCCTTGCTTGCAGCCTATCGATCCGTTGGGTGCCGCGCTCGCGTGCTCAAACCCGTATTGTCGGGTTTCGACAATGTGACAGCTGCCACCTCTGACACCGCTCTCCTCGTCCAGGCCAATGGACAAGCTCTCAACGCCGAGAACATCAGGGCCGCGACGCCCTGGCGGTTCAAGGCCCCGTTGTCACCAGACATGGCGGCGCGGCGCGAGAAGCGCGACCTGTTTCTCGACCAGATCGTCAGCTGGTGCAGTGACCAGTGTGGGGCCGCACGTCCGACGTTTGTGGAGGGCGCTGGCGGTATCATGTCGCCGATTGCGTCTGACGGGCTGAACCTCGATCTTCTGCGTGAACTGGATGCCTTTCCTGTGCTGGTCGCAGGAAATTATCTGGGCACCATTTCGCACACGCTGACAGCCTTGCGCGCGCTTGATGGCCGCGCGGCCGTCATTCTCAACCCACGCCCCGGAGACCCGGTGGATGTCAGCGAAACTGCGGCAAGTTTGCGCCGTTTTGCGCCGCGGGCCGAGGTCATCAGCTATTCCCCCGATGCGCCGGAGCAATTGCTGCGCGTCATCGACCTCGCCTCGAGAGACTAGTTCGTCGCAAAACGCGTTAAATCCGCAACCGGACGCTCACGACGAATTTACGATGCGAAGTATTCAAGCGACCGAATTTCGCTTGCGGTGCGTATGATCTACATCGGAGTGTCATTGAGCGAGCGCAGACTGCAGCCCGGATTGGGTCGGGCTGGAGAGTTGCGAGCGGGGAAAGTATGCAAAGTCTGTTACGCGTGACGGCCCTGGGCCTGGGATTGTTTGTTGCGGCCTGCAGTGGTGGTGGTGGCAGCGGTTCATCCGGCGGCTCTGGCGGCGGAGCCACACCCCCGCCCCCGCCGCCGGCCGGACAGAGCCCGTCGCCCGAGGCCGCGTCCCAATTCCTTGGCCAGGCGACGTTCGGACCGCGCTATGAGGAAATCGAAGACCTCTCCGTCGGGACCTATTCGATCTGGTTCCGCGATCAGCTCAATCGCCCGCCCACCCTGCATCTCGATCGCTTGCTGGCGAATGGTGTTCTCAATGACTTCTCCACTTTCCGGGCCGCATCCGATTCCTACTGGGCCGGGATCATTGATGGCGATGACCAGCTGCGCCAGCGCATGGCATACGCCTTGTCACAGATTCTCGTCGTCTCGGAAGGACAGAACTCGGTCCTGGCCGGGCGGCCACTGACCACCGCCCACTATATGGACATCCTGATCCGCAATGCTTTCGGCAATTACCGGGATCTGCTGGATGAGGTTACGTATTCTCCCGCAATGGCGGCTTATCTGACCTATCTCTACAATGTGCGCGAGAACATGGAGGATGGCCGCGTACCGGACGAGAATTATGCCCGCGAAATCATGCAGCTCTTCACCATCGGCCTGGTCGAGCTCCGCATGGATGGAACTGTCGTAACGGACAATCAGGGACGTCCGGTCGAGACTTATGACAATACGGATGTCACCGGGCTTGCACGTGTGTTCACAGGGCTCGGCCTGCGCGGTCCCAATTACTGGCCGTCAGAGGATGACGAGAGCATTTACTACACACCGCTGGAAATCTTTCCGGCCTACCATTCCAGCAGTGAAAAGACTTTCCTGGGAACAACCATTCCAGAGAATACCGGCGCGGAAGTCAGCATCGACACAGCGCTGGACACGCTGTTCAACCATCCCAATCTGGCTCCTTTCCTCAGCCGGCAGCTGATTCAGCGGTTCACCACCAGCCATCCCACGCCCGCCTACGTCCAGAGGGTCGCAACAGCCTTTGAAACTGGCAGCTATCAATTCCCGGATGGTGAAACCGTGGGAACAGGCGAGCGCGGCGACCTGGCGGCCACACTGGCAGCCGTGCTGATGGATGATGAGGCCCGCCAGGCCCCCGCCACAGCGCCGAACGAGTTTGGCAAGGTCCGCGAACCCGTCCTGCGATTTGTGCACTGGGCCCGCGCTTTCCACATCACTGGCTCGGAAGCCTGGCGCGAGGATTTCCTCTGGGACACCTCGTCGAGCGGAACGCTTGGTCAGCACCCTTTCCGCTCGCCCTCTGTCTTCAACTTCTATCGTCCAGGCTATATCGCGCCTGGATCCGCGACTGGCAATGCCGGGCTAACAGCGCCAGAACTTCAAATCGTCAATGAAGCCAGCGTGATCGGTTTCACCAATTTCTTCAGTGCCTTCATCACCGACTCGACCTGGGGCGAGGACCGCACGGAAACACTCGGCTTTCACCCGGTCTATGAGGATGAAATGGCGATCGCGGGCGATCTCGACGCTCTGATTGACTGGATGGACATGACGTTCACCGCGGGACAGCTCAGCGTGGAGACACGTTCCCGCATGGAGGAAATCCTGGCCACGATCCCGATCGATGATGCCGATCCCGGCCCGGGGCAGCGTGGACGGGTCCAGACCGCCGCCCTGCTCATCGTGACTTCCCCAGACTACATCGTACAGCGCTAAGGAGACGGACAATGAAACTCACACGACGCTCTTTCCTCTCCAATACCTCTGCAGCCGGCATTCTGGGAACAGGGGGCCTGACATCCAGCTTGATGTCCATGCCAGCACTGGCAGCTGACACATCCGGTTACAAGGCACTCGTCTGTGTCTTCCTGTTCGGCGGCATGGACCACTACGATACCGTTCTGCCCTATGACCAGACATCGCATGACAGTTTCGCCACGGTTCGCGAAAGCCTGTTTTCCCAGTATGTCGACGCCAATAGTCCGCGCTCTCGCGACAATCTACTGCCGCTCAATCCCAGCAATGCCGGTGTGCTGGGCGGCCGCCAGTTCGCCCTGCCCCAGGAATTATCCCCGCTGCACGCCATGTTCGAGGCGGGAGACGCGGCAATCCTGGCGAATGTGGGTCCGCTGTTGGAGCCTACAAACCGGGACATGGTCCTGAACGGATCCGCGCGACTTCCACGTCAATTGTTCTCGCACAATGACCAGCAATCCACCTGGATGTCCTCTGCCCCGGAAGGCGCCCTGTTTGGATGGGGCGGCCGTTTCGCCGATGCCGCTTTGGAATCCAATGCCAACCAGAACTCATTGTTCACGGGTATGAGTACATTCGGCAACCAGGTCTGGCTGTCCGGTGATGTCGCACAGCAATACCAACTTTCCATCGGCGGTCCTGACAATCTGATCGCCATCCAATGGCCGCCCTATTTCGGCGCTGAAGACCCGGCCGTTTCCAGCCTGATGGAACAGCATTTCCGCTCACAGGGCCTGTCCCCCGTCAATCTGTTCCAGCGGGACATTGTGGATCGATCACGCCGGGCCCTGGATACGAACCAGGCCTATTCGGCGGCGATGGATGAGGTCGCCGAAGTCACGACAGCCTTCCCGGAGGGGCATTTCGGCGCCCAGATGCGCACGGTTGCGGAAGCCATCTCGCTACGCAATGTGCTGGGCGCATCACGCCAGGTCTTCTTTGTCGGCCTGGGTGGTTTTGATACCCATTCGGCCCAGGCCCGCGAATTGATCAACCGGCAAACGGCTCTGGCCGCCGGCATCGCCGCCTTCACCACCGCAATGAGTGAAATCGGAGCGGAAAATGATGTGACCGTATTCACCGCATCAGACTTTGGCCGCACGCTGACAATCAATGGCGATGGAACTGACCACGGCTGGGGCTCGCACCACTTTATCATCGGTGGAGCCGTCAATGGCCGCCAGATTTACGGTGACATGCCTGATTATGGGTTTGAGCACGGCCAGGACGCCGGCAATGGACGTCTCATCCCCACCACCTCGGTGGAACAATATGCTGCAACTCTCGGGCGCTGGTTTGGTCTGAGCGAAGCGGAGCTCGCTGTGGCCCTTCCCGGTCTTGGCAATTTCCCCGGTTCGCCGGCTTTCGTCTGACGCCACACCGACAAGGGGCCGCGCATGCGTGTGCCCTGCGGCCGATCCGCCTGTCATTCAGGAAAAAAGGATGGTGGGCGGTGAGGGGCTCGAACCCCCGACCCTCTCGGTGTAAACGAGATGCTCTCCCAACTGAGCTAACCGCCCATCCGGTGTGGAGCGCGCGTTCTAATAAGCCAAACGCTCCTTGGCAAGCGCTTCGTGCTCTAGGAACTGTAACGCGTGATCACAGCATCGATGATCAGGCGCATTTGCTCCAGTGCATCGCCGCGTGGATCCTCTTTAAAGCTGTTCGGTACCGTCTGCACGGTAATGCCATGAACACTGGCCCAAAGGGCGCGCGCCAAGTCCGCACGCAGGCCCGCCCCATCCACTCCGTCAAGCTTGTCCAGCTCCGCTTCCAGCACGCCGAACAGGGCATTTTCCGCCTCAACCGCCAGGACATTCGAATCGCGATACTGGCGGCGAAACTCCAGCAGATTGGCCCAGAGCTTCTCATTCGCCTGGACATAATCCACATAGGCAACCGCCAGATGCATGACCCGGTCATAGACGGACTGACCGGCCGCCTGGCTCAAGGTCCTGTCGAGAATCAGGGCCAGCTCGGCATAGACATCCATGGCCAGCGCCTCCCTGAGCGCGTGCTGGTCAGGAAAGAATTTGTAGAATGAACCTGTACTTACGCCCGCACTCGCGGCAAGCTGCCGAATAGGCAGGCTCTCCTGCTCGCCTGAGCGAAGCAGCTCACGCGCATGGGTTAGCAGCCTTTGTCGGACGCCTTCAGACAGTGGCGGCCGTCCCCGGCCACGAACGGTTTGTGAATTCGGTTCCATCCCCCGTTTCAAGCATAAATCTTTTTAATGAACAAGGTTCATATTTCAGCTTGCATGAATCCTATTCGCCTTCACTCTGAATATGAACATTGTTCATTTAAGGAGGTTGCGATGTTCTCTACCCTAATGACCGTAATGCGCGGGGAGGTTCGCAAAACCGAACGCCAGTTCGAGCGCCAGAATGCCATCACCATTCTGGAGCAGAAAATCGAAGATGCGACATCAGCACAGGCCCAGGCCAAACAACGCCTGGCCGGTTTGATCCTCAAGGAGCGCAATGACACACGCACGCTGACAAGTCTGCGAGGCCAGGCCAGTGAGCTGGAAACACGAATTGAGAAGGCACTTAAATCGGATCTGACCGCGCTTGCAGAGGATGCGGCCGGACACCTGGCGCGACTGGAGCGCGATATTGATCGTCTGGAAAAATCACTGGCGCGAAACCAGCTGGCGGTTGAACGCCTGCGCCGGCTGATCGACGCCGGACAGACGCGCTTGCTTGAACTCAAACAAGGGCTCTCCACAGCACAATCCGTCGCCGCTGAACGTCGGACCACGGCTGACCTCAGTGGAGATATTACCGGCATTGCCGCCCTCGTGGAGGGCGAACGGGTTCTGACCGACTTCCTGGATCAACCCGATGTCTTTGAGCAGATGGAGATCCTGGAAGAGATCAATGCTGAAAGCGCCCCGGACGGCATTCTGGACCGGCTTGCAGCGGCAGGCTGCGGCACCCCTTCCCCACATGCTTCAGACACGGTGCTTGAGCGAATTCGCTCCCGCATCCAAGACGAAAAGGAGCAATAGGATGCTTGGCCAATCAAAACTCTGGATCAGCTTCAATTATGCCTGTGTTGCCATTGCCCTGGGGATGCTTGCGCTTTCCCTGTTGTTGATGCCGGTTGACCTGTCGACCAAGGGTTATGTCGGAATGGGTATCCTGTTCCTCAGCGGGTCCTTGATCACCCTGGTCAAAACCCTGCAGGAAGTGCGTATCAATGAGCAGTTTTCCAGCAAGGTGGAGCGCGCCAAGCAGGAAAAACTGTTGAGCGAATATGTCGCCAAGGACGCATGACGCCAGACACAAGACGGCTCATCGGGTTGGCAATCCCGATGAGCTTCAGTCTGGGCAGATCGTGTTCGATTATTCGGCAACGCTCACCGCATCGATACGATCCGAGGCGTAACAACCGAGTTGTTTGATCTCGCGCGTATGCTCCTCGAGCACCGCCATGGCATCCTTGATGACCTTATCTTCGACATGCCCCTCGACATCCATGATGAACATTTCTTCCCAGGGATTGCCGGGAATGGGGCGGCTTTCCAGCTTGACCAGGTTCACCTCACCGTTCCGGAAGCCCATCAGGGCATCAACGAGAGCGCCCGGCGTATCGCGTGTGGTGAACATCATGGAGGTCTTGCATTCCACCTCTCGCGTCGGATTTTTCGCACCGCGGCCCAGCACGATGAAGCGGGTGATATTCTGTTCGTGGTCGCCAACCCCGCTTTCCAGGATATCAAAGCCGAAAAGCGCCGCGGCATCGGCGCCAGCAATCACGCCCGCCGTGTCATCGTCTTCCAGCAATCGCTCCAGCGCGCGCGTGGAACTGGACGCCATGTGCGTCTCGATTTCGGGGTGGCTCGCCAGCCAGCGGCGCGACTGAGCCAGGGCCTGGGGATGCCCATAGACGCGATTGACGCGGCCCAGGCCTGTCGAACGACCGATCAGGCAGTGGTCCACACGCAGGAGAAACTCTCCGACAATCTTGGCATTGCCAGACAGGAGCAGGTCATACACCTCGTTGATGGAGCCGGTCGTGGTGTTTTCGATCGGGATCACACCAAAATCCACTTCGCCACTCTCAACGGCGCGGAAGATCGAGATAAAATCACGCTTGGGAGCAGGAACCACACTGGCATTGCGGCGTTCGAACACCCGCTGAGCCGCAATATGACTGTAGCTGCCCGGCCCGCCCAGATAGGCCACAGTGGCCTCGTTGAGATCCTCGTCCCGCATGCTGTCGAAATGTGTCCGCTGACGTTGGATGGACGCTTCGAACAGCCCCTGGAACAGGCTTTCCACCAGTTCCGGCGCGACACCTTGCGCCTTGCCGCGCTCCACCGCCTCGCGCAGAACTGCCTGTTCCCGCTCGCGATCGCGAACAGGCAGGCCTTCATCCGCCTTGGCACGAAGGATTTCCTCCACCAGGTCACCGCGCTTGGCGATGGTGTCGATCAAGAGGCGGTCCAGCTCAGAAATCTGCGCTCGAACCTGATCCCGGGCTTGTGTATCACTCATGTCCTTACCCCAAAAGAAAAGGACCTCCCGCTGGGGGAGGTCCTGGAAACTTGTTGCTGGTCACGCAATCTATCCGGCCACCGCCCCCGTTCGGGAAACGTCGGTAAAATAGCCAAAAAAGATATAGGTCGTTCCAGTCATGAGCATGACTGTGGGCAGAGCGACAACGACCGTCAATCCCCCCAAGGTTAACAAACGTCGTTTTTATGCAAAAAAGAGCCGGGATTTACATCCCGGCCCTCATTTTATTGCTCAATTTTGTTTCAGATGAAACTAGTGCGCAATGCCCGTGCTTTCGCCGCTGGCTGGCGGGGCAGACACAGCCGCCAGGGCCGCCTCGTCTGCTTCCGTCCACTCGACGGGTTCAACCGGTTCGATCAGAGCCCGGGTGAGGACTTCATCAGCGGTTTCGACCGGGATGATCTCCAGGCCTTCCTTGACGTTGTCCGGGATCTCCTCGAGATCCTTTTCATTCTCCTTGGGAATGAGCACCGTCTTCACGCCACCACGCAGGGCTGCGAGCAGTTTCTCTTTCAGCCCACCGATCGGCAGGACCCGGCCACGCAGGGTAATCTCGCCGGTCATGGCGATATCCTTACGAACCGGAATACCGGTCAGCACGGAAACGATCGCCGTCATCATGCCGATACCCGCAGACGGACCATCCTTGGGCGTCGCCCCTTCCGGCACGTGCACGTGGATATCCGTTGCCCGGAAAACCGTCGGCTTGACCCCGACAGAGGGCGCGCGGGACTGCACAAAGGAATTCGCCGCAGAGATGGATTCCTTCATCACATCGCGCAAATTACCCGTGACTTTCATCTGGCCCTTGCCCGGCATGCGCACGGCCTCGATCGTCAGCAAGTCACCGCCAACTTCCGTCCACGCCAATCCGGTGACAACACCGATCTGGTCCTGGTTCTCGGTCTCACCAAAACGGTGTTTGCGGATGCCGGAATAGTCCTTGAGATTGTCCGGCGTGATAGAGATGGTTTTCTCCTCGCCGCTCTCGATCTTGCGCACGGACTTGCGGGCAAGGTTGGAGATTTCACGCTCGAGATTACGCACACCGGCTTCGCGCGTGTAATAGCGGATCAGATCGCGCAGACCGTCTTCTGTCAGCTCCCACTCATCCTCTTTCAGCGCGTGGTTTTTCAGCGTCTTGGGCAGAAGGTGGCGCTTGGCAATCTCGACCTTCTCATCTTCGGTGTAACCGGCGATGCGGATGATCTCCATCCGGTCGAGAAGCGGTTGCGGCAGGTTGAGCGTGTTCGCCGTCGTCACGAACATGATGTCGGACAGGTCGTAATCGACCTCCAGATAGTGATCGGCAAAGGTGGAATTCTGTTCCGGATCCAGCACTTCGAGCAGCGCCGACGCCGGATCACCGCGATAGTCCGCGCCCAGCTTGTCGATCTCGTCGAGCAGGAAAAGCGGGTTGGACGTGTTGGTCTTTTTCATCGACTGGATGATGCGCCCCGGCATGGAGCCGATATAGGTCCGGCGGTGACCGCGGATCTCGGCCTCGTCACGCACTCCGCCCAGGGACATGCGCACAAAGTCACGCCCTGTCGCCTTGGCGATGGAACGACCCAGCGAGGTCTTACCCACACCAGGCGGGCCAACAAGGCACAGAATCGGGCCGCGCAGCTTCTTGGTACGCGCCTGGACAGCCAGGTGCTCGAGAATGCGCTCCTTCACCTTTTCCAAGCCATAATGATCGCTGTCGAGAATGCCTTCAGCGCGGCCAAGGTCATTTTTGAGACGTTTGCGCTTGCCCCAAGGCAGCGCCAGGATCCAGTCCAGATAATTGCGAACAACGGTCGCCTCGGCGGACATCGGGCTCATCTGGCGCAGCTTCTTGAACTCCGCCTCAGCTTTCGTGCGGGCTTCCTTGGACAGCTTGGCCTCGGCCAGACGCTCTTCCAGCTCGGCCATCTCCTCGCGGCCGTCATCGCCCTCACCCAGCTCGCGCTGGATCGCCTTCATCTGTTCATTGAGATAGTATTCGCGCTGCGTCTTTTCCATCTGGCGCTTGACGCGGCTGCGGATCTTCTTTTCGACCTGCAGGACCCCGATCTCACCTTCCATCAGGCCCAGAACACGTTCCAGGCGCGCGGAAACATCGGTTTCCTCGAGCAGGCTCTGTTTTTCGTCGATCTTGACGGCCAGGTGGGCAGAGATCGTGTCGGCCAGCTTGCCCGGCTCGGTGATCTGCGGCAACGAGGCCAGCGCTTCCGGTGGAACTTTCTTGTTCAGTTTGACATAGTCATCGAATTTGGCCGCGACCGACCGCATCAGCGCTTCGTGTTCGCTCTCATCGCCCTGGTCTTCGATGATCGTCTCACATTCGGCCTCGTAATAGGCCTGGTTGTCGAGATGCTTGGTGATATCAACGCGGACCCCGCCCTCGACCAGCACTTTCACGGTACCGTCAGGCAGTTTCAGCAATTGCAGGACCGAGGCGATCACGCCCGTGGAATGGATGGCCGCCGGAGCCGGCTCATCGTCAGACGCGTTTCGTTGTGTCGCAAGCAGGATCTGCTTGTCCGCCCGCATCACCTCTTCCAGGGCCTTCACGGATTTTTCCCGGCCGACAAACAGCGGCACGATCATGTGCGGGAAAACGACAATGTCGCGAAGCGGGAGAAGCGGTAGGGTTTTCACTGTGGACATGGATACTCCATTCGCGGCCCGGCCGCGTCGCATTCGCTGGGAATTTGACGCGATTCGCGGCGGAACCGGCGGCTAATACTGTGACAGTAGAGGCTGTCTTCAGATCAACAGGTGGCGATCCGAAAGCCGGACGTCAAGCGCCCTCGGCTTTCTCGCCCTTGCGATCTGCATAGATGTAGAGAGGTTTGCCATTGCCATCAACGACTTCGCCGTTGACTACAACTTCTTCAACACCATCCAGGCCTGGCAGTTCGAACATGGTTTCGAGCAGAATGCCCTCCATGATCGAGCGCAGGCCACGGGCCCCGGTCTTGCGCTGGATAGCGCGTTGGGAGATGGCCTTGAGCGTATCCTCGGTAAAGGTCAGGCCCACGCCTTCCATCTCGAACAGGCGCTGATACTGCTTGACCAGAGCATTTTTCGGCTCGGTCAGGATCTTGATCAGAGCGTCCTCGTCCAGGTCTTCCAGCGTTGCGATGACCGGCAGACGACCGACAAATTCCGGGATCAGGCCGAAACGGTTGAGGTCATCCGGCTCAACATCACGCAGGATCTCACCGGTGCCACGATCATCCGGCTCACGTACATCGGCGCCAAAACCGATGGAAGAACCCTGCCCGCGCTGGGAAATAACCTTGTCGAGACCGGCAAAGGCACCGCCAACGACAAACAGGATATTCGTGGTGTCGACCTGCAGGAATTCCTGCTGCGGATGCTTGCGACCACCCTGCGGCGGCACGGATGCGACCGTGCCCTCCATGATTTTCAGCAGAGCCTGCTGCACGCCCTCACCCGACACATCACGTGTGATCGACGGGTTGTCGGACTTGCGGGAGATCTTGTCGATCTCGTCGATATAGACAATGCCGCGCTGGGCGCGTTCAACATTGTAATCCGCGGCCTGCAGCAGCTTCAGTACGATGTTCTCGACATCCTCACCCACATAACCGGCTTCGGTCAGCGTGGTGGCGTCAGCCATTGTGAAGGGCACATCCAGGATGCGTGCGAGGGTCTGGGCCAGCAGCGTCTTGCCGCAACCGGTCGGACCGATGAGCAGGATGTTGGACTTGGCCAGCTCGACATCGCCGCCATTCTGGGTGGCGTGATTGAGGCGTTTATAATGGTTGTGAACCGCGACGGAGAGGACGCGCTTGGCGTGCCCCTGCCCGATCACATAGTCGTTAAGGATATCGAAAATTTCCTGCGGAGCCGGAACATTGCCCTTGGACTTCACCAGCGAGGACTTGCTCTCCTCGCGAATGATATCCATGCAGAGCTCAACGCACTCGTCGCAGATAAAGACGGTCGGCCCCGCAATCAGCTTGCGAACCTCATGCTGGCTTTTGCCGCAAAAAGAACAATACAGCGTGTTCTTCGCTTCGCCTTCGCCGCCTGTCGTCTTACTCATGACCGCTCCAATTCAACCCGCAAGCATTGGGTCTATACCATGCCTGCTTTCCGTTTCGTCTCGCTGAAAATCTCCATCGATCTTTAGCGAAACGTTTCCGCATTCTGTTATTCGACCACAGTGTTATGGCGCAGATCAAGCAGGATCCGCGCCAACAAACACATCTAGTCTTCGGCTGCGTCCTCGCCGCCACGCGTCTGGACGATCTGGTCGATCAGTCCGAATTCCTTGCCCTCTTCCGCAGACATGAAGTTGTCGCGGTCCAGTGCTGCCTCGATTTCCTCGTATTTGCGACCGGTGTGCTCGACATAGATCTCGTTGAGACGGCGCTTGATCTTCATGATGTCAGCAGCGTGACGCTCGATGTCAGAGGCCTGGCCCCGGAAACCGCCGGACGGCTGGTGTACCATGATGCGCGCGTTCGGAGTCGCGAAGCGCATGTCTTTCTCGCCACCAGTCAGCAGCAGCGAGCCCATGGACGCCGCCATGCCCAGGCAGATCGTGGAGACAGGGCTGCGGATGTATTTCATCGTGTCATAAATGCCCAACCCGGCCGAAACGACACCGCCCGGCGAGTTGATGTACATGGAGATTTCCTTCTTCGGATTTTCCGATTCAAGGAAGAGCAGCTGGGCAATGACCAGGCTCGCCATGTGGTCCTCGACCGGTCCGGTCAGGAAGATGATCCGCTCCTTGAGAAGACGGGAAAAAATATCGAAGGAACGCTCGCCCCGGCTGGTCTGCTCGACGACCATGGGAACAAGATTCATCATCACATCCTGGGGATCTCTCATATCGCGCTCCTTGGGGTATCGGCACAGCGGACGCCGCCGATTCATGGGAAAGTAATAAGAACTATTGCGGCGCTCGCCCGGTGAGGCAAGGCCGACAACACAGCTCTAAACTGCAAGGTATGACCAAAAACAAAACGCCAGTGCACATATAGGCACCGGCGTTCTGTTTTAAAATGAGACTGTTAGCTCTAGGCGTCTTTTTTGGCAGCTGCCTTTTTGGCCGGAGCTTTTTTAGCAGGGGCCTTTTTCTTGGCCGGAGCCTTTTTCGCCGCAGGCTTCTCGTCCTTGGCGTCAGCCTTTTTCGCAGCGGCCTTCTTCGCCGGAGCCTTCTTTGCAGCCGGCTTTTTCGGAGCTGCTTTTTTGGCCGGAGACTTTTTCTTGGGCGCGGCCTCGACCTCGTCATCATCCGCGAAGAGATCCTCACGGGAGACGCTGACTTCGCTCACATCCGCCTGCTCGAGGATGTAGTCGACGACTTTTTCCTCATAGATCGGCGCACGCAGCTGGGCGATCGCATTCGGGTTCTTCTGGTAGAACTCGACGACCTGGCGTTCCTGACCTGGATAGCGCATGGCTTCCTGGTTCACGGCGCGAGACAGTTCTTCCTGCGTCACGTCAACATTATTGGCGCGGCCGATTTCCGCCAGCACCAGACCCAGGCGCACACGGCGCTCGGCAATGCCGCGATACTCGTCCTTGAGCTGGTCTTCAGACTTGTCCTTGTCTTCATCCTCCAGCTGGCCCTGCTCCATTGCGTTGGAGACTTCGCGCCAGATGTTGGAGAATTCCGCTTCCACCATTTTCGGCGGCAGGTCAAAACTGTGCTCGCTGTCGAGCTGATCGAGGATCACGCGCTTGACCTTCATGCGCGACTGCTGGGCGTGCTCACTCTCGATATTCTTCTTGAGGATATCCTTGAGGCCATCGAGGTCTTCCAGACCCAAGCGCTTGGCCAGCTCGTCATCGACCTTCGGCTCTTCCGGAGATTCGATGTCCTTGACGGTCACTTCGAAGACAGCGGCCTTACCGGCCAGGTGCTGGGCCTGATACTGCTCCGGGAAGGTCACGTTCAGCTCGCGTTCTTCGCCACGCTTGGCACCAACCAGCTGCTCTTCAAAGCCCGGAATGAAGGCGCCGTCGCCGATAGCGACACGGCTATCTTCTGCGGAACCGCCTTCGAAGGCCTCGCCGTCAATCTTGCCAACGAAATCGATGACAACGACATCGCCTTCTTCGGCCTTGGCGTTCTTGCCGCCCTTCTTGGCAGCGAAAGAGCGGTTCTTGTCCGCCAGCTCGGCCAGAGATTCGTCAACCTGGGCGTCAGCCACTTCAGCGACCGGGCGATCGACTTTCAGCTTGGACGGATCTGCCGGTTCAAACTCCGGCATGACTTCCAGGCTGATCTCGAAAGCGAAATCGGCGCCGCCAGCGACTTCCTTGGCGTCCGACTTGACGCTGATCTCCGGCTGGGAAGCCGGACGAATATTGCGATCGTCGAGTGCTTTCTGGGTGGTTTCCGGAACCAGCTCGTTGAGCAGGTCGCCCATGATGGATTCGCCAAACATCTTGCGAATGTGCTTGGACGGTACTTTGCCCGGGCGGAAGCCTTTGAGGCGGACTTCCGGACGGATTTCTTCGATTTTCGCATCCAGGCGAGCTTGCAGATCATCAGCCGCGAAAACGACTTCATACGTGCGGCTCAAGCCTTCTGATGCTTTCTCGATGACGTTCATGGGTTGGACCTTGGTGTTCTGACTAATGCGGAGACCGCGTTGAAATTCGAGCGCGCGTTATGTCACGCCGTTTTGGCCTGCGCAACGGTGTGACGCTGTAGCCGGTGTATTGAAGCGGAATTGAGCGAGAAAAAGCCCTGTTTCACGGCACCCTGCCCCTTGCATGTCAGCCAGGGTGGCCTGCCATCCATAACCCAAAGGGTGAAGGGTGGTGCGGATGAAGGGACTCGAACCCCCACGCCTCGCGGCACCAGAACCTAAATCTGGCGCGTCTACCAGTTTCGCCACATCCGCATCGACCTTTATGGCCGGGCGCGGGTGATGACATGGGGTGGTCGATGAGGCAAGCCCCACCACCGGCCCGCAAGTCATCAATCGCATATTAATCAAACTAGCGCATACAGATATTCGTACAGGGGTGGGAAAGTGCTAGTCGTCGATGTCTATTGATCTGAATTCTATTTTAAAGGCCGTTCTCGCGGAGAAGAAAAAGGTCGATATCGGCCAGTTTCAATTGCTTAACCTTGACCGGATCAAGGAAGCATCTGGCGAAAACTGGCCGGCAATGAAGAAAAAGATCTTCGCCGCGGCCTCGCACTTCATCGAAAAGCGCCTGTCCATCAAACATATCCTCGTGCCCTGCGAAGAAGGCTTCCTGATCATTTTTGCAGAACACGCCGACAATATTGCCGAAGAAGTCGAGAAGATCACCGAGGAGATGATTTCCTTCTTCCTCGGGCATCCTGATTTGCCGGACCTTCAGATCGCGGGGGATTCGCAATCGGTTTCTCCGGGAGAACTCGCCCAGATCGCCAAGGAAAAATCAGCACCACCTGCCCCACGCAAAACGCCTGATATTCCGTCCGCCGCCTCGCTGCCGCCCCTGCACGAACTGGGCCCCGGCGCAGACAACACCCAGGCCTGTTTTCGCCCGATATGGGATTCGGAGCGCCAGGCCATCACTGCCAATTACTGTTTTGCCAAAGTCCATGTTGAAGGACGCCTGATCGACGGGCACCGGGCCATCGAGACGCGCATGAGCGATATCGAGCACCTGACACTCGACCTGGTCGGTGCGCAATCCGCCTTCCAGGCGTTTCTGGCCTTTTTCAAGAAAAAGAAGCGCAACACCTTCGCAATCTCGGTTCACGAGACCACCCTGCTCAACCCGGAAAGCCGGGCTCGTTTCCTGGACTGCCTCGACGGTGTCCCTGAAGTGGCGCGCAAGAGCTTCTGGCTCCGTCTGGAGGCTGCCGATATTCCCCAGGGTGATGCGCTGCCCGCCATGCAGGAATTCGGCGACAAAGGTTTCGGCCTCATGGTCGACCAGCCCTTTGGCCATGCCGACCTCTCGGTCTTTCAGGAGCGTGGCGTCTCTCTATTCTCCACGCGTGCCCTCAAACCAGCCAATTTCGAGAGTGAGGGCATGCTCGATCACGACACCGCAGCTCTAAACAACACCGTACGGGCGGCGGGCGGGCTGGGTGCGCCCCTGCTGATCGATGACGTGCGCGACCTCAAGACCCTCAAACAAGCCATGGCCTGCGGCGTTCGCATGCTGTGCGGAACGGGCCTCCTGCCAGAAGCGGCTCGTCCGTCCCCGCTACGCCCCCTGTCGATCGTCGACCTTTGTCGGATCGCAAAGGCAGCCTGATAGCGCTGGTTGTTCCACTGGGCTCCACCTCGTAATCTCCCACGAGATTGCGGGGCAAGTCATGGATTGGGAAAAGAGATTTCAGGATAATTCGACCCCTTGGGAGCGCGATGGCCTGCACCCGGCAGCACAGGACTGGGTGACGGCCGGTGTGCTTTCAGCTGGGCGCCGCGTGCTCATACCCGGCTGTGGTCGTTCGCGTGAGGTGGTGCATTTCGCGAGGCTGGGCATGCAGGTGACCGGCTTTGACCTTTCCTACACAGCCATCCACTGGCAGGCCGGTGCGCTAGATCAGGCCGGCCTCCACGCGGAACTGGTTGAAGGCGACGGACTGGCCTGGACGCCAGCCGCTCCGCTCGATCTGATTTACGAGCAAACCTTCCTCTGTGCCATTCCGCCCGGATTGCGCGAAACCTATGAAGCGTGCGCGCATCGCTGGCTCAAGCCGGGTGGGCGTTTCCTGGCGCTGTTCATGCAAAAGGACGAACGCGGGGGACCGCCCTATGGCTGCTCACTGGAGGCCATGCATGAGCTGTTCCCGGCCGACCGATGGATCTGGCCAGAGGATGAGGCGTTTACGCCCTATCCGCATCCCAACCTCAACGGCAAGCCTGAACTGGGCGGCATCCTGACCCGTCGCTAGGTGTGAGTTCTCATAAGGTTGTTCACCCGGGCTGAAGCCTTGAGACTGGTTGATGCGAAGCAAACAGCGATCAAGGAG
>JAEPND010000030.1 GCA_017643585.1 Maricaulis sp.
GTCAGCGTGGTCTTGCCATGGTCAACGTGACCAATCGTACCAATGTTCGCGTGCGGCTTTGTGCGCTCAAACTTTTCTTTAGCCATCGATCTCTCTCCGAAATCTCAATCTGCGTTGTTTCCGTTCGAAGAAGCCGCTTATGCGGACTTCTCGATGATTTCCTGTTCAACCGCTTTCGGCACAGCCTCATAGTGGTCGAACTGCATGGTGAACTGGGCGCGCCCCTGAGTGGCCGAGCGCAGGTTGTTCACGTAGCCAAACATGTTGGCGAGCGGGACCATTGCGTTAACAACCGTAGCGTTGCCACGCATCTCCTGACCCGCGATCTGGCCGCGGCGGGAGTTCAGGTCACCGATAACGCCACCGGTGTACTCGTCCGGCGTCACGACCTCGACCTTCATGATCGGCTCGAGAAGCTTCGGAGCACATTCGTGCTTCGCTTCACGGAAGGCTGCACGCGCAGCGATCTCGAAAGCGAGAACAGAGGAGTCAACATCGTGGTAGGCACCGTCAACGAGCGTCGCCTTGACGTCGATGACCGGGAAGCCTGCGAGCAGACCATTGTCCATGACAGACTTGAGGCCCTTCTCGACACCCGGGATGTATTCTTTCGGCACGTTACCGCCGACGATCTTGGACTCGAACTCGAAACCGGCACCGGCTTCATTCGGTTCGAACTCGATCTTGACGCGAGCGAACTGACCGGAACCACCGGACTGCTTCTTGTGCGTGTAGTCGACAAGACCAGCCTGGCTGAGACTCTCGCGGTAGGCCACCTGCGGCGCACCGATGTTCGCTTCAACGTTGAATTCGCGCTTCATACGGTCAACCAGGATGTCGAGGTGAAGCTCGCCCATGCCCGCGATGATCGTCTGACCGGATTCTTCGTCGGACTTCGTACGGAAGGACGGATCCTCGGCAGCCAGACGCTGCAGAGCGATACCCAGCTTCTCCTGGTCGGCTTTCGACTTCGGCTCAATGGCCAGCTCGATAACCGGATCCGGGAATTCCATACGCTCGAGGATAACCGGCTTGAGTGAGTCAGACAGGGTGTCGCCCGTCGTCGTGTCCTTCAGGCCTGCAATCGCGACGATGTCGCCGGCGTAACATTCCTTGATGTCTTCACGGGAGTTGGAGTGCATCAGCAGCATACGACCGATACGCTCTTTCTTGTCCTTGACCGTGTTGAGCAGGGACGTACCCGTTTCCAGGTGACCGGAATACATGCGAGCAAACGTCAGCGAGCCCACAAACGGGTCGTTCATGATCTTGAACGCCAGCAGCGAGGTCGGCTCGTCATCAGACGCCGGACGCGTGGTCTCCTCTTCCGTCTTGACGTCGATACCCTTGATGGCCGGGATCTCGACCGGGCTCGGCAGGAAGTCAACAACAGCGTCGAGCAGCGGCTGGACACCCTTGTTCTTGAACGCCGTACCGCAAAGGATCGGAACGAAAGACAGGTTGATCGTACCCTGACGGATCAGCTCTTTCAGCTTCTCTTCGGTCGGCTCCTCGCCTTCCAGATAAGCTTCCATGGCCGCTTCGTCCTGCTCGACAGCGGTCTCGACCAGCTGCTCGCGGTACTCGGCCGCCTTGTCGGCAAGCTCAGCGCGAATCTCGCGCTCTTCCCAGGTTGCACCCAGGTTTTCGCCCTGCCAGACGAGCTCTTTCATCTTGACCAGGTCAATCAGGCCTTCGTACTCGTTCTCGGAGCCGATCGGCAGCTGGACCGGAAGCGGGATGGAACCCAGGCGATCCGTGACCATGCCAACGCAGTTGTAGAAGTCAGCGCCGAGCTTATCCATCTTGTTGACGAAGATCATGCGCGGAACCTGGTACTTGTCCGCCTGACGCCAGACCGTCTCGGTCTGCGGCTCAACACCGGCATTGGCGTCGAGGCAGCAAACAGCACCGTCGAGGACACGCAGGGAGCGCTCAACCTCAATGGTGAAGTCCACGTGGCCCGGGGTGTCGATGATGTTCAGACGCTTGCCGTTCCAGAAACAGGTCGTCGCAGCAGAGGTGATCGTGATCCCACGCTCCTGCTCCTGCTCCATCCAGTCCATGGTGGCAGCACCATCGTGCACTTCACCGATCTTGTGGGACTTACCGGTGTAGTAGAGGATCCGTTCGGTCGTCGTCGTCTTGCCAGCATCGATGTGAGCCATGATGCCGAAGTTACGATAATCCTCAATCTTATATTCGCGGGCCATTGTCAGGGTCCTTGATACGAGCTTTGTCGTTTACCAGCGGTAGTGAGCAAAGGCGCGGTTCGCCTCAGCCATACGGTGAGTGTCTTCGCGCTTCTTGACGGCGGTGCCACGGTTGGCAGCAGCGTCCATCAGTTCGCCAGCGAGACGCTCACGCATCGTGTTCTCATTGCGACCACGAGCAGCAGCCGTCAGCCAGCGGATGGCCAGGGCCTTCTTGCGGTCCGCACGAACCTCAACCGGAACCTGGTAGGTCGCACCACCAACACGGCGGGAGCGAACCTCAACTTCCGGAGAGACGTTACCGAGAGCATCATGGAATACGGAGACGGGCTCGCGCTTGAGCTTGCCCTCAACGATGTCCAGCGCACCGTAAACGATGCGCTCTGCGACGGATTTCTTACCGTCGAGCATGATGTAGTTCATGAATTTGGTGAGATCGCGATCTCCGAACTTCGGGTCCGGGTGGATCTCACGTTTTTCTGCGCGATGGCGACGTGACATTGCCGTCTCCCTTACTTCGGACGCTTGGCGCCGTACTTAGAACGACGCTGCTTACGATCTTTGACACCCTGGGTGTCGAGCACACCGCGAAGGATGTGATAGCGAACACCCGGAAGGTCCTTCACACGACCGCCGCGGATCAGCACGACAGAGTGTTCTTGAAGGTTGTGACCTTCACCCGGAATGTAGCTCACAACTTCGTGGCCGTTGGTCAGGCGTACTTTCGCGACCTTCCGGAGAGCCGAGTTCGGCTTTTTCGGGGTCGTCGTGTATACGCGCGTGCAAACGCCGCGGCGCTGCGGGCAGGCCTCAAGGGCCGGCACTTTGTTGCGCTTCGGCTTGTCTTTTCGCGGCTTGCGAATGAGCTGGTTGATTGTCGGCATCCCGCTCTAATCCGTTTCTATCTCAATAGCGCCACCCATCAGCGCGGTACGGCACTGCTGGGTGCAAGTAACGGCCCCGCCGTTCGAGCATCGAGCCCGCGCGTCGGAACCAAGGGTTTTTCCGTTACGGTGAGCGTCGTTTAATCCAATGGATTACGGCCCGCCCTTAAAACGAGCGCGGAAACTACGCATGCGACTCGCATCCGTCAAGCACCGCTACAGACTTTTTCTTATGCCCTCATGGTTAAGCCCCGGGCGGACAAAAAAAGGCCGCCAGTTAACTGGCGGCCTTTCCTTGTGTATCAGGCGAATAGCGTCTTATTCAGGCGACGCTTCAGAGGCTGCTTCAGCGGCAGCGGCTTCTGCGATTTCCGCCGGAAGCCCCTCTTCCTCGATCGCCTGCTCGCGCTCTGCGAGCATTACGTCGTCACGATCATCCGCAAGTTTCTGGTACTGGCGCATCATCGCACCCGTACCGGCAGGAATCAGTCGTCCGACGATGACGTTCTCCTTCAGGCCTTCCAGCGTGTCTTCCTTACCCTGGACTGATGCCTCGGTAAGAACGCGCGTGGTTTCCTGGAAGGACGCCGCGGAGATGAAGGACCGCGTCTGCAGCGATGCCTTGGTGATACCCAGCAGAACCGGGTCGCCGGACGCCATGCGCTTGCCTTCGGCTTCCAGACGCTCATTGGCTTCCAGATACTCGATCTTGTCGACCTGCTCGCCGGCGAGGAAGGAACTCTCGCCCGGATCACGGATCTCGACCTTCTGCAGCATCTGGCGAACAATCGTCTCGATGTGCTTGTCGTTGATCGGAACGCCCTGCAGTCGGTAGACTTCCTGGATCTCGTTGATCAGGTAATCCGCCAGAGCCGGAACACCCAGGATCGCCAGGATATCGTGCGGCGCCGGGTGACCATCAAGCAGGTACTCGCCCTTCTGGATGATGTCGTTTTCCTGGACCGTCAGGTGCTTGCCCTTCGGAACGAGGTATTCGACACGACCCTCTTCCGGATTCTCCTCCGGAACGATGGCGATACGACGCTTGTTCTTGTAGTCGCGACCAAACTCGACACGGCCGGTGATCTCGGCGATCACGGCGTGGTCCTTCGGACGACGGGCTTCGAACAGCTCGGCAACACGCGGCAGACCACCGGTGATGTCGCGGGTCTTCGCACCTTCCGTCGGGATACGTGCAATGACGTCACCCGGGCGGATCTCGTCGCCATCGCTGACGGAGAGAATGGCGCCAACAGCCAGCATGTAGCTCGCGGTTGAACCGGAGGACAGCTTGATCGGCTCACCCTGCTCGTCCTGGATGACCAGGGCCGGCTGGATGGAAGACGACTTGGTGCCGGAGCGCCAGTCGATGATCACCTTGGAGGCAATACCCGTAGCTTCATCCGTTTCCTCTTTCACGGAAACACCGTCGGTGATGTCAACGAAGCGAACCTTGCCGCCCACTTCCGAAACGATCGGAGCGGTATACGGGTCCCACTCGGCTAGGCGCTGACCGCGCTCGGCCTTGTCACCCTCTTTGACACGCAGCTTGGTACCATAGCCCAGCTTGTGTGCCTCACGCTCCTTGCCTTCGCCGTCAACAATGCAAACCTGCATGTTACGGCTCATGACGATCAGATCGCCATCGGCGTTGGTGACGGTCGACGGGTTGGTGAAGGCAATCGTACCTTCATTGGTCGCTTCCACGAAGGACTGCTCGGAGACCTGCGCGGTACCACCGATGTGGAAGGTCCGCATGGTCAGCTGGGTACCCGGCTCACCAATGGACTGGGCCGCGATAACACCCACGGCCTCACCGATATTGACGCGCGTGCCGCGGGCCAGGTCACGACCGTAACAGGTCGCACAGACACCGACACGGGTTTCACAGGTCAGCGGTGAACGCGCGCGGACGCTGATCACGCCTGCCGCTTCGATCTCGGCCGCCAGGTCTTCGTCGACATAGGTGTCGGCACCGCAGATGGTCTCGCCCGTCGCCGGATTCTTGACCTCTTCCGCCGTGGTCCGGCCCAGCAGGCGCTGTTCCAGGGACACGATGACTTCACCACCGTCCACAACCGCATCGATCTCGATGGACTCGGACGTGCCGCAATCCTCTTCGGTGATGATGCAGTCCTGGGCCACGTCGACGAGACGACGGGTCAGGTAACCGGAGTTCGCGGTCTTCAGAGCGGTATCCGCCAGACCCTTACGGGCACCGTGGGTGGAGTTGAAGTATTCGAGGACGGTCAGGCCTTCCTTGAAGTTCGAGACAATCGGCGTCTCGATGATCTCGCCGGACGGCTTGGCCATCAGGCCGCGCATACCCGCCAGCTGCTTCATCTGGTTCTTGGAACCACGAGCGCCGGAGTGAGCCATCATGTAGACCGAGTTGACCTCGGAGATACGACCGTCTTCACCGACCGTCGTCTTCGCGATCTCGTCCATCATGGCGTCAGCGACGTTATCCGTACACTTCGCCCAGGCGTCGACCACCTTGTTGTACTTCTCACCCTTGGTGATCAGACCATCAACATACTGCTGCTCGTATTCTGAAACGAGCTGGCGCGTTTCGCCAACCAGATCGGCCTTCGCGTCAGGAATGAGCATGTCATCCTTGCCGAAGGAAATGCCGGCCTTGGCCGCTTCCTTGAAGCCCAGACCCATGATCTGGTCACAGAAGATGACCGTCGCCTTCTGGCCGCAGTGACGATAGACATTGTCGATCAGCGCACCGATTGCCTTCTTGGTCAGCAGTTCGCCAACCATGTCCGGCTGGATCTTCTCGTGACGCGGCAGGAGGTCGATGATCATCTTGCGACCCGGAGTCGTCTCGATGACCTTGGTGACCTGGTTGCCTTCAGAGTCGATGCCTTCCCAGCGCGCCTTGACCTTGGCGTGCAGGGTCACAGCATTGGTTTCCAGCGCCGCTTCCATTTCTGCACGGCTGCCAAAGGCCATGCCCTCGCCCGGCTCGTTCTCTTTCTCGATGGAAAGATAGTAGAGGCCCAGAACGATATCCTGGGAGGGAACGATGATCGGCTTGCCGTTGGCCGGAGACAGGATGTTGTTCGTCGACATCATCAGGGTCCGCGCTTCCAGCTGGGCTTCCAGCGAGAGCGGGACGTGAACAGCCATCTGGTCACCATCGAAGTCAGCGTTGAACGCTGCACAGACGAGCGGGTGAAGCTGGATAGCCTTGCCTTCGATCAGTTTCGGCTCAAACGCCTGGATACCGAGACGGTGCAGCGTCGGCGCGCGGTTCAGCATGACCGGGTGTTCGCGGATCACTTCATCGAGCACGTCCCAGACTTCCGGACGCTCTTTCTCGACCAGTTTCTTGGACTGTTTGACGGTACCGGACAGGCCCTTGGCGTCTAGCCGCGCATAGATGAACGGCTTGAACAGCTCGAGCGCCATCTTCTTCGGCAGGCCGCATTCGTGCAGCTTGAGGTCCGGACCAACCACGATAACCGAGCGGCCGGAATAGTCGACGCGCTTGCCGAGCAGGTTCTGACGGAAGCGCCCCTGCTTGCCCTTGAGCATGTCGGACAGCGATTTCAGCGGGCGCTTGTTAGCACCGGTGATCACGCGGCCACGACGGCCATTGTCGAACAGGGCGTCGACGGATTCCTGCAGCATCCGCTTCTCGTTGCGGATGATGATATCCGGCGCGCGCAGCTCGATAAGGCGCTTGAGGCGGTTGTTACGGTTGATCACACGACGATAGAGGTCGTTAAGGTCAGACGTCGCGAAACGGCCGCCATCTAGCGGCACCAGCGGACGCAGTTCCGGCGGGATGACCGGGATGACCGTCAGGATCATCCATTCCGGCTTGTTGCCGGAGGAGATAAAGTTCTCGAGCAGCTTAAGACGCTTGGCGTACTTCTTCAGCTTCAGCTCGGAGCCGGTTTCCTTCATGTCTTCACGGATCTTGGCGCACTCGGCTTCCATGTCCATGTTGATCAGGATCTCGCGGACCGCCTCAGCACCGATGCCGGCGGTGAACGCGTCTTCGCCATACTCGTCCTGCGCGTCCATGTATTCTTCTTCGGAGAGAAGCTGGAACGGCTGCAGCGGGGTCAGGCCCGGCTCGATGACAACATAGTTCTCGAAGTAGAGAACACGTTCGACATCCTTGAGTGCCATGTCGAGGATCATGGCGATCCGCGACGGCAGGGATTTCAGGAACCAGATGTGAGCGACCGGAGCTGCCAGCTCGATGTGGCCCATGCGCTCGCGACGAACGCGCGCGAGGGTCACTTCAACGCCGCACTTCTCGCAGACGATGCCCTTGTATTTGATACGCTTGTACTTGCCGCACAGACATTCGTAATCCTTCACAGGACCGAAGATGCGGGCACAGAACAGGCCATCGCGTTCCGGCTTGAATGTCCGGTAGTTGATGGTTTCCGGCTTCTTCACTTCACCGAAGGACCAGGAGAGGATTTTCTCCGGGCTGGCGAGTGCGATGCGGATCCGGTCGAAAGACGGGCCTTCGGCAGCCGGATTGAAGATGTTCATGACGTCGTTGTTCATGTCATCACTCCCATAAGGGGTTTGCGGGACGGCGAACCGCCCCGCGAAATTGATTGCCTTAGCCGTTCTTCAGTTCGACGTTGAGGCCGAGCGAACGCATTTCCTTGACGAGAACGTTGAAGCTCTCCGGGACACCGGCTTCGAAGGTATCGTCGCCACGGACGATTGCCTCGTAGACCTTGGTCCGGCCCGCCACGTCGTCCGATTTCACCGTCAGCATCTCCTGCAGCGTGTACGCTGCACCATATGCTTCCAGTGCCCATACCTCCATCTCACCGAAGCGCTGGCCACCGAACTGTGCCTTACCGCCCAGCGGCTGCTGGGTGACGAGGGAGTACGGGCCAATCGAGCGAGCGTGGATCTTGTCGTCGACCAGGTGGTGCAGTTTGAGCAGGTGCTTGACGCCCACCGTGACCTTGCGGCGGAAGGGCTCACCCGTCTGACCATCATACAGGGTCGACTGACCGGAACGATCAAAGCCAGCCAGTTCGAGCATGTCAGCCACATCCGGCTCACGCGCACCGTCGAAGACCGGCGTTGCGATCGGAACACCGTTCTTGAGGTTCTGACCCAGCTCGGCCAGTTCCTGTTCGGTTTCCGGAAGCTCGGCATCCTCGCCATAGGCCCGCTTCAGCTCGGTCGTCAGCGTCTGGATATTGCCGTCACGCTTGTAGGCCTCATAAGCCTCGCCGATCTGGGCGCCCAGGCCCTTACAGGCCCAACCCAGGTGAGTCTCGAGGATCTGACCGACGTTCATGCGGGACGGAACGCCCAGCGGGTTGAGAACGATGTCAACGGCTTCACCATTGGCCAGGAACGGCATGTCCTCGATCGGGTTGATCTTGGAAATGACACCCTTGTTGCCGTGGCGACCGGCCATCTTGTCACCCGGCTGAAGCTTGCGCTTCACGGCAACAAAGACCTTGACCATTTTCATCACGCCCGGCGGCATCTCATCGCCGCGCTGAAGCTTGTCGACCTTGTCCTCGAAACGACGGTCCAGGCGGGCCTTGGAGTCTTCGTACTGCTTCTGCAGTGCTTCGACTTCACCCATAGCTTTCTCGTCGTCCAGACCGATGCGCCACCACTGGCTGCGCGGGGTCTCGTCGAGGGCATCAACGGTGACCTCGCCCTTGGCAAAGCCGCGCGGTCCGGAAACCGCCGTCTTGCCCAGCAACAGATCGCCGAGACGCTGGTAGATGTTGCGCTCAAGGATGTGGAGCTCGTCATCCCGGTCCTTGCCGAGACGTTCGATTTCCTCACGCTCGATCGAGATCGCGCGCTCGTCCTTGTCAACGCCGTGACGGTTGAAGACACGCACTTCAACGACCGTACCGGTTGCACCGGACGGCATGCGCAGGGAGGTATCGCGAACGTCGGACGCCTTCTCACCGAAAATGGCGCGCAGAAGCTTTTCTTCCGGCGTCATCGGGCTCTCGCCCTTCGGCGTCACCTTGCCAACCAGGATATCACCGGCAGCAACCTCGGCACCGACGGCAACAATGCCGGCTTCGTCGAGATTGCGCAGAGCCTCCTCACCGACATTCGGGATGTCGCGAGTGATCTCTTCCGGACCCAGCTTGGTATCACGGGCTGCGATCTCGAATTCCTCGAGGTGGATCGAGGTGAAGACATCGTCGCGCACGATACGCTCGGAGATGAGGATGGAGTCCTCGAAGTTGTAGCCGTTCCAGGGCATGAAAGCGACGACCACGTTACGGCCGAGCGCCAGGTCACCCAGATCCGTGGACGGGCCATCAGCAATGATGTCACCACCACGAACCGCATCACCCACGCGTACGATCGGACGCTGGTTGATACAGGTGGACTGATTGGAACGCTGGAATTTCGACAGGCGGTAGATGTCGACGCCGGACTGGGCCGCTTCGAGATCTTCCGTGGCGCGGATAACGATACGCGTCGCGTCGACCTGCTCGACCACACCGGCACGCTTGGCCGCAATGGCCGCACCGGAGTCGCGGGCAACAACAGCTTCCATGCCGGTACCGACGAGAGGCGCTTCCGCCTTCACCAGCGGCACGGCCTGGCGTTGCATGTTCGATCCCATCAGAGCGCGGTTGGCGTCATCGTTCTCGAGGAACGGGATCAGCGCCGCAGCGACGGAAACAACCTGTTTCGGCGAGACGTCGATGAAATCGACTTCATCGCGCGAGGTCAGGGTGACATCACGGACCGGACCGACACGACAGTTGACGAACTCATTGTCCAGACCGCCATCGGTATTCACGTGAGCGTTGGCCTGGGCGATGGAGTAACGCGCCTCCTGCATGGCGGAGAGATACTGGATATCTTCCGTCAGCTTGCCGTCTTCAACCTTGCGGTACGGGCTTTCGATGAAGCCGTACTTGTTGACGCGGGCGAAGGTGGACAGGGAGTTGATCAGACCGATGTTCGGGCCTTCCGGCGTTTCAATCGGACAGATACGACCATAGTGCGTCGGGTGTACGTCGCGAACCTCGAAGCCCGCACGCTCACGCGTCAGACCACCCGGCCCAAGCGCGGACAGGCGACGCTTGTGGGTGACTTCCGACAGCGGGTTGGTCTGGTCCATGAACTGCGACAGCTGCGAGGAGCCGAAGAATTCGCGGACGGCCGCGGCAGCCGGCTTGGCGTTGACCAGGTCGTGCGGCATGACGGTCTCGATATCAACCGAGCTCATGCGCTCCTTGATCGCACGTTCCATGCGCAGAAGACCGATGCGGTACTGGTTTTCCATCAGTTCGCCAACAGAACGAACACGACGATTGCCCAGGTTATCGATGTCATCGATATCACCGCGGCCGTCACGCAGGTCGACCAGCGTCTTCAGGACGGACAGGATGTCATCCTTGCGCAGGGTACGCATGTCATCCGGAGCGTCCAGGTCGAGACGCATGTTCATCTTCACGCGGCCAACAGCAGAGAGGTCATAACGCTCGCTATCGAAGAACAGGCCCTGGAACATCGCTTCCGCGGTTTCCGGGGTCGGCGGCTCACCCGGGCGCATGACACGATAGATGTCGACGAGCGCCTGCTCGCGGCTCTCATTCTTGTCCACGGACAAGGTCGTGCGAACATAGGGACCAACACCGGTGGCCGGATCGATATCCAGGATACCGATTTCCTTGGTGCCCATTTCCTTCAGCTCGACCAGCAGCTCTTCGGTGATCTCGTCGCCGGCTTCGGCAAAGATCTCGCCGGTTTCCATGTTGACCATGTCTTCCGACAGGTAGGCACCGATCAGCTGGTCGTCGCCAACAAGCAGGTTGGCCAGGCCTTCATCGGCCAGCTTGTTGGCTGCACGGGCAGACATTTTCTTGCCGGCTTCGGCAACAACATCACCCGTCTTGGCGTCCACGAGGTCGCGCTGCGGCTTCACACCGCGCCAGCGTTCCTTCACGAACGGTACGCTCCAGCCCTTCTTGGTCAGCTTGTACTCAACAGCCGTGTAGAAGGTGGAGAGGATCTCTTCCTTGTCGAGGCCCAGCGCATACAGCAGGGTCGTCGCCGGCAGTTTGCGGCGACGGTCGAGGCGCATGTGGACCACGTCCTTGGCGTCGAACTCGAAGTCGAGCCAGGAACCGCGATACGGGATGATGCGCGCTGCGAACAGGTATTTGCCGGAGGAGTGCGTCTTGCCACGGTCATGGTCGAAGAACACGCCTGGAGAACGGTGCATCTGGGAAACGATGACACGCTCGGTACCGTTGACGATGAAGGTACCCTTGTCCGTCATGAGCGGGATATCGCCCATATAGACGTCCTGCTCCTTGATGTCCTTGACCGAACGGGCGCCGGTTTCTTCGTCCACATCGAAAACGATCAGACGCATCTTCACTTTCAGAGGCGCAGCATAGGTCATGTCCCGCTGCTGACACTCCTCGGTGTCAAATTTCGGAGGCTCGAACTCGTAGGATACGAAGTCGAGAACCGCACGCTCAGCGAAGTCCTTGATCGGGAATACCGATTTGAAGACAGCCTGCAGACCCGTATCGGTCCGCTCGCTGGAATGCATGTCCTTCATCAGGAAGTGTTCATACGAACTCTTCTGGACTTCGATCAGGTTCGGCATCGCGACCGTTTCCGGAATGCGACCGAAAGATTTGCGAATGCGCTTTTTGCCGGTGAACGACAGACCCATGTCGGCTCCCTTCGCAGATAGCACTGCATAGATGCGGAGAGGATTCTCCGCGCCCCTCGCCCCTTGATCCAGACGGGCGCCTGGACCGGCTAAACGAAACACCTCGGGACGGGCTGGCGTTTCGCAGTCTTTTAAGACGGGCTAACGGACGCGCAGGAATCCCCACGCGCCCGTAGCAAATCTTCAATCACGCCGCGGCGCGATTACTTAAGCTCGACAGAAGCACCTGCAGCTTCGAGCTTAGCTTTGATTTCTTCAGCCTCAGCCTTGGCAGCGCCTTCTTTGACGGCCTTCGGTGCGCCTTCAACCATTTCCTTGGCTTCTTTCAGGCCAAGACCGGTGATTGCGCGGACTTCTTTAATCACGTTGATTTTCTTGTCGCCAGCAGCGGTCAGAACAACGTCAAACTCGTCCTTCTCAGCAGCAGCTTCCGCGCCACCGTCGCCAGCCGGGCCAGCAGCAACTGCAACAGCAGCAGCAGCCTTGATGCCTTTTTCTTCGAGAAGGTCGTTGAGTTCCTTGGCTTCCATGATGGTGAGGCCCAGGAGTTCGTCACAGAGTTTAGCTACATCAGCCATTTCTATAGTTCCTTAAAGTCGTAGTCGTGTCAGTTCGATAGCGGAGAATGACGTTAGGCTTCGGCCTTCTCGCGGATGACCTCGATGGCGCCAGCCAGGCCCTGACCCGGAGCAGCGAGGCGCTGACCGATCTGGGACGCCTGACCAAGCAGACGTGCGGCGATGGTACCAATGAGTTCTTCGCGGGACGGCAGTTTGGAGAGCGCCTCGATACCCTTGGCATCGAAGACTTCCTCTTCCATGAAACCACCCAGGATGACGAACTTGTCGTTATCCTTGGCGTAGTCGACAGCCACCTTCGGCGCCGCAACAAAGTCTTCCGAGTAAGCGATGGCGACCGGACCCGTAAACAGGTCAGCAGCGCCCTCACCCGGCTTGCCTTTGAGTGCGATTTTTGCGAGGCGGTTGCGAACAACCTTGAACGTGCCACCCAGCTCGCGGAGCTTGGCGCGCAGTTCCGTCATTTCCGCAACGGTCATGCCCGAATAATGAGCCATGACCACGGATCCGCTTGCGTCGAAGATGCCGTTCAGCTCTTCAACAGAAGCTTCTTTTTGATTGCGATCCATTGCGGTCTCCCTGCAAGGCTCACCCACCATGGGTGAGCCGGTGAAACATCGCATCGCTGAAACCTGCAGATCTCATCGGTGCGATGGATCCTGTCCCAGGGCTCGAACCAGCACGACCTTGGCAACCAAGGTCACATTGATCTCGCTCTGTCTCACACAGGGCCTTCTGTGATTAAGACCGGCCAAGCCGGTCCCCTGTGATCTCGGACAGGTTGGTCTGCCAGGGCGCAAAACACACGCCCAAACAGGCCGACCAGCCCGGCTGGATATATCCAGCCGGGCTGAAACTCAATAGCTTATGCAGAAATTGCGTCAGCCATGTCGATCTTAACGCCCGGGCCCATCGTGGAGCTGAGCGAAATACGCTTTACGTACGCGCCTTTAGCACCCGACGGCTTGGCCTTGACGACTGCGTTTACCAGAGCGCGAACATTTTCAGCGATCGCCTCTTCGGTAAAGCTGGCCTTGCCGATGCCGGCGTGAACGATGCCGGCCTTCTCGACGCGGAACTCGACAGCACCACCCTTGGAGTCATTGACCGCCTTGGTCACGTCCATGGTTACGGTACCAACTTTCGGGTTCGGCATCATGCCGCGCGGGCCAAGCACCTTACCCAGACGGCCGACGATCGGCATCATGTCCGGGGTCGCGATGACCTTGTCAAAATTGATGTTGCCGGACTGGACCTGTTCCATCAGATCTTCAGCACCAACCACGTCAGCACCGGCCGCCGTGGCCTCCTCAGCCTTGGGACCACGCGCGAAGACAGCAACACGAACCGTACGGCCCGTGCCGTTCGGCAGGTTGCACACACCGCGGACCATCTGGTCAGCGTGGCGCGGGTCAACACCCAGATTCATGGACAGCTCGATGGTCTCATCGAACTTGGCCGTGGCATTGGATTTTACCAGGGCAGACGCCTGGTCGATCGTGTAAACAGCGTCGCGATCTACGGTTTCGCGAGCAGCAGCGGTGCGCTTTCCGAGTTTAGCCATGATCTTACTCCGTCACTTCCAGACCCATGGAACGGGCGGAACCGGCGATGATTTTCGTCGCCTGGTCGAGGTCGTTCGCATTGAGGTCCTTGAATTTCGCTTCAGCGATCTCGCGGCACTGGGCCGTCGTGACCGAACCGGCAACTGCAGAACCAGGGGTTTGGGAACCCTTCTGGACCTTGGCAGCCTTCTTCAGATAGAAGCTGGCCGGCGGCGTCGCGATGACGAAGGTAAAGGATTTGTCGTTGAAGACGGTGATGGTCGTCGGGATCGGCATCCCTTTTTCCATCTCTTGCGTCTTCGCGTTGAACGCCTTGCAGAATTCCATGATGTTCACGCCGCGCTGACCCAGAGCCGGGCCGATCGGCGGGGACGGGTTGGCAGCACCTGCAGGCACTTGCAGCTTGATATAGCCGTCAATCTTCTTGGCCATGTTCCCACTCCATTAACAAGGCACGCCCATCGCGCCTCTGAGGGTTTGCGGTACGGCCCGGCATGGTCTTGGCACCGGCACCTCCCGCAGATTTACGCCTAGGCCGTCTTTTCGACCTGGGCGTATTCCAGCTCGACCGGGGTTGCCCGACCGAAAATATTGATCGCCACTTTCAGGCGACCATCGACGTCGTCGACTTCCTCGACAACACCGGTGAAACTCTGGAAGTGGCCGTCGATCACATTGACCGTCTCACCCACTTCATAGCTGACCGTCGGACGCGGACGCTCGGCGTCCTCTTCCATCTGGCCGAGGATGCGTTTGACTTCATTCTCGGAAACCGGGATCGGCTTTTTACCCGAGCCCAGGAAGCCCGTCACTTTCGGCGTCGACGTCACCAGGTGATAGGCCTGGTCGGTCATGTCCATCTTCACCAGGACATAGCCCGGGAAATACTTGCGCTCTGCATTGACCTTGCGGCCCTTGCGAACCTCGACGACCTCTTCAGTCGGAACGAGGACTTCTTCAAATTTGTCCTCAAGCCCCTGGATCGCCGCTTCGGCGCGGATCGCCTCTGCCACCTTCTTCTCGAAGTTGGAATAGGCGTGCACGATGTACCACTTGGCAGCCATACAGCGCCTCCTTAACCGAGCGAGAGCAGTAGTTGGATAATCCACTGGAGCACGCTGTCTACGCCCCAGAAGAACAGCATGGCGATTATGGTCAGTACACCGACCATGATCGTGGACACCCAGGTTTCATTCCAGGTTGTCCAGGTCACCTTGCGTGCTTCCTGGCGGACTTGCGCGAGATATTGAAACGGGTTGGCCCGCTTCTTCTTCACTGCGCCGTCCTGAGCTGCCATGTTCTTATCCTTAGAGTTTTGCGCCATTCGCTCTCAGATGGGCCCATAGAGCCCGCACTTCAATAATCCCACGGAAATCGCGGCCTGGCAGGGGCGGAGGGACTCGAACCCCCGACCCTCGGTTTTGGAGACCGATGCTCTACCAACTGAGCTACACCCCTGCAGTCGCGTCTGCGCAATAACACGCAAAACAAGCCACCGCCATATCCGAAGCGCAGCTCTCTACACTGACTTCGAAGGAAAGCAAACAGCTTGCTGTAAAAAAAGGCGGCGAACCGAAGTCCGCCGCCCAATTTGCACTCTAATCAGATGATTAGAACGTCGTGGTCACACGAGCGTACCAGGAACGCGAACCCCAGGTCCGGTAAGCCGGATCGAAGTCGTTCGCGAAGGATTCCGGGAAGAACGGCGGGTCTTGATCGAAGATGTTATCGATACCCACTGCAATCCGGGAGTTGAAACGCTCGAGGTCAACACCAGCCTGGAGGTCGACATAGGTCGTCGCATCCAGTTCACGGATGCTGTCGACATTGGTGCCGCCGCCGGCCAGAACGGTCGTTGGGGTGTTGGCAACACCGTCAGCAGCTGCGAAGTGCTGAATGGTCGCAGAACCAAACCAGATGTCGCGAGCCCAAGAGACGCCAGCGTTGAACTTGAAGTCCGTGTAGTTATCGCGGGCAGAACCGAGAACGAAGCCAGCACGCTGTTGGACGTCGCCGTTGGACTGCGTCACGTCGTAGTTGTCCAACAGACGACCGTCGAAGGACAGGCGCCACAGACCCCAGTCATTGTCGAAGTCGTACGTTGCAGCGAATTCCCAACCGGAGGTCTCAACAGAACCGATGTTCGTGGTCGTGTTGACAAGGTCGGAGATCAGGCCGGATGCGCCACGCGTGATGAGCGAACAGTAAGCCGGGTTGGAACCGGTGTAACAACCATCAAGGATGATCTGAGCACCGATGGAAGACAGCGTGTCCGTGATCTCGATGTTGTAGTAGTCGAGGTACAGGGACAGGCCTTCGATAGCGCTCGGCGAGAAGACTGCACCGAAGGTGTAGCTTTCAGATTCTTCCGGCTGTGCGTTCGGGTTACCACCAACGGTGATCCGAATCTGGGAGTTCGGCTGGGTAAAGCCATCCGGAACACCCTGAGCCGCACATACACCTGCCTGGGTCGTGCCAGAACCGGTGAAGTTAGCAGCGTTGACGTCACAAGGGTCCTGCAGATCCGGGAAGCTATCACCGGTACCACCGAACAGCGTCGCGATCGGAGGCGCACGGAAGCCCTGGGCGACAGAACCGCGGATCGTCAGATCTTCGGTCGCCTGCCACAGCAGAGCCAGCTTGGAGTTACTGGTCGTGCCGAATGTGTCGTAGTCAGAATAACGGCTTGCCAGGTTCGCTTCGAGGTTTTCCAGGATCGGGATCTGGAATTCCACGTAAGCTTCGTCAAGCGTGAAGCCACCTGAAACCGGATCAGCAGCGTTACCGGACGACAGACCAGCTGCGATGAACGCATCCGGGCTGAAGAAGCCACGCTCTTGACGGTTTTCGTAACCGAAGGCCATGCCGACCGGACCAGCCGGCAGGTCGAACAGCTGACCAGAGATGTCGAAACCGTAGTCGATCATGGTGTTGCCACCGGTGTCGTGCGCGGTGAAGGTGATGTAGTCGATCATCTCTTGCGTGATCGAACCAGAACCACTCCACAGGCCATCGCCGAGGTAAGCACTGTCAGCGCCCTGACCACCGAAGATGTTCAGGTGCACACAATCGCCCGTACAATCGTCACCAGACAGAGCACGGCGGATATTGCCGGTGTTCAGGAGGCCTTCCGTCGTGGTGACGGATTCGTTCTGGCCGTAGGAGTAGTAGACGCTGTAGTTCCAGCCGGCGAACTCACCGTCGAAACCGAGGCGAGCGATATAGGTGGTGATGTCCTGCTGGAACAGACGGTTGCCTGCCTCGAGCATACGACGACCAAACCAACCAACAGCATAGTTCCCAGCACCCAGCGTTGCGTCATCACAGGTACGACCATCAACCGTCAGGCCGTCGAAACCACAGAATTCCAAGCCAAATGGGTTAAACGGGTTGGACGCGGCGATGCCTTCCTGCCCCCCAAAGTCACCAAAGCCGTAGAAGAGCGGCATCGGCGCGAGCAGCTGCTCGGACTGACGGTTCTGGTAGGACATATCAACATGGAAGGACTGGGTGTCCGAGATATCGTATGTCGCACGCAGGAACGCGTTGTAACGCTCAGACGGCGTTTCAACATAGTTATACGGGTTGTAGTTGAAGCGGTCTTCCGGAGACTCCCAGCAACGGAAATCGCCCGGCGCCGTACCAGCTGTTCCTTCCGACGGCTGGAAGTTGGAACAGCCCGGAACAACGCCGCCATAGGCGAAACGACCCTGCGGCGTACCGGAAGAACCACCGAAGGACGGACGCGCGGCAGTCTGGGCACGATCAGCGTTGGAAAGCGCGCTGATGTTGACGTAGGACAGGCCACCCATGATGGAAGCATTGTCGCTCGTCGTGCCGAAGGTCACGGTAGAAGACGTCGCCATGCCGCCGCCATCGAAGTACTCACCGATCTGGTGGGTGAACTCGAGACCTTCGTAGTCGTCTTTCATGATGATGTTGACAACACCGGCGATTGCGTCGGAACCGTAGATGGCAGACGCGCCGTCGCGCAGGATCTCAACACGCTCAACAGCTGCAGACGGGATAGAGTTCAGGTCAACGGAGCTGTTCGCACCTTCACCAGAATTCACCCAGCGGCGACCGTTGACGAGGATCAGCGTACGACCGCTACCCAGGCTACGGAAGTCGAGACGGACAGAACCGTCACCACCGTTGTTATAGTTACGGCTCAGGCCAGAACCCTGACCCGGCAGCTCCAGGAGCATTTCACCGATGGAAATTTTACCGGAAGCTTGAATGTCTGCCTGACCAACGCTGGTAACCGGCGCAAACGATGCCAGGGACGTACCCTGAATGCGCGTACCCGTTACAACAATCGTGTCGTCAGCAGCTTCGTCCTGTGCCATTGCCGGCGCCGCCAGAGACAGGCCACCAATAAGCGTGCTCGCCATGAGGCAAGCCTTCATAGTTGTCTTTCTCACTCTACTAACCCTCCAGAGTAAGGTGAATTGTAAAGGTAGAGCGCCTCTGCGATTACGACGCCCCTCCCCCTCGACAAGGAATTTCTCCTCCTCGCCTATCATCACGCTAGCGAGCGTCGCACCTGCAGGCAATGCTACAGAAATGTAACGCCCTGCTTTTCGCCGGACTTTTTGCACCATCTGTGATGTTTGGGCACCACTCGTCGCGCTTTTCCCGCCGTTCGCGAATATTCTAGAAGTAATTCGCCTACTTTCAGTTGTTTTAGCGCACTTCGCGGCTCACTTTCGGCGCCCTCGTGTCGCCAGCTCCGGAATCGCAGACAAAAAAAGGGCCGGCGCCGGGCCGACCCTTTTTCTCATCTGTGTGACGCTGTATGCGCCGGTCGATTACTCGACGATTTTGGAGACGACGCCGGCGCCGACGGTGCGGCCACCTTCGCGGATGGCGAAGCGCAGGCCCTGGTCCATCGCGATCGGCGTGATCAGCTCGACGTTCATTTCAACGTTGTCGCCCGGCATGACCATCTCGGTGCCAGCGTTCAGCGTTACAACACCCGTCACGTCCGTCGTACGGAAGTAGAACTGCGGACGGTAGTTGGTGAAGAACGGCGTGTG
>JAEPND010000031.1 GCA_017643585.1 Maricaulis sp.
ACTATGCTCTCAACAAACAGCCGCCAGCCAAAAGGCTCAGCCAGCTGAACAACGTCTTGAGAAACGACAGCTAGCCGGGCCAGAACTCGAACACCAGGTTTGCTATCGGTGTGCCGATGGCATAGCCAAAGACACCAACGAGAACACCCGGTGTAACCAGGTCCTTCCAGCCTTTCGCAGCCGCGAGGGCGGGCGCTGTGGTGGCCCCAAGGATCGCTGCGTTGGATGCCGTGATGAGCTCAGGCAGTGAAAGTTTGAACACTGAACCAAGCCCGAAAAGCACGATTGCATGCACGAACAGCATGACGCCGATCAATACAAACAGCACCGGTGCAAGTTGCATCAGTGACATTACATCGGCCCCCGCTGCAATCATCGCGAAGAAGACGAAACTGAGACCAATGCCGATCTCGTAACCGCCTGTCAGCCGAGCCATCGTTTTCGGCATGGCCGTGGCCGGGATCAGGGACAGGACCGAAATAATCGCGAACTTCCACTTGCGCCCCGCATCTTCGACTGCTGCATCCAGAATATCGGCCAGGAAGGAGCCGATCGCGACGATGATCAACGCATAGGCCAGAGAGAGCGTCAGAGATGCAGCCGAAATCGGATCGGTTTTTTCCGCAGCAATTTCGCCCTGCGAATGATCCCGTTGCACAAACCGGGATGCGACCCAGTTGAGGCTGGGCAGAATCGCCAGCAAGGCCAGAAAGATGCCGGAATAAAGATTGTCCACGGCGGTCATGGCGGACGCGAAACTCTCATCCGCCTGACCCAAGCCTGTCGAGCTCATCAGCGCACCGTAATTTACGGAACCGCCAATATAGGTCGCGGTGAATGCCGCTGTTGCTGCCGCTTCGCGCGTCCCAAGCTGCGCCGCTTCAACGCCTGCAGGATAGTCTGGAAGTTGGTAGAGTGAGAACGCGACTATTGCACCTAGCACAGTACCCAGCGCTGCGAGCATGAATGCGCCGGTCATACGAGTGGTCTCGAAGAAAATCTTCTTGAGGTCCGCCTTCATCAGAAAGAGAGGGATCAGGACCGGTACAAAATACGTCCAGACGAAGTCATATGCCGGGGCGGAGCTCGGAATGATGCCGACATTGCTCGCAAAGATCGCCAAGAAAATCGCGGAAACTGCGCCGGTCAACAATGCGCCAACACGGGTTTTCTCAAGCAGAAACGCAATTCCGGCGATCGCGAACAGCGCCGCCATCACCGCGAGGTGATTATCAGCAGGGATGAGAGACATGAAACAACTCCTGTGGGCCGCTATGCCGGTTCGGCATGGCTGGCGTCGATCTCACTGGCTTTGATGTAGGCCGGGCGCGATGTCAGGCGCTCGACATAGGACACGAACACCGGGTCCTTTTCCATCATATTGAAATTCATTAGGAAACCCATAGTCGAACCGAGCGCGACATCCGCTGCGCTGAAGCGGTCATTGACCAGGTAGAATTGCCCGTCGAGCGCCTTGTGCAAGGTATTGAGAACACGCTCCCAATTGCCCCATCCAATCGCCCCGGCCGGGGCCTCGCGTCCCGAGGCCTTGTCGAAACTCGCAGGCTCCATCACGGCAGAGCCGAAGAACATCCACCGGATCAGACTGGCACGCCCGGCCTCGCCGATGGCGGGTGCGAGCTGCGCGGCCGGGTGGGCATCCGCCAGGAACAGACAGATCGCGGCGGTCTCGGTGATCAGCTCATCACAGGCCTGCAGGGCCGGCACCTTACGCATGGATGAGATGGCGGCAAACGCCTCGCTCTCGATCTCGTCGCGCACATTGACCGGCACCAGCTTGTAAGGCGCGCCAACCTCTTCCAGCATCCACAAGGCCGTACGACAGCGGGTTTGCGGACAATAATAGAGTTTGTATTCGCTCACCTTCAGCCCTCCCCGGCCACAAATGCGTCGGCTTCGATCTCGATGAGATATTCCGGCCCGATGAAACGCGACACCTCGATCATGGTTGTCGCCGGCTCATTATCCTGGAAACGACGACCATGCACTTCGCCAAACGCGTCGGCCATGGAAATGTCAGTCACAAACATGCGAGTGCGCATGATATCGGTGAATTGTGCGCCCACCTGTGCCAGCGCTGCCTCAATGATATCGAAACAGCGATCCGCCTGGGCGCCCGGGTCGCCGGGGGCATGCGGATTGCCCTCGGCATCAACAGACACCGTTCCCGTCACCCAGACATGATTGCCGCGCCGAATGGCGCGGCAATAGCCGATATCCTTCTCCCAGCGTGCGCCAGAGAATGCGCGTCTAGTTTCCACCGGCTGCACCTTCCATCGGAGCCAGCAGGTCCAAGGCGACCGCCGTCATGGCTTCTGTAGCCTGGGTGATGGTGGTCATCGGGTCGTCCGGGGCGAACTCCGGCGTGTGGTTGGACGGGCGGGACTGGCCGCGCGCGTCATATTCCTCGAGCCGCTCTTGAGTTGTACCGCCCACCCAGAACATGAAGGTCGGTACCTGGTGTTCGGTCCGGTGGTACTGGGAATAGTCCTCACCGCCCATGATCGGCGGGACCTCGCGCACATGGTCACTGCCAAACCGCGAGCGCATGACCGACACGGCGCGTGCCGCCAGTACAGGGTCATTGTAGAGAGATGGCGTATAGGTCTGTTCAATCTCGACGCGCGGGTATTCGTCCGGCTCCAGCCCGTAGGACGCGGCCTGGGCGGCAGCGATGCGCTGGATACCCTCGAGCAATTGCGCCCGTACCTCATCGGAATAGGACCGCACGGTCAGCTGCAGATGCGCCTCCGGACCGATAATGTTGTGCTTGGTGCCGGCGTGGAACGCCCCCACCGTAACAACGCCGGGCTCCAGCGGGTTGAGCTCGCGGGATACCAATCCCTGCAGCGCCACAACGATCTGAGAGGCCAGGTAGATCGGGTCCTTGGTGGTGTGCGGATAGGCACCATGCCCACCGCGTCCCTGGACGTAGATATCGACGGAGTCGACATTCGCCATGGCATAACCGGGGTGATAGGTGATGTCGCCCACCGGGGTTGACGCGAAGGTGTGGAAGGACAGGTTGAAGTCCGGCAGCGGGAAGCGCTCGTACAGGCCATCATCGAGCATGGCGACAGCGCCCAGTCCCAATTCCTCGGCCGGCTGGCCGATCAGAACCAGTGTTCCGGACCATTCATCCGTTCGCTCGGCAAGTTGCCGGGCGGCGCCGATCAGAGCGGCCATGTGGGTGTCGTGTGCACAGGCATGCATGACCGGGAATTCCTGACCGATACGGTCCTGCCCGATCACGGTAGAGGCATAGGACACGTCGGTATTTTCCTGCATCGGCAGCGCGTCCATGTCAGCCCGCAGCGTCAGGGTCGGGCCCTCGCCATTGCGCAGAACGCCGACAATTCCTGTACGGCCCACCCCCTCAGTCACTTCAAAACCCACGGCGCGCATCTCTTCTGCCAGACGCGCGGCGGTTTGTGTCTCCATGAAGGAGAGCTCGGGGTTGGCATGAAAATGCTCGTACAACGCACCGATATGGGCGGAATAGTCACCGCGGATCGCTTCGCGCAGGGCATCATCCCCGGGCGCAGCAACGGTTTGCGCCAGGCCGTCCACGGGTACGCCCTCGCCGGAGGCCGATACATCCGAGTCGGTGACGTTTTCACTGGGAGAACAGGCTGCCAACGCGAGGGCGGCAGCGGCGCTAAGCAGACGCAGCTTCATCATGATCTTTTGATTTCCCTTCCCTAGAGAGGCCAATATTCGAACGTTCCGCCCGAATTGGTCAATGAAAACCGCAAAGGGGGGACACAGATCCCGCATATTCCCCTTGTTGACGGGCAACTTCCGGGCAGCATGCACGCACTGTCAGAGGTTTGTGTATGTCCGCCCCCCTTCCCCTTGAAATTGAAAACTTGTCGCGCAGTTTCGGGCCGGTGCACGCGCTGCGGGATGTGACGTTGAGCGTTCCGCCGGGAAGCATCTATGCCTTCCTTGGTCCCAATGGAGCCGGCAAGACCACCGCCATTCGCTGTATCCTGGGCCTGATCCGCAATGACGCCGGAACCGTCCGCATCGCCGGCCATGACCTGCGCAAACAGCGCACGCGGGCCCTGGCCAGTGTCGGCGCCGTCGTCGAGACCCCCGCCCTGTTTCCCAACCTGACCGGACGCGAGAACCTGGCGCTGACGGCCCGCGTTCTGAACCACGACCGGGCAGAAGTTGAACGGGTGCTGGAGGTGACAGAAATGCGAGAGGCGGCGGATCGCCGTGTCGGCCAGTACTCGCTGGGCATGCGCCAGCGGATCGGCATTGCGCGTGCCCTGCTGGGCCAACCCCGCCTGCTGATCCTCGACGAGCCTTCAAACGGGCTCGATCCGGCGGGTATCCGGGACATGCGCAGCCTGATCAAAGCACTGCCCGAGCGGGAGAACACTACGGTGTTCATGTCCAGCCACCTGCTCTCGGAAGTTGAGCAGACGGCCACACACGTGTCGCTTATGCGCAAGGGCAGCACCCTGTTTTCCGGATCACTCGATGCGCTAGCCGCCCTGCAGCCTGCCTCGATCCTGATCAAGGCGAGCCCTCGTCAAGAAGTCGTGGACCTCCTGGAGAACGCCGGCTTTGACGTCGCCGTGCGCGACGAATCCCTGCAGCTCACCCACGCCAGCGAGACCGGCCCTGACACGGTAGCCGGGCTGAACCGCTCCTTGGTCGAGGCCGGTATCGATGTCCATGAACTGCGGCTGAGCAAGGCTGGACTGGAGGAGATGCTCCTGCGGATGGCGCATGATCCGGAGGGAGGCGAACCATGATATCCCTGCTGCAAGCGGAAGCGTTCAAACTGCGCCGTTCACTCGTACTTCTGGTCGCGGCCACACCGCCCCTGATGGTCTTCGCCCTCGGCTTTCTGGTGACCGCCTCCGATAACGGTCCGGACATGTGGCAGATGCAGATCATGAGCGGATCGGCGATCTGGGGCTTCTTCCTGCTGCCGATGAGTGCGATCGGCCTGACCGCCCTGCAGGCACAACTGGAACACGCGCCCAACACCTGGTCGCACACGCTCGCGCTGCCACGCCCGAAATGGCAGGTCTTCCTGGCCAAGGCGGTCTGGGCCCAGCTCATCCTGGCCATTGTCAGCCTGCTGGTGATGATCGCGGGCATATTGTCCACGCTCGCCGGTCTGCCCTTCTCGGAGACGGGCCGCATGACCGATGAGCTCGACTGGGGTCTCGCCCTGTCGCTCTATGCACGCATGTATGTGGCCGCCGTCTTCGTCACCGCGCTGCAATGGCTGATCGCGACGCGCTTCAGGAGTTTTGCCGTTGCGGTTTCCGTCGGAATTGGCGGCACATTCGTTGCCGTCGCCGCCACCAGTTCGAAATGGGGTCTCTATTTCCCCTGGCTGATGCCGGTAAACATTCTCGCCAGCGATCCCGAGCGCGCAAACCTTGCCCTCGCCTACGGGCTGGGCGGCGGCGTTCTGGTCTATGCGCTGGGCATTGTCTGGCTGGCCCGCCGGGACTGGGCCTAGTCCGCCGCCACTCGCCGGACCGGCGCAGGCATGCGGCAAGCCTCGATCACGGGCGGCGGCGTGTTGATGAACCACTCATGGGTTCTGTTTCGGGACGCGTCCTTGGCATTGAAAAACGCCTCGCCGCGCGTGTCCATGACTTCGAAAACGGGTCTGTCCGCAGCGTCGACATCTGCCAAGACACGCATGGATATGATCGGGTCGCGGGCATCGGGATCGGCGATCACGCCGGAATTGACAGCCGGGTCGCCTCGGCGGACCGCCTGGATGTGTTCCATCCCCTCCAGCACCCGGCCGAACACCGTCGTATTGCGGTCGAGATAACGCGGGGCATGGCCAATCACGATGAAGAATTCCACATCCGCGCTGTCGGCCTCATTATCCCGGGCCATGGCCATCGTACCGAGGCAGTGCAGCATCCAGGTCTGGTCACCGTCACGGCCAGCCGCGAACCCATCCACATGCCCGACTTCCGGCGCATAGAGGTCGCGATCCTGCATCGCGGTGAAGGTTACGGTATCAGAGGCTACAGACAATTCAGCCTGGAGCGGGGGATATTGAGGCAGGGTTTCAGCGCCCCCTTCTTCACCCCGACCACCCTGTACGACGAAGCCGTCGATCACACGATAGAATTCACGGCCATCGAAGAAATTGTCGCGCGCGGCCTGGCGCATGCGCGCGGTATGGGCGGGCGCAAACTGAACCGCGAGTTCGACATACACCGTGCCCGAGCGGGTCTCGAGGACCAGTACATTTTCTGGATCAACCGCCCGCCAGTCCGGCACTCCGGAAAAATCGAGCTGGTCAGGCTCGGCGCTTGCCACACTGCCTGTGCCGGCCGCATCATCAGGGGAGTTGGCACAAGCTTCTCCACAGTCCGGCGCATCCGGAGGCTGGCATGCCGCAACGCCCAGTGCCAGGGCACAAAGAAAAAACCGCATCATAACCTCCCCAATCTTCAAGCAAGATGGCGCGGTCGGATGACGCGTGCAATGCCAAAGCTTCAACGCTTCCTGAACACAGGATGAAGGCCTTCGTCCGAATGCGTTCAGCTACGCTCCGCCAGAGTGACCGGGAATTGTCAGAGAGGGACTTGAGATGAGTGTCATGCGTTTCTTGATCAGTGGAGCACTTCTGGCTGCCGCTCAGACCGCTACTGCTGTCGCACAGGAAATTATCGTGTACGAGCACAATAATTACCAGGGACGCAGCGTGCGGGTCACCGGCGATATTCCTAATCTAGACCACCGTGGTTTCAACGACCGCGCATCCTCAATACGTATTGTCTCCGGCACCTGGGAATTCTGCCAGCATGCCAATTATGGCGGCTCTTGTTTTGTCGCCGATAATAGCCGCTCCAGCCTGGGTGGCTTCAACGATCACATGTCGTCTATTCGCCTTGTGAGTAGCCGCGGCGACCGCCGGGACAGAGGCGATCGGCGCGACCGCTGGGACGATCGCCGCGACCGCGATGATCGCTGGGGTGATCGGCGCGACCGCCGGGATCGTGGAGATCGCCGCGGCCGCCGTGGTCGAGGACAATCGGAAATCGTTCTGTTTTCCGGCCCGAACTATACCGGCCAATCGATAACCCTGCGCGGTGCTACGGATAATCTGCGCAATTCCGGTTTCAATGATCGCGCGCGCTCGATCCGGGTTTACGGACGTGGATCCTGGCGGGTTTGCCAGCATCGTGACTATGGGGGGGCCTGCATGCAGGTTTCCGATGATATGCCCTACATTGGCGGCGGCATGGCGGGTGAAATTTCATCGGCCGAACCTGATTATAACTCCAATCGCCGTGGCACACGTCCGCGTCAGGGCATCTGGTTGTTCGACGGGCACGACTTCGACGGGCGCCGCTTCGACGCCAGCTATGACATTCCCAATCTGGATGGCGAGGGGTTCAATGACCGCGCTGACAGCCTGGTCGTCGCTCGCGGTGAAACCTGGGAAGTGTGCGAACACGCCTACTACCGTGGACGCTGTGAGATTGTCGACAGCGAAAGCATCCCGGACCTGAGCCGCTACGGCTTCCAGAACAGAATCTCCTCAATGCGGCGCTTGGATGGTTATCAACGCTGGTAGCCACAACATCGGACACCATCAGGGCGGCCACAGGCCGCCCTTCTTTTTGAGCAAATCCGGCTACTCAGTCCCGGGTCGCCAGCCAGGCGTCAGCCTCATCCCGAAAGTCGAAAATCTCGAAGTCGCCGAGCGGCTTTACCGTCGATCGATGCATGAAGTGCTCGATCGCCAGCTTATTGATCTTGTCCGGGCAGACGAATGCGGTGTACGATATTCCATCCGCCCCGAACAAGGTTGCGCCCTCTTCGGCCAGATGAGCTTGCATGCGGTCCATGGCCGCCGCATCCATGTCGGAAATATCGACACCACGATTATAGACAATCATGAGGTGCCGACATTTATGCACCAGCTCCGAGAGCTCTGCCAGAGTTGCAAAATGATCTCTGAATTCCTCAGCCGTTTGTCGGCCGGGGAAATAGGTCCAGATCATCAAGGATCTGGATTCATCGATTTCGAGCCCGATCGCCATTTTTTGCCCTTGCCGTCGTATGAATAAAAATATTCATACAAAAAGCGGAAGGTGCATGGAAGGCCGCGATGTCAGCTATTCTGCACCGCCAAAGCGTTCCGACCAGGCTTCGATATCGCTATCCTCGATCTTCTTGAACAGGACCTCCGGCGGTTCGACAGATTGTCCGACCGGCAATGCCGTCAGCATTACGTGGACATCACCCTGCGGCCAGCTTCGATCATCCTCGGCAACGCCGAGCGCATCCAGGATGGTCTTGGCCGCGTCCGGGATAATCGGTTGGGCAATTTTCGCCATCACCGTCATGTAGTTCAGCGCCGTGCGCACGCCAATCGCGGCGGCCGCCGGATCGGTCTTGAACTTGGTCCACGGCTCCGCGCGGGTCAGATATTCATTGCCCAGCGCCCAGATCGCCCGCACTTCGCCGGCAGCCTTGCGGAACTCCATCGCCTCGAAATGCGCGGCGGCGTCCTTGAGACGGGTCTCCAGCTCGCCGGCCAGCCAGTCTTCGTCTGCGCCCCACTCTCCGCCTTCCGGCACAACACCGTCAAAGCGGGACTTGTTGAAGCGCAGGATACGATTGACGTAATTGCCCAGCACATTGGCCAGGTCGGTATTGATCAGGCTCTGGAAATGCTCCCAGGTAAAGGCGCTGTCAGAGCCTTCCGGTGCATTCGCCGTCAGATACCAGCGCCAGTAATCGCCCGGCAACAGGTCCAGCGCCTGGTCCATGAAGACGCCGCGCTTTTCCGAGGTCGAGAACTTGCCGCCATACCAGGTCAGCCAGTTGAAGGCCTTGAGCTTGTCGACCGTCTTCCAGGACTCTTCCGAGCCCAGGATCGTGGCCGGGAAGGACACCGTGTGGAAGGCGACATTATCCTTGCCCATGAATTGGACATAGGTGACGTCGTCGGCACCCTTGTCCGTGCGCCACCAGCTTTCCCAGTCATTGCCGGTCGCATCGGCCCATTCCCGGGTCGCGCCGACATAGCCGATCGGGGCATCAAACCAGACATAGAAGACCTTGGTCTCGAAGCCCTCGCGCGGCGTGCCGTCCTTGGCGACAGGCACACCCCATTTCAGATCCCGCGTGATGGAGCGGTCTCGCAGGCCTTCATCCAGCCACTTATAGGCAATCGACTTGGCCAGGGATGGCCAGCCATCAGAGGCGTCGACCCAGGCGCGGATCTTGTCTTCCATCTTAGCCTGCAACAGGTGCAGGTGCGCCGTTTCGCGTACTTCGAGATTCTTCGACCCGGAAATCTTGGAGTAAGGCTCCTTGAGATCCGTCGGTTCGAGCAGGCGTCCGCAATTATCGCACTGGTCACCGCGGGCGCGCTCGAACCCGCAATGCGGGCACGTGCCCTCGACATAGCGGTCCGGCAGGAAACGGTCATCATCGATCGAGAAGACCTGGTGTTCCACGCGCTCCTCGATCAGGCCCTTTTCCTCCAGCACCGCCGCGAAATGCTGGGTCAATTCGATATTCGGCGTGTTCGACGTACGACCGAAATAGTCATAGCTCAGCCCGTAGCCCTCACCGGCGGCACGCTGGATATCGTGCTGTTCGTCGCAATAGGTGCGCACATCCTTGTCCTCGGACGCCGCGGCCAGCTCGGCCGGCGTACCGTGTTCATCGGTGGCGCAGATATAGAGGACGTCGTGCCCGGACAGGCGCTGGAAGCGCGCATAAACATCGGCCGGCAACATCGATCCGGCCAGATTGCCAAGGTGTTTCACACCATTGATGTAAGGCAGGGCGCTGGTGATCAGGATACGGGCCATTTGCGGATCTTCTTCTCGGGCGAATATGATTATGCTTATTCTCGTGTGACGCGAGTCGTCGCACGGGACAGGACAGACCGGCACTCTTAGCCGTCTGCGCAAGGGGAGGAAACATCTAATGCCACGCCTTTTTGGACTCAATATCATTGCGACACTGGTCGCGGGCTTTGCCCTGTGGATGCTCAGCTATCTCTGATAAGGCGTCATTTTCACCGAGAGCTGGACCGCCCTGCAGAACTTCACGCCCGAGCAAACCGCGTTTGGAGAGCAGAACATGGGAGCCCTGATGGGGCTGGGCTTCCTCATCGCACTGATTTCCTCGGGTTTTCTGGGATTTGTGCTGCGCAAGATCGGAGCAAACGACATGGTCGACGCGATCAAGATGTCGCTGGTCCTGTGTTTCGGCTTTGTCGTGCTGACGCAGCTCTATGACCCGGTCTATGCGATCACGCCCATGGCCCTGTTTTATATCGATGCCAGCTATCAGGTGGTCGGCTTCCCGCTGATGGCCGCAATCCACACGCTGATGGCCAATGTCATGGTCAAGGACTGATCAGGCGAGACTCGCCACAAGGACACCCACAACCACCGCCAGATTGGCGATCACGCCGAGTACGGGCGCCCAGAGGGGCGCCCGGAACCCGTCGGTCACGTCGGTGTTGGCTCCCTCTCGCAGACGAACTGCGAGCAGCGCTGCGTTGACGACGGCAAAGACCAGCAGCGTCACCGTTGAGGCCGCGACCGCCAGGCTGGACAACGCTCCGGACAGGGCCAGAACCCAGATCAGCCCGCCCGCAGCGATGGTCGCGAAAACCGGCGTGCGACGCTGTGGGTGCACGATCGCGAACGGACCCGGCCCCAGCCCGCGGCGCGCCAGTCCGTAGAGCACGCGTGAGGCCATCAACACCTGCACCAGCGCCCCGTTGACCATGGCCAGGACCGCAATCAGGGCAATGGGTGCACCCGGCAGCCCTGTCGCGGCTTCAAATACCGCGGCGAGCGGACCGCCCTCCTCTGCGAGCAGCTCCGGCGGCATGGTCCGCACGGCGACCCACGACACGGCCACATAGACGATCGAGGAGACCGCCAGCGTGATGAGGATGGCGACCGGAAGTGTACGCTGAGGCGCCTTGGTCTCCTCCGCCATATTGACGATGTCCTCAAACCCGATGAAGGCGAAAAAAGCCATCACCGACGCGGCGAACACCCCCTGCCAGGGAAAATTCGCGACGGGAGGCGGCGGCGGAGCGGAAACAGCATCCGGCGCAGCGACAATGATAATCAGCAAGAGTCCAGCGGACTCGATGACAGTGATGACACCGGCCACCCAAATGGATTCGCGCACACCCCAGCCTGCAATAGCCACCAGCACGGCGAGCGCCCCCGTCATGGCCAGCCCGCCGGGCACCGGGACAAGCTCACCGACATAGCCCGCGAAGCCGTGCAACACGACCGCCGCTGAAATAGAACCGGACAGCGCGACCCCATATCCGGCAATCGCCGTCACCCAGCGCCTTGAGAAACCGGCATCAACATAAGCCGCCTCTCCAGCACTTTCCGGATAACGCGAGCCCAGCTCGGCATAGGACAGGCCCCTCAGGGCGGCGAGCAGGCCCGCAAGCAGGAAGGCCAGCGGGGCATACAATCCGGCCACAGCCGCCATTTCACCCACAAGCGCATAGATGCCAGCGCCAAGGGTGACGCCAATTCCATACAGGGTGAGCCCTTTCAGGCCGATGACGCGCTTGAGCTGTGCCATGGATCGGCGCTTAGCAGACGTCCAACCGCAGCGAAAGCTTGTGAAGTGTCGCAGACGCGATTATCAGAGCCGTTCGCGCCTCACTGCGCGCCCGGTGCCGGCTTAGCTCAGCTGGTAGAGCATCTGATTTGTAATCAGGGGGTCGGGGGTTCAAGTCCCTCAGCCGGCACCATAAAATCAACACGTTAGAAGATATCCGCCAACGCTGGATTTCGCTCGGACCCCGTACGGACCCCGGCTTGGCAGGACGTCCCCGCGAATCAATTTCGCGGGGCTACGCCCGGTCTCGTGCCTTTGCAGGGTCGGGTCAGCGAAGGCGGCTATCGGCCTCGGTGGTATTGGCCACCACGCGCCCCTCGATCCAGCTTTCCAGATCTGTCCGGCGATAGCGCACCATGCCGCGCGAGACGCTCACAAATCTCGGACCACCTCCCTTCACCCGCCACCCTTCAAGGGTACGGTGCGAGACACCCAGAAATTCCGCCGCGTCGGTCGTGGTCAGCAAAGCTAGCACGTCAGGCACTTTTGCGGACTCGCGGCTCTGCCCCTGCGGGCCATGCTCCATCGCGGAAAAAAGCGGAAGCCCCGCGAGGTCTGGCCCAGGCGCTCCGACCACCGACGGCGAACGTCCCGGTCGACCTACTGACGAATCCAGCCCGCGTCTCAAGACATGCGCAAGGAATCTGGCCCGGTCGCCTTGCCCTTCGGACCGTCGTGCCTGCTCCAGCTCCCAATGAAGATCCGCAGAGAGCGCGATCGAAATCAGCACCTCGTTCTCGTCTCGAAGAGTCATGACAAAACTCCGCGAGAGAGCAGGACAAGGCGTGAAGCGCGACAGCCATCCCTCGAGGAAATGAACTGCGGGCGAAGACCGAGGTCGAGGCAACTCTGCCCGCCGGCCCGACACGTACAAAAGAAGTTCATTCCGCCGCCTCCGACTTGGCGCGCGGATATTCAAGCGCGTCCAGGATGTCGGTCGGTGCCGTGTTTCCTGACAAAAACAACGCGTCAGCCATGCTGCGAATTGTCAGCTGGTCTTCTTCGCAGAGCTGGGGCTTTAGCGCCGCCGCGGAGAGATAGCCCAGAAATGAACCGAGCTCTTCCTGATGACACCGTGCTGCCTGGAGAGATGGAAGTGTGTTGTCCAGATATGCGGCGCACGCGGCGACGACAAATGACGCCCTGTTATCGTAATGTCGACTTCGAACCAGACCATCGATCTGGTCCAGCATATCGGTTGAGAAACGAATGCGGAGATTCGTTTGAGACTCTGATTTGGTATTCATACCTGCTCGCCGGGTTGGCGGGCGCGGTGAGGTCGCCACCCCTTATACCGAGAGAGGTCCGCAGCGGCAAGTCTGGATCGCGAGCGCTCCAGATACATCCCCGAGGAGAGGCATCACTCGGCAGGATTGGTGGCACCAAGTGCTCAGTCGCTCGAGGGATTCGAATTCTGGGGAGGTGCGCACAGCACCCGGCGAAGGTGCTGTGCGCACCTAGGTTAGGATCGCTCAGCACCCGCCGAGGGTGCTCTGCGCACCCACGGTGCGCTCAGCACCCACTCCGGAAAACCCCTTAAACATAAGGTGTTAGCGGACACTGAAGGCATTGATGGTTTCGGAGGGTGCTGAGGGCTCCCGAGTGGCGTAACCGCCCACAACAGAGGTAACCCGTTATAATTACTGCCTAATTTCCATCTGCACACGCAGAGGGCACAGTGTGCATCCTGTGTGACATGTCGGACGCTTTTGCGTCAGGCGGAGGGTGATAGAATTGGAGGTCCGGAGGAGCCGCGAGGCGCTCGTTTTCGCGTCTTCGAACAGGCCCGCGGCGGATGTCTGGCCGGCCCTTAATCGTCCAACAGATTTGCGGCCATGCCGTCCAGCCGGAGTTTGACGGAGCGCCACTCGGGCATCACACTGAACCGCCCCGGGTTTTCCGGAGGCTCCGACTTGTGAGAATTAGGAGCCATTATGGAACGACACACGACACGATATCCAGCGGAGGTTCGCGAGCGAGGTAAGCGTTCGGTGAACCCGCCCTTGTCGCTGCCGACGTCATCGTCAGACTTTCGCGCCTGATGCGGGCGCTAAGTGTAAGCGTCCCCTGAACCCGACCTTGTCGAGATTTTCGACCATGTTATCTGTTGGCTTTTCTCCGCGTTGAGCCGCTCGGCGGAGTGGCTGCTCCAAAGAGGTTTGCGTGTGGTTGCGATTATATGAATGCTGTTCTGCTACAGACAAGCGGTCACATCGAGGCCAGCTTTAGATTGAGGTATGAGGTCTGGTCTGAGCGGCTAAGGGACGTTCAAGGAATGGGCGATTGAAGTTGGTCTGACCCGGTAGACTTCGAGGATACCTTACACTTCGGCATATTGAATTGTCGCGGTTTGGTGGCTTCAGCCCGAATATCATTCCACTCGACTATACAAAGCGCACCGAATGGTCGGATGTTCGCGGGCGTAGACGGAGCCGTAGCAATGTTGTCTCGGCTTGTGGTGCATCCATCAATGAGAAACCAAGGACTGTCGAGGGCACTTGATCGCGCCAGAATGGATGCTGCGGCTGACCGAGAGTACAAGAATCTGTGCGTTGTTTCCTCGGATGAGCGGCGCATCTCTACACTAAGAAAAGCGGGCTTTGAGGTGCTGCGTTCCGGTGCGAGAGCAGATCACGGGATTCCCGTATCAGCGCTGTTTCGTGAGGTGAAAGTTGCGTAGCTCCTATGACCCTCTGATGGACGATCAACGCCTTTCCATCCAAGCGGCCTTAACCGCCAAGGCCGATCACAACGTAATTAATGAAGCCATTGAACAAATTCGAATTGAAGTTGGTCGTCGGCCAATCCGTATCTTGGATGTTGGGTGCGGGACCGGTGAGGTCACCTGTTCTAGATTCCAACATTTGGATCAGATTGACGTAACCGCGATCGACGCGTCCAAAGAAGCAATCGAAATCGCCAGACAAAGGTGCACCAGCAAGAAAATCCGTTTTCAGGCGTCAGTGCTTGATCAAGTTCCAGCCAATAGGTTTGACCTAATATTCTGTTCGTACTCCGCGCATCACAATGCGTCTAGCTTTCTTCAGGAAGTTTGGTCGCGACTCCGCCCTGACGGCACCCTTCTGGTGAGAACCTGTAACGACCGACTTTTCACGGTATGCGTATGTCGGGAACAACCCCCTCAACGCGACAGATCCGACGGGGATGTGCACCGGCTCGCGCATCACCAACGACGATGGGACTTGCCGGCTGACTGGTGGATTTACGACGACAAGTTTAGTATCCCGTTCAGATTCCGGAGCTGGCGGCAGCGCCGAGCCGCCGAGGGGAAGCCGCCCGACGTGGCAGTGTAACAACCCGAACGGTTGCGAGGCGCCTCGCTCTTCGCTGAGAGAAGACGGGCGATGTTACGACTGCGGTACCCGCCGGGATGCCGGGGAAAGACAAGATGGGCGCAACATCAACGACAATGCCACCGAGGAAGAGGCTCAACGGGACGAGCGTCGTTCGCGCCGTAATAGAAGGGGGATGAGTATTCTGCGCGGCATTTTGCGTCGCGTGACACCTGTGTTCACTGGGCCATCATGGGAGATTCAACGAATGAACAGTGAGTATCAATCGCGCATGCGGCAGTGGGAGGACTGTGTGGAATCCGGAGCGGCCAACTGTGGTTCCCCTCCTGAGCTCATCGCGTAATATTCAGCTCGATAAAAGTGAAGAGAAACGATGGATACCATCAGTTGCTTAGCATTTTCCATTGATGCCCTCGGTAGTCGAACAGAAGATGTCCCATTTGAGATTCCGAGCGCTTCATACGAAGCGCTGACGGATGAGAGTTTCGATCAGAGCTTGCTGGCATACCGATTGGAAGTCCTGCCGAAGCAGTTGTTTGCAACTGATGCTCTACGACCAGTGAATGGTCGCGGCTGCTCACATTTTGTAAAGGCTGATGATTTTGCCATGTTGGGTTACCAATCACATAATCATCGCGAGTTGCGGCTCATGCTCGAGGGAACAAAGCCGATGTCAGTTTTTGCTGTATCACAAGGGGCAACAGTTTCCGAAGTTACCGGACAGGATTTTGACAGATTTGTTAGCCTCGGAGAACTAATCAGGCACCGAAAACCGATCCAAGGAAAAAAAGGCAACCCGGATTGGGACTATTTGATGTACGTCCTACCGAACGAACGGTGGCGGATACCTGCCATGGAATTAGTTTATGGAAACGGACTAAAATATGGTTTTGATGTGTATTTAGAGGCGATGATTTCCGAGCTTCTAGGGTATTCACAACAACAAATTGATCGTTACGTGGCGTTTCTGAGGAAGTGAGCGAACCGAATCCACACATGACACCACCGGCGGTGTCAGAATAAGCAGTGCCACACCATTCTCCAAGGGGCGCGCCGCCATTATCGGCGCGTTCGCAGGAGATTGAACCACTAGCTCCATCGTGACGCCGATCCAATTTCGTCTGAACTGGCCCGTCGCCCACTTGGCGGTCACTCAGATTTGTTCGGCTATCGCGCCAGCCGCGCGTTCGACAGCATCGCGAATTGGGTTATCCGCAAGGTGCGCATACCGCTCTGTTGTCGTTATGGACGCATGTCCAAGCACTCGGCTTAAAACCGCGATTGGCACGCCCCGCTCTATGCTCACGCTCGCGAAATGGGCTGCTGCCGGTTTTGAGGACACCGAGTTAAGGTGTTTTTGGAACCGGAGCATAGCAAGCGGAAATTGCTCCCTCGCCCTCTCCGCACGCTCATTAGAAGCGCTTGCGGTATAGGGGCTGGCACACCCGCTTATTAAAGTGAAAGTCAACAAGACCCAAAGCAATGCGCGCGCACGGACAAACACCATCACCGCTCCCTCCCAGCTTCGCTAAGAGCTCTGACAATTGGGCTCAAAATAAACGCGATCACGCGGCGTCTCCCCGTACGTATCTCCGCGGTTGCCGTCATCCCAGCCGACTACACAGGCGTACCACTATTTAGCGAAAGGTCGTTCGATACAAATTGGGCGTCCGCAGAACCAGGCTTATCGCCCAGCGCCTAAGCCCTTCGATCTCAGCGAGACTGAGCGTAAGACAGGCCCGGCGTCATCGGTAGGGCGGGTTGGCTGGACGGTTACCCTGGTCGGGCCGATCCCGGCCTTTTCTGGCCCCATACGGTAGGCATGGGTAAGGCCGTCTCTACCGGACGGTTTCATCTGGTATGCAATTGGCATAGATATCGGATGGTGAGGCTGATCGGGCGGTGATCAGAAGCACGTCCGAGAGACGCGTTCAGGATTGAGCCTATTTCCGGGGGGCTTCAACTGGCAAACCACCTGCAGCCGCGTACATGCCATGCAGGTAAATCAATTATTGCAAATTGGGATTGCACCTGCTCCCGCTAATGTCTCACCCAGTTGAACAACTGCATCATCAGGTAAAGGTTCGCGCAGCGCCATTCGGCCAACGTATGGCCATTGGGCGACCATGCGCTCCGGCAAAGTAGCGTCGTAGATGGTGAGATTCGAATCCCTTCTGCTGGGGCCACGCCATCTCAGCAGCGTGGCAGCCAAGGGGATCCAATACTGGAAGCGACTATTGAAGGCCGTCCGCCCATCAGTAGCTAATGACACCGCTCCATTCTCGAAGCCTCCGGCGCACAACGGCTCAACCAAGGCAGTACTTTCGAGATGAAAGTCCCATGGCACTACCCCCGCAGCGCGAAAACTGGAATCAAAATCTGCCCGGATGTCGGCGACTCTTTCCAGTTCGCTGGTAGACCAGTGACCGGACCTCTGGATGAGTTCAAGTCTGTACCCTAACGTAGAATGCGCGATAAAAATTGCGTCATCACCAACCTCTACTTCATTTGAGCCTATGTAGAGCCCCAAGCAAGCTGAAATACAAATTCCATCGAACGCAGCAGTTATTTCCAAATCATTCACATTCTTAATTATTTCATTTATAATGACACCGTCGCCGCCCGTACTTCTCACCGTTATAAATGAGATGGTGCCAGGCCGGAGCGCTTCGAAATAGGCTCCGGCTGTTCGCCCGAGAACCCCACACAGCATCGCCTCCTGGCCTTCTGTCCATATCTGCGGCGGACTAGCGCGGGGATCGCAACGCTTATTGTATTGGGGGGGGAGACGGGCTTCGTACGGCCGCGATTCCGTCCAATCACATGCCCCGAGAAATAGGACGGAGACAAAAGCGAGTATTCGGACAAATTTGAACATGGGCCCTCGCGTTTGCGAGCGCCGCAATGATTGCGGCGCCCGCCTCATCGTCAAATTAGTACACGACTAATTGCTAATCACCTTCGGTCTCGTTTCTATGGGCATGCGTGCAGATCCCCGCCTTGATAGACGGGTCCCCTCCCATCGGTTATCCCCTTGGTGGCTCAAGTATGTTGCATAGGTACGAGTCGTCGGCGTCTGAGGTGCGAAATGTCGCGACATGTCCCGGTTGGACAGTCCGATCGAGAATGTGAAATTCGACGAAAAATTCCCCACGACTTAAATCGATTGGGTGAACTTGTCGGGCTGCGATTATGTTTGAACCGCCCCGGTTTTCCCGGAGGCCATTTCGTTTGAGTTTATGCGGCCAAGTCGGCCTGTTCAAGTTTGGCGTAGTATTGCGCCTCGGCTTCGGCCGGCGGGATATTGCCGATGGGTTCGAGCAGGCGGCGGTTATTGAACCAGTCGACCCATTCCAGCGTGG
>JAEPND010000032.1 GCA_017643585.1 Maricaulis sp.
ACCAGCTCGATGACAGCCATCGGGGCATTGTCGCCATGACGGAAGCCAGCCTTGAGGACGCGGGTGTAACCACCAGCGCGCTCGGTGTAGCGGCCGCCCAGCGTGTCGAACAGCTTCTTGACCTGTTCTTCATTGCGAACCTTGGACATCGCCAGACGACGACCGTGCAGGTCGCCACGCTTTGCGAGCGTGATCAGCTTGTCCATGAACGGGGCCAGCTCCTTGGCTTTCGGGAGCGTGGTGACGATTTGCTCGTGCTCGATCAGCGACGCAGCCATATTGGCCAGCATGGCCTTACGGTGCGAAGTCGTACGGTTGAGCTTGCGGTGTGCGATGCCGTGACGCATGGCTTTATCTCCTCAGGTCCGGTTCAGGCGCCTCTCGGCGGCTGCCTAGACGTGATCCTCAAAACGTTTGGCGAGATCTTCGATGTTCTCCGGCGGCCAGTTCGGCGCTTCCATACCCAGGTGCAGACCCATCTGGGCGAGAACTTCCTTGATCTCATTGAGCGACTTGCGGCCGAAGTTCGGGGTACGGAGCATTTCCGCCTCGGACTTCTGGATCAGGTCGCCGATGTAGACAATATTGTCGTTCTTCAGGCAGTTTGCCGAACGAACAGACAGCTCCAGCTCGTCGACCTTGCGCAGCAGCGCCGGGTTGAAGTCGAGCTCCGGCTTGTCGTCTTCCGCCGGGCGGCTTTCGACAGCCTCTTCAAAGTTGATGAAGATCTGGAACTGGTCCTGCAGGATGCGCGCAGCAAAAGCGACAGCGTCTTCCGGCGAGACCGTACCATCCGTCTCAACTTCAAGATTCAGTTTGTCATAGTCGAGAACCTGGCCCTCACGGGTGTTCTCAACATTGTAGGACACGCGCTTGACCGGGCTGTACAGGCTGTCCACGCCGATCAGGCCGATCGGAGCATCTTCCGGACGGTTGCGATCGGACGGGACATAGCCCTTGCCGGTGTTGACGGTGAATTCCATGCGGATTTCAGCGCCTTCATCGAGCGTACACAGGACCAGGTCCTTGTTGACGATCTCGACGTCTGCGGTTTCCTCGATATCACCCGCCGTAACGATGCCCGGACCGGTCTTGGTCAGAACAACGCGCTTGGGCCCTTCACCATGCATTCGTAGAGCGATCTGCTTGATGTTCAGGATGATGTCGGTGACGTCCTCACGAACACCATCGATCGAGGAGAACTCGTGCACCACACCATCGATGTGAACATTCGTAATCGCCGCGCCCTGAAGAGAGGACAGCAGCACACGACGCAGAGCATTGCCCAGTGTCATGCCAAAGCCACGCTCCAGCGGCTCGGCGACAATCTTGGCCTGACGCTCCGGATCATGACCCGGTTTGATCTCCGGCTTCATCGGACGAATGAGTTCTTGCCAGTTCTTTTCGATCACGTTCTTACTGCCCCTTCATCAGCCGGCGGCGGAGCGCCGGCGCGTACATACAGGCGAAAACCAATGCGGCGTCTTATACGCGACGACGCTTCGGCGGACGGCAACCATTGTGCGGAATGGGCGTCACGTCCTGGATGGTGGTGATTGTGAAACCAACAGCTTGCAGAGCGCGCAGTGCCGACTCACGACCCGAACCCGGACCAGAGACCTTGACTTCCAGCGTCTTCATGCCGTGCTCAAGTGCTTTCTTGCCCGCATCCTCAGCTGCCATCTGTGCAGCATAAGGCGTGGACTTGCGAGAGCCCTTGAAACCCATGTGACCAGCAGACGACCAGGAAATGGCATTTCCCTGGGCATCGGTGATGGTCACCATGGTGTTGTTGAAGCTGGAATTCACGTGGGCAACACCCGACGTGATATTCTTGCGCTCGCGGCGTTTAACGCGGCCGGTATCTTTAGCCATGGTTCAGGCCCTACTTCTTCTTGCCGGCAATCGGCTTGGCCGGACCTTTACGGGTGCGCGCATTGGTATGCGTGCGCTGACCACGAACCGGCAGACCACGACGGTGGCGCAGGCCGCGGTAGTTACCGAGGTCCATAAGACGTTTGATGTTTACGGCGACTTCACGGCGCAGATCACCTTCCACGGTGTGATCACGGTCGATCACCTCGCGGATTTGCAGGATCTCTGCATCGGTCAGGTCACTGACACGGCGCTCGGCGGTGATGGACACCTGCTCACAGATGTCCTTCGCCTTGGCCGGGCCAATGCCGTGGATATAGCGAAGCGCGATCATTACGCGCTTGTTCGTCGGAATGTTGACGCCGGCAATACGGGCCACGATCCATCTCCTAATTCAGAACGCCATTCAGGGACGAAACATTGGGCCACCTTTCGGTTGCCTCGAATGTTCGCCCGCTTTTGCGAAGGGCGCTATCTACAGTCTGTGTTGCGCCCCCGTCAATGGGGTTGCAACACGCTTTATTCACTTCTCGTCCAAAGCAACTGCAATTGATGCAGCTACAGCGTCCATTGAGCCCATCCCGTCGACCTCTTTCAGCTTGCCCTGCTTGGCAAAGAAAGGGATCAGCGGTGCGGTCTGGTCGTAATAGACTTTGAGACGGTTACGGATGACTTCTTCAGTGTCATCCGGACGTCCCTCTTCCTCGGCTCGCTTGACCAGGCGCTGGACGAGCGCTTCGTCAACAACCTTCAGCTCGACAACCGTGTCGACCTGAGTGCCACGATCCGCGAGCAACTGGTCCAGGGCTTCCGCCTGGGCCACCGTTCGCGGGAAACCATCAAAGATGGCTCCGCCGGCGGCTTCCGCTTCCGGAAGACGCTCGGCAATCAATTCAATTACAATCTCGTCGGACACCAGCTCGCCAGCGTCGATAATCGCAGCAATGCGCTTGCCGAGATCAGAGCCCGCTGCCTTGGCTGCGCGGAGCATGTCACCGGTTGAGAGCTGAACCCAGCCACGCTCGGAAACGAGTCGTTTGGCCTGGGTGCCCTTGCCGCTTCCCGGCGGTCCGAAAAGAATGATGTTCATCGCTTGCGCCCCCGCAGCTTCGACTTCTTGATCAGGCCTTCATACTGGTGGGCCAGCAGATGTGACTGAACCTGAGAGATCGTGTCCATCGTCACCGAGACGATGATCAGGATCGAGGTGCCACCCAGCGCCGTGTTCGGCGAGAGCACCATCGGAACCACACAGATCAGCGTCAGATACAGCGCGCCAATCAGAGTCAGGCGGGACAGGACATAGTCCAGGTATTCCGCCGTACGCTTGCCGGGGCGAATACCCGGCAGGAAGCCACCGTATTTGCGGAGGTTGTCCGCAGTGTCTTCCGGGTTGAACACCACGGAGGTGTAGAAGAAACAGAAGAAAATGATCATCGCTGCGTACACGATCAGGAAGGGCAGAGAGCCCACCTGCATGTAAGCGATGAGAGTGCCCAGCACGCCGCCGGTCGTCTGTGTGTTAAAGCTGGCCAGCGTTTGCGGCATGAACAGCAATGACGACGCGAAGATCGGCGGGATAACGCCAGCCGTATTCAGCTTGAGCGGCAGGAAAGAACTTTCCCCGCCCATCATCCGGTTACCCTGCTGGCGCTTCGGGTACTGGACCAGAAGCCGGCGCTGAGAGCGCTCGACGAAGACGACCAGGGTCAGCCCCGCCAGAACCAGAGCCACACTGCCCAGGAAAACCGTGCCGGAGAGCGTGCCACTCTCTGCAGCAGCGAATGCGCCACCGATCAGGCTCGGCACTGCGGCCACAATGCCCGCGAAAATGATAAGTGATACGCCATTGCCGATGCCGCGCGCGGTGATTTGCTCACCCAGCCACAGCAGCAGCATCGTGCCACCAACAAGGGTCGTGACGGTCGAAACCAGGAAGAACAGACCAGGATTCACAGCCAGGGCATTACCCGTATTGGGGTCAATGGAGTTCATGCCAACAGCGATCGCGAGCGCCTGACCGGTGGCCAGAACCACAGTCAGGTATCGCGTGTATTGGTTGATTTGCTTGCGGCCGGCTTCACCGCCCTCTTTCTTGAGTTTCTCAAGCGTAGGGATGGTGGCCGACATCAGCTGCATGATGATTGATGCCGAAATATACGGCATGACGTTCAGGGCGAAAATCGCCATGCGCTCGACGGCACCGCCGCCCAGCACGTTGAACATCGACAGGATGCCCTGAGAGTTCTGATCGAACATGGCCGCATAACGGCCCGGATCGATACCCGGGATCGGAACATAGGTACCCACGCGATACAGGATCAGGATCCCGATCGTGAACAGGATACGTTGTTGCAGCTCCTTCGCCTTGGCGAAGGAGCTGAAATTCATGTTCGCAGCAAGCTGTTCAGCAGCTGAAGCCATTTAGTCGTCCTCAAGCGGTCGGCGGTTGCCGATTAGGCCGCTGCGTCGTCCGCAGCAGGCAGATTCACTTTGCCACCTGCTTTCTCGACAGCCGCAATGGCAGTCTTGGAAGCACCGGCTACGGTGATCTCTACTTTGGCCTTCAGGTCGCCTTTCGCAAGGAGGCGGATGCCATCGAGCTCACGGCGGACCAGACCGGCCGCGATGAGCGCTTCAGCGTCGATAGCCGTCTTGGCGTCCAGCTTACCTTCGTCGATCGCCTTCTGCAGACGCCCGAGATTGATCTCTGCCCACTGCTTGCGGTTCGGCTTGTTAAAGCCACGCTTGGGAAGACGCATGTGAAGCGGCATCTGACCGCCCTCGAAGCCTTTGATGGCTACGCCGGAACGGGACTTCTGACCCTTCACACCACGGCCACCGGTCTTGCCCTTGCCCGAACCGATACCACGGCCGATACGGGTGCGGAGCTTGGCGGCGCCGTCGTTGTCGCGCAATTCATTGAGACGCATATCGTTCTCCATTCGAACGAGTGGTTTCCCCAGGGGACCTACTCTTCGATAATTTCCACCATGTGGCTGACTTTGCGGATCATGCCGCGGACAGCCGGGGTGTCTTCCAGTTCACGAACGCGGCCGATCTTGTTGAGACCGAGACCGACCAGCGTAGCGCGCTGATCTTCGGGGCGGCGAATCGGGCTGCCCGTCTGACGTACTTTGATGGTTTTATTAGCCATGATCGCAGTCCTTACGATTCAATCGCTTCCGGCGAAGACGCGCCGTCACTACGGCGGTTCACCAGATCACCGACCTTCAGGCCACGCTTCGCAGCGACGGAACGCGGCGAATTCTGGCGCTTCAGGGCGTCGAAGGTTGCACGGATCATGTTGTACGGGTTGGACGTTCCCAGGGACTTGGCAACGACGTCGCCAACACCGAGGGTTTCCAGAACCGCACGCATCGGACCACCGGCGATAACACCGGTACCCGGAGGTGCAGCACGCAGTACAACCTTGCCCGCTCCGTGACGGCCACGGCCATCATGGTGCAGCGTACGGCCTTCGCGCAGCGGAACACGGATCATGTTCTTCTTCGCTTCGTCCGTCGCCTTGCGGATTGCTTCCGGAACCTCGCGGGCCTTGCCCTGGCCGAAGCCAACGCGGCCCTTCTGGTCACCTACGACAACCAGAGCGGCGAACTGGAAGTTACGACCACCTTTAACGGTCTTCGCAACGCGGTTGATGTGTACGAGCTTGTCGACGAGTTCGTCTTCGCGCTCTTCCTGACGGTCTTTGTTACGACCCCGGCCGCGTCCGCGGCCACGTTCCTGGTCATTATTATGAGCCATGGTGTCCGCTCCCTTAGAAGTCCAGGCCGCCCTCGCGGGCCGCCTCTGCGAGCGCTTTTACACGCCCGTGGTAGATGTAACCGCCACGATCGAAGACGACAGTCTTGACGCCTTCCTTGGCAGCACGCTCCGCGATCAGCTTGCCAACGAGTGCAGCAGCCGTGACGTCGCAACCCTTGGAGTGCTCTTTGCGAGCGACTTCTTCCAGGGAAGAAGCGGATACGATCGTCTTGCCAGCTACATCGTCGATGATCTGAGCAGAAATGTTCTTCGAAGAACGGAAGACTGAGAGGCGCGGACGGCCATTGGCCAGTTTCCGAAGCCGAATCCGGTTGCGCTGAGCGCGACGGACGGATTTTTCGCGTTGAGTTTTCATCGCTCGCCCTACTTCTTCTTGCCTTCTTTGCGGCGAATGTATTCGCCGACATACTTGATACCTTTGCCTTTATACGGCTCCGGCGGACGGAAACGACGGATCTCGGCGGCGACCTGACCAACTTTTTGCTTGTCGGCACCTGCAACCTTGACCTCGGTCGGCTTGCCACAGGAAATCGTGACGCCAGCCGGCGGGGTGTAGATGACGTCGTGCGAGAGACCGAGCGACAGCTTCAGGGACGTGCCCTGCATCTGTGCGCGGTAACCAACGCCGACGAGTTCGAGATCTTTTTCGTAACCAGCGGTGACACCCTGGACGAGGTTGGCGACCAGTGCACGCTGCATGCCCCACATGGCGCGGGAGCGCTTGCTTTCGTCGCGCGGCTTGACCTGGATACCTTCTTCACCCTGAGACACGGTGACATCTTCGACAAAGTCCATGGACAGTTCGCCCTTGGGACCTTTGACCGTCAGGCTCGTCTCGGTCAGCGTCGCAGTGACACCAGCCGGAACGGCAACGGGGAGCTTACCAATACGTGACATCGATTGTCTCCCTTAGCTGACGTGGCAAAGGATCTCGCCGCCCACATTGGCCTCGCGAGCATTGGCGTCCGACATCACGCCCTTCGGCGTGGAGAGGATAGCAATACCCAGACCATTCTGGACGAGCGGCAGATCCTTGACGCCCGAATAAACACGGCGGCCGGGCTTCGAGATACGCTTGATCTCGGAGATTACGGAATCGCCTTCGAAATACTTGAGCTCGATTTCGAACTCTTTCATGCCGCTGGCATGGTCCACTTCCGCGTAGTCGCGGATGTAGCCTTCGCTCTTGAGCACGTCGAGGACGCGACGGCGAAGGGCCGATGCCGGGGTGGACACGTTGCGCTTGTTGCGCATCAGTGCGTTGCGGATGCGTGTCAGCATATCGCCGAGAGGATCATTCACAGACATATCGGATCTCCTCCCTTACCAGCTCGACTTGACCATGCCCGGGACCATGCCCTGGCTAGCCAACTCGCGCAGTGCGATGCGCGACATGCGCAGCTTGCGATAGAAACCGCGCGGGCGACCGGTGATTTCACAACGGTTGCGTACACGGGTGACTGCCGAATTACGCGGCAGTGCTGCCAGTTTCAGCTGAGCAGCAAAACGCTCCTCAACCGGCAGTTCCTGGTCACGCGCGATCGCTTTGAGCTGCTCACGCTTGGCAGCATAACGCTGGGCCAGGCGCTCGCGCTTGCGATTGCGTTCAACTGAGGCTTTTTTCGCCATTTAAGTTCTCCTGCGTGCGGAGCCGGTATGGCTCTGCTCTCCTGCTGCGTTAGTTCGAAAACGGGAAATCGAACTCGGCCAGCAGGGCCTTCGCTTCTTCATCATTACTCGCGGTGGTGCACACCACAATATCCATGCCCCGGATCTTCTCGACCTTGTCGTAGTCGATCTCCGGGAAAACGATGTGCTCTTTCAAGCCCATCGCGTAATTTCCGCGGCCGTCGAACGATTTGCCGTTCAGACCACGGAAGTCACGTACGCGCGGTAGCGCGATTGTGATCAGTCGGTCCAGGAATTCATACATACGATCCTGGCGCAGGGTCACCTTGGCACCGATAACCTGCTCCTCGCGGAGCTTGAAACCAGCGATGGATTTCTTGGCAACCGTCTTGACCGGCTTCTGGCCGGCGATTGCTTCGAGATCCTCGAGGGCGCCCTTGATTTTTTTGGAGTCCTGAGCCGCTTCGCCGACACCCATGTTGATCACGATCTTTTCGATACGCGGGATCTGCATCGGATTGGCGTAGCTGAACTTGTCCTTCATCGTATCGCGAATTTCGTCGCGATACTTGGTGCGAAGGCGCGGTGTATACGTATCAGACATCGATAACCTCACCCGAAGATTTGGCGATGCGGACTTTCTTGCCGTCTTCATTCATCTTGAAGCCGACACGGGTCGCCTCGCCGGTTTTCGGATCTGCAATCGCAACGTTGGAAACGTGGATTGCGGCTTCTTTTTCCTTGATGCCACCCGGATCCTGTTGCGTCGCGCGCTGGTGGCGCTTGACGACATTGATCCCGGAAACAACGACCTTGTTGTCTTCCGGCAGCACGTTGAGAACCTCACCGGTCTTGCCTTTATCGCGGCCGGCGAGAATGACGACTTTGTCGCCCTTCTTGATCTTGGCAGCCATTACAGCACCTCCGGAGCCAGGGAGACGATCTTCATGTGGTTCTTGCCGCGAAGTTCGCGCGGAACCGGGCCGAAGATACGCGTACCCACTGGTTCATTGTTGTTGTTGATGATGACCGCTGCGTTGGAATCGAAGCGGATGACGGAACCGTCAGCACGCTTGATGTCCTTGGCCACGCGAACGACGACGGCCTTGCGGACGTCACCCTTCTTCACGCGACCGCGCGGAATCGCTTCCTTGACGGAGACGACAATAATGTCACCCACGTGGGCGTAACGACGCTTCGCGCCGCCCAGCACCTTGATGCACTGCACACGGCGGGCGCCGGAATTGTCGGCTACGTCCAGATTGGTTTGCATCTGGATCATGGCTGATCCTCCTTAAGAGCAGATCGGCCCGGGCTTATGCCTGGGACACGATCTCCCACCGCTTGAGTTTCGACTTCGGCGCACATTCCTGGATCTGGACCTTGTCGCCCACCTTGTGTGCCTGATTTTCATCATGCGCGTGATAGCGCTTGGAGCGACGAACCGTCTTGCGAAGCAGCGGGTGAAGGAACGTACGTTCCACACGAACTACAACGGTTTTGGCGCCTTTATCGCTGACCACAGTGCCTTGCAGAATACGTCTTGGCATCGGTTAGCTTCCTTGCGTTTGCTGCGCTTTGCGCGAAGCCAGCTCGGTACGGATACGCGCGACATCGCGGCGGATCTTCCCGAAGCGGGCCGTGTCTTCCATCAGGCCACGGGCCTGCTGGAAGCGCAGCTTGAACTGTTCTTCCTTGAGCTTGAGGATTTTGTCCTGAAGCTCGTCATCTGAGAGGGCCCGAACGTCGGAACCTTTGAGTTCTGAGGCTTTTTTAGCCATTTTCGACGCTCCTTATTCGCCCAGACGGGTGACGATCTTGCACTTGATCGGCAGTTTCGCAGCACCGAGGGAGAGCGCTTCACGCGCCACGTCCTCAGGCACACCGTCGATCTCGAACATGATCCGGCCCGGCTTGACCTTGCAGGCCCAGTATTCAACTGAACCCTTACCTTTACCCATCCGGACTTCGGTCGGCTTGTTGGTGACCGGCACGTCCGGGAAGATACGGATCCACACACGACCGGCACGTTTCATGTGACGGGTGATCGCACGGCGAGTTGCCTCGATCTGGCGTGCAGTTACGCGTTCCGGCTGAAGCGCCTTGAGACCATAGGAACCGAAGTTCAGGGAGTAACCACCCTTCGCAGCTCCTTTGATGCGGCCCTTGTGCGCCTTACGGAATTTTGTGCGTTTCGGTTGCAGCATTGCTCCAATTCCTTACGCGGCTTGGCGACCCGAACGGGCGCGCTGCTCACCCGATTCCTGGAGGCGACGCTCCTGGGCCATCGGGTCATGTTCCATGATCTCGCCTTTGTAGATCCAGACCTTAATTCCGATGATACCCATCGCGGTCTTGGCTTCGGCGGTTCCATAATCGATATCCGCGCGCAGCGTGTGCAGCGGCACGGAGCCTTCCTGGTACTGCTCGGAGCGTGCAATCTCTGCGCCACCGAGGCGGCCACCACAGAGAATTTTGCACCCCTTGGCGCCCATGCGCATGGCAGACTGGAGCGAACGCTTCATCGCACGGCGGAAAGCCACACGGCGTTCCAGCTGCTGAGCGATTGATTCCGCAACGAGGTTGGCGTCGACTTCCGGCTTGCGAACCTCGACGAGGTTCAGGAAGACTTCACCATCAACCATGCGGGAGAGTTCACGGCGCAGGACTTCGATATCGGAGCCCTTCTTGCCGATCACCACGCCCGGACGAGCGGTGTGGATCGTAACGCGACACTTCTTGTGCGGACGCTCGATCACGATCTTGGATACGCTGGCGTTCTTGAGACGCTTCTTCAGCATGTCACGGATCTTGAGATCTTCGTGCAGCAGCTTCGCGTACTCACCCGCGCCGGCATACCAGCGGGATTCCCACGTGCGGTTGACGCCGAGGCGCAGACCGATCGGATTTACCTTCTGTCCCATCAGGCAGCCTCCTCAACTTCACGAACCACAATTGTGAGCTCGGAAAACGGCTTCAGGATTTTCGCTCCACGGCCGCGGGCACGGGCACGGAAACGCTTCATAACCAGGTTTTTGCCGACATAGGCTTCAGCAACGACAAGGCTGTCGATGTCGAGGCCGTGATTGTTCTCGGCATTGGCGATCGCACTGTCGAGCACCTTGAGAACATCGCCAGCGATACGCTTGCGCGAGAACTGGAGATCGTTGCGCGCTTTCTCGACCTTTTTGCCGCGGATAAGGGCGGCGACCAGGTTGAGCTTCTGCGGGCTGATACGGATCATGCGCAGTTTCGCACGCGCTTCATTGTCGGCGACGCGACGCGGATTAGCAGTCTGTCCCATCGCTTATCTCCGCTTCGCTTTTTTGTCCGCCGCGTGACCGTAATAGGTCCGGGTCGGAGCAAATTCGCCGAGCTTGTGACCGACCATGTCTTCAGTGACCAGAACCGGAACAAACTTGTTCCCGTTGTGGACCTGGAAGGTCAGGCCGACAAATTGCGGCAGAATGGTTGAACGGCGCGACCAGGTCTTGATCGCTTGCTTACGTCCGCCTTCGTGCGACTTTTCCGCTTTTTTCAGCAGATAACCGTCGACGAACGGACCTTTCCATACAGAACGAGGCATCGTCGTCTCCTTATCGCTTCTTGCGCTCGTGGCGCGAGCGGATGATGAACTTGTCCGTAGACTTGTTCTTGCGCGTCTTGGCACCCTTGGTCGGCTTACCCCAAGGCGTCACCGGGTGACGACCACCAGAGGTCCGGCCTTCACCACCACCGTGCGGGTGATCAACCGGGTTCATAACCACACCACGAACAGACGGGCGACGACCGAGGTGACGGTTGCGGCCTGCCTTGCCGAGGTTGACGTTCAGGTGGTCCGGGTTGGACACGGCACCAACGGTCGCCATGCACTTGTCGGACACCATGCGCAGTTCACCAGAAGCGAGACGGATCTGAGCGTAGCCACCGTCACGACCGACCAGCTGGACATAGGCACCAGCGGAACGGGCGATCTGACCACCCTTCTCCGGCTTCAGCTCGACATTGTGAATGATCGTGCCGACCGGGATGGCCTTCAGAGGCATGGCGTTGCCCGGCTTCACGTCTGCCTTTGCAGACGCGATGACCGTGTCACCTTCAGCCAGGCGCTGCGGCGCCAGGATGTAGGAGAGTTCGCCGTCTTCATACTTGATCAGCGCGATGAATGCGGTCCGGTTCGGATCGTATTCCAGGCGCTCGACCGTAGCCGGTACGTCCCACTTGCGACGCTTGAAATCGACCAAGCGGTACAGGTTCTTTGCACCACCACCGCGACGGCGGGAGGTGATACGACCGGTGTTGTTACGACCACCGGACTTGGACTTACCTTCAACAAGGGTCTTTTCCGGACGACCTTTGTGCAGCGCAGAGCGGTCAACCAGGACCAGCGCGCGACGGCCCGGAGACGTCGGTTTGAAAGTCTTCAAAGCCATCTTAGAAGTCTCCCGTCAGATCAAGCGACTTGCCGTCTTCAAACGTGACGATCGCTTTTTTCTGGTCGTTGCGCTTGCCGAGCATGCCACGGAAGCGCTTGACCTTGCCGTGAATCTTGATCGTGTTGACCGCAACAACGGTTTTCTTTTCGTGAGCCCAGATCGCTTCTACAGCTTCCTTGATTTCCTTCTTGGTGGCGGAAACCGGAACGTAGAAAGCGTTCTTGCCCTCTTCCAGCAGCGTGGACTTCTCGGTGAAGACCGGCGACAGGATTACATCGTAATGACGTGCAGCAACTGACATCTTACGCCTCCTTCGCGCTCAGGCGGTCGTGGATCTTTTCCACGGCAGCCTTGGTCAGCACCAGCGTGTCACGGCGCAGAACGTCGTAAACATTCAGGCCCTGAGCCGGCAGGACGTCGACGCACGGAATATTGCGTGCAGCCAGAGCGAAGTTCTCGTCCACCGTCTCACCGGAAATGACCAGAGCGTTCTGGACACCCAGGTTCGCGAAGGAAGAACGCAGGTCCTTCGTCTTCGGAGCCTTCAGAGCGGCATCATCGATGATGATCAGGTTGGAAGAGCCAGCCTTGGAGGACAGCGCGTGGCGCAGAGCCAGAGCGCGGACCTTTTTCGGCAGGTCGTGGGCGTGGGAGCGAACACGCGGACCGTGAGCGCGACCACCGCCGACGAAGATCGGCGCGGAACGAGCGCCGTGGCGCGCGCCGCCGCCGCCCTTCTGGCGACCAAACTTCTTCTTCGTCCGAGCGATCTCGGAGCGACCCTTGGTTTTGTGCGTACCCTGCTGGCGGGCAGCGAGCTGCCACTTCACACAGCGCTGGAGCAGGTCTGCGCGGATCTCCTCGATGCCGAAAACAGCATCATCGAGATCAATCGCACCGGCATCCTTGGCCGCGAGGGTTTTTACCTCGAGCTTCATGCTTCAGTTCCTTCTTCGCCGTCAGCCTTGGCTTCAGCAGCCGGAGCTTCCGGAGCTGCATCGGCTTCAGCCGGAGCTTCTTCCTGGACCGGAGCATTGAGCTCATCGAGCGTACGGAACGCGCCCGGCAGCGGCAGATCGTCTGCTTTCACGCCTTTGACAGCGTCACGCAGCTCAACCCAGCCACCGGCGGAACCCGGTACTGCACCCTTGAGCCAGACGAGACCGCGATCGGCGTCAACGCGAACAACTTCGATGTTCTGCGTGGTCACGCGCGCGGCACCCATGTGGCCGGCCATTTTCTTGCCTTTGAAGACCTTGCCCGGATCCTGGCACTGACCCGTGGAACCATGCGAACGGTGTGAGATAGACACACCGTGCGAAGCCCGCAGACCGCCAAAATTGTGGCGCTTCATGGCGCCGGCAAAACCTTTACCGATAGAGATGCCAGCGACATCTACTTTCTGGCCGGGAACGAAGTGATCAGCCGTCAGCTCAGCGCCAACCTCGATCATCGCGTCATCATTGACGCGGAATTCCACCAACTTGCGCTTCGGCGCGACATTCGCTTTTGCGAAGTGACCGCGCTGAGCCTTGTTGGTCCGCTTAGCTTTCGCCTCACCAGCACCAAGCTGGAGGGCGGTATAACCGTCGCGATCGGCCGTCTTGTGAGAGACGACTTGGCAGTTGTCCAGATGCAAGACGGTGACCGGTACGTGAGCTCCTTCATCGGAGAACACGCGAGTCATGCCCAGCTTCTTGGCAATTACACCCGTGCGCATGGTTTACGCTCCTAGTTTAATCTCGACATCGACACCAGCAGACAGGTCGAGCTTCATCAGAGCATCAACCGTTTGCGGGGTCGGGTCGACAATGTCGAGAAGACGCTTGTGAGTCCGGATTTCGAACTGCTCGCGCGACTTCTTGTCGATGTGCGGGGACCGCAGCACCGTGAATTTCTCAATACGCGTCGGCAGCGGGATCGGGCCGCGAACATTCGCCCCCGTACGCTTGGCTGTCGAAACGATCTCGCGGGTGGAGTTATCCAGCACGCGGTGATCAAACGCCTTGAGACGAATTCGGATGTTTTGACGTTCCATCAAACCAATCCCGTTGTCTAAAGTTTCAAAAAGAGCAAGGTCGGGGCTGCCCGAAAGCGGCCCCGACCTGGATGACTAAATTACTCGACGATTTTGGAGACGACGCCGGCGCCGACGGTGCGGCCACCTTCGCGGATGGCGAAGCGCAGGCCCTGG
>JAEPND010000033.1 GCA_017643585.1 Maricaulis sp.
GATCCAACTCCTTCAAGGAGCTTGAATCACGACCCGACTGATTTGGGAATCCAGTTTATGGGTACAGAACCTAGTCACCGTAGAAGACGGTGAACTCGTTGAGTTGACTTCAGTCCCCTGTGATGTGGTGCGCTGGGCAGTGTTGCCTGTATCGTTGGCCAATGCGGAGCGCTTCCGTGACGTGACGGGTCGCATTCATGAAGCCGTGGAAGCGGCCGTGACTGAGGCTGACGGGCGGCTTCTGGCCTGCCGCATTGTCCTTCAAGGCCGCACCGCTGTTCATGATCAGCTTGTTGCTTCCGAGGACCGGATTCTGGCCGAAGCTCGCGCCGGCGCACTTGGACTCGGCGGCGATGTCGCCTGGGTGGAGAAGGTGGTCATCGATAGCCAGCCTGAGGTTGATGCCGAGACGCGGGCCGAGCGCGAAGACGCCATCGGCGAACTTCAGCGCCTGTTGCAGGAAGCCACTGGGGACGATGCCCTGCTGGCGCAAATAGAGGGCGATATCGGCAAGCTGGTACGCCAACTGCCCCACGAGGTGCGCGGCGACATCGAAGACAGCGCGCTAAAGGCCGCAGTTGACGGGGGTTATGCCGCTCTGATCGGCGAGGTTTCCCCGTATCTCTCCGCACGTCTCACGGCACAGGGGGATTAAGCGTGCGGATACGACGACTCGATCTGTTGCTCTACGGCCACTTCACCGAGAGGTCGCTTGAGCTGCCTGCCGGCACATCGGACTTCCACATCATCTTCGGCCCGAATGAGGCCGGCAAGTCCACGGCGCTTTCCGCCATCGAGGATCTTCTGTTCGGTATCCACGGGCAGACGCCGTACGGGTTTCTTCATGACTACAGCAGCATGCGTATCGGCGCGGTTCTGGAAGGCGACAGCGATGAGCTGGAAGTGCTGCGGCGAAAGGGAAACAAGGACACACTATTGGGACCGGAGGGGGTGCCGGTACCTGGTGGAGAGGCGGTGCTTCGCCCCTACCTTGCCGGGGCAGATCGAACCTTTTTTGAGCGCATGTTCAGCCTTGACCACACGCGCCTTGAAGCCGGTGGCCGGGAAATCTTGGAGGCTAAGGGCGACGTTGGTCAGATGTTGTTTTCCGCCGGTGCCGGTATCGGAGGTTTGCGAGAGCAGTTGAGTCAGCTTACCGGTGAGGCAGATGAGCTTTGGAGCGCACGGCGGGCCCAGCACCGCAAGTTTTACATCGCCAAAGACAAGTTTACTAAGGCTACCACGGAGCTGGGAGAGCAGACGCTCAGTGCCGCAAAATGGCGGGAGCGCAAAGAGGCGTACGAAGAGGCCGAAGAGGCCTACGGCAACATCGACAACGCGATCAGCGACGCGACAACCAGTCGAAACCGGCTGAGCCGGATTCGGCGGGTGTTTCGGGATGTGCAAAGAAAGCAACAGCTGGACAGGCTTCTGGAGGAAATCGGCGACGTGATTGCCCTGCCCGAGGACGCGGCTGCGATTGTTGCCGAGTCTAAGCGCAAGGATGCCGAGGCAGCTGCGCGTGTCGGTACGCTGACGGAACAGCTTCAGCGCGCTAACGACGCGCTGGAAAAGCTAACTTACGACGAGACGATTATCCAGCGGGCGGCGGATGTCCGCCAGGCCTGCGAGAGACGCATAGAAATTCGCGCTGAAAAGGCTGATCTGCCCAAGCTCGAGACTGAGCTACATGCGACGGAACGTAAGCTGAAAGATGATGCCGCGGAGCTTGGCTGGCGGGATGGGAACTCCACCGGGCTGACCGAACGCATTCCACCACGGCCGAACGTCAGCGTCGTGCGGTCGCTGCTCAACCAGAAAGGTGAGCTGGAGAGCGATGTTTCCAGCAAGGCACGGCTTTTGGAAGAAGCGACGGAAGAGCACTCCGGACTAAAGGACGAGCTTGCCGAGGTCGATGAGCCTGTTGACGCGTCTCGGATGGGCATCGTGCTGAAGAGCGTGCGCGAACAGGGCGATATCGCCGGTCGGGTGCGCTCTGCGTCAGAGGGGCTAAAGAACGCCAGGAGCCGGGTCGCCCGGCGGCTTGGTGCACTTGATCCCGGTGTTGACGATGAAGCGGCGCTGACCGGCATGAGAGTGCCGGCGCGAGCCAAGGTGCAGGCGCAGCGTGAAGAGCAGGATGACTGGCAGCGGCGGCTGACGGAAATGCGGCAACGGGCTGCATCCGTTCAGCAGGAGCTGGACGGTGCCCTTGCAGCTCTCGAGCGGGCTATAAGCGATGAGCAGGTGGTCACCGCCGACGAGATGAAGGATGCGCGTGGTCGCCGCGACGTTGTTTGGCAGCTGGTGAAGATCAAGCACATCAAGGGACAGCCGATCCCGCCGGATCAGGCAGCGCAGTACAAGGCCGAGATCAAGGATCTGGCAGGAGCCTTTGAGCCTGCCGTCCTCAGGGCTGATGATCTGGCCGATCGGCGATTTGACCATGCCGAAGCCGCCGGGCGCATCGCCGAGATCAAACGTAAGACCGAGGAGCAGGAAACGCTTCTCGGCCAAGTATATGACAACGAGAAGAAACTCCTGGAGGAAGGCAAGCAGCTGAAAGCCGATTGGGCCGCGCTGTGGGCCGGAGCGCCGTTTGAGCCGGAAGCGCCTGAGACCATGTTGGAATGGCTTGAAGGCCGCGACGGGGTGCAGGAGGCCATTGAAGCGCGGGACGAAGCTAACAGCTTGCTCGAGGCTGTCCGTGGCGAAGAGCAGGCGGCAAGGCAGCAGTTGATTGGAGGCCTGGCTTCTCTGGGTGTCGATGTTGGAACACTGGAAACGGATGACCTGCCCATCGTCGTCGAACAGGCGGCCGAAGAGCTGCGGCTTCGCGAGGCCGAAGCCGACAAGAGGTCTGGGCTCGAGAACGAGGTCGCGGAAGCTGGCAAGCTTGTTGTGCGCAGGCAGCGGGAGTTTGAGGCGGCGAAGAACGCGTTGGCCGAATGGCATGATAAATGGACTGCCGCGCTTGGCGAACTTGGCCTTGCTGTCGATACTGCCGCTACCGCTGTTGATGCTCAGATAGGCATTATCGATCAAATGAGAGAGACGGCCGGTCGGATCAACTCGCTGCGACACGACCGCATCGAGAAAATTCAAAGGGACGTTGCCGACTTCGAAAATGTTGTCAGTCAGCTTGTGCAGGTTGTTGCGCCGGACTTTGCAGATAAGGCGGCGGACGATGCTGTTGCGGCGCTGGAGACGCGACTCAATGAGTCCGAGAAAATTCGGGGGCTGCGGGAGAAACTAGGCGAGGATATTGAAGGCCTGAAAGAGCAGATCAACACGTTGGAGGGGCAGCGGCGGGAGATTGCGGTCTCCATCTCCCATCTTAAACAGGCCGCAGGCGTCGATGACAACGACTTGCTAGAATCTGCGATCGAGTGGTCCGACAATCGACGACGGCTTTGTAAGGAACGGCAGAAGATCACAGAAAAGCTTCAGCAGGACGGAGACGGCAAGACCGTTGACGAGCTGGCAGCCGAGTGCGAGGGGCTAGCCATCGATGATGTGGCGGCCCGGGAAGCGTCCCTTCAGGCGGAACTGGAGGACTTGAGAAAGCAGCAGAGCGAAGCGGGCGATGTTCGCTCGCAGGCACGCCAAGCGTTCCAGGCCATCGGCGGCGATGATGCGGCCGCACAGGCTGGAGCAGCCCGGGAAGAGGCGCTGACTGAAATGGGCGAAGTGGCGGAGCGGTACGTTCGGGTGAAAACGTCCGCCATCCTGCTGCAATGGGCGATCGACCGCTACCGTCGGGAGATGCAGGCACCTTTGCTCAAGCGCGCAGGGCAGCTGTTTCAGGTCATGACCGCCGGCTCGTTCACCAGCCTGCGTGTGGACTTTGACGACCAGGACAACGCCTACCTCACCGGGGTGCGGCCGGATGAGAGCGTTGTGCCGGTGTCCGGCATGAGCACCGGCACCGCCGATCAGCTTTACTTGGCGCTAAGGGTTGCCTCGATTGAAGACTATCTTGAGCGGGCCGAGGCGCTGCCCTTTGTCGCCGACGACCTTTTCATCAACTTCGATGACCATCGGGCGGCGGCCGGCATTCAGCTATTGGGACAGTTGGCAGAGAGCACCCAGGTGCTGTTCTTCACTCATCATCAGCATCTCGTGGAAATCGCGAAAGCGACGTTGGGGGCTTCGGTGAATTATGTGTCGTTGGAAGCATAGTCGGCTGTAGCTGTTGCATGAGCCACACTAACGACCGCTCCTGAGATCGAGCGGACCTCGGCAACTGTCAGGTTCACCCGACAAAAGGCGCATAATAGGCAGTATGCGAAACACGTTCGTCGGGCCGCACGCGCTGGCCGGGTTCCATCAGACCGAGACACGTCCGCCCATGTCTCCCCTCACCACTGTATGAAAACAAGGCTGCGGAGGATCATCCCACCTCAACCAGCCACAACCCCTCATTCTCCTCCATATAACGGATCGGGGTGTCCAGAAACTGTAGCACGGTCTCGACATTCGTCTCGAAATGCAGGCTCGGACGCATCATCGTGAAGCGGCCACCTGATCCAAGCGCCATTGGCAACAAGAGTTGGTCGGCCAGGTGCGGGCCGACCACGGCGTTCGAGCGCAAATGTCGGCGCACGGATTTAGCCACCCGTTCCGCGATGCGTTCGGCGCGGACGCCGTGTTCACCAACACCGCAATAAACCTCGGTGATGCCCTCGAATTCGATCCAGGCGAGCAAGGCATTCCCGGGGCCGAGCGCGTCGGCATTTCGGATACGGATGGCACCTTCATCGAGGTCGAGCTGAGCGCGCAGCGTCTTCGCCTCTCGCTCTGCAATGCCCCCCGGCAAATTCGCTATGCGGGCTTCCCCGTGGATCTGTTTCAGCTCACCGCGATCGGTCAGGTCGATTTTCTGATCCAGCGCGGCCGGGTTGATGCTGGCGCGCACGATGCCGCCGCCGGCCGGGTAGAAGCCGGCGCGATCCATTTCGAGGCTGGCCTCGATGCCGATCGTTGCCATCGCACCGAGAAAGCTGTCGCGCAGGAATTCGAAGGGCGGCGACATGCCATTGTGGGTGCCGCCCTCGAGCTTCACCGTCGACGGCTCGTCTGCGAGCAGAAGCGCCGGAAACACGGTCTGGAACACCAGGCCGGTTCCGCCGGCCGTTCCGATCGGGAAATGATAGTCGCCGCCGCAGATCTCGCCGGGATGAAAGGTGATCGCCGTTGAGCCCAGCTCGGCGCCGTCGACCTTGCCGTCGCACACCTCGCGCGCCGCCAGAACCGAGGTCAGGTGCTGACGCATCAGGCCCGGCTTTTTCCGCCCGGCACGAATATTGTCGATGGTGAAGGATTGCCCCGTCGCCATGGAAAGCGCGAGGGCGGAGCGCACAATCTGTCCGCCGCCTTCGCCACGGGAACCGTCGATACGGATCATGGGTCAGCCCTTCACGCAAACAACTTGGCGCAGGGTATGCACGACCTCGACGAGGTCTTTCTGCGCTTCCATCACCGCATCGATCGACTTGTACGCCGCCGGCGTCTCGTCGATCACATCGGCATCCTTGCGGCATTCCACGCCCTCGGTCGCGGCCTTGTGGTCGTCGATCGTAAAACGCTTCTTTGCCGCCGTCCGCGACATCACGCGACCGGCACCATGCGAGCAAGAGCAGAAGCTCTCCTCATTGCCGAGGCCTCGCACGATGTAGGAGCGTGCACCCATCGAGCCGGGAATAATCCCCATGACGCCCTTGGCCGCCCGAACCGCGCCCTTGCGCGTCACGAAGATGTTCTCACCGAAGTGGTTTTCACGGGTCACGTAATTGTGGTGGCAATTCACCGCTTCCAGCTCGGCCTCGAAATCGAGACCCAGCTCCTTGCGGACGGCCGCAATCACATTCTCCATCATCACCTGGCGGTTCCGATAAGCGAATTCCTGAGCCCACTCCACGGCTTCCACGTAATCATTGAAATGATCCGTGCCCTCCGGGAAATAGGCGAGGTCGTTGTCCGGCAAGTGGATGAACCACCGCTCCATGTCCAGCTTGGCACGTTCGATGAAGTAACGCCCGATGGCATTACCCACACCGCGCGAACCCGAGTGGAGCATGAACCAGACCTGGTCGACTTCATCCAGGCAAACCTCGATGAAGTGGTTGCCCGTACCCAGTGTGCCCAGGTGCTTCAGATTGTTCGTGTTCTTCAGCTTGCCGTGCTTGTCGGTGATCTTGTCGAAGCGATCAACGAGGCCCGCCCAGGCGCGAATGGAAGCTTCCGGAGCTTCGCCCCAGGCACCCTTGTCCCGACCTTTACGGCCGCGCATGCCCGCGGTCCGGCCATGCGGAACCGCGGCCTCGATCGCCGTGCGTACACCCGCCAGATTATCCGGCAGATCGTGCGAGCTCATCGAGGTGCGCACTGCCATCATGCCGCAACCGATATCCACGCCGACAGCGGCAGGGATGATGGCCGACTTGGTCGGGATCACGCTGCCGATGGTCGAGCCGAGGCCCTGGTGGACATCCGGCATCACGGCGAGATGCTTGAAGATGAACGGCATGGATGCGGTCTTGGCCAGCTGCTCCTTGGCGCCGTCCTCGACCGGAACCCCGCGCGTCCACATTTTCACTGGAGCGCCACGGTCTACCGTCATGACATCAAAATTATTTTCCATAGTTCAATACCTTAAGATCAGATCGGCATCGGCGACAAGGAGGGGTGAAACGAACCTGCTCTACCTGACTGAGCTACCGGTCTCCGTACGAGAACCGGGCGGGATTCGAACCCGCGACCCGGACATCCGAAATGTAGTTCCACCAGCATTCGCCGATTTCGAGAGGGGGCGGGCGACAAGGGTTTGACGAAACAATCCATGCTCTACTCGCTGAGCTACATGCGCATTCCGGGCAGGCCCGATGATGCGCATGGCAGGATTCGAACCCGCGACCTTGGACGTGACAATGTAGTTCCGTCGGCATTCGCCCTGAATTCCCTCGGGCGGGCGACAAGCGGTTGTGAGACAGTCTATTCCGCCACCGACCGAAGTCGGGCTGGGCTTGAACCAGCACTGGGTTTCCCCACCCGGTTGGAGCCGGGCTGCGTTTACCATGTAGTCTCACAGGCATTCGCCGTTACGAGCCGGGCGGGCGACAATGATTTGCAGGACGTTCCGCTTTCGCGGGCCGGATTCGAACCGGTTCTCCCAGAATGTAGTCCTGCAGGCATTCGCCCTGGATAGGTCGGGGGACAAGGTGTGTGCGAGACATTCATTTGGACGATGTAGTCCCGCACGCATTCCCCCTTTGTCGACCTTGGCCGGTTCTCCCTAGATCTCAACTCCTTCAATCTGGCCGACCCAGTGGTCGGCGCTCATGTTTCCGTTAGCAAAAGCGGTGATGACATCGAACACGTTGTCGGAGAAACCGCCGACGTTCAAAATGTCCTCGCGCTCCTGCGCCTGTGTGGTGCCGTAGGGTGCGATATCGATGCACACCATGCGGGCCTTCGGGTTGCGGCGCTTCAGGATTTCCCATTGGCGCAGCGTTTCAGTGCCGTCGTTCCAGCGGCTGTTTCCTGCATCGATCCAGGACTGGTTGTCCGAGACGAGCAGCACCAGATCCGGTGCCTTGCCATCGCGGTTCAGCCGGGCCAGCGGCGCGGAGCAATTGGTTCCCCCGCCACCGATCGAAGCCAGTCGCTCGGCATTCGATGCCACGGTGTCCCGGGCTTCCAGACGCACCGAACGAACATCATGCTCGAATGGCAACACCTGGCAGTCCGGATTGCGACGCAGCATCGCTGCCGTCACCAGACCGGCGACATCGACGCAGCGCACGACCGAGGTCGAACCTCGCCGAAATCCCGTCACCGGAGAGCACATGGAGCCGGACACGTCCGGACATACCGCCACGCTCCCATCAATCACCGGCACATTGCTCACCGCGATTTCCATCGCGTCGTGCAAGGCCTCACGAATGATCGTCGGCGCCTCACCATCCAACGCCGTCAGCGCCGACATCAGCTGGTAGGGAAAGACCCGCGCCTTGCGAATGGCCTCGACATCACGCAGGCGATCAGCGATCGCACGCGTTACGCCCACATCCTCGAACACGCCATGGCGCACGAAGGTGTTGAGGTTCATTCGCATCATGTGCCAACCGCCATTGAGTGCGATATCGCGCCACTGGTGCTTATTCAGCTCCAGTGCGGTCAGCATCTGGAAGGGCACGTCCGGCAGTCCGCCCTTGCGGGTTTCCTTGAACCGGATGAAGTCCTGCACGGCCTGCGGCAGCAATGCGATGTCGCACGGCTTGCCGATCAGCCAGGCGAAGAAGGCCTCGCGATTTTTGTCCTTCGGTTTCGGATGGACCATCTTGATCACGTCCGCCAGGGACGGATCATTGCCCACCGAAGCATGTAGCAATTGCGCATCGCTCGCCTCATTCAGCCAGCGCTGCACCATCGCCTTGGGGCGGGCGCCCAGCGACTTGCGGCCGGTCTGACCCGAGCGCATGATCTGCACGAAAGTGCGCAGCATGCGTCCATTGTCGACGACACGGCCAAAGGCCCGGGCGAACAGCGCGCTGTCGCGGCGCGACAACACGGCCAGCATGAATGCCGGCATGTCTTTCATGTGACCGCTCTTGCGAGCATACACCGCAGCCTGTCCCAGGAATTCCGGGGAGACGCCTTCACACACCTCGAAGGCGTCTCCCAACTGCTCCTGCGCTTGAGCGTAGAAACCGGCGTTGAAAGTCCCCGTCACTGCCAACTGCGCCAGCTTGTGGCGAGCGTCGTAAGCAAATGCCGGAGCGCCTTCACGGTTACGCACATCGGTACGCGGAAGCAGGCGGCCCATTGCGGCTGCAAACACGGATTTGTTTGCCATTTCTCTCTCGTCCTTCGTTTCAACGAGGATGAGGATGGGGTCAGCGGCGTTTCCGCAAAACATAAAATTGAATTTTATTCAGCACATTGTTTTATAATGTAAAAATCGATTTCTTCCGCAGCAACGAATACAAAAATATATAGACATAAATAGACTATTATCCGAAAAGATAGACATGAAACGAAATGTCGCGATCGGATTCCTCGGAAACAACCTGGATGGAGGCAAGGGACCGCGCCGTTGGGAGCACTGGCGGCCGACCGTCGCCCTGTGCCAGCAGGACGACATGGTCATCGATCGGCTCGATCTCATCCATGATCGGCGTCAGATCAAGCAGGCCGAGGTCGTCATCGCCGATATCGCCGGCGTCTCGCCCGAGACTGAAGTCCGCACCCATATCATCGACATGCGAGATCCCTGGGACTTCCAGGAAGTCTACGGCGCACTGCATGACTTTGCGCTCGATTACCAATTCAGCGAGGATGAGGAGGAATATCTCGTCCACCTGACGACCGGCACGCACGTCGCTCAGATCTGCTGGTTCCTGCTCACCGAGGCACGCTACATTCCCGGCCGCCTGCTCCAACTCAGCCCGCCGCGTGCGAAGGAAGCGGGGCCGGGCACTTACGCGGCCATCGACCTCGACCTGTCGCGCTATGACCGACTGGCCCAGCGCTTCGACGCGGAGCGCGAGCAGGGTACCGATTTCCTGAAGGCCGGAATCGCGACTCAAAATCCTGCATTCAACGCGATGATCGACCGCGTCGAGCAAGTCGCGATCAAGTCCGATGCGCCGCTCCTTCTGATCGGTCCGACCGGCGCCGGCAAATCCGAGCTGGCGCGACGCATCTACGAACTGAAACGCTCCCGCCACCAGGTCCAGGGCGCCTTCGTACCGGTGAACTGTTCGACGTTGCGGGGCGAGCGAGCGCTTTCGACGCTCTTCGGGCATCGACGAGGCGCGATGACCGGCGCCGGTACTGATCGCGCCGGCCTGCTGCGAGCCGCGAACAAGGGTGTCGTCTTCCTCGACGAGATTGACGAACTGGGCCTCGACGAACAGGCCATGATCCTGCACGCGATCGAAAGCGGACGGTTTTATCCGGTTGGCTCCGATACGGAGGCGGAAAGCCGGTTTCAGCTGATCGCTGGCGCCAACCAGGATCTCGCCAAACTGGTGGCAGAGGGTCGGTTCCGCGCGGACTTGTTCGCGCGTCTCAATCTGTGGACCTTCCACCTTCCAGGGCTGAAGGCGCGCCGCGAAGACATTGCGCCCAATGTCGATTACGAGCTCGAACGCAACTGGTCCGGTCGATCCGAGCAAGTTTTTTTCAATGCTGACGCCCGCCGGCGCTATCTCAAATTCGCGACGGATCCGGCAAGTGAGTGGACCGGGAATTTTCGTGACCTGGGTTCGTCCGTTGCGCGGATGCGCACATTGGCCCCTCGCGGAAGAATTACAACGAGCATAGTCGACGAGGAGGTCGGTCGACTTCAAAGCCAATGGCAGGCCGGTCGGTCCGATCCGGACTCGAAACTGCTCTTTGAAGTGCTGGGTGATCGCGTAGCTGATCTAGACCGGTTCGATCGCGTCCAACTGGCCGACGTCATTCGAGTTTGCCGGTCCAGCGCCAGCATGAGCGCCGCCGGGCGCGAGCTATTCGCCGTTTCAAGAGCGCGTAAGGCGTCGTCGAATGACGCAGATCGGCTGCGGAAGTATCTCGAGAAACATGGCCTTGGATGGAGCGCTCTCAACGAGGCCGGCTAGCGGTCGTCTCTGCTCGCCGCCACTATCCCCAGTCTCGTCTCTGTTGAATGGAGCCCTGCCGGAATAGTGCCGCTGTTCCGGCGGTTGCAGACTCGCTTCTGGAGCCGCGGCGGAGCCAACACGACGCCATGTATCGAAGAAGCGATCGATGCGGCTTCTCTAGTCGTAGACCGGTTCCCTTTGCACACCGTCAATCAAACCGCTCCTCACCGGGATTTTTCGGTCGACCAGCGCGTATTTTGTTGAGAAACTCACGGCGGAAGCGTGCTCGATACAGGAGGTAAGCGTGCGCAGATATTCCCTGGGCCTCGCGGTCGCGATGATCATTCTGGGTGCGGAACTAAATCTGTCTTATGCAGCTCAACCTGATCCCGTCGACATCGAAATTCTAGCACAGCCACCTGCTGAAATTGCGCTGTCGCCGCTCGAATGCCGCGTTGATCCTGATCCCTCCAGGCTTGTTGAATCGACCGAGCCACAGGTTCGTGTGGTTGGAGAGGTTGTGTATTTCAACGCCGACATTCCTCCCACGGCCAACCTTCACCGTGCTGGCGGTACGCCAGGCGCTGGATCGCTTCCCTTGGAGTTCGATCCCCGCCTTTTCGGTACAACATTTATAGGCTTCGCCGTTATCGGCGATATCACGCGATACTGCCTGAGCGGCAGCTTTGACTTGGGGTTCTACACCGCCCATGGCGCTGTCATGTGTGGACGGCCCCTGCATGAACCCGCGATAGCCCGCCAGATGATCGGCGGGATGTTCGCCCTTGCGATCCGTTGAGAAGCGATAATGGGCCGCGGGCGGGGCACTGCCCGACCAGCCGTGCTCATCACGGACATACGCCCACTGAAAGGGCACCGATGCGGGGTTTAAAATTGAAGGCCATCTAAAAGGTTTTACCGACGCATCCATTGGGCGAACAACGAAGCCATCGCGAAAGTGAGATCGATAACGGTAATAATACCCGCTACAAGTAGTGCGATTGCCCAGCCGACGGGCTCTCCTTGAAAAATAACGATCAAGAAGAGCGAATACATCGGAAGGATGCCAAGGTAGAGCCCAATACGCTTCATTGATAATGATCCTCCTCCTCGTGCAATTCGATATGCTCTTCCGATGATGCCGTCTGTTCTTCTGTTACCGTTTCGTCAAACGCTGTTGCACCAAGTGCGCCGGCTGCGGTCACTCCAGCGGCGCGCAAGACGCGGCCCAATACCTGCCGTTTTGAAACACTACCCCCACCGCCGTCTGGAAGAGCGTCGAAGAACGTGTCAGTCAATTGGCCAGCATTTCTCCCAGCATGCCCAGACATCGCACCAACCGCATTCTCCTGCAGCGTACTATCGCCCGTGACTAATTCAGTGGCAACGGCGCCCAAAATCGGCTGACCGATCGTATCGACTGTTGCACCAACAGCCGTGGCGGTGCCTGCGCTTGCTCCAAGCCCTCGCGCGACAACTGCCGCCCCTGGTCCCAATGCTCCCGAGGCAGCCCCCACCGCAGCGGCTCGCCCAGCGCGCCCCTGATCGACCGCAGCCCACCGTTCGCTAAGTGAACCAACGCCCTCTGCCGTTGCCATTCGAGCGACAACATCGACCGCGTATCCAACACCGGCACCGACTGCAGCGCCGACAATGAAATTAATTATCTCCCCCGTCGGATCTGTCGCGTTGAGCGGGTTGTTTGCGACATACGCATACCGGTTAAAATACACGGGCCCACCGCTCGCGAATCCGACAGGGTCGCCGCACATAACCCGCCGGGCCCTAACTTTAAAATTGGGCCACTTAAATGGGACAAGCCAGAATGCGTTCTAATTGCATCCGCTGCAGCGGCTTAATCCTGTTTCAGCAGCTCCCGCTCCCACATCCAGGTCCTCGAGTATGCATCCACAAGCGGCGTCTGCGGTGCCCAGTCCAGTATTGTCCGCGTGACGGTAGAATTGAGCACCAAATTCTGCCGTTTTGGCTTGTCGTCGCTGTTTACCGAGAGATCAAGACGTTTGCCCGCAGCCGCCGCGAACGCGGTGACGTGTTCGGCCCAGCGAAGGTGCTGGTCGGCACCGAGCAACAGTGGATGCGACACTGGTTGTTTGTGCAGACACGCAGCGGCAATGCCATCTGCGGCATCATCAATGTAAAGGAGAGGCATTCGCCAATTTGCTTCTGATCGGGGTAGGCTCAGGCGGCGACCATTCACAAGCGCATCGGCCACGGTCTGAAAGCGCCGGCGTGGGTCCCCCGGCCCAAACATCATCGGAAGCCTAACGATCGTGGTCTCTATCCCCGCGCAAGCTCGCGCAGCTTCCTCCAGCGGTATTTTATCATATTCAGCGTCACGACCACCGATCGCGGAGTAAGGAAAGCGCGACGCGCGTAGAGGGCTCAATTCTGTCAGTGGCGCGTCGTCGATGGCGCATAATTCGGTGCCAAGTAGGCGGCCAAAGGCAGCGTAAACATCCACAGACGACAAGAGAACAAGTCGTCGACCCCAACCAGAAAGGCGCTCAAATAGCGGCAACGTGTCCGACGCGGTGTAGGCGATTGTGTCAATGACTGTATCGATTTCGAGTCGCTCAAGTGCAGAAACGACGTTGGTGGAATCGCGCCGATCAACTGCAAACCCTGGTACGATAGGGTCATTGCTGTATCCCGTGCGGTTGAGACAAAAAGCATTCGCACCGCGACTGTGCAAGGC
>JAEPND010000034.1 GCA_017643585.1 Maricaulis sp.
ATCGCTGTTTGCTTCGCATCAACCAGTCTCAAGGCTTCAGCCCGGGTGAACAACCTTATGAGAACTCACACCTAGGCGCCTGCCGCACAGGCCTGCCAGGCCATGTGCAAATCGCCTGATACGGGTGTTGCCAGAGGGGGGCGGGGACGCTAGTTTCCCGCGCCTCACGGCAAAGTATTCCCGTGACCCCGCGTGCCGCCTTAGCTCAGTTGGTTAGAGCGCTAGATTGTGGATCTAGAGGTCCCCCGTTCGAACCGGGGAGGCGGTACCATTAAAAACCCCCTAAAGAACAACGCAATAGCGGTTTCCGCGAAACGGAACCAAACGAGCGCATGGCGCTGGTTTGCAAATCAGTTTGCAGTTCTGTTTTTTGTTTTTTTCGGGAAAACTTCGTGAGCTGAATGCGAGCATTCGTATTGACAAAGGCTTCCGGATTGCGTTGATCCCCGTAACGCGATAGCGCTGGCGTCGGCGACTTGACGGAGTTCTCTTGGAAAACAGCGCCGTGACAGATCAAGCCCTTCCCCCGGTGTCGCTCGCACGACCGACGCGCCGCACGATCCTGAAAGCTGCGGCAGCCGTTTGGGCGATTTTTCCGTTGGCACTGATCCTCGGCTACCTGCACCCGGAAACTCGACAATGGCTCCCAGAATTGACCGTGGGGTGGGGCGCATGCTGGAGCATTGCGCTGCTGTTGCTGGGCTTGGTTTTGGTAGGTGGTTCTTGGGGCTTTTTCTGGGAAACCAAAGCAGTTCTTAAACGCGGGGAACTGAGCTTTCGTAACGGTTTTCGGACCAAGCGCCTCCCGGTCTGCGAGATTCGGCGAATCGAGATTGCTGTCGACGATCGAAGTGCGATGGATGGTTTGTGGCTACTCATCGTGGGGGAAACAGAGCACTTTGAATTGTCGGGTCAGGGAGATCCGGGCGTTGCGCTAATTGTCGAGGGGCTAGCTGAGTTGCTCAGTTTCGATTTTGAGCCTTCAGCAAAGCTCGCTCAGCATGCGCTGGAAAGCGGCGAGTTCATTCCACAACGTTTCGTCGTCTTCGAGTGCGAGCAAGGCGTCATGGAAGCGTTGGTCAGCGAACCCCAACATACTCGGCGACTGCATCGTCATGCTGGATGGGCGGCGGGTGTGATGGAGTGGACCTGGCTTCTGGCATTCATCGTGGGCGTGGTTGCATTCGCGATTGCATTAGGCGTGTTGGGCTTGCCGGCGATCATGCCAGTTTCTGATCTCCTACTTGTACCAGTGCTCGCATTGGGAGGTGCGCTGTTTGCGTGGCCGTTTCAGACTAGCGTGCTCGCTGAAAACCGTGTCGCCGTGCGAGTCGGCGCTGTTGCGTTCTCAAGCCTTTGGGCAGTGACATCAGCCGGATTGGCATGGCTCTTTGATGCGGAGTTTCTTGGAGTCGTCGTTGGCGCGACTTTCGGGGGTCTGCTTGCTCTCGTTTTCTGCACGCTTTGCCGTTTGACGCGAAAGTGGGCGATCCGTCGGGGCGAACAGCTGCGAGAGACTTGGAAAGTGGCGAGAGATGCAGGCGGGATTTCCCGGTAGTTTTCGGGAGCGAAGTCGATTCCGTGGTTTCTGCGCCGTTTCCAACACATTGAGCCATAACGACCCTTAAGAGCGCTGGTTTCCATATATCTCTATGTTTTCATTGATTTGGGGTTTGCTTGTGGATCTAGAGGTCTCCCGTTCGAACCGGGAAGGCGGTACCATTTTTCCCAGGACTGTTGTGGCTTCAACCGCGTCGGCGTCGCCGGCTGCGCTGCCAGCGTTTGTAATAGGGTTCGAAGAACAGCCAGATCCCGGTGCCCCAGAGCACCAGCAGGATGACGCCAACGGGCAGGAAGATGAAGGTCTTCACCCAGTCCGCGAAGAAGGAACCGTCATGGATCTGTTCGAACAAGTCCGAGCGCCGGTATTCAAGCGACAGAACTTCCAGACTCACAAGGTCGATCTGGGCTTCCCAGCGATTGGGCGCGATGAATTTCGCGATCCCTCGATCGGAGCGGATATCGATGCGGTCAAACTCGCTCCAGTCCCCGATCTCCAGCTCCGGTATCGCAGCAGCGGCCTCGTAGAGCTCGGCGAGGGTGGTGTCCGGTGCCCCATCGACCGCAATTGCGCTGCGCTGCGTGGGCGGCTGGATCCAGTCCACATCCTTTTTGAGCATCAAGAACAGGCCGGCCACGATCATGATACCCAGGGGCAGCATGGCGATGGGAGAGGCCCAGTGATGGATGTCGCGAAGAAGTTTGCCAATTTTCATGCCTGGCATCCTTGCGATGGATGCAATCTGGTCAAGGCATTGAACTGCTTAGACGTTCAGTTTCTTGTGATATTATAACGCAAGCTCTTCTCTTTTCTCTTCTGGTTGATAAAGTCCACCGCAATTCAATCAGCTGGGGAGTGATCCATGCGAGGGATAATCTGTGCTGCACTCATGTGTGCCCTGCCACAGGCAGCGTGTGCTCAGTCGGACGACGATACCGAATCGGGTCCGGTGAATGCGGGCACGTTCAGCGGTTTCGAGTTCCGCAGTATCGGTCCGGCGTTCATGTCGGGGCGGATCGGCGATATCGAGATCATGCAGGACGATCCATCGACCTGGATCGTCGGTGTCGGTTCCGGTGGCGTCTGGCGGACCGATAATGCCGGTACGACCTGGACGCCGATTTTCGACGGCCAGGGCGTGTATTCCATCGGCACCGTCACGGTTGATCCGTCGAACCCGCATACGATCTGGGTGGGAACCGGTGAAAACCATGGTGGCCGCCATGTGGGATACGGCAATGGTATCTATCGCTCGCGCGATGGCGGCGGCACCTGGGAACATCTGGGCCTGGAAAACTCCGAGCATATCTCCGAGATCCTGATCCATCCCGAGGAGCCCAACACGATCTGGGTCGCATCCCAGGGGCCGCTCTGGTTGTCCGGCGGCGAACGCGGTCTCTACAAGTCCACCGATGGCGGCGAGACCTGGAACCTGGTCCTGTCCGCGGGCGAGTGGACCGGCGTGACCGACATCGTCATGGATCCGCGCAATCCCGACCGACTGGTCGCTGCCACCTGGCAGCGCCACCGCACCGTTGCCGCCTATATGGGCGCCGGACCGGAAAGCGGTATCCACGTATCCGATGACGGCGGTGAAACCTGGCGCGAGGTCACCACGGGGCTTCCAGCGGGCAATATGGGCAAGATCGGCCTGGCGATTTCTCCGCAGAACCCGGACGTCGTCTATGCGGCGATCGAGGAAAACCGGCGCCAGGGCGGTGTCTATCGTTCCAACAACCGGGGTGAGAGCTGGACCTTGATGTCCGATACGGTCTCAGGCGGTACCGGTCCTCATTACTACATGGAGCTCTATGCCAACCCGCACCATTTCGACCACATCATCCTGGTCTCCAACACGACCCAGATTTCCGATGATGGTGGAGCGACCTTCCGGGACATCAATAACCAGAACAAGCATGTCGACGATCACGCGATCGCCTTCCATCCGACCGACCCGGATTACATGCTGGTTGGCTCGGACGGCGGTCTCTATGAAACGCTCGATGGCGATGCCACCTGGCGCTTCATTCCCAACCTGCCGATCACGCAATTCTATGACATCGCTCTGGATGATGCCGAGCCCTTCTACAATGTTTATGGCGGGACCCAGGACAACAACACCCAGGTCGGGCCGTCGCGTACGGACAGTCGCCACGGCATTCGCAATTCCGACTGGGAAGTGACGCTGTTCGGCGATGGCCACGAGCCGGATGTCGAGCCTGGCAATCCCGATATCGCCTATTCCAGCTGGCAGCAGGGCAATCTGGTCCGCTTTGACCGCACAACGGGCGAGCTGATCTATATCCGGGCCCAGCCTCAGCCGGGCGAGCCGGCCGAGCGCTTCAACTGGGACGCACCGCTGGTCGTCTCCTCGCACCAGCCGACCCGCGTCTATCATGCCTCTCAGCGGGTATGGCGCTCGGATAACCGGGGTGACACCTGGACGCCGATTTCCGGCGACCTGACCCGCGATGAAGATCGCATGCAATTGCCGATCATGGGCCGCCAGTGGTCCTGGGATGCCGGTTGGGACCTGTATGCCATGTCGGTCTACAACACGATCAGTGCTCTGGCGGAATCGCCGGTCGACGAGAACGTGATCTATGCCGGCACGGATGATGGTCTGATCCAGGTCACCACGGATGGTGGCGCGAACTGGAGCGAGACCGAGGCGGGCAGCCTGCGCGGTGTTCCGGACCGGGCCTACGTCAATGATTTCGAGCCGTCCCGGTTCGAGGCTGGCACGGTTTACATGGCGCTGGACAATCACAAGGAAGGTGATTTCACGCCGTATCTGATGCGGTCGGACAATTATGGCCGGACCTGGCGCATGATCACCGACGGTTTGCCGGAGGACCAGCAGGTCTGGCGGATCGTGCAGGATCACGAAAACCCGAACCTGCTCTTCATCGGTACGGACTTCGGCGTCTATTTCACCATTGATGGCGGCGACAACTGGACCCAGCTGCGGTCCGGCATGCCGCCCATCCCGGCGCGTGACCTGCTGATCCACGAACGTGAAGACGATCTCGTCGTCGGCACATTCGGCCGGTCCATCTATGTACTGGACGATATCTCTGCGCTGCGTGAAGTAAGCGAGGAGATGCTGGAGAACGAGACGCGTCTCTTCCCCGTGCGCCGGGCCTGGTGGTACCAGCAACAGCATGAACTGGGCTTCGACACCCGCGGCTATCAGGGCGATGGCTATTTCCAGGCGGAAAACCCCGCTTACGGTGCTGTCATCACCTATTACATGCACGAAAGCCTGCAGACTTCCGAGGAAGTCCGTCAGGAGGCTGAAGCGCCGGCCAACGAGGCTGGCGAGGATACGCCTTTCCCCGGCTTTGATGTGGTTGAGGCTGAACGTCGTGAAGCCCCGCCGCGCATGTGGCTCGTCATTCGCGACAGTGACGACAATGTTGTTCGCCGTCTGGCTGGACCGACGTCCGCAGGCTTCCATCGTGTGGCCTGGGATCTGACCTATCCGAGCACGTCGGCGGTCACCCAACCGGACACGCCGGACAGCCAGACGTCCGGTTATCTCGTTGCTCCGGGAATGTATTCCGTGGAGCTGGTGCGTCAGCACAATGGCGAGATCACCACAATGGGCGAGCGCCAGACCATCGAGGTCGAGCGCCTGACCGAGGGTGCGCTTCCGGGCTCTCCGGATGATGAGGTCGTTGCGTTCTGGGAACGCCTGGCTGAGATGCAGCGCCAGTTGTCGGCCGCGAATGCATCGATTGGCCAGACCCAGACCCGCCTGGCTGTGCTGCAGTCCGCGCTGCATCGCTCGCGTACGGCACCGGGTGATCTGGACGCCCAGTTGGAAGCCATGCGTCAGGAATTGTTCGAGATCGAGGAAGCCCTGGGCGGCAATCAGACCCGCAATGGTCGGTATGGTGCTGAACCGTCGACCGTTGGCTCGCGTCTTGGTTTTGCGCAACTGGGAACGTCCAACGCCACTTACGGTCCGTCCCCGGCGCATGAAGCGCAACTGGGTATGGCCGAAGAGGAGTTCGCGGGTATCCGCGAACGCCTGGTGACACTGACCGATGAGGCCATTCCGGCCTTCGAGGCAGCGCTGGCCGAGACCGGGGCGCCCTGGACGCCAAACACGAATATCCCGCCGTGGTAGCGGGACTGGAAAAGGGGCCGGATTTCCGGCCCCTTTTTTCTTGGAGGTGTATCAGGACCGGCGCTGAATTGTCTTTCTTTTCCGCTGGCGGAGCGATAATTACGCCCCGGTTTTCCGGAGAGACCCGTGCCCCTGTCTGATACGCTTCGCCAATACTCTCGCCGTCGCCTGGCCAGTTGCCATGTCGACCTGCGTCGCGTGGTGATGCAGGCGGAAGCCTGGATGCCTTTCGACGTCATGGTTCTGGAGGGTGCGCGATCGGTCGCTCGTCAGCAGCGCCTATTTCAGCAAGGACGCAGAAAGCGCGATGGTTCCTGGCAGATCGAAGACTGGGACGCCGTTCTGACCTGCTATGATGGGATGGATAACCCGGGCAAACATGTCGGGGACCCCGCGCAAGCGGTCACGCTGGCGCCCTGGCCGGTGGACCTTGCGGACCGTGACAGGTTTCTGGTGATGGCCGGCGTCGTGCTGGCCGCGGCGAGTTCGCTGGGGATCAGCGTACGCTGGGGTGGTGAATGGCGCGGTGACGCAGAGCCTGAGCGGCCCGAAATCGCCTTTTTCGACCTTGCTCATTTCCAGCTTAACCGGGTGACATATTGAGGTGCTCGGGGCTTGAGTGCCGGGCATTTTGGCATAAGTCTCGGGCGAAACTTTTGATGAGTCCGTCCAATGTCGATCGCCCTTATTGCCCTGGCGCTGCAATCTTCTGCACCTGCTGATATTATCTATGTGACCGGCGACCGGCAGGGCGAGGTCGTGACCAGCCTGGCAATTTCTCGGGTCGACCAGGCCGAGATCTCGCAGACCGGGGCGCAACACCCGGCCGAACTGGTCAATCAGATCCCGGGTGTCGGCATGCAACGGGGCAATGGCACCGAGCATCTCACAGCCATCCGCTCTCCCGTCCTGACCGGGGGCGCAGGCGCGGGATCCTTCCTCTTCCTCGAAGACGGCATCGCCCTTCGCGCCGCCGGTTTTGGCAATGTGAATGGCCTCTTCGAAAACCTGAACCAGCTGGCCTCCGGCCTGGAGGTTGTTCGCGGTCCGGGCCCGGCGCTGTACGGATCCAATGCCCTGCACGGACTGATCAACACGCTGACTCCCGCACCGGGAGATCCGGAGTTTCTGGAACTGGAGCTGGACTCGTTTGGACGTGCGCGCACACAGGTTCGTACGGGTTGGGGAGAGCAGGGACTGTTCGCCTTCTCTGCGATGCACGAGGATGGCTGGAGAGCGGATGCGAGCCTGGACCGGCTGGAGAGCTTTGCCCGCTTTGATGGTGAGCTCGGATCAGTGAGCTGGTCTTGGCGCACGGCGTTTGTCGCCCTCAACCAGGAGACCGCGGGTTTTGTCAGAGGCACGGATGCCTATCGGGATGTCTCGCTGGCTCGGTCCAATGACGATCCGGAAGCTTTTCGTGATGCCCTGGCGTTTCGCTCGAGCCTGGAATTGCGCGGCGTTGTTGATGACACCTGGTCCTGGCGGCTGACGCCGTATGTCCGCTCAAACAGCATGGACTTCCTGATGCATTTCGTGCCGTCAGAGGCGTTGGAGGAAAGCGGCCATGACAGTGTCGGCGTCCAGGCCGGACTGATCCGTGAGGTCCGCAGTGGTGGCCGTCTGAGCCTTGGGCTCGACCTCGAGACGACACGTGGCCAGCTCAGCGAAATCCAGTCGCGTCCGACGATCTTTTCCTTCACCCAGGGCGTGCACTACGACTATGCGGTGGATGCAGATGTTGCAGCGATTTATGCGCAGCAAAGCTGGGACTTGTCCGAGCATTGGCGTGTCCAGGCCGGGGTGCGCTGGGAACACACGCGTTATGAATACGACAATCGCACGGATGACGGAGTGACAGGACGTTTCCTGCGGCTGGCGGACCGGAGCGATGAATTCGACGTTCTTACACCTAATATCGCCGCGATCTGGAATGCTGGCGACCAACAGGTTTCGGCCCGGTTGGCGCGAGGTGCGCGGGTTCCCCAGACGGCTGAGCTCTACCGCTTGCAGACGGGGCAGGTCATCGAGCAGATCGAGCCGGAAACACTGGACAGTTTCGAGCTGGGCTATCGGCGCGCCTTCGCCAGTGGAGCGCAACTGGACCTCACCGGTTTTGTCATGCGCAAGCAGAATGTGTTTTTCCGGGATGCAGACGGGATCAATGTCACGGACGGCAAGACCGATCATCACGGCCTGGAACTGGCGGTGAACCTGCCGCTCGGTGAACGGCTCGCGGCGCGGATCGCGGGCAGCTGGGCCCGGCATGAATATGCGTTTGACCGTGATGTGGCGCGCTCAACTGAAGTCATCCGATCAGGCGATCTTGTCGATACCGCGCCTGAATGGCTGTGGAATGCCCGACTGGACTGGCAGGCAAGTGAACGTCTTTCCACCCAAATGGAGTGGGTTCATGTGGGGGAATACGCAACCGACGCGGCCAACGCCCACGTCTATGACGGGCATGATGTGTTCAATCTGCGCGCCCGCGCACAATTTGACGCCGGGATTGAAGTGTTCGCCACGGTTCGAAACCTGCTTGATGAGCGATATGCCGAGCGGGCGGATTTCGCGTTCGGTTCCGAGCGCTATTTTCCGGGGGAGGCGCGGGCCTTCAACGTGGGAATTCGTATCGCCCGCTAGCGTGCGGTGGACAGCCCCATTCGCGTGGCGTGCCAGGCCGCCTCGGCGCGAGAGGAAATGCCGAGTTTGCGATAGATCGACTTGATATGGCTGGCGACCGTGCTTTCAGCCAGGTCGAGATCCTGGGCGACGTCCGAATTGCGCAATCCGCGACCGATCAGGCCCAGCACTTCACGCTCCCGCGGGGTCAGCTCATCCTCGGGGCTGGCTGCGGGGCCGGTATAGCGAAAATGCTCCATGATCCGGCGGGCGATCGAGGGCGATAGTGCCGGTGTACCGTCCGCCAATTGCTTGAGCTGGCGTTCAAACAGATCGGGTGGAGTATCCTTGAGCAGATATCCGTCCGCTCCTGCAGACAGGGCTGCCACGATATGCGCATCATCGCCCATGACCGTGGTGACAATGCAGGTGGCTTCAGAGCGCACCAGTTTGAGATTGCGCAGGACTTCCAGCCCCGAGCCGTCCGGCAGGCCGAGATCGATCAGGGCGAGATCAAAATCAACGGAATTCACCGCCGCCAGGCCAGCGCGCATGGAGGCCGCCTCGTGGATGTCCGAAGCCTGGAATGCGCTTTCCGCCATGGCGCGCAACCAGAGCCGCGTTTCCTTGACGTCTTCAACGATCAATATCCGGGTCATGTTCAGCCCTCCAGTCTGGCCAGCGGGAAGCTGGCTTTTGTGGTGACGCCCTCAGGCGTCGGCAGGGTCGCAAGCTCGCCACCGAGCGCGGCCAGTCGGTCCTGCAAATTCTCAAGCCCGTTGCCTGGTTTCACGGTCATCGGGTCGAAGCCCTTGCCGTTATCCTGGCACACAAAATTCAGTTCGCGCCCGTCTGCCACAATGGCGATGGACAGCGTGCTCGCCTCGGCGTGTTTGATCGTGTTGCTGACAATCTCGCGCATGACAGACCTCAGGGCATGCGAGGCCGTGGGAGGTAGAGCTCTGCCCGTCTCACCCTGCAGGCTCCAGTCCAGCTGAATATCATGGGCGGCACAACGCTCCGCCGTTTCGGCCCGCAGATCCGACACCACTTCCTCCAGTGACAAGTCGGCAGCGGAATTGTCATTGATGATATCGCGCAGGTCAGAGAGCGATTCCCGGATCATCGTGTCCTTGCGGGACTGGTCAGGGCTGTGCAGGGCGCTCAGCAACTGGGCGCCGATATTGTCATGCATGTCGCGTGCAATGCGCTGGCGCTCTGTCGCCACTCCACGATCATAGGCCAGGCGGCCGGATTCCACATGGTCGAGCAATTGCGTCAGACGGGCCGCCATGCGCTGGTGCGGTGGGCCGAACAGTCCGCGACCATTCCAGGGATAGCGCAGCTGTAGGGCGGGCAGCTGGCGCAGGCTGGGCACCAGCATCTCCACGCCTTCGTTCACAATGTGTGCCTCCGGCCCCGCAAATTCCGTCGCCTGGATTTCGATCGGTCGGAACAGGCGCTGCAGCAGGTCCTGCCACAGTCGCTGGCGGCGAGCCGCATCCGGTTCGAGGGCGACATCTACGATGGACTGAAAGACCTGGTCGTCGGACACATCCGGTCGCGGTAGCAGCATGCGCCCGAACACGTCACGCAAAGGCAGATAGATCAGCGCGATGATGATCAGCGCGCCGGCAAAGGCAGTACCGGGGCCGATCGGCAACATCACCGCGAGGCTGATGTCGACCAGCAGCAGAAGGGCGCTGCCGACGACATAGAAAAACACCCGATAGGCCCATTCGCCCAGCTCAAACAGGCGAAAGCGGGTCAGTCCCGCAGCGATGCCAATATAGATAAGCAGGAAGAAGCCAAAGGAATAGACGGCGGGGATCAGGGGCTGGCCGTTGAAGACGGACGGGGCCGCTGTCGTGACGATAAAACCGCCGGCGCCAAACAGGATGGCCAGGCCGAGCCACAGCGCGATCGCTCTTTGCGCCGGATCCTGGCGCGAAACCACCAATTGTCCGATCACGGCGATGACGATGAACAGCATTTCCACGGTGGTAATCAGGTGCACGCCCACCGCACTGGGTAACACACCCAACAGCGCTCCCAGTGTGGCCAGACCGAAAACGCCGACATTCAAGCACATCCAGATCCGAACGCCGGGCAGGCGGGTGGGGTAAACCAGGCAGAGCGCGATCATGGCGATGCCAAAGCTGGAAGCGCCGAGCGAGTTGACCATGGACAGGGTGGTTGTGGCCATTTCGGGCAAGGCGAGGCGCGTCGAATAGCGAATGGCCGGCGCATAGGTGAAGGCGAGCGTCGCGACACCGCTGATGGCGAACAGGCGCGTGGCGAGGTCGTCCGGGCGCAGGGACCAGACCCACCCGGCGATCAGGAATGAGCCAAAACCGGTCAGGACCGGGATCCAGAAGATGGGCGCCAGTTCCAGCGGCGACCTCCAGGCCTGTCCATCCGCGAACGGCGCCAGGGCCAGAAAGAAAGCCGTTACGCTGAGGGCCAGCAGGACAGCCAGAACAATCCCGAAGCGAAGGCTCGGGGAGATCTGTGAAAGTGCAGTACTGGTCGGGGGCGTCGCCGGTGTCATTCTCTCATCCTGTTATCGTGACGCTACCGCAGGCGGTTTGTCCTGACCGTCCCCGGAACAGGGGATGGATGCAGTGATTACACCTACTTACCTTCTCCTAATCCAGATGAAAACGCGCGCCGGGTCGGCAGGTCCGCGCCAGCGCCCGTTCCGAAGTGAGGGGAAAATGAAGACATTTATCCGCGCCGCCATCCTGGCCACAGCAACCGTCTCGCTGACGGCTTGTGCAACGCTGACCGGCGGCCCGCTCGTCGAGCCGGGCACACCGACCGGTGTGATCGAAGTAGTCAACCGCTCGAATATTCCGGTGACCCAGGTGCTGATCTCGCGCTGCAGCGCCATGAGCTATGGCCTCAACCGGCTGCCGGGCGGTGTCACGATCTATCCGGGCCAATCCTATCGCTTCACCGTTTCCGCCGGCTGTTGGGATGTCGGTGCTGGCGGACCCAATGGCCAGATGTACGGCACGGGCGAAGCCTATCAGCGGTTCAATATCCCGGCCGGCCGGGGTGTGCGCTGGACCGTAACAGGGGGCTAACTAGACAAGCCTCTACGATGCCTCTCCTCCCCGCGGAAACCAGGCCGGGCCAGCTCACCCCAATCGGTGCCCCGCACCGAGAGCTGGTCCGGCAGGGGACTCAGAGGAGGAAAAAAAGGGGACAGGAGGAAAAAAGAGGAAAAAAGGGGACACGTACCGATTATTCCTCATGCCGTTCACTCTTCCGCGTTAAGCCTAGTAAAAAGCGGGGCACTCACCTCTCCATCCGGTCTGACTGTCAAGCATCGCGCCTCGTGCACGCGCGACGCCCTGGCTGAACGGGCGCCAAATGGTGTGTGTCCCCATATTCACGCTGGGTATATGATCACGGGCAACGCCGGGGCGTGGTTGAAGACGGAAGATCCATAATCGTTCTCGTCCGGATATTCCAGCGAGCACTGAAACTAAACCCGTTGCGGTCGCATGCGTGTTTGTCTCGGACCGGAGAGCGGTTGACCGGTCGCGGAGTGTAGTCACACCTGGGAGGACGACAAGCGGAACGACGGGAGTGCGTTGCGCGTGTTCAGGTGTGTTTCGGGAGACCGGCCAACCGTGTTAGGCGTGACAGCGCGGAGGGCGGCCCAGCGCGCTATCTAGGTCAAAGGCGAAGCGCCCCAGATGCTGGATTAGCTTCAACCGACTGTCGTCGCGGTCATGGGCCTTTGTTTCATCCATGATCCGCTGGTGTTCCGTTTCACGCCTCAAGGCGTCTGCCCTAATAACAAAGGCAGGGCGTAAGTCCGGCGCGTGAGCGCTGAGCAGCTCCAGGGTGCGGTCCAGCGCCACGTCGACCAGCTCGTAGACCGCCGGGACAATCGCCCCTCCGTGGCAGGACTGGCGATGAGCCTCGGTCAGCAGGGTCATGATCGTCTCATGCTCATGTGAAGCACGCTCACGAAAGTCTGGTATCTTTCCCAACTATTCCCTCCCGAGACTGCCCTGAAACTTGGACAAGCGTAGCAGGATTCAGCGACATCCGACTGCGGTATTTTAGATTAAATTGAACAAAACGCTAACAGACCGGCGGGTAACCAACCGGCAACAAGCCAGGGCAGAAACATCTTTGTGCTGCCTTTGCCCTTTCGATGAGTGACACGGCTCAAGCATATCTACCGATTATTCCTCATGCCGTTTACTCCTCCGCATTCAGCCTTGGCCGTCCAGGCTTGCCGGTCCGCAACCGGATCGCGGATTTCCTCGCCAGCGCCTCAATCCAGGCCGACGGACCCAATGGATAACCGGTCTGCAAGAAGTCACCCAGCAGCGCTTCTTCCCGGGCCGTCGGCCCGTCCGCAAGATAGGTACTCCAATCCTGTTCCAGCAGGTTAAAAATACTGCGGGCAGCCCGACCACACTCCTACCCCACAGCCCTGAGCGCGTTTCACGTGAGCATCGACCCCAACGCCAAAAGTGACGACAGGCTAGGGTCGAGCGGAGCGGGAACAAAAGAAAAATGGTGCGGCTGAGGGACTCGCTTCAGATTTATTAAATGTATGAATAAAAATAGAAAAATATATGCGCTTGGCCCACAATGCCCCCCAATAAGGCCCCCAGGTTGTCTGGGGGCGTCACCGCGGTTTGCCAAGCCCAGGACTTTATTGGCAAAGCGATCCATAAGCGCCCTATGATCTCAACCTAGGTAAGGTCGCCCCCAGATACCATCGCTTGCGCAAAGGCTTCGGTGTCGAAGCAGTGGCGCAGATTGACCCAGCCCCCAGATTTCCGGCCAGGGGATGGTGGAGTCCATCGAGAAGAGGATGGACGATGCGCAAGAGCCGTT
>JAEPND010000035.1 GCA_017643585.1 Maricaulis sp.
GGCTAAGAGGTGGAGTGTTGCAACCCCAATCTCTCAACCCAGCCCCGGGTGAACAACCTTCATAGCTTTGACAACTAATCCTCGGCAAACAGGCGCTCGAGGCTGACCGCCAGCGCCTGTCGCCATCCCGCGATATCATGCCCGCCCGGATAGATCAGCAGCTCCGCGCGATAGCCTGCGTCTGACAGGGCCGTGGTCATCGAGCGGTTGGTATCCAGCATGATGTGACCCTGATTGGTCGACGTCTCGACCGTTTCCAGTGAACCGGCGGCCAGAATGAAGCGGGGCGCGTCCTCGGACGCCGGGCCGACCTGGCGCTCGGGCCAGCGAGGCAATTCATCCCGCGGTGCCCAGTAGAAGGAGCCGGACAGGGAGATCACGGCGAGCACCTCGTCTGGTGCAGACAGGGCCGCGATGCTTGCTACCATGCCCCGACGCGACGCGCCCGCCAGAATGCGCGGGCCTGCCATGCCAAATTCCGCGAGGAAGTCCGGCAATTCCCGGGACAGAAACAGGATCTGGTCGGCATAGGCCTGTTCCGCACTCGCCGGATCCAGCTGATCGATCAGCACGACATGCATCGGCGGCAGGTCTCCGGCATTTTGTAGACGCTGCACGATTTCCGACGCCGGCGCGCGGACACCCCAGAGAAAACGGTCATAGATAATCAGGACCGGGTCGTTCTCTCCCGCGCCGCCGAGCGCGTATCGTTCCAGGAAGACACTGCGCCCCAGCACCTCGCTCTCGAGGGCCATGGGGCGGGCATCGACACGCTCGGCCGCCGGCATGGGGACGATAGCCGGATGGCGATAGCGGGGCTCTGCCATCAACACCGCCTCGGCCGCGCCGCCACGCAGATGCACCAGATTGTGGCGGTCGGTCAGTCGCCGCCATCCCTGGTCGGCGAGGCCGAGAAAGCTGTAGGCCGCCGAGACATCGCGCGGCACGTCGACAGTGCGATAATAGATCCGGGTACCGGCCAGCTGGTGCATGTCCAGCGTGAAATCGGTTAGGTAGTTCTCGACCGGCCGACGTGCCTCGCCGGCATTGATGACACTGTCCAAACGGATCGCCTCGACGCTCTGGGGCGCCTGGATGGCAAAGGTCACGCGGCGCAGGTCCGCATCTTCCGGATGGTCCTCGATCAGCGGCAGCCCGCCTGCGCGGATATTGCGCCAGACTTCATCCTCGGCATGCGGACGCACTTCAAGCGTGGCCCGCGCATCACGAATGGCGGCAACCTCGCCGGGATCGGCATGAGCCGCGCCGCCCCACAGCAACAGCCCCACAACTATGACGAACACACTTTTCCTCATGAACGGCACAGTTTAGCGTTTTCCACACAAGGGGGAAGCCATGCTCGACAAGCTCATCGGACCAAACGCCACACAGACCCAGCACTATGTGCTGATCGCCTCGATCCTGCTCGGCGCGTTGTATTTCCTGGACGGGTTCGAGATCGGTCTGCCCTATCCCGCCGATGTCGTACTCAAGGCGTCCGGCATCGTTCTGCTGGGCGCGCTGGCCTGGATGCGTGGATATCGCTGGCTGGCGGCAGGCCTGTTGCTGGGCTCGGCGGGAGATGCGTTCCTGGCCCTGCAGCCGACTGGGGACAGTATCGAAGCCATCCTGCGCTCCGAAGCCCTGCAACAGGGATTGGGCATCGTTTCCTTCGGTCTCGGGCATATCGTCTATATCGGCCTGTTCGCAGCGATCCTGCGCCAGCGGTCCCTGGTCGGCGGCTACGGCTTCCTGGCTGCGGGCGGCCTGGCCGTGTTCGGCGCCATCATGCTGATTGCCCTGCAACCGCATTTCGGCGAGCTGCGTATCGCGGCCTCGATCTACAACGCCATCATCATGGCGATGGCCATTCTGGCTGTGATGAGCCGCGCCCACCCGCTGGCAATTGCGGGCGCGCTGCTGTTCGTGGTGTCAGACAGTGTGCTGGCCTGGCGCATGTTCGCCGGCGCCCTCGACTGGGCCGGCCCGGTCGTGTGGGTCACCTATTATCTGGGCCAGGCCGGGATCTGCCTCGGACTGGCGCGAGAGCGCTAGAGGGCACCCGCTGGTGACCAGCGATGAACCGGGACGAAGGCATAAAACTCCTCCAGGGGCACGGGTTTCGCGGCCATGACAGAGAGTCCTTTGCCTGGACCTCGGGAGGCGATGTCGATGTTGTGGTGGGCTGGCAACAGACCCCGGAGCGACAAAGTGCGCCGATCATATTTCTCACGAATCTTGAGCTTGCAAGGCAGATCGCCGGCATTGTTCGGGCGCAGTTGGGCCACGACGTAACCGAGATGTGCTTCTTCAGCGCGGTACTGGAGGATCTGAACCGATCGGAAATCCGGATCGCCCCTTCGCGTACATCATTCTTTTCCACGCTTCTGGCCGCCGGACCGCAGGCCATGCTTGAAGACGCTGGGATTACCGGCATGCCCGAGGTCATTCGGCGGGTCATCGCCCGCGAACTGGGGGCACCGGCAGGTCATGGCTTGATAGCCTATAGCTGGAGCCTGACACACGACCCCGCGCTTCGAGCGCAAGTCCTCTCTGACTCCAATTATTGGAATATTCCGCTCAATTCTGCGGTCAAGGAACAGCTCGACAGGGTAAATTCGTGACCTCAGCTCGCCCGTCGACAGGATAGCCGGGATCCCCCGGATGTCCGCTGCGCGGTCACCGTGGGATGACGGTGTTGAAGGCCACATGGCTATGTTCCTCCTTTCCCTTGATGGGAAAGGTGCCCACGAAGTGGGCGGATAGGGTGCGGCCCGAAAGGGCCAAAAGAAGCGACTCTCACTCGCGCCTCCGGCGCGCACCCACTCCACCATTGCTTTGCAATGGTCCCCCTCGCCCATCAAGGGCGAGGATGAGCTGAGTAGGCACAAGCGCTAGATCACGCCTTCCGGGAGTTTCCAGTCGGGGCGGACGAAGTGGCAGGTATAGCCTTCCGGGAAACGTTCCAGATAATCCTGGTGCTCGCTTTCCGCTTCCCAGAATTCGCCCAGCGGCTGCAGCTGGGTGACGACCTTGCCGGGCCAGAGGCCCGAGGCGTTCACCGCGGCAATCACCTTCTCGGCCTGCGCCTTTTGTTCGGCATCGGCATAGAAGATCACGGAGCGATACTGGCTGCCAATATCATTGCCCTGGCGGTTCAGCGTCGTCGGGTCATGGATCTGGAAGAAGACCTCGTAGATCTCCTTCAGGCTGATCGTTTCGGGATCGAAGCGGATCTCGATGGATTCCGCATGGCCGGTCTGGCCGGTCCTGACGGTGTCATAGGTGGCATTTCGCGTGGTGCCGCCGGTATAGCCGACACGGGTGGCAATAATGCCGGGGCGTTTGCGCAGCAGATCCTGCATGCCCCAGAAACATCCACCGGCCAGGGTGATCGTTTGCTCAGCCATAATGCTCTCCTCGCTCCCGCCGGCCTATCCGACGGGGTCGAAGATAGAACCGGTAACCAAATTTTCTAGTTCATCAAGCCCTGTTCAGACGCCATGGAACGCATGGCCTTCTGCAGCTTTTCAAACGCACGGACCTCGATCTGGCGAATGCGCTCACGGCTGACGCCGTAATGCTCTGCCAGTTCTTCCAGCGTCTTGGGGGCTTCCGTCAGACGGCGTTCCTGCAGGATGTGCTGCTCGCGCTCGTTCAGCTCACCCATGGAGGCCTGCAGAAGCTGCATGCGGGTGTCGAACTCATCGCTTTCGGCCAGTTCGTCTTCCTGGCTTTCCGCATCATCATCTGCCAGCCAGTCCTGCCACTGCCCCTCGCCTTCCGTGCCTTTCAGCGGCGCGTTGAGCGAGGCGTCCGGACCGGACAGGCGGCCGTTCATGGACACGACATCGTCATTGGTCACGCCCAGCTTGGTGGCAATCTCCTCGACCTGGTCCGGGCGCAGATCGCCCTCGTCCAGGGCCTGCATCTGGCTTTTCATGCGGCGCAGGTTGAAGAACAGCTTCTTCTGCGCAGCCGTCGTACCCATTTTCACCAGCGACCAGGACCGCAGGATATATTCCTGGATCGAGGCGCGGATCCACCACATGGCGTAGGTCGCCAGGCGGAAACCCTTTTCCGGGTCGAATTTCTTGACTGCCTGCATCAGGCCGACATTACCCTCTGAAATCACTTCAGCGACCGGCAGGCCATAGCCGCGATACCCCATCGCGATCTTGGCCACCAGGCGAAGGTGAGAGGTCACCAGCTTTTCGGCGGACTTCGCATCACCGTGTTCACGCCAGGCCTTGCCGAGCATGAATTCCTCGTCCTTTTCCAGCATGGGAAAACGGCGGATCTCGGCCAGATAGCTGGACAGACCCTGTTCCGGCGAGAGCGATACTGCGAGTGCGTTAGACATAATCTACATCCTATCCCTATGCAGACGCGGCTGGCCAGAGGCCTCACCATGCCCGCTCGCAGACGTATTTGGGGAAGCGAAAGCGCGAATGCTAGGGCCTCACGCCGACGTTACCGCCATTTGAACGTACATAATGCCTATGCATCCATGCACGCCCCCGCCTGCCCTATGCATATGGGAATTCAAATTCCGCGTGCAAGGGCAGGCCCGATCCGGAGTTGACGGCTATACGTCGTGGCGGTGCTGCGCACGGACTACCTGCAATTCCAGCCGCTTTACCTCTCGCAGGACCTGATTGGTCAGGATCTGCTGGAATAGCACGCCGCGCAGGAACAGAACGATCTGGGTGACCACAACAAGGCCCAGACCCCAGCGCAGGGTCATCAGCACGTCATCCGTGGCGATCAGCTGCAGCGTGATCCATACCGCCAGGACGACAAAGACCAGCACCATGAACATGACAACGGCCATGACCCAGCCCATCGATCCGGAGAAAATGCCCAGTGCCTGGCGGAAGAATCCGGGCTGCGGGGCGTGGCGACCCAGAAGCTCGCGATCCTCGGCGTCCAGCGCTTCGGTGATCAGATCATCGATATCCTTGTCAGTATTGCTCATATCAGGCTCCATCACTGGTAATTTCCAACGCGTACCGGAGTTTCCGGCGCGCGTGCATCAAACGGGTTTTCACGGTCCCCACCGGAACATCCAGGGCGAAGGCGATCTCGGTCACGCTCATCTCCTGGCGGTGAAACAGCGCCAGCGCAGAGCGCTGGTCAGGCGGCAGCTCCGCCATCGCCCGGGCGACCACGCCGACATCGGCCTGGTTTTCCGCGAGGGTCTCGCCATCCATGACGTCCGGGGGTTCGGCCGCAAACGCGGCCTTTGTGTCACGGATGCGCTGTCGCTTGCGGATCACGCCCGCGCACTTGCGAGTCACGATCCGGTAGGCCCAGGCGGGGAAGGCCGCCGGGTCATTGAGGCGCCCGAGGCCGCGGACAATGTCCAGCCAGGCGTCCTGCAGGACATCCTGGGCCATGTCGGCATCCCCGGAGAGGCGCCAGGCATGGCGGGCGAGTTCGGGCTGGTAGAGGCGCGCCAGCTGGTCGAAAGCCGCGCGATCTCCCGTTCTGGCCGCACTGACCAGGTATTCTCCGAGCACGCGTTTCCGGTCGCGTCGCATGAGCTTGCCTTTCACACGCCTGCTCAGCCGGTGACGGCCGACAGATCGGTCATCACTGCGTAGACGAGCACAAGGGCGATCGCAAAGGAAACCGGTGCCAGTAATCGAACCATGCCGGGACGCAACCGGTCCGCCCACCACACGGCATAGGCATAATGCCAGCGGCGCGGGATCAGGAGGATGAGCACCGAGGTCGCGGCGATGAATACACCGATCCACGTGAAGGCTTCGGGGAAACGCGACAGGTGCGCCGCCCCGATCAGCGCGATACCGAAAGTAAAGCGAAGGCTCTGCTCCGCGATATTGATGATGGCGGTACTGCCCGCCTTGCGCAGGATAGCCAGGGCGCCATCCGGGGCCAGCATCATGATGCCTCCAACCAGCGCCATCCAGGCGGCAAACAGGAGAACACCGTATATGGCCAGTTGCGAGATCATGATTTTCCTCATTCCAAACGCATCGTTCGGAATAAAGGTGCGCGACCGGATCAAACCGGTTCAATCCGCCCGGTCGCTTTCTGCAGCGAAAGGTCTAGCTGGCCTTGGGGACCGTCGGGTGAAATTGCAGATACCCACGTTCAACCATGCGGCGCATGGCGTCATAGGCTTCGGACAATTCCTCGTAGGCATCGCGCAAAAGACCCAGCCGCTCGACTTCGGTCTTTTCCAGCGGGGCCCGGCTGCGGGCTGCGGACATCGCAGCATCGACCCATGCACTGCGGGCCTTGGAGGCGGACAGAGCGAGGTTCTGGAAATCCTCAAGCGTGACAGAATGGATCGTCTTCTTGATCACCGCCTGATTGGCGGCAAACACGGTATAATCAATCTGTTCCAGCTGACCGCGCAATTTGCGCTGTTCAATCGGGTCCTGCACCAGATCCGGCTCGAACCGGTCCGATACCCTGCGATAGCTGGACGTCGCCATCTTTGACATAACCGCCTCTCCTCCTCGGACAGTAGAACAACATACTGCCACTGAGGGTTTAAGCAATATTGAACGGGGATTTCACGAGAGCAACGGCATTACCCCCCGTTCGGAAAGAATGCTCTTCCAAAAGCCCGGTCGATCCCGCGCGAAATTCGCCCTATCTCCCTGCTCAACAGGTTCAGGGAGGACGTCATGTCTGCACCAAAAATTCTCGTTCTTGCCGGTTCTGCCCGCAAGGATAGCGTCAACAAGAAGCTCGCCGCCAATGCCGCTGACATCGCGCGCGCCAGGGGCGCCCAGGTCACCCATATCGATCTGACAGATTATGAAGCCCCGCTCTATCACGGCGACGATGAGGCCGAAAACGGCCTGCCCGACAGCATGAAAGCGATGCGCAAACTGCTTGCCGAACATGACGCCATGATCGTCGCCACACCGGAATACAACGGCAATATTCCACCGCTGCTCGTCAACACTTTCGACTGGATTTCCCGGCCCGATGGCGAAGACAGGTCCAACCCCTTTGCCGGCAAGCTGGCCATTTTGATGGCGGCCTCCCCGGGTGGTCTGGGTGGCGTGCGGGTAATCCCCCGCCTGCGCGCCTTCCTCACCGATCTGGGCATGATGCCCCTGCCCGGCCACGCCTCGGTACCCGGCGCCTTCCAGGCCTTTGACGCCGACGGTCGGTTGACCAATGACCGTTCGCGCGGCCAGATCGAGGGCCTCGTCGATACCCTCATCAAATTCCTCGACCGGGCGTGACCGCGGTCACACCACCTGTCGCGCCGTTTGCGATAGTCTGGCCTTGCAAACTCCGCCCTGCCTGTCCTTCCCAACTGCAGGAGCCTGTCATGGGTCAGACACTCTCCGGGCCGCTGGTTTCCGCAGCCCAGACAGAATTCGAGATCATCCGCGATCAGTTCTGGTCACGTTTGAAATCCGGCCAGCTTGATGGTCATCACTTCGAATACAGGGCCTGCATCGCCGGTCACCAGGTCGATTTTTGCTGTGAAACCGCCAGGCTGCTGATCGATATCCATCCAAGCGAAGGCGCAGACCCGGCATTGCTCGACGAGCGCCGGGTAGCCGAGCTGGAAGCTGCCGGATATCTCGTCCTCCACCTGTGGGAGCAGGATTTGCGTCGCGGCCTGGACCCGCTGCTCGACTTTATCCGTCAGGCCTTGTGCTGGCGGGAACCCACCACGGACATGCCTGCACCGGTGCGTCAGCCGGGTCATTGCTGATCCCCGCCCGCATAGCCTCACAGCACATGGAAACGACCTTAGCCTGTTAACCCCGACAGTTTCTCCCCTGTCAGGCGTAGGCATGTGCAAATATGACTTTCTGTCGATAACATTACAGCGTGTTCATTATTTGGCGTCGTCTGGGGGACTCTCGGCCATGCGTGTTATCGCTTTTGTACTACTTGCTGCCTTGGCAGGTGCCATCGCTTTCAAAACCCATTTCGCGGCAGAAGAGCCCGCGGCCACTCCGGTCGAAGAGACCGTCGTCGAAGAAGCTGCAGCCGAAGAGGCGCCAGCAGAAGATGCGGCGTCGGAGGAGATGCCGGCAGAGGATGCCATGCTTGAGGACGCCGCTGGCGATGACGTGGCAGAGGACGCCATGTCCGAAGACGCGGGCGAAGAAGACGCCATGCCGCAAGACGACGCAACCGAGGAAGACACGGCAGCGGACGGCGAAGACGAATAGGATCGGGGCATTCTCGTCTGCTCTGGTTTTGAAGGGCGGCGGTCACAACCGCCGCCTTTTCTCTGCGCCTGGGTCCACCTGAACAAGGTTTGAGCCCGGGACGGCTTGAGCAGGGATGGCCAAGCGGATTAGCATCTGCCTTGCACTAAAACTGAGGCGGACATGATGTTATGGGCCCTTGGCATATCTCTCCTGGCCTTGCTGGCCAGCGGTACGGCACTGGCACAGCCGCTGATCCTGATTACCAATGATGACGGCTATGAAAGCCCGGACCTGCGCGCGCTCGCCACGGCGTTGAACGATCAGGCCGATGTGATGATTGTAGCGCCCCAGGGCAATCGCAGCGGCAGCGCGACATCGCTGGGCAATCTGCGCGCGGAAGCAGCCTGGTCCGAATTCGCCTTTGACGGCGCCGATGTGTCCTACTGGATCGATGCCACCCCCTCGGTCGCCACCCATTGGGGTATCGTTCGGGCGGAACAGCATTATGGCCGAAAGCCCGACCTGGTGATTTCCGGCATCAATGCCGGCATGAATGACGGCCAGTCGCACCATTATTCCGGCACGGTCGGCGCCGCCCGGACCGCTCGTCTCTACGGAATTTCAGCGCTCGCCGTCTCGCTGGATCGCGCCGAAGGGCGTGACCTGGAGGGCGCCGCAGAATGGGTCGCCGCCTTTGTGGCGCGCCTGCCTGAGGACGGAGAAACGCTGTTTCTCAACATCAACATGCCGGCCACCGATCTCGATGCGCACAGCCCATCGATGATCACCCAACCGGCAGATCTGAGACTGGAAATCTACGACCAGCGCATGGCGCCGCTGACGGTGGAAACCGAATTGCGTTCAGGCGTTGCCCGCTGGAATTATCGCGATGTCGGCGAGGCGGCCGACGGCAGCGATGTTGCGGCCATCAACGCCGGTCTGATCTCGATCACGCCGCTGACGGTGGAGTATTTCGACTCCACCCAGTCAGACCGTATCCCGCAATAAGGCCCGATAGTCTGCGCTCAGATCCGCAAAAGCGCTGGCAGAGAGTGTCTCCGCCGTGACAAGTGAGAGGACGGCAGAAGCGTGCATGGCAAACCCGGTTGAAGTGTCCCGGATCGGATATAGAGCGGGAAGGTAAACAGGGTTTTGCCTGGACAAACCGGCGTGGCACGACCCCGACGATCTAGCTCATATCGCCCGCGATTCAAGCAAAAATAAAAAGTAATAACGTTACAAATCCAATCGCCCGCCTCGCCCGTAGAGAGAGCATCAACCCTCACTTTTCGGAGTAGTTTCCATGATGTTCAATCGTCTCCTGGCCGCTTCAGCCCTCGCCCTGATCACGGCCGCCGGCGCCTCTGCCCAGTCCTATGTGTCCGGCTCTGCCGGTTTCAGCCTGCTCAAGGACAGCGACAATGTCGGCGCCCTGACCCGCGAATTCACGACCGGTGACGGCGTCGCCGTTCCTGCCGGCACGGTACTGGCCAGCGGCACGGAGATCGGTTGGTCGACCGAGTTCGACAATGGTCTTTTCCTCGCCGGTGCCTACGGCTACCGTTTCAGCGAAAAGCTGCGCGGCGAGTTTGAAATTTCCTATGTCAGCAATGACGTGGACGGCCATGCCGATGTGACCGCAGGTGGCGGCGCGCTGGGCGGCGCGGATGCGGCCGCTCTGATCACCGGCTCAGCACCGCTCGGTGTGACGATTTCCGACCTCGTTGCGGACGGCCAGGGCGACGTGACCACGACCGCCTATGCGCTCAACCTGTACTATGATTTCGATTTTGACGATGCACCGCTGGACTTCTATGCCGGTGCCGGTGTCGGCCTGGCGGACGTGTCCGTCGACTTCTCCCCGTCCGGTGTCGTCATCATCGATGACAGCGAAACCGTATCCCTGTTCCAGCTGATGTTCGGTGCGAGCTTCCCGCTGTCTGACAAGACCGAAGCCTTTGGTGGCTATCGCTATCGCATGACCGGTGATGTCGGCACCGATGCCAGCCTGTTCCCGACCTCGCTGGACATCGAGAACAATTCCCACGTGCTGGAAGCGGGCATCCGTTTCCACTTCTAGACATTTGCCTGATCGCCTCTGCGATCCTCCCCGCAAGGCCTGGCGTTCGCGCCAGGCCTTTTTGCGTGCCCTCTCACCAGGCCCCGCCTTCAATTATTGATTTCTTGATCTGTCATTGTCAGCTTGTTGTCGGGTGTCTGTCGTGGGCGACAGGCGGTGCTGGCGCTTATCCATCGCTCCAGCAATCGAAGTGAGAGAGCCAGACGCATGGGACTGAAATCGCTGCGCCTTGAAAAAGGCTGGTCGCAGGAACAACTCGCCACCATCAGCGGACTAAGCGAACGCACCATCCAGCGTGCCGAACGCGGTGACATGCCCAGCCTGGAAAGCTTGCGCGCCCTGGCCGCCAGTTTCGAACTCTCCCATGCCGAATTGCGTCAACGCATCGAAACCGACATGGAGACCCCGGACATGCCTGCCAATGATACCCTCGCCCCGAACACCCCGACCGCGACCCCGGCCAGCGAGCCGACCAGCCCGGTCCTCACCACAACCGCCAAGCGCCTTCTGCTGGGCGGCGCCATCTATGTGCTGGTGATCAGCTGGATGGCCCTCATGCAGGCCTTCGCCGGCTGGGATCCCGAGCTCCTGCCCGTTGTCGCCCTGACCGGCGGCGGCTTCCTAGCGACCTATGCCTTTGCCAATCTTGGCGGCTTCAGCGAGAGCGACAAGAAAGAGGACTAGCTGTCATTGCCAAGCAGGTTGTTCACGCGTTGCCAGGGAGTGATGCCGCCGATACCGGCGTGGGGTCTTGAGG
>JAEPND010000036.1 GCA_017643585.1 Maricaulis sp.
GCTAGAAACTTCCTCGCTGCCGTGGCCCTCGCATCAACACGCCTCTGGGCCAGAAGTTATGAGTCCACGACCTAGGATCAGGCTGCGTCGCGGCCTTTTTCTTTCTCGAACTTCTTGACCTTCTGAACCGCGCGCTGGCGTTTCAGCCGAGACAGGTAGTCGATGAAAAGCACACCTTCGAGATGATCCATCTCGTGCTGGATGCATGTCGCGAACATGCCTTCGGCGATCTCTTCTACTTCATTGCCGTCATAGTCGAGATAGGTCAGCTTGATCTTTTCCGGGCGCTCGATGGTCTCGTAATAGCCCGGCACAGACAGGCAGCCCTCGTCATACGGGCGCTTGTCCTCTGACGGATCAGAGAGCACCGGATTGACGAAAAATTTTGGTTCGGCCTTTTCCTCGGGACCAGACAGGTCCATCACGATGACCCGCTTGGGCACTCCGACCTGGATCGCGGCCAGACCAATGCCGTCGGCCTCGTACATGGTTTCCAGCATGTCATCCATGAGCGCACGAAGGGCGTCATCCACCTGTTCAACAGGTTGGGAGATCTCTTTGAGGACCGGATTCGGGACAGTCAGAATTTCACGTATAGCCATGAGCCTGTAGATAATCCTGCAAGCTTAATCGATCAAGAAGGCTGTCCTATTCCGCCGCATCTGGTGCAGCGAGGGCGCGCGGATTTTCCTCCACCTGCTTCGGCGGCTCGATGGTCTTCTGGGCATTGCCGTTAAGCTCGGCGAGTTTGCGACCGGAAACCAGAACCCGGCTTTCCAGGGAGGAGACGGCCTTGTTGTAATTGGACGTGGCAGACCGAAGCCCGCTTCCAACCCGGTCAAGATGACCGCTGAACGTGCTGAGGCGTTCGTACAGCTCGGCACCGAGCGCCGAGATCTTCTCGGCATTGTCTTCCAGCTGCTGCTGGCGCCAGCCATAGGACACGGCCTTGGCCAGAGCCAGGAGCGTGGCTGGCGTGGTGATGATCACCCCGGCTTTGACGGCCTCGTCAAACAGGTTGGGATCCTCGTCAATCGCGGCCGAATAGAAACTCTCCCCGGGGATGAACAGGGCGACGAAGTCGATCGCGCCATCAACGGCAGATGCATAGTCCTTCTTGGCCAGCTGCTTCACATGGGTACGGACCTGTTGCGCGTGGCGGCCCAGGGCTTCCTTGCGACCGGCCTCGTCGACCGCATCAACAGCATCAAGATAAGCCGTCAGGGCGACCTTGCTGTCGATCACGAAACGGCCGCCGCCGGGCAAACGCACAACAAAATCGGGGCGCAGTGCCTCTCCCTCGGCCGAGCGCGTCTGGTGCTGGCTTTCGTAATCAATGCCCTTGGTCAGGCCTGCCAGCTCGAGAATATTCTCAACAGTACGCTCACCCCACTGCCCGCGCGTCGTCGAAGAGCGTTGCAGGGCATTGACGAGTTTCGCGGTTTCACCTTGCTGTCGGTTGAGCCCCTCGGACAGGTGCTGAATCTGCTGGACAAGGCCAGTCTTGTCGCTGAGGCGCTGCTTTTCGACCTGTTCGACATGATCGCGCAGCGCCTTGAGATTCTCACCGACGGGATTGACCAGGCTCTTGAACTCAAGCACGGCCTTTTCCTGTTGGGCGCCAAGATTGGCGCGCGCGGTTTCGGTAAGCTTCTTCTGGCTGGTTTCCAGCACTTCAGTCGCCAGGGCCTGGAATTTGGCCTGAACCTCCGCGCCCATTTTTGCCAGCGCCTGTTTTTCCCGCTCGAGGCCCACTTCGCGCTCATCCATCTGCGCTTTTAGCGCCGCCAGCTCTTGGGCCTTGGCTTGTCCATTGGTGCGTTCCGCCTGCAGTTCCGCGCGCAGGTTTTCCAACTGCTTCAGCTCGGCGTTTGTTGCCGCAAGTCGGGTTTCCAGCTCGCCGAGATTGCCCCGGGCCTGACCCAGTTCGCCATCGCGCTCAGCCAGATCCGCTTCGGCGCGCACCAGCTGTTTCTGCGCGTTGGCGCGGGCCAGAAACAGCCCGATTGTCGCGCTGACAAAAAAAGCCAGTGCCATGCCCAGTCCAAGAAACAGCGGATCCATTCTCAACTCCCGAATCGCAGTGGATACAGCCTACCACGCCCGCTCTGACAAAACCTGTCACCCCAGTGAAAACGCTTGCGCCTGAACAGGTCTGCGCGGAAGGTATCTGGACAAGCCAATGAGTGCGAGGTTCCGGATGCGGCCGCAGGCCTTCTACAAATCGGTGTTTCATCAGCTGGTACACGATTTCAATCCCCGCAGCATTCTCGATGTGGGCTGCGGTTCGGGCCGCTGGGTGCGGGAATTGCGGGCACAGGACATCAACGCCACCGGGATCGACACATCGCCCTACGCCCATGCCACCAACCCGTTTGTGAAGACCGGCCGCGCGAGCGAATTGCCGGTTGAGGATCAGTCCTTCGATCTGGTCTGCAGTGAGTTCAGTGCGCATCATTTCCGTGATCTGGCCGGTCACCTGCGCGAGGCCTGTCGGGTCGCTACGCGTGGCATTGCCATTCTGGACCCCTGGTATGACGACACCATTCCGTCTCAGCGATCGGCCCGGGCGCTGGATGAATGGATGAAGTCGATCGACCGCGCGGCGGGCGAAAGCCATCATGACTGCTACAGCGCACAGGCTTTCCTCGCTGCCATGCCCGACGATGTCGCGTTCACGCCGCAATTCATCCACCTGCTCAAACCGGATCCGATCCCGGAGGAGAAGCTGGACGAGATGATCGATCATCATCGCAAGAAGGCGCAGTCCGACGAGGCTCAGGCGGCCCTGCCAGCAGTGCTGGAACAGATCGATCGTGACGGCATCAGCCAGGATGGCGCCATTATTTTTATCGCGCGCTTCTGATCCGCAAATTTCGGCCTCCGACTTGCATTTCTCCTGGCAGGTGAATTGGGAGCTCGCCCGTGCGCGTCGAAAACGTATCAATCAAGGACATCACTCCGCAGCAAATCGTTCAGTGGAACGCGTGGGCGGCCCCGAATGGCACGCTGCTCAGCCCGTACTTCCGCTTCGAATTTGCCGAGATCGTCGCCTGGGCCCGGGACGATGTTCGTGTCGGCGTCGTGCGCGACGGCGATGAGGTCCTCGCCTATTTCCCCCATCACCTGCCCAAGGACGGGATTGCCCGCCCCATCGGCGCGCCCATGAGCGATTATCAGGGCGTGATTGCAGGCGATTATTCCCGATTGTCGCTCGATCTGATTGCCAAGGCTGCAGGGTGCTCGGCGCTGGTTTATGACAACTGGTACTGCCCTCTGGGAGGCCATCCAGCCGGCCTACGCGAACGTGACGGCTCGGTCGTGGCAGATCTGAGCCAGGGCACCGAGCGCTATTTCGAGGACCGCAAGGCGGCCTTCAAGGATCATTTCAAGAAATCCGCGCGCCGACAACGCGCCGCAGAACGTGATTTCGGTCCGGTTCGGGTCGAACTGGGCGACGCGTCGGGCGAGGCCTTCTCCGTGCTCGTGAACTGGAAGCGCACACAGTACCGCGAAACCGGCAAGCTGGATGTCATGGGCATTCCATGGGTGCGTCGTGTCCTCGACAATCTGCGCCGACGGGAGGGCCAGGAGTTTTCCGGCCTCACCGCATCCCTGTGGTTCGGAGACCGCCTGGCCGCGGTCGAGTTCGGCCTGGTGGGCGGCGACATCTATCACTCCTGGTTCCCGGCCTATGATCCGGAGCTGGCGAAATACTCACCAGGTCTGTTGCTGCTTCATGGCCTGTTCGAACAGGCCCCAGACCGCGGCCTTTCCCGAATTGATCTCGGCCGCGGCGGCGCCCATTACAAAAAATACTACGCGTCCTACGAAGTGCCGCTGGACACGGGCCGCTTCCTGCGTCCAGGCCTGGCGGCCCTCGGCATACGGGGCTGGGAAGTCGCTGAAGGCGCCGCATCGGTCCTACCGGACCGGATCGCGCAGATCCCGTGCCGCGCGCGTCGGCGCTGGGCGCAGATCAGCGCCTTCGAACCTCAGTTCATGTCCCGGGTGAATTCTTTCGCCAGCGCCTTCAGTCTTTAGTCGCAGCCGCTCTTTTCAGCTCCCCCACTCCGGCCTATCAAGGTAATTGAATCCAAGGAGCTCTACATGCGCATCGTCACCGGTATCGCCCTCTTCGCCGCCCTCTCGGCCCCGGCCATCGCCCAGCCTGTTCTGGTCGAGTCAGAGGAAGCGGATTTCGCCATCGTCGAAATCGCCAGCGGGCTTGAATTTCCATGGTCGATCGCTCCGCTGGCTTCGGGAGACCTCCTGGTGTCCGAGCGCGAGGGCTATCTCAGCCATGTCGATGTCGAATCCGGGGAGATCACGCGCCTCGCAGGCTTGCCCGATGATGTTTTCGTTGGCGGACAGGGCGGCATGCTTGGCCTCGCCATCCACCCGGACTTCGATGAGAACCGGCTGGTCTACTTTGCCTATTCCAGGGGTGACGGACGCGCCAATCACACCAGTCTTGCACGTGGTCGACTGTCGGAAGACCACACCCGTCTGGATGATGTCGAGAACCTGTTCGACGTGAATTTCGAAAAACGTCGCGGCTATCACTTCGGGGGACGTGTGCAATTCCTCGCGGACCGGTCAGTCCTGCTGACCACGGGCGATGGCGGATCGCACCAGAACGAGGCCCAGAACCTGGAAAACCACCTCGGTACGGTCGTGCGCATCAATGATGATGGCAGCGTTCCCTTCGACAACCCGTTCGCGACGACGGCGGCGGCCCAGCCAGAGATCTATTCCTACGGACACCGCAACATCCAGGGCATCGCGCTGCACCCGACCACGGGACGTGTCTGGACACATGAACACGGGCCGCGCGGCGGTGATGAGATCAACATCATCCGCCCCGGCGACAATTATGGCTGGCCGGTTGTGACCTATGGCATCAACTATAATGGCTCGGTGATCTCCGAAGAGACGGAAGGGCCCGGACTGACCAGCCCCATCTGGCAGTGGACGCCGTCTCTGGCGCCCTCCGGCATGGCGTTCTATTCCGGTGAGCACTTCCCGCAGTGGGAAGGCGATCTGCTGGTCGGCACCCTCGCGGGATCCATGCTGCTGCGTTACGAAGTCGACGAAAATTCGGTTCTGAGCGAGGAGCGCATGCTGACCGAATATGGCCAGCGTCTGCGTGACGTTGTCGTCGCCCCGGATGGCTATGTCTACCTGGCGGTGGATGACCTGGATGGCCGCATCCTGCGATTGGAGCCGGTGGTCAACTAGCCCCGGAAATCGAACAGCTTGCGACCGGTCGCAATATTGCGAAGCATGTAGACGGCCGGCGTGTCCAGCGCCGCAACCGAAACCTTCACCAGGATCTGGCCGAGGACGATACTGCCCACGGCCGCCCATGGCATGGTGCCCCCGAAGGCGACACTGACAAAGACGACGGAATTGGCGATCTGGGACACCATGGTCGAGATGTTGTTTCTCAACCAGAGCCGGTTCTTGCCCGCTTCCCGCGTCTTGAGGTGATGGAAAATGAACACGTCGATCAGCGCGCTGAGTGCGAAAGCTATGACCCCGGCGAGATTGATGCGCATCGAGGCACCGAGAACACTTTCAGAAGCGGCATCGCGTTCCGGCGTCCAGCTCTCGGCGATGCCGATGAAAGGAAACAGATCCTCCCCAGCCAAGGCGTAACCAATCAGGGCGAACATCACGAAGCGCACGACCAGACCGGCATAGACCGTCATCAGCGCATAGGAGCGGCCCCAGACTTCCGAGATCACGTCGGTGGCCAGATAGGTCAGCCCGAACGCGATCGAGCCCGCCGGGACCAGGACAATGAGGGGGCCGAACGCAAAGCTCTGGATCTTGACCGCGGTGATCGCTGCAAGCACCAGCGAGACCATGAACAGACCGATACACAGGAACAGGACAAAGTCTCTGCGATTGACGGGGACATCCCTCGTCACGGCCGGATCGAGTGATCGGTTCAAGCGGAATTTCTTTGAGCACCGATAGATTGCCATCGAGCTTATCGTGAATCGCATAGGATTATTCAGACAGAGGACCGGCTCTTGAAAGCAGCGGCCAGGGTGCCGTCATCCAGATAATCCAGCTCACCGCCCACCGGGACACCGCGTGCCAGCGATGTCACCTGTACACCGGCAGCTTCCAGACGGTCGGCAAGATAGTGGGCCGTCGTCTGGCCATCGACAGTCGCGTTGAGCGCGAGCACGATCTCGGTGACCTCGCTGCGCTCGGCGCGTTCAATCAGCTTGGCGATGTTGAGGTCTTCTGGCCGAACCCCATCGAGCGCAGAGAGCACACCGCCCAGCACATGATAACGCCCCTTGAACGCTCCGGCACGCTCCAGGGCCCAGAGATCACCCACAGTTTCCACGACACAGATCGCATTCTCCGCCCGATTGGGTGCGGAACACACCGCGCATGGATCGGAAACGTCCATGTTTCCACATTCGCTACAGGCAGAAATCTTGTCGGCCGCATCCGCCAGGGCGTCGGCTAGCGGTCGCATCAAGGCGTCACGGCGCCCCAGAAGGTGCAAGGCCGCGCGACGGGCTGAGCGCGGGCCCAGCCCGGGCATTTTCGACAGCAGAGTAATGAGACGCTCGATTTCGGGACCGGCAGAAGCAGTACGCATCAGGTCTTCCTAGAAGGGCAATGACATGCCAGGCGGCAACTGAAGCCCCGAGGTGGCGTCCTGCATCAGTTCTTTCTGCTTGTCCTCGGCCTTGCGGCGCGCCTCGTTATGCGCGGCCAGGATCAGGTCCTCGAGGATTTCCGGCTCGGACGGATCGATCATCGTCGGGTCGATACGCAGCGCCTTCATGTCGCCCTTGGCGGTCAGCGTCACCGCCACCATGCCACCTCCCGACTCACCCGTGACCTGGGCCTCGTCCAGCGCGGCCTGGGCTTCCGCCATCTTCTCTTGCATGGCCTGAGCCTGTTTCATCAGTCCCATCAGGTCTTTCACGCTCGGTTCTCCGTGCTTTGCATCTGACCGGCATCCTCGCCGGATTCGTCGGGTTTCGGATCCCGGATTTTCACCAGCTCTGCACCCGGGAACAAATCCATCGCCTCGACCACAGCGGGATCGCGATGAGCCGCGTCGACACGCTCCTGCTTGAGGCGCTTCTTGCGTTCCGACCAGGTTTCTCCGCCCTGCTGTGCTGGATCGGCGAGAACCGCCCACCGGTCCCCGGTCCATTCCAGAAGCCGCTTGGCCAGGCGTTGGGCGAGATCAGGTGGAGCATCCTCGAGCGGCTGGAATGTGAAGGCGCAGGGCTGAACCGCGACCGGCCGCACAAAACGCTCGACATCAGATTGCAGACCGATATCCCGCTTGGCCTGCAACAAGGCGATCAAGCCCTCGAAATCATGCGGCCCATTGCTGTTCGCCAGTCCGGTATCCGGCGTTGAGGGCGCCGGTGTCGGCGCTGCGACGGGCGGCACCGTTCTTGCGACCGGTTGCGGTGGCGCCGGCCTCGCCTCAGGCTTTCCCGGCGCCTCCGGCGGCACCGTGGCAGGCGGCGTCGACGCCAGCAATCGCGCGGCATCCTCTGGCGGCGGCAACATCGCAGCAGAGATCAGGCGCAACAGCGTCATCTCGGCAGCAGACAGGGCATCGGGCGCCTGGCGAATATCATCCAGCGCCGTCAGCAGAATGCGCCAATAACGGGTCAGCTGGCCCAGCGTCATGCGTTCGGACAGGTTTGCGAGGCGCTCGATCGTCTCGGCGGCCTCGCCCAGGTCCGCGGACTTGCCAACGGCCTTCACCCGGGAAAGCGAGTGCACATAGTCCAGCAGATCGCGCGTGATGACGACCGGGTCGCCGCCGGCGTCATAGAGAGACGCCAACTCGGCGAGCGCATCGGAGGTTCGACCGCTCAGCGCATGTTCCAGCAGATCCAGAACCCGCGCCCGATCCGCAAGGCCCAGCATGTTGCGGACATCCTCTGCACCGACGGGCGCATCCTGGTCGCCGCCTTGAACAATAGCCTGGTCCAGCAGGGACAAGGCATCACGGACCGAGCCCTCAGCCGCTCGCGCGATCAGAGAGAGGCCATCGCGTGCCACCGACGCGCTCTCCAGACCGCAGATTCGCTCGAGATGATCGGTGAGGACCTCGCGATCAATCCGCTTGAGATCGAAACGCTGGCAGCGCGACAACACCGTCACCGGCACCTTGCGGATCTCGGTCGTCGCGAAGATGAACTTGGCGTGTGAGGGCGGCTCCTCCAGCGTCTTCAGCAAGGCATTGAAGGCCGAGGTCGACAGCATGTGGACCTCGTCGATGATGTAGACCTTGTAGCGGCCGGAAACCGGCGCATACCGCACACCTTCCAGGATCTCGCGGATATCGCCGACACCCGTGCGGGAGGCGGCGTCCATTTCCATCACATCGACATGGGCGGAGCGCGCAATGGCATCGCAATGGACGCCGCGCTGCTTGAGCTCCATGTGGGGGGCGTCGATCTCGTCCGTCGCATAGTTCAGGGCCCGTGCGATCAGGCGTGCCGTGGTGGTCTTGCCCACCCCGCGCACGCCGGTCAGCATATAGGCATGAGCGATCCGGCCCGCCGCAAACGCGTTGGTCAGCGTACGAACCATGGCCTCCTGGCCAATCAGATCCTCAAATGTGTCGGGCCGGTATTTCCGCGCCAGCACCTGATAGCTGGCATCAGGCCCTGCCTCGGGCAGGTCAAGGCCCGGCATGAGCGCTTCCTCCGCCGCTCCGGCGTCGTCATTCTGGAGCAGCGTATCGTCCATGCGATCTCTTCGGCTGGAGGAACGAATTAGAGGTGGAAGACCGGACAGCGACCCGAACGGAAACTCGTTACGGCTGCTTCCTTCCGGACCTGACCGGGTTGGCGAGGCGCTCGTCCACCGCCGATCTTCCACTCCCTATATCGCGCGCCAGCGTAGAGATCGCAAGTACCAGCATCACTGTTGCCGCAGCCTTTTGCCTTCGCTCCTGGCCGCAGCGCCCCGCAGGAAAGCGGCGTGGTCATCGAGCACCTCCACCAATCCGCTCTCATCGCCGGATGCCAAGAGCATTTCACGCCAATAGGCGAGAACATGAATTTGCGTGTCCAGCCAGTCCCGAACAGCGAGTTCAGCGCCATTTGTGTCTGGGAGACCGGCGTTCGCACTTGATTGAATAAGAGCCATGAATCACCTCCGCGCCCACTATGTTGCGAATCATTCTCAGATGCAACAAGTAAGCGCAAAGAAAGGTGGAAAATCACGCCGCCTCCCCCCACATTGCGCCCAAGCGAGGAGAACACATGAACGACCGATCCCTTCTGGCCGGTGCCGCCGACATGGTCTTTGCCGGCTCACCACTCGACCGCTGTGAGGTCCTCCGACGAGATCCGGGCGCCCTCGCGGCCGCCGCCCAGCAGGCAAATGCCCGTGTCCTTCATCTCTGCAAGGGTGATCCGGAGGTCGATGAAAACGGGCTGATCTGGCATGCCATCGACCCGTCTAGCCCCGAACACACTGACATGATCTTCCTGGGCAAGCTGGACGGCCAACCCCTGTTCGCCCGCCCCTCTGGCCCGAGCGAACAGCACATTCCGGCGCGCGCCGCCGCGATGCAAATGCCTAACCGGGACGCCGCCATCTATGGACAGGCCAAGTCATTTCTGGACTGGCATTATCGCCATCCTCACTGTGCGCGGTGTGGCGGTCGCACAGAAATGGCGGCCGGTGGCGCGAAACGGATTTGCAGCGCTTGCGGGGCCGAGCATTTCCCCCGGGTGGACCCTGTGGTGATCATGTTGGCCCAGCATGAAGACAAGGTATTGCTTGGCCGGCAGGCCAGCTGGCCGCCAGGCGTCTGGTCCGCCCTGGCGGGTTTTGTCGAACCCGCAGAAACACTGGAGGAAGCCTGCGCGCGGGAACTCCAGGAAGAGGCCGGGGTGTCCGTCGATATCGCGGCGACCCGCTATATTTTCTGCCAACCCTGGCCCTTCCCCTCCTCTATCATGGTCGGCCTGGTCGCGCCTGCCTTGAGCGATGCACTGTCGGTGGATACCGAGGAGCTGGAAGCGGCCCGCTGGTTCAGCCGCGATGACGTGCGCGCCATGCTCGCGGGCACACATCCCCACGCAGCCCTGCCGCCATCGATCGCAATCGCTCGCCGCCTTGCCGAACTCTGGGCCGAGGACAGGATCTAGCGCCATATAAACGGGGGTCGGCGAACCGACCCCCGGCAGTTGGAGAGAGAACGGTCTAGTTGTGAGTTCTCATAAGGTTGTTCACCCGGGCTGAAGCCTTGAGACTGGTTGATGCGAAGCAAACAGCGATCAAGGAG
>JAEPND010000037.1 GCA_017643585.1 Maricaulis sp.
GCCAGCGGTCACAAGCACCGCGCCAACAGGCCGGACACATGACCGCAACCCGCAATGATCAGAAATCACTCAAATCAAACCTTGCAGAACAGGGGCCGTCCACACATGACAGCGCCATTCGCTAAGGGCCGCGACAAGGTTGCGCTTCTACAGTGCACTTACGCGCTCAAGCTGCGCTTAATCTGGAACTCACCCGGCGAGCCCCTCAAAAAACAGCTACTGTCGGAATGTGCCCCGCCCCGCCCCAAGCGCGCTTCATACCAAATGAGTTCCAGCGCATGGAAACACGACCCTCCCGGTCCACGGCAATAACCCCGCCATCCCCGTCGCGAGCACCGACATCCGCGATCAGACCCTCGACCGCCTCGTCCAGCGGCTGGGATCCATAGCGCACGCGCGACGCCACATCCTGGGCACCTCCGGCCAGTATGAAAGCCTCACCCAACCCGGTACAGGACACGGCGACATTCTCGTCCGCCCAGGTACCGGCACCGATAATGGGTGTGTCGCCGAGGCGCCCCTCGGACTTGCCGAAGATACCGCCGGTCGATGTCGCCGCTGCCAGCCGGCCCTGCAGGTCAAGGGCCACCGCGCCAACCGTGCCGTGGGCCCGATTGGCTGTGGCCAGGTCTTCCTCGACCACACCGACCGGCAGGCGGTAATAGCTGTCCGGATCGGCGACAAATTCCAGCCCGTGCTGGCGACAGAAACGTTCTGCACCGCGAGCTGTCAGCATGACATGTTCGGATTTTTCCATGACGGCCCGGGCTGCGCGGATGGGCAGCATGACATCACGCGCTGCGGCGATCGATCCACCTTGCCGGGTTGCCCCGTCCATGATCGAGGCATCCAGCTCGACATAACCGACATCATTGGGAGCAGATCCGCGCCCGGCCACATAGAGACCGCACGTCTCCATCTCCTCGACCGCCCGGGTAACAATATCCAGCGCCGCAGCACCGGCCCGAAGGTCACGCTCACAAGCCAGGGCCAGTTCGCGCATATGCGCCTCGGCATCGGAGTAATCCCGCCCCGGAGTTACGCCCGCTCCGCCATGCAGCGCGAATGCATATGTGTTGTTCTCAGTCATTCGCCTGGCCCTGCTCACTGGAGATCACGGATACTGCCACATGGGCAGGAAGAATATCGAGACCGACACGAAGAATGCTGTATCGCGCCTCCCCTTCGCTGTCGCGGCCCCAATAACCCTGGCTGTCGGCGGTCTGGCTGAAACGATAGATCACCGCCCGGCCATCTGCCGCAAAGGACACCCGCTCCACCGCGCTGGAAGCGGAATTGTCGACCAGGCCCTCGCCTGCCACTTCCGGAAGACCGGCCGGTGGCAAGGCCATGCCTCCGCCTGACGCGACAGGTGTCCGGAAATACTCATTGCCCACGGTGGCTGATTTGTAGTCCGGGATGGATACCCGACCTGCATCCCAGTCCACCCGGTCACCCGCACTCAGATAGGACACCCGCAGGCCTTCAACACCGAACCGTCCGGATGTCTCGCCTGAGTGGGCATCCGATGCATCCACCCAGCTGACACCACCGGCACCGGCAATCCAGAAGGCGGAACTGGCTGGATCCACAACCAGGGCCGTGTCTTCATCGATACCAAACCCCTGGGCAGCACCGGTTTCGACCAACGCGCGGGCCAGTCGGCCAAGCCTGGCGCGTTCTTCGAAATGCTGGTCCACGAGGCCCAGCGGGAAAAAGCCCAGACCCTGTCCCAGCGACAGGCGTCCGCTCTCCATCTTGTCCTCGGAGGCGTGCGCGTCCAGGACCGGCTCCACCAGCGTGGTCAGCGTGTCGCCGCGCTGGATCATGCGGGCGCTCATGATGGCGGCGCCGGCACTGGTTCCCCCCAGTGTCGCGCCCTGGGCATGACGCTGACGGATCGCTGTGAGCATGGGCGTGTCCGTGCCGTCATCTTGCAGCAGGAGACGGGTCAGGCGCATCTGGTCACCGCCGGTGAACCAGATCGCATCCGCCGCCTCGATGACCGCGACCTGTTCGTCGGACCAGGCTCCCCGGTCCCAGCGCGACTCGTCGGCAGGTGTGTCCCGGTCATCCATCACGGCCAGCCGGACCAGATCGACCAGGTCGGCATCAAATCCGTGCGCTGCGAACACCTCGGCCATGCGCCCGCCGGACGTGGCGGGGGAACCCGACGCGCCGGCAATGACGGCAATGCGGGCCTCCGCTCGCGTGTTCACAGCCTCGAGAAAGGCCCCATAAACCTGGGCATTATCGTCCTGAAGGCCGCCACCCACGATCACCAGGCGCCCCTGTGCCTGCGCACTTGCGGGCAGGCCCAGCAGTGCCGCAGCAAAGGCGGCACGGATCAATGTTCTAAACATCAGCTATATCCGATCAGTTGGGCAAGGGTCACAAAAGCCGCTGCGAGGGCATACAGACCCAGCAGGGGTTTCCAGGCGAAACGCACCCAGATCGTCCAGTCCAGTCGCGCCGCCGCCAGCGAGCCCATCAGGGCGGCCGAGGCCGGAACGACCAGGTTCATCAATCCATCGCCCAGCTGGAAGGCCAGTACCGCCGTCTGGCGCGACACTCCGGAAAGGTCTGCCAGCGGTGCCATCAATGGCATGGTCAAGGCCGCCTGCCCGGAGCCAGACACAACAAAGATGTTGATCACGCTCTGAACACCCAGCATGCCCAGCGCCGATCCCCAGTCAGGCAGGGCTTCGGCGAAACCGCTGAGCTGGAAGAGGATGGTGTTGAACACGCTCGCACCCGAGGGATCATCTCCGCCCAGAAGCAGGATCACACCCTTGGCAAAACCGATGATCAGCGCCGCCGGCGCCAGGCGTGCCGCGCCATCGGCAAAGGCGGAGGCGAGATCGCCGGCACTCTTTCCATTGAGCTTGAACAGCACGCCCGCGGTGCCTGCCACAAGGGCGAGGGCAAAGAATTGCGCGGAAATCTCCGCCAGGTAATAGCCCTGGGTAGAGACACCCCAGGCAACCCAGATGACGCCCAGCGCCGTCAGTGCCAGCACGACCAGATCGCCCACGCCGGCGCTCGCCAGGGCTTGCCGCTCTGCCCCCTCTTCCCGCATTCGGGCATCATTGGCAAAGGCCAGTGAGGTTTCCGGTGCCCGGCGGACCCGGACGGCATATCGATAGACCCAGAATGCGCCGAGACTGGTGAAGGCCGACCACATGACGACCCGCAGCAGGAGACCGGACATGACCGGCACCTCGGCAATGCCCTGGGCCACCAGCACGCTGAACGGATTCATCCAGCTGGTGGCAAACCCGATCTGGGTCGCCGCATAGGTGACCAGGATGGCGGTGATGCTGTCATAGCCGGAACGCACCAGCGGCGGGGCGACCAGCAGGGTAAAGACGATGGCTTCCTCGCTCATGCCGAACACAGCGCCGGCGAGGGAGAAGGCGATGAACAGGCCCGGAATGAGCAGTCCATTGCCATTTTCAGCGCGCTTCAGCGTGCCCGTGAGCACACGGTCCAGCGCACCGGTATCAAGGATGACCCCGAACGTACCACCGATGATCAGGATGAAGGCCATCAGGCCGATGGTCGCGGAGTGGCGATCCCCGGAAATCAGACCCTCGAACATGAAGGAGAGAAATCCGGCGCGTTCGGCATCACCGAACAGGGGCGCGCCCATGGGAGCCCCCTCATTGGCCAGCGCAAAACTGCCCGGAACGATCTGCGTTCTCCCGCTCTCCCCGACAACGGTCTCGAACGCCCCGGAGGGCACGAGCCAGGTCGCAAGATAGGCCAGGACTCCCACGATCAACAGGATGAGATAGGCGTTCAGCCCACCGCTCGGCGATGTCTGTTTGTCATCCGACATGTATCAATCCTCGTATCGAAGCGGGCGGCGGCCAGGCCGCCGCCCGTCGAACATCCCTAGAAGGACTGCGTCACGCGCAGCGTCATGAAGCGACCCATCGTGTCATGATTGATGTGGTCGACATTGGCGCTGGAGCCAAGAACACGCGGCGGCTCGGAATCTAGGATATTCTGGATGTTGAGCTGGATGAAGCCATTCTCGGAATAGTCATAGCTGAAATTGGCGTCGAACACCGACCAGCTGTCGACATTCACCTCCGCACCATCCGGCAGACCGGCGGCTGCCAGAACACGCGGGGTCGGATTATCCATATAGGAGCTGGTGTGGTTGGCACCGATGGACGCACGCCACTGGTCCTGCGTCCAGCGCAGGCGCAGATTGGCGAGGGTTTCCGGATAGCGGAAATCACCGGCCAAGGCTTCGACCGGCGCGTTCTCGGAGGCCTGACGCTCATACTCCAGCAGGTGTGTGACATCGAACAACAGGGCCAGTTCAGCGCCGCTCGGCATCTCGAAATACTGGGTGTAGTTGAAGTCGATACCGCTGGTCTGCTGATAGCCCAGATTGGTGATCTGGAAGTGCGCATCGGTCACGAAACCGTTCTGGACTTCCAGGCCGGCTACGCCGGTCGCCAGGGCACCCGGCGCGACAACCGGGAAATCACCTGCCAGGGCGCGACGGATGAAATCATCCTCGTCGATACCCACCAGGTCTTCGTGGCGGATATTCCAGTAATCCAGGTTGATCTCGATGTTCTCCGACGGTCGGAAGAGCGTGCCAACACCCCAGGTCTCGGCATTCTCGGCGCCGAGATCCGGATTGCCGACATCTTCCGACAACAGGGATTCGCCGTCAGCGGCCGCATCGCCATCACAGGCCGCCGGCGTCTCGACACAGTCGACACGATAGCTGGAGAGAAGCACACCAGCTCCACTCTGCGCCAGCGAGGGCGCGCGGAAGGAGGTCGACCAGTTGCCGCGGAAGATCAGGCTGTCAGCGGGCTGCCAGCGGAAGGCGATCTTCGGATTAAAGTCACCGCCGAAGTCGTCGTATTCGTCGTAACGACCAGCCAGCTGGACATCAAAGGTCGAGGTCACCGGGATGTAGAGCTCGCCGAACACGGCCCACTGGCTGCGCTCGCCCGTGGCCGAGGTCGAGGAGAAACCGAGGATCGGTTCCGGGTTGTCCAGCGTGGCAACCGCGTCACCGGACGGGGTGTCTTCGAGTTCTTCCTTGCGGAATTCGACACCAAAAGCAGCCTGGACTGCATTGCCGTTGAATTCGAACAGCTCACCCGAGCCGATAGCATCAAACGCAAAGAGCTGGCTTTCACCGCGGCGCTCCGCCGTGGTTTCCAGCAGTTCGCGCAGACCGGCCGGCTGGTTGGCCTGGCCACCAAACGGATTGTACCAGAGCGTCGTGCGGCCATCGTCCTCACAGGTATCGCCGAAATAATCAGCCGTCGGGCGGGTCAGGTCGACGTCCCAGCGCCGCGCCGTGGAACCGTCAGAACACAGATTGCCAAGCAGGGCATTGTAGAAATTTGCGGAATTGACCAGACCGCTGACGCCACGCTGGGTTCGTTCATTGCGGCCGTAGAGCAGCGAGGTTTCAACATTCCAGCCATTCTCCAGCTCGATGTCGAGACCAGTGACATAACGCAGCGTCTCCGACTCGACCTCAACAGCGCGCGGGTCCAACAGCTTGCCCCAGGCAAAGATCGGGAAGCCGTAATACCAGTCAAAACCGGGCACGCCGCCTTCAGCAACCATGTCGTCGATCAGGGCCGTCGGCCAGTTCGGGTTTTCCGGATCAACCGGTGCGCGGGAGAAGTTGGACGGGGAGCCCGTGCCGCGTGCCGTTGAGGTCTGGTAGGTCAGCTCGTTGAACCACTCCACACGATCACTCATCTGGTAGCGGTGCGTGAACAGGCCACCCCAGCTTTCCAGTTCGTCCTGGGTGGAGACAAAGGCGTTGGTATTGACCTCGCAGAACTCACCGAAATTGCCGAAACCGAAATCATCAGCCGCACAACCGCCGTCACCCGGCTCTTCGGTCTGGTCGAAGAACATGAAGAAGAGATCGTTGAAGCTGGGATAGATGCCCTGCTGGCTCGGGCGAATGGAGTTGCGGGAAATCTCGCGATCGCGATCAAACAGCGCGTTGCGGCGGTAGTAATCGACGACGGCCATAACGGAGTGATCGCCATACTGACGGCCCCAGATACCGTTGATGTTGAAACGACCCTCATCGGTGCTCGCGGTTGAATCGCCATAGGAAACGGAGATTTCCTGGCCTTCATAATCATCACGCAGGACGTAGTTCACGACACCGGCAACAGCATCCGCGCCATAGGTGGCTGACGCGCCGTTCGGCAGGACTTCCACCCGCTCGATCGCTGCCAGCGGGATGGAGTTGACGTCGATGAAACTCTCCTGGCCGCGGGCAAAGGCGCTGATGGTGGCGCGACGGCCATTGATCAGGGTCAGTGTGGCGCTGGTGCCCAGACCGCGCAGGGAGACACCGCCCGCACCGACCGGCGTGTCAGAGGACAGCGGGCCTGCCGTCGAGGTCGAAAACGTACCGGAACCACCGCCGGTAATGGTCAGGTCACGCATGAGATCGATGACCGAATTGGCACCTGATTCCTCGATCGCCTCGCGATCGATCTGCACCGCCTGGACAGCACCCTCGAGGTCGAGTCCCTCGATGCGCGTACCGGTTACGGTGATGGATTCCTGTGTGGATTCAGCTTCCTGGGCCGCCGCACTTGCGACAAACGTCAGGCTCGCAACGAGCGCCGTCGTCGACTTCAAAACTTGGATTTTCATAAACTAGTCTCCGGGCGAACACGTGTTCGCCTCCCCTGATTGCAAACCGATAGATGCAAGCCGGAACGGACGGTCAGCCACGATCACAAGGATCGGGTTTCCTGGAATTTAGTTGAATGTGAACGTGACCGCTCGACCACCCCGGAGGGTTGGGAGCTATTCGTCGAACCAGTCCGCGAGATGGTGCTGGACAGACCGGAGGACGAGCACTTGGTGCTGCTTTTTCATGGCGACCTCACTTCACAGTAAAGCCACGCTAGGCGGAAACCGGGATCGCTGCAAGCGCAGTCTCATGCATGATGTCGTTGCCGCGTTCTTGGAGCAAATCTTGGACGTTTCATCACGAAAGCTGTAAGCGGATACATACTATCTAGGGTGATGTCATGTGTGGACGGCCCCTGTTCTGCAAGGTCTGATTTGAGTGATTTCTGATCATTGCGGGTTGCGGTCATGTGT
>JAEPND010000038.1 GCA_017643585.1 Maricaulis sp.
TCATCCTGGACCGCGCCAAACTGACGCCCCATCTTGCGTTCCCTGAAACGGCGCTATTTATGGTGTCACCAAGAGAGGTGACATGACAACGACGTCCGTTTCCATCCTGCGCTCAGCCGCAGCCGCCTATGCCTTCCTGATCTCGCACTGGCACCGCGCCCTGATCGCGGCTGCCCCCTATACGCTGCTTTACGTGGCCCAGCTTGTCGTCTTGTCGAACCAGCTGAATGCGTCCTCGCCGTCTGATACGCTGATCTCGCTGTACTGGGCGCTGTGGCTGGTCACGCCCATTGCGCTTCTGGCCCTGACCGGGGCGATGCTGCGCATGTCTGTGAAGGGAGATTATTCCGGCCGGTTCGGGCTCAAGCTCGGGCATGATGAATGGCGGGTCTTTATTGTCTCCCTCCTGGTTGGCGTGCTGATGTTTGTCAGCCTTGTGCTGGCCTTGATGTTTTTTGTCGCCGTCATGCTCAGCGTGGCCGGTGGTGCGCTTCAGCGGGCCGGGATCGAGCTGGAGGAGAGCAATGCCGAGATGGACATGGCCTGGAGCTATCTCTCCGCGGCCGACTGGACCGTGCTCGGCGTTGTCGGGATTCTGGGGCTGGCGCTGGTCATGTGGTTATCCGCCCGGGTTTCTCTGGCCATGCCGGCGACGATTGACCGGGGCCGCGTTCTGGTCCTGTCCGTCTGGCCCCTGACCCACCGCAATGCCTGGCGTGTTGCCGCTGCGACCGTGCTGGCCATCGGACCTTTGTTGCTGGTCGAGGCTGGCCTTTACAATCTCCTTGGCCTGGTGCTGGGAGAGCGTCCGTTCGAGCAGCTTGAGCTGATCTCTGCCGTGGAGGGCGATGCCGCCTCGATGAGCATTGTGCGGGAGTATCTGCGCTGGTTCGGTGTGATGGCGGGGATCAACTATCCGCTGATGGCAGGCCTTTACGCCTATATCTATCGCAATCGGGTCGACGCGACCGGCGAGGGCGCCTGACGGGACGCCCGCAGGCCCTATCCCCCTAGCGCTTTGCCGGGAATGAGCCACACTGTTGGCATCATCGGCAAGCTTGCGACAGGGGTTGAGCATGGCTGGCAAGGCATTTGATATCGCGGACGGTATCTTTTTCTTCTTCAAACGGTTCGGACAGAACCCGGCTGGCGCGTTGTGGATTGCCTTGTGGCAGATGCTGTTTGGCGCAGCCGCCATCGCCGCGGTCTTCTATCTGATCTGGCCGTTTTATTCCGAGCTGATCGACTTGGTGATCGAGGTCGAGGCCGGCCGCATCGATGATGACGAGGCCGCATTCGCCATCCTGCAATCGCTGTTCGGCGTGTACTCCGGCGGGTTTCTGGCCGGACTGGTGGGCATCATCGCCAGTTTGATGTTCCAGGGTGCCTGGCTGCGTTTCCTGGTGCGCCGGGAAGTCGCGCCGGTCATTCCTTTCCGTTTTGGTGGCGATGAGTTCCGGCTGCTGGGCGTGAACATCATGTATATCGTTGTGCTGATAGCGGCCTATTTCGGCATCGTGACCCTGTTGGTCACGCTGGGCGTGACGGGCGGAGGCCTGCTGGCCTTGTCGGGCGATGCACAGGTTGCCGGTGCCCTGGGCTTTGGCCTGATCATGTATCTGGGTTTCCTGGGTGTCTTCATTGGCGCTGTCTATCTGGCAATCAAGCTGTCCAGCGCCCCGGCTCTAACCGTGCACGACCGCAAATTCCGCTTCTTCGAAAGCTGGGAAGCCACCAATGGCGTATTCTGGCCGATGGCACTGACCTATCTGGTCGTTGGTATCTTGATCATGATCCTGTCTTCGGTGCTGTCTGCGGGTGCGGCCTTGCCCTTCCTGGGCGGAATGCTAGCCGTGGCCGAACCGCTGTCGGACTTCGCCGACGCCAATTCCGACCCCAGTTTCGAAGAGGTCATGACGGTCCTGCGCGAGACGGTGTTCCAGCCCGTTACTGCAAGCCTGTTCGCGGGTGGTCTGGTTCTGTTTTATCTGATGCAGATCATGTTCGAAGGCATGTGGCACAGCGTTGCGGCCTATAATGTCGTGCGTCACCGCGCCGATGGCGCTGGCGAGGAGGGGGATGCCCCCGTTCTCGGCAAGGACCACCCCATGGGCGCAAGCCCGACCGAGGGCTGATCTGCCGGATAGCCCAAGGAAAGCCCCGCCACGCGCGGGGCTTTTTGTATAGGCATCTGGAACTGAGAATGATTTGCGGATAGTCTCGGCGCGTCTCGAGTTGTGGGGTGAGTATGGCTGGACGGGAACTCTTCGCGCCAAGGCGCGCCAAAAACCGTCGTACCTGGACCATTGCGAGTATCGTGCTGCTGGCCGTTTTTCTGGTCGGTGGTTTCCTGCTGGCTCGTGAACTCTCTACTTTTTTCGGTTGGGACGCCCTGATGGCGGAATACAGCTGGGGGCCAGTGGCCTACCAGCTTGGTGTCAGCTTTGGTCTTGTGAGTCTTGTCTGCCTGCTCTGGGTCTTCATTTTCGAACGCCGCGGGATTGGCGCGATCGGCCTGAACGGACGCTTTCTTGTGCGGTTCCTGCGCGGGTATGTGGTCGGACTTGGTTTCCTGGCCGGCGTGGTTGGCATTATCGCCTATATGGGCGGATATGAGGTCGAAGGCAGCGGGGCGCTGGCCGTCGCAGCTCTTGTCCCGATCGGCGTAATCCTGCTGGGTTTCATCATCCAGGGCTCGACCGAGGAAATTCTCTTCCGAGGCTGGCTGATGAGTGTGATCTCATCGCGCCACGGTGCTTTCTGGGCCATTCTGATCACCTCGGTCCTGTTCGGCCTGTTGCACGGGTTCAACATTCCGCCAGGCCATGTGCTCTATCTGGGGGTGACAAACATCGTGCTCGTGGGCCTGTTCCTGGCGCTCTATGCGCTCAAGGAAGGTTCGATCTGGGGCGTGTGTGGGTTCCATGCCTCATGGAACTGGTTGCTGGGCGTCGGGTTCGGGCTGGAAGTCTCCGGCGGGCATATCGTGGAACAGCCTCTGATCGTCGACCTGGCGTCCACCAATGACGTGCCCTGGTGGATCACCGGTGGCCCCTTCGGTCCGGAAGCCAGCGTGGTCACGGCGGCGGTGTTCGCGACGGGCTGTGTGATTGTGCTGTTGTTCGGTCGCGCCGCGGATTTCGGTGTGGAGGCGGCAGTGGCGCAGGATATCCCTGGAGAATAGCAGAGTGGGCAGTGATCGGATCCGGTCTCGCTGACGTGTGCCTAGACAGATTTCAACGGGAAACCTTGCATGTCGGCTTTCCTACCTGCGCTGATCCTGTCGACTGCCTTGCAGGGGGTGATCACGGTCACCTATGACGGCGTTCCCGAGGTCGCTCAGGCAGATTTCAGCGCGCGGCCGAGATCTGGGAAAACTACCTGGTTAGCGATACCGATATCCGGGTGCATGTGAGCTGGATCCCGCGCGGGCCGACCGGTTTCGCCACCCAGCGCCTGGTTCGCAACGCGGCGCATCTTCCGGTCCGGGATGCCTGGTATCCCAGCGCCCTGGCCAACGCCCTGTCTGGCGTACGTGACCAGGATGCCGACGACATGAATATTTTCCTGTCCGCGCGGACAAACTGGTACTTCTCAAGCGAGACTCCGATTGGTGCCGAGCAGACCGATTTCATCAATGTCGCGATCCACGAAATTGCTCATGGTCTGGGAATTTCCTCCAGCGCCTTCATCCCCTGGCAGGGAGAGCCGGTCGCCTCGCTCGATCGCCCCAACGACTATGTCAATTTCTTCGACTACACATTCGCGCTGCATGCGCAGGACGGCACGCCTTATCTCTACGACACCTTCATCCGCATCGCGGATGGGCGGTCGCTTATGGACTTTCCCAATCCATCGCTGGAACTGACGCTGGCCCTGGCCAACCCGACCATCCATTTCAGCGGCGCGCACGCGATAGCGGCCAATAATGGCTATCCGGTGGGGGTGGAGCCCACGAATATCTCGCATATCCCGGCGTTCCCGCGCTCGCCCAACCCGATCATGCTGTCCGATAGCGGGCAGGGCGAAACACTCCACCAGCCTGACGCCATCCTGGTGGGCATGCTGCAGGACCTGGGCTGGCAGATCAGCGAGGCCTGTCGCTAGGGGGCGCTGGGCACAGAAGGCTTGTCTTCCGCCCCGCAAATAGGCACATCTAGAGCGTGCTTTTTGGGGGAAAACATGTCCGACCGCGCGTCTTTTGGTGAGATGCTCACCTTTGGCTTCCGCACGCTGTTCTGGCGTCCGGTGCACTCCGTTATCCTGATCGCTGTCGCAAGCGCGGCGATGATCGGCTACTACACTTGGGCGCAAAGCCCTGGCGGCATTGCCTGGATGACCGATTACATGAACGCGTCTAGCGGGCTTGGCGTCGGGGAGTTAGGGCCGTACCTCTCGATGGTCGCCGTCAGTGCCAGCGTTGGCGTTGTCGTCATGTCTATCTATTATTGCGGCGTGTACCGGTTGATGGTCCGAGACGACGCGAAGCCCTGGTTGCCTTTTCAGATCGGTGCGGATGAGTTTCGCTTCTTTGGACTCAGCTTGCTCCTGCTCGTTTTGACGATTGGCTTGATGCTCGCATTTATCCTGATCAGTGCGATCATTGGGGGCGTAACTGGTCTGCTCGTAGGCAGTGCGGGCAGTGGAGGCAATGGAGCGGCGCACGTTGCGGGAATGGCGGCAGGGGTAATGGGGGTCGTACTCGGCCTAATCATGTTGATACCTCTGTTCTACATCCTGGGGCGTTTCGCGGTGAATTATCCCCTCAGCATCAAGGAGCGGCGCTTTACGCTGTCGGGATGGAAGTTGAGCAAGGGGCAGGGTTGGTCGCTTCTTGGAGCGCACCTGTTGATCTATATCGTGGTCCTTGTGGTTCAGATCCTTTTGACCGGCGATATGATGATGGCCAGCATGCAAATGGGGGTGTCCGGGCAAGCTGTGGTCAGCGAAGAGTATATCGCGATGTTGGTGAACCCGTTGGGTGATCTCCTTTACATCGGTGCGCCTATACAGGTTATCCTTGGAGTCTTGATGTTCGGTCCGACCGCAGCCATAGCCGCGAAGGCGGCGCGCTCCACTGTTTCCGGCGCTGAGACCAGGCAGGATTAGATATGACCCGTTTCAGCTTCGTTGAAGCGGTCTTTTTCTCGGTCTTCTACGCACGTGCCAATCCGCGGGAGTTCCGGCACATCATGGGTCGGGCTTTCCTGTTGGCATTGATTCCTGTCGCAGGCGGTGCGTTGTCTGGGGTTGTATCGATACTGTCGTCACCTGTCGCGGGTTTTGCCCAGCTCGCGATAATGCTGGTGATGATCGCCAGTGTGTTGCTCTTGCCCGCGCAAATCGCCCTGTTGTGGCTGCAGGCGCTCACAGGGCGGCTGCCGGACAGACCGCAGATCTTCGATTTTGGTCCAGAATACCGCCGGCTGTGGGTGACGATGTCTGTCATTAACATCATCCTCAACATCCTGTTCTGGCCACTCGAACTTCTGAGTGGCGGCGGCGCTGTGTCCTTCGTCTTTTTACCTGTGGCGGTCTGGTTGCTGACCATCTTCGCCGCAGCCGGAGCAATGAGCGTGAGGCGACAGCAGATTGTGGTTTTCGGTGCGTTCTCCTCAGTAAAGCATATGCAGTTGTCGGCGAGCCTCGCCGTGGGCGCGAACCTTATTATAGTTCTGGCGATTAGCTTTGTGGCCTCAAGCTTGATCGCTATGAGCGGAATGCAACAGCTCGGGGGCGCTTCTACCACTGCTACATACGTTTTCGCTGTCGGTGTCTTCCTGATCACCAGCTTCTTCATGCTGGGGCCAGGCTGCTATTTTGTCTGGTTGAGCGAGATGCGGGAGCAGTCGGAGCGAGGGGAGG
>JAEPND010000039.1 GCA_017643585.1 Maricaulis sp.
GGCTAGAAACTTCCTCGCTGCCGTGGCCCTCGCATCAACACGCCTCTGGGCCAGAAGTTATGAGTCCACGACCTAGGCCGCCATGACGTCATCGGCGACCTGAAAAAGCCGACCGAGCGGGCGCAGGAGACGCGCCAGCAAGCGGTCCGGGGCGCTGTCGCCCAGTTTGAGGTGCCCCAGCAGGGTCAGGGCACCGGTCGTCACCAGGATCAATTGCCAGCCCCCGAAACTCATCCACAACTTGCCTTCGGTGAAAGCGGGAGAGGGTGTGTCAAACAGCAAGGCCAGGCCGGTCACCCCGAGCATGACCAGGGCTGGCCACAGGCTGGCGCCGCGCCGACGGACCAGCCAGACGACATAGGTGAGGCTGACACCGGCAGCAGCAACAACCAGGCCCAGATCCAGTGTCGCAGCTCCGGCCTGGACGCCGAGATAGGACCAGCCGCCAAACCAGATCACGGCCAGCCCGCTCAGCCCCAGCAGGGCAGCGTGGCAAAAATCCAGCAAGTTCCGGCGTGTAAACATGGCGTCACCCTAGCGGTCCGTTGCCCGTTCGCGAAGGGAGGCTGTGCGGCTAGCGATCTCGGGTCACCACCAGGCGATAACCACAATCCAGACCGTCCAGAGCCAGCAGGCCACCATACCGCTTCTCCCAGGCGCCACTCTCCAGATCAGACGCAAGCCGGGTGAGGGCGGGGGTGATGTCGCCGATTTTCCAGAAGGAGGAGATGCCGCCGCGCACGCGTTCGTCCAGATAGGCGGCGGGGCGTTTCCAGTAGGCGCACAGGAAACCGTCCACACAATCGCCCGGGATTTCGACCGGATGGATATCCACCGGACCGAGCACCTCGCCATAAAGCGACATGTCCGGCATCTCGTCCTCATCCAGGCTCACCAGTTCGGGGATATAGTCGGCCAGCCAGAAATCCGTGCGCGCGACATCAAAGGTCAGGATCACCACTGGCCCCCGACTGACCCGGCGCAGTTCGGCCAGCCCCTTTGCCCGGTCGCGCCAGTGATGCACGGTCAGCACCGCCATCACCGCATCAAAACTCTTGTCCCCAAAGGGCAGGTCCTCGGCCACGCCCTGCACCACCTCGGCAGACCCCGCCGGACGCTGGGCAATCATCTCGCTGGAAGGTTCCAGCGCCGTTACCGGCCGGTCAGACGGCTCATACGACCCTGCACCCGCGCCGACATTCAACACGGTCCGGGCCTCACCCAGCGCCGCATGGATCGCCGCCTCGATCCGCGGATCGGGCTTGCGCAATTGCGCGTAATCCAGGCCGATCGTGTCATAGAGGGCCGGATGTGACACCGTCTCGCCCATGCCTAGCTGAGCCCCCGCACCAGGGTCAGGAATTCCAGCCGCGTCGCCGCCCGGCGATGTTCGGAAATCGCCTGGTAGTCCGCATCCGCATACCAGGCCCGCGCAGCCGCCTCGGACGGAAACCGCGCCACGATCATCCGCCCCTCGCGCGGCGCCGCCCCCTCGAAGGTGAACGGCGCATCGTCATAGGTCAGGAATTCCCCGCCATGTTTCTTGAAAATGGCGAAAAACCCTTTTTCGTACTCGCGATACCGCTCGCGATCCTCGACCACCAGATTGGCCACAATATAGGCGCAGGGCGGTGCGGTGGTGTCGTCACTCATGATGCGGTCCCCTCGCCGGGCGATTGCGAGCGCGCGCCGCCCAACAGGCCCAGCCGGTCAAAATTGAGAAAATAGCCTGCGATCACAACGCTATAGCCAATGACATTATACCATTGTGTGCCAAAGATCATGATCGCCAGGCCCAGCGCCACCAGGCCGGTTCCGAGGCGCGAGTGCCGCCAGTACAACAGGCTGGGCAGTCCGATCCCGGTGGTGAAGATCTCACCCGGCCCCCAGCGCATGAAAACGCCCCAGATTGCGGGCTCGTCAACAATGGCGCGATAGAGCTGGCCGTCCATGTCGTCATCTAGGCCCCAGAACACGAAATCGATCGCATTCATGCCGATGACGAAGACAATGCCCGCGATCAGGATAATGCCGGCGATGCTGCCAAACAGTGTGCGCGGCAGGCGCGCCGCGAACGGGATCAACAGGCTGGCGCCCAGCAACAAGGTCCAGTGCGCCCAGTCGATCGGCGCCTGCGACTGGCTCGCGGGGCCGAGCAGGTTCAGCTGCACCTGGCCCAGCATGAACAGGACAAGCCCGGACAGGAACAGGATCTGGTCGGTACGATTTGGCATGGCGGGTTCCGTTGCAATCACTCCCGGCCAAGGTGGGGCGGCGCGGCGCCTCACGCAAGTCAGCCGCTTCAGATTGCGGTGTATCGCCGCCCGTACGACAGAAGCGCTCAGTCCTCTCCCGCCTCAGCGCGGCTCCTCACGGTCTCCTGGCTGGGCGGGTAATAGACCTGCGGATAGGCGTCGGCGTCCTCGCGTCCGATCTCTGCCGGATCGTAGACGATGCCATGGACGCGTGCTTCGTATTGCTCCGGGCTCTCTGCCCGGGCGAGGACCCGGTTGAAGATGCGGTCGATATTTTTGTCATCGCTATTGTAGTACTCCGTCAGAACCCGGTCCGCGATCAGGAGGGTCCAGTTGGGTGGGTAGAGCTGCCAGGCGGAAAACGCGGTGATCGGGTCCCGGCGTTTCAGTCCGCGCAACAGATACAGCCGCTGGATACGCACCCGTTTGAGTGCCATGGGCAATTCCTCATGCGACAGCGTCTCCAGGGCCTCCTCGGCGCCCATGCCCGGCGGCAGGACCGGATCGACCAGCGGGAAGTCGTCATCTTCGGGATCCGCGCCCAGCCCCTCCGGCGCCTGTTCGGCAATACGCATCAAACGTTGTGCCAGCCGGGCGGCGCGTTCTGCCTCGGCGAGGTTGTTCGCAGCGAGAGCATTGGCGGTCATCTGCATGGCTTGCCGGGCCGAGGCGACGGCATCGCGCGAGGGAGGATCGCCCGCCGGCGCCGTGTGTGACTCGGGCGGCACTTCCGGCGCCGCGCCGGGCGGCTGGGCCATGTCATTGGGCTGTGTCGGGCCGGTCGGCGTGTCCGTCAGCGGCCCGCCGCCATTGCGCGCATGCGGCATGTCCTCGGCCCGCCAGCGATGCTCCCGCGCCCAGCGATAGAGCGTCGAAATCGTCACCCCCGTCGCCTCGACCACAGACTGCATGTCCTCACCCCGCTTGCGCATCTCGATCGCAATCGCCTCAAGCCGCGCCCGCTCTTCCGCTGAATGTTTCAAACCTGGCATGCGGGGAGTTTAGGCGCGGTGGTGGGGGTGGGGGATAAGTTTGGGGGGGTAGGTGTCGTTTCTCAAGACGTTGTTCAGCTGGCTGAGCCTTTTGGCTGGCGGCTGTTTGTTGAGAGCATAGTGCGG
>JAEPND010000003.1 GCA_017643585.1 Maricaulis sp.
AAGAGGTGGAGTGTTGCAACCCCAATCTCTCAACCCAGCCCCGGGTGAACAACCTTCATAGCTTTGACACCTAGTCCACCCCTCGGGGTGAACAATGCCGGAAAGAAAAAAGGCCCGCCGGAAACGGCGGGCCTTTTCTGTTGAAGTCCGACAGCCTAGAGGCCGCCCGGTCCACATTCGTCACGGAAGAAATTGGTCATCTCCGTGTACAGCTGAACGCGATGGTCAAAGGTCAGCGTGTTGTCGAAGTGGTCCGCGCCTTCCAGGATCACGAAACGGTGCGGCTTGCCATAGCGCTCCAGCTCGGCCACGACAGCCTCACTGTGATACAGGCGGACACGCTGGTCGAGATCACCGTGCACGACCAGGATCGGCACATTCATCTCGCTTGCGCTTGCAACCGTATTCAACCCCTCATAACCGCGCTCGAGCAGGTCACGACCCACCCGGTTACGCGTGAAGAAGGCCCGGAATTCGACCGGGTCACCAACACCCGCACCGGCAATCACACACTGGTAGATTTGCGGGGTGCGCGTGGCCGCAGCAAACGACGAATAACCGCCAAAGCTCCAGCCCCACATGGCGAGGCGGTCACGATCTGCCATGCCCTGTTCGACCAGGTAGAGAGCGCCGTCATCCATGTCATCAGACATGGCACGCCCCCACTCGCCAAAGGCAGACGTCCAGTGATCCACACCCAGACCGGTGGTGCCACGGAACAGCGGTTCGAGAACCATATAGCCTTGGCTGGCCAGGAACTGACCCCATTCTTCAAACACCGGCGTGCGGTACGGAACCCAGGGGCCACCGTGCGGCATGATGACCAGCGGGAACGGACCTTCGCCGTGCGGCACGGTCAGATAACCCGGAATAGTGCGACCATCGCGCGCTTCGTATTCGATGTAACGCACTTCAGCGAGCTGCTCTTCCTCGATGTGAGGACGACGCTGGCCAATCAGCTGGAGGCGTCCATTGGCGAAGAGGTAATAGGTGCCCGGATCCAGTTCACTCTCGGTGAAGATCACCATTTCGCCCCCACCCATTGAGCGGGAGGAAATCGTGATCGACTTGCCCGGGAAAGTGACAGCCAGCTGGTCTGCCAGCGCCTGTTCTTCCGGATCGATATAGGCCACCTGGCGGTGCCCGTCGGCATCGTAATAGACGAAACCAGTGATCTCGCCATTGCGAGCCGGATCGGAGCTGTACCAGCCATTCTGGATATCCTGGTACGGAATTCCCGGGATCATGTTGTAGCTGAAGACCAGCCCACCGAACTCGCCGGTGACGATGTTGTATTCATAGATGCTGGACACATCCTCGCCGCGGTTGGCGCTGACAAATACGCTGTTGGAATTTTGCGGGTCGAACGCGAGGATCGAGAACTGGGTCTCCTGATCTTCAACATCCACCCGGTTGAATTCCTGCCACTCTGAATCCGCGCTGGTGCCACGCTGCCAGTAGATGGTCTCACGTGTCGCCGGATCGAACGTCCGGGAGATACGAATATTGCCGTTGTAGTCCAGACGATAGCCACCGCGCCGGTTATTGCCGCGCAGAACGGTATCCGTGCTGCGATTGCGCAGGTTCATGATGCTGAAATCCGGATTCAAGCCGGAAATCGAACGACCGCTGGAACGCAGGTCATCGATGTTCGCATCTTCATAATTCAGTTCCGCCGTGTAGACGAGGATCTCGTTTTCACGGTCGGGCAGTGTGGAATAGACCTGAAGGTCATCCCAGAGCGGCTGGAAACGTCCACGGCCATCGGCTCGGACAATTGCCTGCTTGGACTGGAATACACCCGAATTCTGGCCCTCGATACGGTCACGCACCTGTTGTACGAACTGAACGCGCAGCAGATCGCTGTTCAGCCACTGAAAGCCGGTGATGTCCATATTTTCAGAACCAAGTCGAACCGGGTCCCCGCCCAGATCATCGACATCGCGGACTTCGATGTAGTAATCGCCGGTCCGGTTCTGTGCCACGCGGTAAGCCAGACGCTCGCCATCGGGAGAGAGCGAGACATTGTTCATGACTGGACGAGTGGCGAAATCTTCAATTGTCAGCGCATCTTGGGATGCATGGGCTGACGGCATTGCTAGCGCGGCGCTTGCGGCCACGAGAAGCGTTCCTAGCAACTTCATAATTATCCCCTTTCTATGCCTTTGACAGGCTTCTCATTCAAACAGTACTGAAAAAGAACAAGGCGGAAATCAGTGATTTCCGCCTTGCCATTCATATCACGACCAAGCGGTCATGAGCTTCTTGAATTAGAAGCTGCGGCGAACGCCGGTGAACCACGTACGACCGTAGATGTCGTAGCCCATACCGATAACGTTGTTAGCGGTTTCCGGGATACCTTCACCAGAGTCGACCAGCGGCGGACGCTCGTCGAAGACGTTACGTGCACCAACAACGAAGTTCCAAACGTCCATGTCGTAAGAGACAGACAGGTCGTGGTAGATCTTCGCATCAGCTTCTTCCACATCACGGAAACCAGCCGCGAAGTAGACGAAACCGGTCGTCTGGTCAGCGAAGTCCTGCGTACGGATCGGATCGATGTCGTCGTCAGACCATTCGCCAATATAGCGGCCGGTCCACGTCGCACTCAGGTCACGCCAATCCAGACGGGTCGTCCAGTTACCCTGCCACAGCGGGTAGCCGTACTCACCGCGGAAGGATTCAGCCGGAGCCGTATCCTGGTCAGCGAAGATGTCGCGACGGTTGGAAGCGATGTAGGTCGCAACACCGTTGAACGACAGGTCAGCCTGAGAACCGAACAGCGTGAAGTCCGTGTTGAAACCGATGTTGAAGTCAACACCATCGGTTTCGATCAGACCCACGTTCACGAAACCAGAGTTGATCTGGCTGATGAAGTTACGGGTCGGATCAGAGGACGTATTACGCTCGATCAGGGCACAGAACGGAGAGTTCAGATCGGTGGATTCGATCAGACACGCATTGAGGATAAGACCCAAGGTCGGCTCCTCGATGGAATCTTCGATTTCGATGCTGAAGTAGTTCACAGCAAAGCGGAAATCGAAGCTGTCGTACCACGGCTGCTCGAAGACGATACCTGCAGAGATAGACTCAGAGGTCTCAGCGTCGAGATCAGCAAAACCACCGGATGCGATCGGAATAGAGGTCGCACCACCGAGACCCAGGTTGTCAACGTCGGCACCCTGCAGGGTACAGTTGTTGCGAACGCGAGCCTGGTCTGCAGGGTCCAGACCGTTAAAGGTAGATGCTACACACGGATCAGCAAAAGCAGAACCGAAGGAGATCTGACCACCGAGGAACTGCTCACGCAGGTTCGGCGCACGGAAGGTCGTACCCCAAGTAGAACGCAGCGTCAGCCAATCCGTCGGGCGGTACATACCCTGAGCACGGTACGTCCAGAGAGAACCGAAGTTTTCTTCGTCCGTGTAACGTGCAGCAGCGGTGAAGGTGAGTTCCTCAGCGAACGGCTGACCAGCCAGGACCGGGATCTCGGTCTCGATGAAGAATTCCTTCGTAGACGTGTTACCGAAGGTATTTGTCTCGTTACGACCAGAACCGGCACCGGTTGAGATCAGGAAGGAGTTCTCGGTGTAGATTTCGTCCTTGCGGTATTCGAAACCAAACACGAGCGGAACAGTACCAGCCGGCAGGTAAGCAAAGTCACCAGCGAAGGTCGCCTGGAACATGGACTGCTGGATGGTCGTGCGAGTGATCGCAAGGCCAGCTGCGTAGTCCAGGAATTCCTGAGGCAGGTCACCGTTGATGTAGATGTTCGGGTCCGTGATATCGAGCGGAACACACTCTTCATCAGAGATGTAACCGAACAGGTCACCCGGGGTAGATTCACAGGTGTACTCGCCCGGAGCAACTTCCGTAACGCGGTTCAGAGCAGCGTAGGTGCGCTCTTCGCCCAGCGTCTGCTGGGTGTCGACGCCGACATTGCGGTCAGCAGAAGCCCAGAAGTCATACGTCCAGTTGCCGAGGTTCAGACCGAAGTTCTCACCACCGAACTCACCGGAAACGAAGTCCATGTTGCCGCGCAGGCCACCAACGACACGGGTCGTGGTTACGTCAACATTGATAGCGCCGGAGATGTTGTCGATGATCGGAACCCAGACGAGACCGCCCAGGCCAGCACCTTCGAGGATACCGCGGAACGGCTGCGTACAAGAACCAGCGTTCGCCAGGATCGGAGTGTCCTGAATGAACGGGTTGTCACACTGGATAGCCGGGAAGATCTGGTTACGACCCGCGAAGATCTCCTGGGAACGACCGGAGTGCAGGGCTTCGAAGTAAACTTCGGCATCACCCAGCGTGTCGATCGCATACTCACCATTGGTGAAGAAGGAGTAGCGGTTCGTACCCTGGATCAGGTCGAATTCGCCCTGGCCAGAGTTGTTGTTGTAGCGCGGATCATACGGCCAGGTCGCACCGATATCGGTACCCGGACCACCCGGCTGATCTTCAGTCGGATAGTTGAAGAAGCCAGATCCGTTGTCGAAGTCGAACGCGATGATGTCGAAGTTCGCGCCCAGGCCAGCATCCAGAACAGGGCCGAAGAAGACCTGCAGCGGATCCAGGAACTGATTACCGAAAGCGAAGTTTGCGCAGAGCTGGTTGATCTCACCGGTGGTCGGGTTGATCTCGATGTCACGCGTACACGGTGCCATCGTCGGGCGCTCTTCACGACGTACTTCGTCACGGTTGTAGTATTCGAAGCCGAAGCCGATGAAACCACGGTCGTTGTTCACACCGCCGGAGATGCCGAAGCGACGCTCTTCACCACCGCCCATTTCCGGGTGGGAGTAGAAGGTGTCGATTTCCAGGCCGTCGAATTCCGTACGCATGATGGCGTTGATAACACCAGCAACAGCGTCAGAACCGTATACGGAGGAAGCACCGTCGGTCAGGATGTCGAAACGCTCAACCATACCCGTCGGGATCAGGTTCAGGTCAGGACGGGTCGGCGCGCCACGCACACCAGCCGGTCCAATGCGGCGGCCGTTCAGCAGGATCAGGGTACGCTCAGCGTCCAGACCACGAAGAGAAACGGTAGAAGCACCCGGACCGGAGTCAGTTACCTGACCGGTGAAGGTGTTGTCGAACTGCGTACCAGAAGCAACGGAAGTGTTCTGTACGATGGCAGCAGCATCGATGATACCAGCGTCACGTGCGGTGTCGGTGTCGACGACCTGCAGCGGAGACGGGCTGGAGAAAGTGTTACGAGCAATACGAGAACCAGTAACGACGATGCGGTCAGCAACCTCGTCCTCTTCCTCTTCCTGCGCGTCCGGCACCTGCTCTACGTCCTGCGCGAACACAGGCTGAGCGCCCATGGTCAGAGCAGCAACGCCAGCAAGCATCGTAGAGCGCAGCAGACGCTCTTTATCAGCGAAAATTGTCACGATCTTACCCCTTTTGACTTTTTCAAACGTTGAGGTCCGTTTTGCCCCCGGAACACCCAACTGGTGGCAGAGTCTCCCCTGCACGCTGGCAGAAAATAGCCGAATGCCTTGGCGAGCAAGCCCTTAGTCAGCAAAAACGGGTCGTTCGTTGCATTGCGCGTCCCGGGTGTTGCAATAATGTCATCAAACATTACCGGGACGGCGACGGGCCGCGCCCAAAGGTAAATATCGACCGCCGAACGGGCGTACTGCAGACAATCTGCAATCATGCAGATCTGGTGCTTGCGTCCCCCGCTCAGGAAGGCTAAACACCCGGCTCCCAATCGGATGGGCGATTAGCTCAGCGGGAGAGCACTTCGTTGACATCGAAGGGGTCACTGGTTCAATCCCAGTATCGCCCACCATCCACTTCCTACAGATCCGAACTAAAGCAGCGACAGGCCTTCTGTCTGCGCTCAAATGTGCCTATGTCTCTCGCGCCAATGGAGAGATGACATGGATGCACGCCTGAAATCCGCCCTTGAGACCGTTATCGAGCGCCAGTCTGGTCGCAATATCGTCGATGCCAAGCGTGTCGACAGTGCCGCTGTCTCGGGTGACACCGCCACGATCATCCTGACGCCGCCGGTCGCCGGTGAGCCGGATCTGGATCGGCTGCGGGCTGAAATCGAGCCTGCCGTGACCGCGATCGACGGCGTGGCCCGGGTTCGTATCGTCATGACGGCCCACAAGGGCGAAGGCAAGCCAGCGCCCAAATCGCGTCCGGCACCCGCGCCCACCTCCAGCACCAAGCCCGCTCGCCATGTCATCGCTGTGGCATCCGGTAAAGGCGGGGTCGGCAAGTCCACCGTGGCCGCCAACCTGGCCGCTGCGCTCGCGAAAGACGGTATGAAGGTCGGCTTGCTCGACGCGGACATCTACGGCCCGTCGGCGCCGCGTCTGTTCGGATTGAACGACGTGCCGGGACTGCGCAAGACCGAGGCGGGCGTGCAGCCGATCACGGCGCACGGCGTCGCTATTATCTCCATGGGTTTTGTCGTCAAACCGGGCGCGCCGGTCGTCTGGCGCGGGCCGATGGTCCAGGGGGCCATCCGGCAATTCATGACCGAGACCGATTGGGGCGATCTCGACGTGCTGATCCTGGACATGCCACCCGGTACCGGCGACGCCCAGCTCGCCATCGCCCAGGACTTGCCGGTTGACGGGGCGGTAATCGTCTCGACGCCACAGGACCTGGCCCTCGACGATGCACGCAAGGCCATCGGCCTGTTCGAGCAAACCCATGTTCCGGTCCTGGGCGTGGTCGAGAACATGTCGATTTTCATCTGCCCCCATTGTGGTGAAGGCAGTCATATCTTTGGCTCAGGCGGTGCCAAGGACGAAGCGGCGAAAATCGGTGCGCAATTCCTCGGCGAAATCCCGCTTCACCCCGACTTGCGGGCGCGTTCGGATGCCGGCGAACCGGTTGCCCTCGACGATGGACCAATTGCGACCGCCTTCCTGAAGACCGCGCAAGCCGCGCTGGCTGCCGCAGACGAGGCGTCTAAACCGCTGCCCGAGATTGTGTTCGACTAGTCGATCAGACGCGCGGAATTCGGCTGCAGGCCGCCATCGATGCAAATGCCGAAGACCTCAGCCAGCAGGTCCGGGCTCAGGCTGGTCCCGGCAGGACCGCTCGCCCGGATATGTCCGTCCGCCATCACCACGATTTCGTCCGCATAGCGTACGGCCAGGTCAAGTGCGTGAATGGCCATGATCACCAGCGCGCCCTGCTTTGCGATCGCACGCACGATGTCCATTACCCGCAATTGGTGACGCGGATCGAGTGCCGCGATCGGCTCGTCCAGCAGGACCACATCCGCCCGTGTCGCCAGAACACGCGCCAATTGCGCCCGCGCCCGCTCGCCGGAGGACAGCGTGTCCACACGACGGTCAGCCAGATGAGCAATATCGGCCGTTCGCATAGCCTGAGTGATCGCGTCCGTGTCACGCTCGCTCAATCGCCGAAGTGGCTGCAGGAAAGGCGCACGCCCCAGCGCCACAAGGCGCTCGACCTGCAAGGACCAGGCGACAGCCTGGTCCGCGGCGAGATAGGCAATTCGGCGCGCCCGGGCCCGGTCGGACAATGTCGCTAGAGGTTGGCCGTCCAGCGCGACGGATCCGGTTTCGGGCATCAGTAGTCCGCCAGCCAGCCTGAGCAGGGTGGATTTACCGGCGCCGTTTGGGCCGACGAGGGCCACGACACGCCCCGCCTCTGCCTCAAGCGATGCCGGTTCGAGTGCCAATGCGCCTTCATATCGAGCGCTCACATTGTGCAAGACCAGTCGGGTCATAACGCACGCCCCTGCTGACGACGCACCAGCCAGACAAAGAAGGGCGCGCCCAGCAAGGCCGTCAGCACGCCGAGATAAAGAGGGATACCCGGACCAGATAACAGGCGCGTGCCCAGATCGGCCAGATTCAACAAGGCCGCCCCTGCCAGTGCAGACGGCAGAACCAGAGCGGTCGGACGAGAGGCGACAAAGGGCCTCAGCACGTGCGGAACGACCAGCCCGATGAAACCAATGGCGCCGGCAACAGCCACGCCACCGCCCACAGCCAGGGCACTTCCCAGGACAATCGCCAGACGCAAGCGGGGCAGATTGACACCCAGGCTCCGAGCGGTCTCCTCACCCAGGCTGAGCGGATCGAGATCATTGCGGACCAGCACCAGGATCAGCAGGCCAACCAGGATCAGCGGGGTCGCGAAGCGGACCTCATTCCAACTGGCATCTGCAAGTGACCCCATCAGCCAATAGGCGATTTCCGCCAAGGCCCACGGGTTGGGACTGAGATTCATCAACAGGGCTGTCCCCGCCGAAGCCACTGCGCTGACAGCAACACCCGACAGGATCAGCGTTGTCGAGCTTGCGCGCGGCCCTGCCAATAGTAGCAAAGCGCTGACGCCGACCAGACCGCCAAGGGTCGCAGCGATTGGGACCATAAGCAGCGACAGACTGGTCAGACCGAAATAAAGCGCGACAACCGCACCAAGACCGGAGGACGCTGTCACGCCGACAATGCCGGGATCAGCCAGAGGATTACGGAAAAACCCCTGCAGGGCCGCGCCGCTGGTACCCAGTCCGGCACCAACCAGTGCCCCCAGCAAACTGCGTGGCAACCGCAGTTCCACAAGGATCTGCGTGCCCAGGCTGGTCTCTCCGCGCGCCACTTGCATCAGAGCCGCCAGCAAGCTGCCATCCCGGCCGACCAGCAGGTTGAACCCGAAAGCCAGTATGGCCAGCCCGAGCAGGAGCATCAGATGAAGCGCTTTCATCCTTCGCCCTCCAGCATATCCAGCGCATCCGCGATGCGCTCCGCCGCGTCAATGAGATGCGGACCTGCACACGGCCAGAAGCCACTAGGAATCTCGACCCGGGCCTCTGCGTCCAGCACGTGCCGGTAGGCCGCGTGATACCGCGCGCGGTTCAGTCGGCCATGATAACCGTTGTCGAAGAAACTTGTGACGACAAGATCCGTCGACAGACCCAGTACGAGTTCCGGGTCAGAGCGCGTCCATCCGGAGGCACCGCTCATCGTCATCAGGTTTTCTCCGCCCGCCGCTGTGATCGCAGCGTCAACATAGGTACCGATCCCGGCTGAACCGCCCGAGGAGGACAGGTAGAAGACGCGCGGACGCGTCGTACGGTTCTCCGCTCTGGCCGCAAGGGCCGCGAGACGCCGATCCAGCTGTGCGATCTGCCGGGCGGCCCTGTCCTCGAGCCCCAGGGCCTGCCCCAGCAGGCGAAAATTCTGGCGAACGGTCTCGAAATCCTCCCCCCAGGCAAGCTGCAGTGTCTCGATGCCGGCCCGCGCCAGTAGCGGCGACAGGTCGGACGCTTCTCCCGGCCCGAAGACCACGTGATCTGCGGAGAGGTGATACAGGCGCTCGGCATCCGCCCAGGCGCGCGGATGGGTCCGCGCCCAATCCGGTGCTGCCGACACCGGTTCATCCACCTGCCAGGACAGGGCCTGGATCTCACCGGGTTCCAGCAACGCAATCAGATAGGCATCGGCACAAAGCGAGGCCGAGGCAACACCGGACACCGCCGGTGCCGCCTCGAATTCCTGTGCCGGGCTAGCCGTGGTTGAAGCGGACGCCAATGAAAGCGCCGCGGCCACGCGTGTGATAGCCGAAGACATCTTGATATTCCTCGTCGAGCAGGTTTTCTCCTCGCACGTACAGGCTGACATTCTCGCCGATACGCCGACTGATCTGGCCGGAAACCAGGGTATAGGCGTCCAGCGTCACAGGGGTAAAGGATCCGAAATCGGTGTCAGCCTGCTCGCCGGTATGGTCGAGGCTCGCTGCCGCATACCAGTCGCTGTCGCGCGGCGCCCAGCTGATCGTCAAAGACCCCAGCTGTTCAGGCCGCCGGATCTCATCGACGCCGCCCTCCTCGCTGTCCAGGAAACTGGCCGACGCAAAGATCGAGATGGCGTCGCTTACTTCAAACTGGCCCTCGAGCTCCAGGCCTTCACGTGAGGACTGGCCGTTGGCATTGCGTGCGGTTGCAGGAAACACACCGAAATCCGTGAAAATCTCATTCTCAAGCTCGGAACTGAACCAGACCGCGGACCAACGCGCACGCCCATCCATCAGATCCTGTTCAAACCCGATCTCCCAGCCCTGCGAGGTCTCCGGCTGAAGGTCCGGATTACCGGTGAAGAAGGCCGGAAAGAAACCGTAAAGCTCGAACACGCCTGGATTTTTAACCGCTTCACCAACACTGGCGCGCACGCGGCCGTTCAGGAATTGCAGATCATAGGCTGCGCCGACGCGCCAGGTGGTGGCATTGTCAAACAGTTCATTCTGCTCATGCCGCGCGGAGAAACTGACATCGAATGCCGCGATCGCCAGCCCGTAATCGACGGCAAACGCCGTCGTTTCGATTTCACGGCTCTGGTTGGCCCCATTCCCGGCACCGGCAAAGTTCTCGAGGTCATCGACCTGGTGTTCCAACAATGCGGTCAAACGATTGCTCACAGAGCCAGCAGACCATTGCGCGGTGATCTGATAGCTCAGCTCATCCCGCGACCCCGCAGAAAAGCCGGAGCTTGCGCCATCGACCAGGCTCTGCGCTTCGTCCGAAGTGAACTGGTAGGTCAGGCGGTGATCGAGCGTGTAACCGTCCCGGGCCTGTTCGCCCTCCAGGCCGAGGCGCCCGAACACCTGCTCGCCATGGCGCGCATTGTCGGTATCGTCGAGGCGCCCGTCATAGTCGCGATCGGCATCAGAAGCGGTTTCATAATCGATCCAGCGAACCGAGCCATCAACCGACCAGGCCGGACTCAGCGTATAGCGGACACCAAAATGACCATTGCTATTGCGATAGCCATCGGTCTCACCCCCGGTACCGGACACGTCGATACCATCGGTTTGATAGTCTCCGATGCCGGCGCGCATACGAAGCGCGTCACCGCCATAGCGCACCCCTGCATTCACGCGGCGGGTCTCGAAACTCCCCAGCTCGCCGCTCAGATTGAAGGAACGCCCCTCACCCGGCTGGCGGGTGGTCAGTGCGATCACACCGCCGATTGCGTCAGCACCCCAAAGCGCAGATTGCTCACCGCGCGCGACCTCGATACTGCCAAGGTCATCGAACAGGAAATTCGCGAAATCGGCTTCGCCGGTGAACGGGCTGGCGGCCTCGACACCATCAATCAGCACGAGAACATGATTGGCTTCCGAACCCCGCGCCCGGATTTGCGTTAGCTGCCCCTCCGGCCCAGAGCGCGATACCGCCAGACTGGGCACAGACCGAAGAATATCGGCCACAAACAGCGGGCCGCGCGCTTCCAGATCCGCAGCATCAAGCCGGGTGACGCTCGCCGTGCTGTCCTGGGCAAGAACAGGCACACGCGCCGCGGTCACCAGGATCACATCATCCTGGGCCAAGGTCGGCGCAGAACACAAAACAGAGAAAAATGCTGTCGAACTCAACAGCGTACAGGACAATCGCATACTACGTCTCCATAGCGATCAGGCCGGCACGATGGCCGGCAGTTGCAAGGAGTCGTCAAAACGGAGTTACCGCGCCTCTCTCGTGTTTTCCCGCACGATCGGACAGACGACGGTGACGGCAGGTCTTCCGGCTCACGGGTCAATGCGAGTGACGCGCCTTCCCGGGCAAAGCCCAGTGGCATTGTGCGCCATCGCTCACCGATTACGGCTGCGGGTACAGCGTCGGACTTGCTTTCCACCGGACATGGCCCGGAAGATTGCGCACCGACTTCCCTATTAGTCCCTCGCGGGAACCATCACGAGCCGGAAACTATGCGGATTGTCGGCGCTATTCAACCGCCTGATTGCGTCCCAGTTCGGCCAGCTGACCTTCCAGGGAACGAATGCGTTCGTGCAGAGCCCGCTCGCGCTGTTTCTCCGGCGACTCCAGCAAGGCCTCGAACTCACGCAAATCATTCTGGGTCCGTTGCCAGCGGCGCCAGAGCAGGAAGACTTTTGGGCCATCAACCAGATAGCGACGCCACATGCGCTTGGGCTCCTGCACCAGACGGTGCAGCCATTCCAGCCGCGCCTGTTGCATCCATTTGGGCGCACGATCCGCTTTGCCGCCCAGGAAATCCAGCGAGGCACCCACACACAGGCCCAGCCCGGTGCAATCGCCGCGATCCAGGCAGGCCTCGGCGACCAGTTCCTGTTGGGGAGAGCCGATACAGAGGAAGGTGAAACGGGCCGGATTGGCAGCAACAAAGGCCGCGCATTCCGCAATCGCCTCAGGCTTGTCACGCAGACCCATTGGTGGTTCGTGCCACCGCAAATTGGTCAGGCGATAGCGCTCGCGAACCGCGTCCACCACATCCCGGGAACCGCCCACGACGTTGACCGCATCATCCGCGGCGATCTCGTCTTCGAACAGGTTTTCGGTCAGGTCTGATCCCGGCGTGACCTCGATTTTCTCACCGGACGCGCGGCCAAGCAGTTCCAGCACACGACTGTCACACACCGTCAGCCAGGCCTGCGCATATAGACGCGCGAGAACTGTGTCAGTCTCCAGACGGACCAGGTGGTCAACATTCGGCGTCACAACATAGGCGAAGCCCTGCTGGGCAGGCCTATCCGCCACACGTCGCACAGCGATGTCCATGCCGATCTTGTCAAAGGCCGAGTTCAGGAACCAGATATGGCGAGCGCCTTTTCGACGTTCTGTTCCGGCACCATCTGCAAGCATTTCCACCATTCTGGTGCGTCCCGTTTCGTGTCAATTCACCGTCCTGGACGCATTAACTGCAAATCTCCTGCCGATTTTTTTTGAAGAACGTGCATCCAAGACCGCCTCTGGCGGCATCTAAGGAACGCAAGGGGAAAAGGAGCGGTCAGATGGTGGTGAAATCAGCAATAATTGCGGGCGCATTGGCGACGATCTCCGCGGTGCCGGTCGCGGTACCCGCGTTTACGGGCACACCTGTTGAACTCGCCATCGGTCCCTTCGAGGCGAAATTCCAGCAACATATGCGGGTCGATTTTGGCGTTCGCGGCGAATGCCTCGCGCGCGACTGCACCCTCATGGAGCTGGGCATTGGCGACGGTTTCCGTTTGACGTTCTAGCCAAGGTCACCTGTCAGGCCTGGCGCCTAGCCCGCCGTTTTGCAAAGCGTTGCGGCTCGAATGCCTCCACACCCAGCCGCTCCAGCGCCCATGGCTCACCACAGATCTGCGATGCCAGCTGTTCCGCCAGCAAGGGCGCATGCGCGAACCCCCGAGACCCGAGAGCGGACAGGACGTATTCGCCTTCGCCTACAGCCCCGACTACGGGAAGCCGATCGGGGGTCGAGGCCCGACAGCCTGACCAGGACGAGAGCGGATCTGGATCGATGGACTGTGCGATTTCGGGTCGAAGGTTTTCAAGCGTCGTATGAAAGGCGCGGATTTCCGCCTCATCCTGCCCGGCGTCCCAACCCTTTACATGGGTCGCGCCGAGCACAATCCTGCCCGCGCCGGCCGGGACGAGATATCCGCCCCAGCTCAGCGGCTGGTGATCGGCGTACGATGCGAAGACACCCACGCGGCCGGAGCTGGCAGCAATATCCCCTTGCAAGTCGAAGGCGGGGCCCGTGGCGGAAACGACAACTTCCCCGGCTTCCGCCTCGCCCTCAGTTTCCACACTCACATCACCGACAAGACTGTCCACGATTTGCCTGGGGTGAAACCAGCCCGAACTGCGCATATCCAGCGCACCGTCAGCCCAGCAGTAGTCCTCTCCCATCAACATTGCGAGTTCCGGGAAGCGGCTGGCATCCTTCTCATTGCCCGGCAACCGCGTCACACCGGTCGAGTGATAGGCGGGCATGGGGGCATACAACCGGCGGGCAAACTCGAAGGCTGCAAGTGTCGCCCGCACATGCGGCCGGTCCGCCTTTTCCAGCCGGGGTGTTAGCAAGCCTGCCGGCGCAGATGAAGCGCCCTTTCCGACCCCGTTCGGATCGAGAATCCGGACCCCGCAGCCACGCATGCGAAAAGCCCGGGCCAGCGATGCCCCGGCAATCCCGGCGCCGCGAATGCAGATGTCCGGCCGGCTGACCGAGGCCGTTTCGGGCGTGCCGGGATAGATCGCCTGCAAGCGTTCCCGCTTGCGTCCGAACCCCGGTTGTTTGGACACCTCGAAACCTGCCGCTGCCAGGCCCCGGCGCACGATACCTGCTACGGTGAAAGTCCCGACCCGGGCACCGGGCCGCGACAGGCGTCCCAGGTGATTGAGCACCGCTTGCGACCACATGGCCTCGTTTTTCGCCGGCGCAAAGCCGTCCAGAAACCAGCAGTCCATCTGCGCATGCATCTGTTCAAGCGCCTGTTCGGCCTCGTCGTGGAACACCGTGATGGTGAAACGATCGTTCGGGAAGACAAGCCGGTGCGGCCCCTTCAGACGACTGGGCCACTGCGCCAGCAATTGGCGTGTCAGCTCGGCCAGTTGCGGCCAGGCTTCGAACGCTTTTTCCGCCTGCGCCCGGCTGAGCGGATGTTTCTCGATACTGACAAAATGCAGCCAGCCCGCAGAGTTGCCCTGCTCACGCCAGAGCTGCCAGAGCGCCACGGCGTTCAGACCGGTACCAAAGCCCAACTCGCCCACAACAAAGGCCGATTTTCCGTCCCAGGATTCGGGCAGGTTACAGGCCCTGAGGAATACCTCGCGGGTTTCCTCGAGCCCGTCTTCAACAGAAAAATAGACGTCGCCGTAATCGCTCGCGCGCGGTCCGCCAGGCTGGCTCCAGTCCAGCTGCGCAGGTTCACACAGGAGCGTATCTTGCGTCATGGATCAGAGCGATTGGGTGAACTTGGCGAAGGCCATCAAACCCTCAGGCCACGGGCCATGCCCGCTTTCCTCGGTGAAATGCCCCGCTTCGCCGGCATCGCCGAAACGAACATCCCAGTCACGCGCCCAATGCTCGGCCTTGTCGATAGTACAGGTTTCATCATTGGAGCTGGCCAGCATCAACCCCTTGAAGCCCAGCGGTTTACGCGGAGCGGGCGCAAAGCCGTGGTTCGGGAAGCGCTCGGCCAGACTGTCGCGCTCCCAGTCAGAGGCGCCCACGAGGAACGCCCCGGCAATCCGCGATGCATCCAGGCGCGGTGCCGCATGTGCGACCGTCAGCACGCCGACGGAATGAGCGACCAGGATGGCCGGCTTTTCTGCCGCCTCGACGGCTTCGACCAGCCTGTCGGTCCAGGCCTGCATGTTCGGGCTATCCCAGTCATCCTGTTCGACACGCCGGGCCGTGGACATCTTGTCCTGCCAGCGCGATTGCCAGTGAAAGGCTGAAGCGTTGCCCAGGCCCGGAATGATGAGGATTTCGCTGTCTTTGATTTTCATGGCGTCTATCTACGCATTCACGCCGCAAAAACAAGAACGCGGCGCCCCAGGCGGGGCACCGCGTTTCATGGTCATCAACATTGTGAGTTGGGCTTAGCCAACCTCATTGGGGATTTCATCCAGTGCTGCTTCCAGTTCGGCGAAGCTGGGCTGCATCTTGGTCGGGACGCCGCCGCGACCGATCTCGACGGAAATCTGAGCCGCATTGCCGTGCAGGTGCGCGACCAGGACATCCTGGATGATTTTGTAGAACTGGTGTTCCTCGTCATAGACCGCCTGCAGGTAGGCCGCGAACGGACCGACAAAGCCATAGGCCAGGAAAACGCCGAGGAAGGTTCCCACCAAGGCACTGCCGATAAAGCCACCCAGTACCGCCGGCGGGCTCTCGATCGCGCCCATAGTCTTTATCACGCCGAGAACCGCCGCAACAATACCAAGGGCCGGAAGACCATCCGCCATAGTCTGCATCGCATGGGCCGGGTCGGCGGCCTCGTGATGGTGCTTCTCCAGTTGCTTCTCCATCGCGTCCTCGACCTGGTGCGGATCTTCCAGGTTCATCGTCATCATGCGCAGCGTGTCGCAAATGAAATCGACGGCGAAATGATCCTTAAGGATGCGCGGATAGAGCGAAAAAATGGCGCTCTCGGTCGGGTTATCGATATGGCTTTCAAGCGCAATAACGCCCTTTGTCTTCATCGTTTTTGTTAGCATGAACAATAATGACAACAGGTCTATATAGTCCTGGGCCTTCCACTTGGCGCCCGCAAAGATCTTGGCGAAATCGCCAAGCGTCTTGGTCACCGTTTTCGGCTTGTTACCGATTAAGAAAGCACCGACTGCAGCGCCGCCAATCATCATCATCTCGAAGGGCAGCGCCTTGATGATCACATCGAAATGGCCGCCCGCGAGCGCAAACCCGCCGAACACCATCACGAACACGACCACAATGCCGATAATCTGGAACATTTACCCGTCCACCTTGTATATCTCCGGATCTGTTTTTTGTGATCCGATTGAAGCGCACTATGACCCGGTAAGCTTAATGTCCGGTTGAATAAGGGTTAGCGAAGGGTTTATTCCGCCCGGAAAATGCACGCTTTCTGCCGGGACAGGCCAGCCATGGTCGCCGCCCCGGCCCGTTCGCCGACATGCAGCACATGCAAATACGTATTTCACGTGCAGGCCCCTACTCGTTATGACTGGAGCCAGAACCCGCCCTCTGAAAGAATCTCCGCTCCGGTGCCAGCCCGTTTCGATCCATCCAATCCGTCCTCGGACCCCGAACGCAGAGCCGCATTTCGCCTGCTGTTCCTGTGCCTGATGGCAACCGGGATCGGCAATAACATGTTGTTCGCCATCCTGCCGCCGCTGGCCCGGGGCCTAGGCGTCGAGGAGTATTGGGTCGGCGCCATCTACACCTTGTCAGCCACGTTATTCATGATGATGACACCGATCTGGGGCGCCCTCTCGGATCGGCATGGCCGCAAGCCCTATATCGTGTTCGGATTGAGCGCCTTTGCATGCTCGACGCTGATTTTCGCTGCCGCGGCCCTCGCCGGCGAGAACGGGTGGATCCCGCCCCTTGGCGCCATCTTCGCCATGGCACTTGCACGAACCCTGTTCGGCAGCCTGGGGTCAGCGACCAATCCCGCGGCACAGGCCTATGTCGCGGACCGGACGAGCCCGGAAGAACGCACCGAAGCCCTCGCCGGCCTGACCGCGGCTTTCGGGCTGGGCGCGGTTATCGGGCCGACCTTGGCTGCAACCTTTGTGGAATGGGTCGGCGTTGCAGCCTTCATGGTCATGATCTCGGTCACTGTGGCCGCCGGGGCGCTGGGCATATTCATGCGCTTGCCAGAGAAAACCCCGCCACGCGCCCAGAACCGCCCGCTCAACCCGCTCAAACAATTCGCCTTTGGCGCCGATCCGCGCATTTTCCCCTTCATGGTCTACGGCGCCATCATCTGGATCACCCAGTCGCTCAGCCTGTCCACGCTGGCCTTTTTCCTGATGGACCGGCTGATGCTGGACGAGGCGCAGGGGCTGCAGCTCTCCTCGATCGCGCTGGCCGTCGGTGCAGGCGCCCTGATCGTCGCACAGCTGGTCGTCATCCCCGCCCTCAAGGCCAGCCCGAGGACATTGATGACCCAGGGGGCCGTCATCACGGTCCTGGGTAGTCTATTCATGCTTGTCGCACCCAATTATGGGGGCATGGTTTTTGGTTATCTGATGACCAGTTTCGCCTTCGGGCTGGCGCGGTCGGGCTTTGTTGGCGGCGCATCGGTTTCCGTCACACCTGAGGAACAAGGCCGAGCCGCCGGTCTGACCACCGCCACGGCGGGCCTTGGCTTTATCATCGGGCCGGTCGGGGGGCTTTATCTCTTCACCGAGCTGGGCATGTTTGCCCCCTATCTGGCTGCAGCCGCGCTCAGCGTCGTCGCAGCCGCCGTCGCCTGGTTCCATCCGGGAGTAGCGCGGGCGACGGAAGCGGTGAAGGTCAAGCCGGAACCCAAGGCCCCGCTCTAGAAAAAAGCCCTCAGCGTTTCAGTTATATAAACAAACTTCGTGTATCCCGAACCTGAAACGAGGGATCATGACCGCACGTGGACTGACTATACGCTACGTACTCGCACTTGGCGTCATCGCTCTGATGGCGGCAAGCGTGCTGTCCGTCTCGATGATCGTCGGGCGAGCAGCATCCGAAGATGCGGGTCTCGTCAACATGTCGGGTCGCCAGCGCATGCTGAGCCAGCGCATTGTGATGCTATCGCAGCAAACGCAGACGGCCACTACCGTGCCGCAACGGGCGAGCGCAGAACAACGCCTTGCCGACGGTACCGAGCTATTCGCGCGGTCTCATCTCCATCTCGTACGCGCCGCTCAGGCGAGGCCTGCGATCGACACGCTCTACCAGGGCGAGCCCGCCCTGGACAGCTTGTCGCTGGAATTCATCAACTTGGCGGACCTGGTGCTGCGGGGTGATACCACCAGCATCAGCCTGCGTGAGCTGGGCGAGCGTGGCGAGGCCATCCTGCCCCTGCTCGACGACGCCACCAATGCCTTTGCCGACGCGGCGGATGCACGCGTTCTTTTCATGGATCGCATCGAGACGGCCGCCTTCGCCGTTACCTTGTTGCTTCTCCTGGTGGTCGGCTGGTTCATCTTCCGACCGGCAGTCTTCTCCATTTAGCAGAGCATGCGGGACCTCAAGGATGCGCGCGATGAAGCCTTCCGGGCGAACGCCGCTAAAACCAGCTTCCTGGCGCAGATGAGCCATGAAATCCGCACGCCCCTGAACGGTGTCATCGGAATGGCAACCGGCCTAGGCTCGACCAAACTTGATGATGAACAGCGCAAGATGGTCACGACCCTACAGTCGTCCGGCGAACTGCTTCTCACCGTCGTCAACGACATTCTGGACATCTCCAAGGTCGAGGCCGGCGAGGTCAAGCTGGAGCAGGCGGACATTTCGCTGGAATAGATCCTCAACTGGATCGATTCAACCTATCGGCCGGCCTGCGCCGCCAGGGGCCTGAAATGGACGACGCATGTCAGCGAGGATGCCAGAGGCTGGTATCGCGGCGATGCGACCCGCATCCGCCAAATCCTCTCCAACCTGGTCTCGAATGCCATCAAGTTTACCGAAACCGGTGAGGTCAGCGCCGAAATTCGCACGACGGATGGATCGTCTCCGCAAGCCCCCGCGTTCGAGATCGTCGTTCGGGACACGGGAGTCGGGATCCCCGAAGACCGGCTCGCAGCAATCTTCAAACCGTTCGAACAGGCCGACGCCTCGACCACACGGAAATTCGGCGGTACTGGCCTGGGGCTCGCCATCTCGAAAAAGCTGTCCGAACTGATGGGCGGAAAAATCAGCGTCGAGTCTACGGTTGGAGCCGGAACGGTGTTCACCGTCGCCTTGTTGCTCGCCCCCGGCGAAGCGCCTATGCCCCAGGAAAGCTTCAAGCATCAATCGCTTGATACACTCGCGGAACGCTTGCGCGCGCTAGTCGTGGATGATGTCGCGACCAATCGCCTTGTCATGCAGACCTTGCTGGCGCCCTTGGAAGTTGATGTCACCTGTGCAGCCAGCGGGCAGGAAGCGCTCGACATTCTGAAGAGCGAGCACTTTGATTTGGTCCTGATGGATGTGCAGATGCCAGGAATGGACGGTGTGGAAACCACCCAGCAGCTGCGCTTGAGAGAGCAGCGGGCGGGCCGATCGAAGACGCCCGTTGTCGCCGTCACCTCCAATGTCCTGCCCGAACAGGTCGCAGCCTATAAATCCGCAGGGCTTGAGGAACACCTGGCCAAGCCGGTAAAGCGGGAAGAGCTGGTCGAGCTCCTCACCTATTTCCGCAGCGAACAGAAACAGCGCAAGAGCGCCTGATCACTCCCCGCCGGATCCCACCACGACTTCATACATCTGGGTGCCCAGATATCCGTCCGGGTCATGGCCATTGGCACGCTGGAAGTCTCTGAGTGCGCGGCGCGTATTGGGTCCGGCGATACCGTCAGGCGTACCGGAATTATGTCCCAGCGCGTTCAAGGCTGCCTGCACTTCCCGCGTCTGACTGCGGGTCAGCGGCACATCACCTTCCGGCCAATCGCCAACAAAGGGATCCCCCCCGGCGATACGATCGGCCAGATGGGCGACGCCCAGCGCATAGGAGGTGGAGTTGTTGTAGCGCTTGATCACGCGGAAATTGGGGAAAGTCAGGAAACCCGGACCATTGCGGCCAGCGGGCAATTCCAGTCGCGCAGCCTGCATGAGATGATCCGCTGACCACTCCGCCTCTCCCGCCGGTAACAGGCCACGCATGGCCCATTCGCTGACCAGGCGGCTCTGGCTCGGCTCCCAGCTCATCAGGTCGAAATCATCGCCCAGGCGGACCTCGATCACGATCGGGGCGCCGCGTTGCCAGCCCTCGCTGGACAGCAGATTGGCAGCGGATGCCAGGGCGTCGCCATTATTCGTCCAGATATTGCGCTGACCGTCGCCATCCCAGTCATAGGCCCGCTCGAGATAGGTGGTCGGGATGAATTGCATCTGTCCCATCGCACCGGCCCAGGACCCCGTCAGTTGCTCGCGGGTGGCGTAACCCTCGTCAATCATCTCGGCGACAGCGATCAGCTGAGCCTCGGCCCAGTTCCGACGGCGTCCTTCCCAGGCCAGTGTCGCCAGCGACCGGATCGTGTCGTTATTGCCGGGTATCGCACCATAGGAGCTCTCCAGCCCCCAGATGGCGACCAGGATCTCTGCCGGAACACCGAAGCGTTCGGAAATGGCGGTGAGCTCGGCACGGGTATCAGCGTGTGCGTCGCGTCCATTGCTGATGCGCAGGTCCGAAGCGGCAATGCCAAGATAGGACCAAATCGGCCGCACGAATTCCGGCTGACTGCGGTCGCGCTCGATAATGCGATCATCCGGCGTCAGCCCCTCAAGCATGGAAGCCGCCGTGTCCGGGTCGGCGCCGGCGGCCAGCAATCTGTCATGAAAGCCTGTGCGCCAGGCGTCGAAACTTTCATCCTGCGCCAAGGCCGTGGACGAGGACATCAGAGCTACACTAGCAGCAAGCAGAAACTTCAACGCTTTTATCCCTTCCCGAGGATCAAGACCGGATCCAGTCCGGCGATTTCGATAATAAGCTTGCGACGCAGCGCGTCCACGAAATCCTCATGCTCATTACTGGGCGAAATAAAGGCGCCCGGGCCGGTAATCACGTTATTTTCAAAATATTCCGCGACATCGATGCTCACGGTCGGGCGAAACGGGCTTTGACGCTCGGACTGGATGGGTAATCCGTTGATGGTGATATTGCGCACCTCGGCATCCGCCCGCGCCTGCACCAGGCTGGGCCCGGAGTTCTGGGGACCATCACCGGACAGGTCGATGACCTGGCGCACGCCTTCATACGCATTGGTATCCACCAGCTCGACCGAGCTGTTGATGGCAGCCCCGATTGCCGTCCGGCGTCCGGAGATAAAAGGCGATGTGGCCAGCAACGCGGCGAAGGCCAAGGCGTCTTCCTCGGTTTCGATCACGGTCCAGGGCGCAACAACACGCTGAAAATCCGCGTCCGCCCATTCCAGATAGACAACGGCGATACGCCCGTATCCACCGCTTTGGATCGCAGAAATGACTTCCGGATCTGCCAGGGCCGCGACATGCCCATTTCGCTGGCGCCGCGCTTCATATTCATCGATCGAGGAGGACACATCGACCGCGAGCACAAGTTCCAGATCAACCATCTCACGGCCATCCTCGGTGAACTCGACCGGACGCGGTTCATACGCTGGGTCCTGCATCGTCAACAGGAGGGTGGCGGCAAGGAAGGTGGAGATGATCACGGCGCCCGACCCAGCTCGACCGGTGATGGCGCTGCGCCCGCAATTTCCAGCACCAGCTTGCGCAGGATGGCGACCCGGAATTCCTCCTCCGCTCGCGCCGGCAGGACAAAGGCACCCGGGCCGGTAATCACGTTTTCCTCGAAATAGGCATCGAGATTAACCTCGACCGGACGCACCCAGCGACCGTCACGCTCGGAAATCACAGGCAAGCCGTTGACGACGACACTCTCCTCTTCGGCTAGCGCATGGGCCGTCTCCAGCGACATGCCCTGGTTCTGGGGACCGTCTCCGGAAATATCGATGATGCGGCGTGGTGCGTCGAAGTTATTGTCCCGGATGCGAGCGACCCCGTCGGCGATGGCTGCGCCGATCGCCGTGTAATGGCCACGCTCCAGTGGGGCATCCGCAACCCGGGCAGCAAACGCCAGCGCGTCTTCCTCGCTGGCGATCACGGTCCAGTCAGCCGCCGCGCGCTGAAAGCCGGAATCGGCCCATTCGACATAGGTCACGGCGATGCGTCCCAACGGGCCGCCCTGGATCATGTTGATGACGTCATCCGAGGCCAGGGCCGCAACATAGCCCTCGCGCTGGCGGCGCGCCTCTTCCTCGTCAACCGAATAGGAAATATCCACTGCAAGCACGAGTTCGACATCGACCTCGATACGTTCTTCCTGAGCTGCAGCTGCCCCGCCGGAGCCCGCAAGCAAAACGGCCGCGAGTGCGGCCGCCCGATTTTTCACCGAACACATCATGTGGCGAAAATTAGGCAGATGAGACCTCCGGGGCAACTGACCAAGTTGTAAGCTAACAGTTTCGCCAACATTCCGAACAATCCGTAACGCCCCGGAGAGATCGCGGTTGGAATTGCGGTGTTACCAACACGATGCGGTCTTACCCCGGCACTTGGTTCCGGATGATGAACATCCGCTCCGGTCTTATGCCCGTCCTTTGCCCGGACGGGCATATTTCTTTCCTGCAACGCGCGCGTGGTTTTTTGGCCACGCCGCGGGATTCCTTGATCCGGGAGACTCGCCTCCCCCCGCTCGCTTCGCTAACCTGATCGAAAGCGCTAAGGAAAAGAGCGCGTGTCTTGTGTGTAAGGGGTACCCGATGGTGGGTTTGGTAACGGGCATTGGCCTTGTTGGCTGGGGCGGCATTGCCTCGATTGGTGGCTTGATCGCCGGAACGCTGGCGCTGCAGCAACGCATGCGCAATGGCCGCATGGAGCGGGAAGAATCCGGCGCCGAGACGCGGAATGATGCCGGCATGCCTTCGGGCGGCCCGGGTGGCGAGCTCTCCCCTTATGACGCCTACAAGCTGGGCATCGAGCGCAAGACCGCTGAATTCTCGGCTGCCCGCCAGAGCACCGTCATCAAGATCGTGCATCATGATCCCAATGAATATGTTGACCACGACACCGCAGTCGACGTCATTGATGTGCTGCGCAAGGCCGGCCCGGACGCGCGCATCGACGTCATCCTGCACACGCCCGGCGGTATCAGCTCTGCCACCCAGCAGATCCTGCATGCTCTCCTGAACCACAAGGGACCGAAAACGGCTTTCGTGCCCTATCGCGCAAAGTCCGCCGGTACGATGATTGCCCTGGCCTGTGACGAGATCGTCATGGGACCAAGCGCCGTGCTGGGTCCGATCGATCCGCAATACAGCTGGCTGCCGGCGCATTACCTGGCCGAGCTGCCGAGCGAGAAGTCGGCCGACCGGATTTCCGATGAAATGCTGGTTCTGTCCAAGATGGCCAAACAGGCCATGAAGGAGGCGCGCCGTTTCGCCTGCGAGTATGTCAATGACGCGCACAAGAAAGACGGCACCTGCTCGCTGACGGACGATCTCATTGGCGGCGGTCGCAATCACGACTATCCGATCCTGCCGGACGAGGCGAAAGAGTTCGGGCTGAAAGTTCGCACCAACATGCCCGAAGCCGGCTATGGCATCTGTCAGCCGCCGCCCAAGGACGAGCCTTTCCTGATTGTCTCCATGTTCAATACGGAAGACGGCGAGAAAATCGATCCGGCCAAGGCCCCCAAGCTACCGCTGGACCGCAATGGCTTCCGCCTTGATCGCGACGGTTTCCGCTAGGTAGTGACCTGATCTCACGGTAGCTCGCTGCGCTCACGCCATTCACTCTCGCAAGCCGCGACCTTTACCCGCGAGGGAGAGGAATAGTTCTGCATACCAAGGCGAACAATCGCGCCGATTCGGGGCATCAATCGGCGCTGTTCAGATATCGTCGTGCAGGGTTTATTCTTTCCAATATTGTGACACCAGAAGGGCGATAAAAGAAACCGAGATCACGAAGATAGCCGCTGCCCAGAACACCGCGGCGGAGAACTTGTGCAGTCTGCTAAACCAAGACTTGAACTGCATTTTCGGGTCCTTAGGCCGGTGCCAGTGAGAATGATTGGCCTGGATCAGGGCGTCAACCGAAAACCGGAATCCAGGTCGGAAAAGGCCTCTCGTCCTCGCAGCGCGAAAACTCTCCCCTCGGCAGGCAGTGCCCTGCTTCGCCGTAGCGAAGCAGGGCTATGAGAGCGCCAAGGCAAAACCGGGTGATCTACGCCACGGCCGGCTGCGGCCAGCGCATGCCGATCAGCGTCTCGCTTTCGCGCCACAAGCGGGCGGCGGCGTTTTCGTCCAGCGCCCGGCCGGCAACCAGAGCATCACTGACCCGGCCGCGCGCCTCGCTCATGCCCTGGGGACCATAATAGGCACCGCGCTTGGCCTCCTCGCCGGCCGCAGCCAGAACAGTCGGAATCGCACCCCGGGCGGCGTCCTGCGCGAGCAGCGGATTGAGGATCTTGTAGAGCGGACGCCAGAAGCTGCGCGGTCCGGTCGATTGCAGATTGGTGTTGGAATACCCCGGGTGACACGCATAGGCGGTCACCTTGCTGCCCGATGCGGCCAGCGTGCGATCAAGCTCGAAGGCATACATCAGATTGGCCAGCTTGCTCTGGGTATAGGCCTTGGTCGGCGTATAGCCATCGCGATGCATCAGGTCGTCGAAATTCAACTGCCCGTATTTGTGCGCGATCGAGCTGACCACGACGATCCGCCCGGCCCGGGCCTCCAACATATCCACCATCAATGCATTGAGCAGGAAATGCCCGAGATGATTGGTGCCAAACTGCAGTTCGAACCCGTCGGCCGTCTCCAGTTGCGGCGTCTGCATGATGCCCGCATTGTTGATGATGCTGTCCAGCTCGGGAAAACGCGCCCGCATGTCCTCGGCACAGGCCCGCACCGAGTCCAGGCTGGCCAGATCCAACGCCGCCGTTTCAACAAAACCCGTGCCCAGGGGACGTACGATCTCGGCGGCCTGCTCGGCCTTGTCCGGATTGCGTGCGGCAATGATGATATCGGCGTTCTTCTCCGCCAGCATCTTGGCGGTCTCGAGCCCCAGGCCTGAATTGCCACCGGTGATGAAATGGATTTTCCCGGTCAGGTCGGGAAGCCGCTCGGGCCGCCAGTCACGAACTTCAAGATCAGAAATATGTCTAGCCATGGGAGGCTCCTCAAATCGGGGCGGTTTGCGTTTGCGGCAAATCGCGTTGAATCTGTGCCTGAAACCACCAAAGCGTTTCGGGGGGACGCGGCTCAAGCAGCGCCCGACGAGACAAGGTTTACAAATTGGATTCCTTCTGTCAACATTGAACCATGTTTGATAACGAACAACTCATCGCCGCTTTCCAGACTTTCCTGCGCTACGGCTTCAAGAAGACCTCGATGGAGGACCTGGCCCGGGCCATGGGTGTGTCCCGCCAGGCGCTGTACAAGCGTTATGGCTCCAAGGAAGCGATTCTCGACCTGGTCACACGGTCTCTGGTCGAAGCGTCCGGTGATGCCGCGCTGGCGGCACTGGCAGCACCGGAAACACCACTGGGCGACCGGCTTTATCAATGCCTGGATCAGTGGACCGGACAACATGTGGACCCCATGCGATCCTCGCCGCATTCAGGCGAGGTCCTGGCCATGACCGACCACTCGCCGCAAAGCGCGATCAAACAGCTGGAAGCTAGGCTACGCACGCAAATCGAGGCCTGCCTGCAGCGGGAAGCACCACATCTGAACGCGGCGGATGTGACCTATTCCCTGTTCATTGCGTCCTATGGTCTGCTGTATAAAGCCGAGGACCACGCCGAGTATGAAAGCGGGATGCGACGGGTGCTGAGCGCATTCGGCCTCGACCAAGCGCATCTGGCCCATTGACACCACACCGGCAGGCCTGTATCCACCGCGCTCCTTATCAACTTGAAGTGAAATCCAAGGCCGAACGATGAAAGTCCGCAGCTCGATCAAATCGCTGAAAAACCGCCACCGCGATTGCCAGGTCGTGAAGCGCCGCGGCCGTGTCTATGTGATCAACAAGACCGATCCGCGCTTCAAGGCTCGCGCAGGCTAGTCCAGCGATACCGAATTCCGCCTCACGGCGGTTGACGAATACAAACCCGTGCACTTCAAGTGCGCGGGTTTGTTTTTTCCGGAGCCAGCGATGACCGTCAAAGCCGTATTGTGGGATCTGGGCAATGTGCTGATTGACTGGCAGCCCGCCCAGCTATACCGCCAGCATTTCGACGATGAAGCCGAGCTCCGGCACTTCCTCGACAATGTCTGCAACATGGACTGGCATGTCCACCACGATCGCGGCGTGCCCATGGCCGAGAACCGCAAATCCCTGATCGCGCAATACCCGCACTATGAAAAACAGATCCGGTTGTGGGAAACCGGGCTGGCCGACATGGTCACCGGCACCTTGCCGGGCACGCCTGAGGCCATTGAAGCCCTGCATGCCCGCGATGTTCCGCAATACGCCCTCACCAACATGCCGGCGGAGTGGATCGACTGGGTCGTCGAGAGCTTTCCGTCCATGTCCCGCATGCGTGATGTTGTCGTCTCGGGCCACGAGGGTGTGGTCAAACCCGAGCCGGAAATCTACGCCATCACGGCCCAACGCTTGCCGCACGCACCGGGCGAGGTCCTGTTCTTTGATGACCGCATGAAAAACGTCGAGGCGGCACGCGCGTACGGCTTCCTGGCCGAACAGTTCATCGATGGCGACAAGCTGCATGCTGATCTCCGGACCCACGGCCTGCTCTGACGCGTGCAAATTAACGTGGACGTCAAGGTAAGTTTCCGGTTCACTTTCTCTGATTTTGCCCCATTATCTCTCCCATACAGGCTGACGGGTGGAGCCAACCCCTGCGGCCGGGTGCCAATGGCACTGTCGATAAGGAGGAGACGATGGATCTCAACTTCACCCCGGAAGAGGAAGCCTTCCGCGCGGAAGTCCGGCAATTCCTGAAGGATAACCTGCCGGAAGAGCTCGCAACCAAGGTCCGCAACGGACTTGAGTTCACCAAGCAAGACATCGAGCAATGGCATGCCATCCTGCAGACCCGCAACTGGCTGGCCGCGACCTGGCCCGTGGAACATGGCGGCCCCGGCTGGAATGCCACGCAACGTCATATCTTTGACGAAGAGCGGTCGCTCGCCAATGCGCCCACCGTGGTGCCCTTCGGCGTCGGCATGCTGGGACCGGTTCTGCTGAAATTCGGCACCGAGGAACAAAAGGCCACGATCCTGCCGCGCATTCTCGACGGCACGGACTGGTGGTGTCAGGGCTATTCAGAGCCGGGCGCCGGCTCTGATCTGGCCAGCCTGAAGACCCGCGCCATCCGTGACGGTGACGACTACATCATCAATGGTCAGAAAACCTGGACCACGCTGGGCCAGCACGCTGACAAGATCTTCTGCCTGGTCCGCACCTCGACCGAGGGCAAGCCGCAGGAAGGCATTTCCTTCATTCTGGTCGACATCAACACGCCCGGCATCGAAATGCGTCCGATCCGCCTGCTTGAGGGTGGCTATGAGGTCAATGAAGTCTTCTTCACCGATGTCCGCGTCCCGGCGGCCAATCTGGTCGGCGAGGAAAACCAGGGCTGGACCATCGCCAAATACCTGCTGACGCACGAGCGCACGGGCATTGCGGGTGTCGGCTATTCGACCCAGGCGCTGATCGAGCTGAAATCTCTCGCCAAAAAGCTCAAGCGACGTGGCAAGCCGCTGGCAGAGGATCCGATCTTCATGTCCAAAGTCACCGAAGTCGAGATCGACCTGGAAGCGATGCGGATCACCAATCTGCGCATGCTGTCCGGTGGCGGCGCGATGGGCACGGTATCATCCATGCTGAAGATCAAGGGCACGGTTATCCGCCAGGCGATCAATGACCTGGCCCGTCGCGCGCTGGGTCCAGCAGCCTGCCCCTTCCCGTCCGAGGACGTGCTGGGCAATCTGGCGGTCGCCCCGCCGGAAGCGGCCAACAATGCGGCGAGCTATTTCAACAACCGCAAGCTCTCCATCTTCGGTGGATCCAACGAGATCCAGCGCAATATCATCACCAAAGAACTGTTCATGGGTTAGGGCAATGGATTTCAATCATACCGAAGACCGGCGCATGATCTCCGATAGCCTGCGCCGCTATCTCGCTGAACAATACGACAACGAATACCGCAACAAGATCGCCTATGAAGCGCCCTATCACGATGCGTCCAAGTGGGCGGAACTCGCGGAACTGGGCATTCTCGGTGCACTCGTCTCCGAGGCTGATGGCGGTTTTGGCGGTGACGGTTTCGACATCTCTGTTGTGTTCGAGGAACTGGGTCGTGGCCTGTGTGCCGAGCCGATGCTGGCCAATCTGATGGCCCTGCGCCTCTATGCAGCCTTTGGACAGTCGGAGCGGGTTGATGGCATCATTGGCGGCAGTGAACGCGCTGCGCTGGCCGTATGGGAAACCGATGCCTTCTCGACGCTGGACGACATCGCGATGACGGGCGGTGACAAGCTGTCCGGCCGCAAGACGGTGGTCTATGGCGGTAACAGCGCCGATCACCTGCTTGTGGTCGCGAGGACCGCCGCAGGCAAGTTCGGTCTCTATGAGGTCGCAGCAGCGGACACGGAGACCCTCTCCTACGCTATGATCGATGGCGGCGGCGCGGCCGAGATCGTGCTCGACAATACGTCGGCAAAGCTGATCTCCGACGACGCTGCGGACGCAATCAACGCCGCGCTGGATGCCGGCCGCCTGGCCCTGTGTGCCGAAGCAGTCGGCATCATGGATATGCTGCGTGACACCGTGAAAGACTATCTCATGCAGCGCCAGCAATTCGGTCGCCCGATTGCCATGTTCCAGGCCCTGCAGCACCGGCTGGTCGATTTCTCCATCGAGATCGAACAAGCCCGCTCCATCGTCATCCTCGCCAGCTCGAAGCTGGATGCAAAGGATCGCGCCCTGCACATCGCCCGGGCCAAGAACCTCATCGGTCGTGCGGGCAAGCTGGTTGCCGAAGAAGCCATCCAGATGCATGGCGGTATCGGCATGACCTGGGAATATGCGCCATCGCACTACGCCAAGCGCCTAACCATGCTTGATGCCCAGCTGGGCGATACTGAAGACCAGCTGCGCACCGTCATGGAGCTGGAGCACGCCTGACCCTGTTTGCTAGACCGCCGCACCTCCCGGCGGTCTAGCGCTCAGCAGGCTCGCTCGTTTCGGCCAGAACCGACGGTGAGGCATTGAGCCGTTTGCGCCGTGCCCGTCGCTCGAGCGCGTAATAGGCCAGCTTTTCCGAATACTTGCTGATATCATGGTGCGCGAGGGGCGTGCGTAAGCGTTCCAGCCAGCTCATCCGGCCATCTACCAGACTCGACCAACGATCGCCGATCGTCGGTCCACTGCGAAGCTTGAGCCCCGGATAGGCATGCAGCCCCGAAGGATCGACGATGCGTTGCGCATTCGACAAGTGACGCTGATCGCCCATGTGCCGATAGTCGTTGAACTTGTTGAAGTGTGGCACCAGCCAACGGGTGAAGCGAGACCATCTCAGGGCCCGCGTCACGCCTTTCATCATCCAGCCAGGTGGCGGAATGGCAGGCACACCATCCGACGCATTCACGACCCGATACAAGGGCGTATAGATCTGGTCGAAGAACATCTCATTGCCGATACGCGGCGCGCCGAACGTATAACAGGCCCCCTCCGACCGGTTGGCGATGTAGCGCGTAGCGACCACGGCCAGCGCACCGCCCAGGCTGTGCCCTGTAACAAATACCGGTAAATCCGAATGCGCCCGGATCACCTCATTGATCATGTCGCGAACCGGCAGGAAGGCGTTGAGGAAACCGGAATGGACCCGCGGCTCCTCGTCGGTATCACCCTTCACCGTTGTCATCGCCAGATTGAGATCGGTCCTCAGATCCGCTAGGCGCTTGGGCTCGGTGCCACGAAAGGCCAGGACCAGCATGTCCGTTTTCTCGGCATCGGTCTTGGCGGTCAGATCGACCCGCGCAATGAAGGCCTGGGTGTCAACATTCAACCCATCGCGAATATCGAAAATCTTCTCCAGCTTGAAGCCCACAAGCCCCAGCTTGGTCTCCAGTTCCACACGCGCCGGTTCGCCCTGCCCGGGCACCAGGAGCTGGTTGATTGCCGCAATAATGGTGGGTACATCCCGCTCGCTTGCGAGCGCTTGTGCAAGCGCCTTCACTTCGTCCGGTCCCGCCTGTCGATCAAAGGGCAGATAGGCCAGCCATGACATGACCGACATCAACCACGCCGTCCGGTCGGAATAAGCTGCTCGCTTGCTGGGGCTCTTGAGGAGCGCATCCTCGACATAGAAGTCGAAATCCATATCGCATCACCCTGCCAAACACACCACTCAGGGGAGACGTTATAGATAATTCAACCTAGATTTGAAAGCCAGAGGCGGTTTCGCTACTCTGCCGGGGCGGGATCCGGCTCGATTGGACCTTGTGTAGGCCTTAGGCCCTCATGATGGCGGGCCGCCTTTTCCTCCAGCACCGACCGCAGACGATTATACAGGCGCTGATAGTTGTAGAAGGGCACGGATGGCCAGAGGTGATGCATCAGATGCCAGTTCTGCCAGAGGAAGAGGACGTTCCAGCTCGTGAAGCCGATATTGCGGGTCGCGGAATACCGGCCGGTCTCCTTGAACGGATGATGCGGCAACCATTGGAACATGATGATCAGCATGTTCATCGCGATGAAAACTGCCCCGTAGACCAGGCCGACAAACACCCAGCCGAAAACGCCGAGCGCCAGCGACCAGAAGACTATGCACTGCAGCCAGTTGGCCAGATGGTGCTGGACCTTCTCCGACCGCGTCATGATCTGGTCCGCATTTACATAACCCCGTGCCAGCGACGGATCCCGGAAGATCTGCTTGAGGAGCAGGATGGGAACCGGCTGCAGCGCCGTTGAAATCAGGTTGCGCAGAAGCAGGCGGGGAAAGCTGAGCTTCACATAGATGTCCGGATCCTTCTCGGTGTTAACGAAGGAATGGTGGTGTTTGTGCGTGCGTTGCAGCAGCGGCCAGGTGGCAAACAGCATCAGCGAACCATACCAGCCGATTGCCGTGTGGACCCACGCCCAGTTCCGATCCCGAACAATGTTTCCATGTACGCTTTCATGCACCAGGGTGTAATGCGCGTAGGTCGTGAAGCCGATCGGCAGGACAAGCCAGCCCAGAGCCACGGCGCCGGAAAGCACCAAGTAGATCATGCTCCAGTGCACACCCACCAGGACCCCCAGAAAGGCCAGCGTCGGCCACGCCACCTCAGGCGTCAGCGCCTTGGCTTCGTGTTTTTCATTGATCCGAACATCGCTCATGAGATTATTTAAACAGCGTTCATAAAATGAATCAAGACCCTATCGAGCGCCTTAAATCTCCTCAATCTTCTGGGAGGATGACTGGACGTCACAGCTCGCTCGGCTATCCTTCTGGCCATGATTACGTTTTTTGCCAGCCTGGTCCTGCTCGCGCAGGATGTCGATACGGTCCAGATCGAACCCAGCATCCCCTTCCAGACGGCAGACGAGCGCCTGGAAGAACGACTGGACGCGCTGGCGACAGCTGATGAGCGTGCCGCGGCCCCGCTGATCGACGAAATTCACGCCTTGTGGGCCCATTCCGGCTCGGACACGATCCAGCTGTTGATGGATCGCGGCTTTGCAGCCGAAGTAGCCGGCAATGAGGACATCGCTGCGCGCATGTATGACCACGTCAACCGGTTGGCGCCAGACTATGCCGAAGGCTGGCTGGCGTCCGGACGCGTTGCCATGGCCTTCGAGGACTGGGCCTTTGCCCTGGAGACCGTGAACACCGCGCTCACGCTGGAACCACGCCGTTACGACGCCTATTTCTCGATCGGCCGCGTCCTGGAACAGGCCGAAGAGTGGGATGCCGCCCTTGAAGCCTATGAGGAAACCCTGGCCATCTACCCGACTTTCGAACCGGCGGTGGAAGCTCGCGACCGGCTCGCAGCCGCGCTGGCCGGGCGGGCGCTTTAGATGATGCTGACGGCCATCCTGACTGGTGGCTTCCTGCTGACCCTGGCAATCGGCTTCGCCATTGCCCGTTCCATCCAGTCCAAAATCGAGACCGAGCACCCGCCTGCTGGCGAGTTCATCGACGTTGATGGCGTCCGGCTTCACCTGCGCCAGACCGGGCCACGCGATCGCGAACCCATTCTGGTGCTGCATGGCGCGGCCTCGAATCTGGAAGAGCCCTATTCCGCGCTTTCCGAGACCTTCAGGAATGAACACGTTATCTGGCTGGATCGCCCCGGCCTGGGATGGAGCGACCGGCCTGACACGGACTGGTCGCCGAGCGCCGAAGCCGCACTGATCATTGCGCTGCTGGACAAGCTTGGCATTGAACGCACGCTTGTCCTCGGCCATTCCTGGGGCGGTGCGATCTCGATGCGGCTGGCGCTGGACCACCCGGACCGGGTCAGCGCTCTTGTGCTCATCGCGCCCGCGCTCGGTGCATGGATCGGGGATGCCGCCTGGTTCAACAAGGCCAGTTTCTGGCCGGTCATCGGCCCGCTGTTCACCCGGCTTCTTGTGCCCCTGAGCGGCAAACCAAACCTGCGCTCGGGCGCCGTCAACGCCTTCCATCCTGAACCCGTGCCAGAGGGTTACGCCGAAACGACCAGCCTCGCCCTCTTGTTGCGCAAGCCGAACTGGCTGGCCAATGCCCGCGACATGGCAGATGTAAACCGGCACCTGGAACAACAGGAACCGCATTATCACAAGGTCGAGCACAGGACGATTTTCCTTGCGGGAAAGGCGGATACGGTATTGTGGAGCCACCGTCATTCCGGGTTGACCGCCAGTCGAATGAAGAATGCGGAACTCCGCTGGATTCCGAACGCAGGCCATAATCTGCATCACCATCAACAGGATGCCGTAGCCGCGGCCATCGCTGATGTCCGGGGCGACTAGCCAGCCTGCAGATTCTTGTGCCGCAGCGGCTTGAGAACGCACGCCTCAGAGCCTAGTTTCGCGAACGCATTCCTAACGAGGTTCCGACATGGCTTTCACCGATTCCGCACCTGAAACCGGCTCCATCGACCAGTCCGACAGCATTGGCGGCGCGGCGCGCGAGCAGATCAAGGCTTTCGTGGCGCGTATCGAACGTCTCGAAGAGGACAAGGCCAACGTCATGGCTGACATGAAAGAGGTCTATGCAGAGGCCAAATCCATGGGTTTTGACACCAAAATCCTGCGCAAGGTGATCTCGCTGCGCAAGATCGATGTGCGCGATCGCCAGGAAGCTGAAGCGCTGCTGGAACTCTATCTCGGCGCTGTCGAAAGCTGATTCCGCTGACGGGAAAGTGAATTCAGTCTCCTGTCCACGCAGCCTAGTTTGACACCCGGGGCGCAAGGGACAGGAGACGATCATGCGACAGCTCATAGCTGCACTCACACTTATTGCCGCGACCACATCCGCGGCCTTCGCCCAGGATGAGGCTGATGTCGACGGCGTTCGCGCCGCGGTCATGGCCTATTTCAACGCCGGCAATACCGGTGATCCGGATCTGGCCCGCGAGGCGTTCTACACCTCAACCGGCGACATGTTCATCTATCGCAATGACGAGGATGGCGAGCGCGTCGACACCATGAATCTGGGTGACTTTGCCGCCCGTTTCGGTCGCGCCATGCCTGACCGGACGGTCACTTTCCACGACATCACGATGGCCGAAGGCCGTGTCGCCTCGGCCCATATTACCATTGACTGGGCAGACGGCCGTTTCGTTGACGACATGTTCCTGCTTTACAAGATCGATGGGCAGTGGAAGATCGTCGCAAAGGCTTTTGCTTGGCACTAGAGGCGTAATGCCCCGCGAGATCGACGACAAGAAGACCCGCAAGGCGCTCCGGCGCCTGGCCCGCGCCAAGCGCGCGGCCACGGAGTCCGATGGCGACGACACGCGATTATCAGAATGGGAAGACGAATTTCTCGGCTCGCTGGAAGAGCGACTCGAGAAATTCGGCTCTGCCTTCAACGACCCGGACAAGGGCAATCTGGAAGACGCCCTCTCCGGTCGCCAGTCGGTGAAGCTGCGTGAGATCGAGAAAAAGGCCAAGGGCAAGGGGCGCAAGCCCATGTCACGGGGCTCCGGCTTCAAGCGCAAGACGCCGACCTATTCCTCGCGCAACCGCGAGATCAATGATGACCTGCCCGACGAGGTCGTCGCCACTCCGTCTGAGACGGCTTCGCCCGGCACCGCACCGAAACCGGTCGCGGGCTTCAAACCCATTGTCATAGACGGCGGCAAGCTGAAGGACTGAGCCGCAGAGACGTGCAGCGACAGGGCATGCACGCTGGCGATGTCGTCAGGTATGCGACATGACTCAGCTTTCAACTTCTATTAAACTTGCCTACGTTTTGTGAGCGCTGGAGATCGGCACAGCTGGTATGGCCAATCGGAGACCCATGAATGCTGAAACAGATCGCGATGCTGCAGAGCCTCGAGACGGGAATCATTGACCGTCTGGACGACGCTCTCGACCTTGGCCTTGAGAGCCAGGGCGGTCGCGCTGCGTTCAAGTCAGCCATGCGGGAACTCAATTCCGCCACCAAGCTCAAGAGCAAGCTGATCTATGCCCCGCTGCTGGAAGACCCCGCGACACGCGACTATATCCGCCAGCTAGATTTCAAACTCTTCGGCTTGACCGAACGCATTGAAGTCCTGCGGTCTTATCTGGAGCTCTCGATGGAGAACCAGGAACGGGACGCTGACATGATTGAACTGACCGTGCACAGGCTCCGTCGGCGCCTGCTCGTCTTGTTCAAGAAGGAATCCGCCCTGCGCCCGATCTATACGCATTGGCATGATCGGAACGCGCCGCCCAAACGCGCCGCATCTACCGGCCGCCGGACAACAGCCACGACAGCCCCGGATTTGATCCACTAGCGCGCCAAGCTGTCGTCCTTCAGCATATGCGGCTGGAAACGGAAGACGATATCCCGGTCAGGGGCCTGGTCCTCTCGCATTGGCCCCGGATGCGGCACGGAACGCAGGATATCCCGGATCACATTGATGCGGGCTTTGTACTTGTTATCTGCCCTGACAATGCCCCAGCGACCATGCTCATGATCACTGCGCTCGAGCATATGATCACGCGCCACCGTATACGCATCGTATTTCGCTAGCGCGACGGCATCGACCGGGCTGATCTTCCAGTTTTTCAGCGGGTCGGTTCGGCGCGCCTCCAGCCGTGCCGCCTGTTCCTCGCGCGAGACGTCCAGATAGTATTTCAACAACACGCTTCCGGCCTCGACCTGCATGCGCTCGAAGGGCACGACCTGGTCCAGAAACCCGTCCCGCTCCTCACGCGTGCAAAAGCCCATCACCGGCTCCACACCGGCACGATTGTACCAGGAACGATTGAAGATCACGCACTCCCCTGCACTGGGCAGGTGCGGCACATAACGCTGGAAATACCAGCTGCCGCGATCACGTTCGCTGGGTTTTCCGAGTGCAACCACGCGGGTGTCGCGTGGGCTGAGATGCTCGGTGATGCGTTTGATCAGACCATCCTTGCCAGCCGCATCGCGGCCTTCCAATACGATCACGAGGCGGTGGTTTGCGGCGATGAGATGGCGCTGCATCGCGACCAGCTCGATCTGCAGGTCGTGCAATAACGCGCGATATTCGTCCTTGTTCATGCCCGCACTATCATGGGTATATGCGCCATTGGGCAAGGGGGCAGAGATGACACCGCTGCAACAGGAATTCTGGCAGGCGTTCCGCACAGCCACCGGCGAGACGTGCGAAACGCCGTCCGAGATCTCCGCTTTCGGAGACAGCCCCGCCATGGCCGATGAGTTGCTCGCACTGATCCTGTCCGGCCAGAAAACCGCGACCTGTTCGCTCGCCCGCTGGTATCGAGGCCCCGATGCGGAACCCCTGCCCAAACCCGGCAATTTCGCCCTCGTCCTGGATGGTCAGGACCAGCCGCGCTGTGTCCTGCGCATCACCTCGGTCGAGATCAAGCCGATCCGCGAGACAGATGCCCAATTCGCCTGGGATGAAGGCGAGGGAGATCGCACGCTGGAAGACTGGATGCAGGGCCATTGCGCCTTCTGGGAGCGCGAGGCCGACCGCGAAGGCTTCAGCTTCTCCACTGATATGGACGCTGTTTATGAGCGGTTCGAGCTGGCCTGGGTGCCGGCGCCCGTCGCCTGAAACGACAAAGGCCGGCGATCCCCAGATCACCGGCCTTCACATCCCCCGACATGTATCGTCGATCAGCCCGTGGCGCGCACGCCATCCACGTCCAGATCGTATTCGCGGACCTTGCGATAGAGCGTCGAACGCCCCACACCCAGCCGGCGTGCCACCTCGCTCATGCGACCGGCATAATTCTCGATTGCGAACTCGATGAGATCGCGCTCGATATCTTCCAGAGAGCGCAGATGACCCCCGTCATCCATGATCTCCACTGGCGCTGCAAACCCGGCCGCGACGTCCGCGAGCACGTCAGCGCCCGTCACCGGAGCCTCTGTCTCGATAGACGGCGTCAGGCCGGAGATTTGCGGGAAGTCCTCAGGCTTGAGGTAGTCCGTATCGGCCAGGACCACGGCGCGGAAGACCGAGTTCTCAAGCTGACGAACATTGCCCGGCCAATCGTAACTGGACAGCAGGGCGTGCGTTTCCGGCGCCGCATCCAGGATCGACTTGTTTTCCTGCGCGTTGAAACGCCCGATGAAGTAACGCACCAGCGCCGGCACATCTTCCTTGCGTTCCTTGAGCGAGGGCACCTCGATCGGGAAGACATTCAGACGATAGAACAGGTCCTCGCGGAACTGACCCGCTGCGACTTGCTCTGCCAGATCCCGGTTGGTCGCGGAGATGATCCGCACATTGACCTTGACCGGACGCTTGGAGCCGACCGGATCGACCTCGCCTTCTTGCAGGGCCCGCAAAAGCTTGACCTGCATGTCCAGCGGAAGTTCGCCGATCTCGTCCAGGAATAACGTACCACCATCGGCTTCCTGGAATTTGCCTGCATGCTTGCCGACAGCCCCGGTGAACGCGCCCTTCTCGTGACCAAAGAGCGTTGATTCCACCAGATTTTCCGGAATTGCACCGCAGTTCACCGCGACAAAGGGCTCTCCGGCCCGTTTGCTTGCCGCCATGATGGATTGCGCAACCAGCTCCTTACCCACACCACTCTCACCGGTGATCAGGATCGGGATATCCGACTGGGCAGCGCGTTCGCCCAGGCGCACGACCTGCTGCATCGCCGGTGCACCGGCAATCATGTCGGAAAAGCCCAGCCGACCCTCGACCTTCTTGGTCAGGCGTTTCACCTCACCAGACAGGTTCTGGACCTTCAGGGCATTGCGAATGGATACGGTAATGCGCTCCGGGCTGGCCGGCTTCACGAAGAAGTCCGCCGCGCCGCCGCGCATAGCCGCAACAACCGTCTCGATACCGCCCGATGCGGTCAGGACAATAACGGGGAGGTCCGGATTTTTGTGCTGAACAGCCTCGAGCGTCTCCATGCCGTCCATACCCGGCATGATCAGATCGAGCAGCATCACATCAACTCCCCCGGATGCGATGCGGTCCAGGGCGTCTTCGCCACTTTCCGCGGTCTCGGCCCTGAAACCCTGCTTTTCGATCACCGCCTGTAACAGGCGGCGTTGTGTCGGATCGTCATCGACGATCAGAACAGATTTCACCATCACCCACGCCTTTTCGGTCGCTTATATTTTCGCCGGGCCTTAGGCCTCACCGCCATCGCTGACGGGGCGTCTATGCGAACCGTTATGGGACACTTGTCTAAAAATCGCGTGAAAGCGTCGGCAACGAAGGGTTAAGCATAATACTCAGGGCTTTGTTGTGATATGCTCATCCCCGCTAGCGAGGGGTGGGAGCACGCCGAACATGTCGACACAAGAACCGGCCTGGAGATTTCCGGAGAAAGACGGGTTTTCGCGCATCGCGCCGGAACACCGCATGGCCGTGGTGCACAGCCTGCCCGGCATGATCGTGTGGCCTATCCTTCTCTTTGTCCTGTTTATCGCCTTCTCTGCAGTCGTCGGCGCAACCTGGCAGATGTTCTCGCTGGACCGGGATCCGGCCCTCCTCAACACGGTGATCTATACGGCCTCTGCGGCAGCCTATGCCTCTCTTGCCCTGGCCATGTGGATCCGGTTTTCAGGTTATGGCGCAGCCCGGTCTGCCTTCTCCATAATGCCTGTGAAGTTTTCCGAGATTGGCCTGGCCATTCTCGTGCTGCTGTTTGTCATCACGATTGGCGGCCGGCTGTCCGTGATGTTTCATGAATACGCCATGGTCGACACCAGCCTGACCCTGTCGGGCGGCGCAGCTCCGGAAGACCTGACCAATGTTGACGATGTCACCCAGTCCGGCGCGGCATTGTGGGCCATCGTGCTGCTATCGGTCATCGCTGCGCCCATCGTGGAAGAGATCCTGTTTCGCGGGTGGATGCTGCCCATGCTGATGGCGCGCGGGGTTCCCACCCTCTTTGCCATCCTGATCTCGTCCGTCGCTTTCGGTCTGATCCACACGCCGCAAGGTCTGCTGGTCATGACCACCACGACCTTCCTGGGCATCGGGCTGGGCATCGCCCGCGTTGTGACCGGACGCGTAGCCGCGCCGGTGCTGGGCCATATGGCCAATAATGCATGGGCCGTATTCGTCGTCCCCCAATTGCTCGGTTTGCAGTCCGGTTGAGATTGACGCCCTGCCCGTGCGGGTCTAGCGCTAGGGCATGACAAAAACAAAAGTCTCCCCGATGAAACGCCCGCCTGCTCCGCTCAAGGAGTTTGCCGGCGCCAAACCGCCGGCTCCGGCCTGGTTCGCCAAAGCCCTTGAAACCCCCGTCGATACCGGCATGTCCGTAGTCGAGGACGCCACCATTCACTGGAAAGCCTGGGGCGAGCGTGGTCAGCCCGGCCTGGTGCTGGTGCATGGCGGTGTGGCTCACAAGGACTGGTGGGACAGTATCGCGCCCTTCCTGGCGCCGACCCGCCGCGTCGTGGCGCTGGACCTGTCCGGCATGGGTGACAGTGATCACCGCGAAAAATACCGCATGGATCTTTACGCCAAGGAAGTCATGACCGTGGCCCGCGAGGGCGGCGCCTTCGACGCAGGCGCGCCCTATGTCGTCGGTCACTCCTTTGGCGGTTTTGTCAGCCTGGCCACGGCCATGGAATACGGCGAGGCATTGCGCGGCGTCGCCATTCTAGACAGTCCGATCCGCCCGCCAGAGGAACAGCGTCGCTCCAGCCCGCCCAGCCGCGGCGGCAATACCTATGCGACCTTCGAGGCCGCTCTGGAACGCTTCCGCCTGCTGCCGGAACAACCGTGCGAGAATGCTTTCCTGCTTGACCATATCGCCCGTCAGTCCCTGAAACAGGCAACGCGCCCGGATGGCACGACAGGCTGGACGTGGAAGTTTGACCCGCATCTCTGGGAAAAGCTGGAGTACGACCGCAAACCGCCGGCCGAGCTGGCGGCATCGCTGAAAACCCGCGTCGCGCTTTTCCGCGGCGGCGACAGCATCCTGGTCAATGACGAGATCTGGGCCTTCATGCGCGAGACGTTCGGGCCTGAGACCTCAATGATCTCGATCCCGAACGCCCAGCACCACCTGATCCTGGACCAGCCAATCGCCGTCGCCTCGGCGCTGGAAGTGCTGACAGGTCCGGGCTGGGGCTAGTTTCCTTCCCCATTCATGGGGAAGTGGGCTCGCCGTAGCCTTGGCGAAGGCGAGCTAGAAACCCCTCCGGCTCGTCGCTGCGCTCCGACCCACCTCCCCTTGGAAAGGGGAGGAAAATTACGGCGCGCTCGCCTTGATTGCGAGGGCATGCACCGGGCCGGCCAGTTCCTCGGCCAGGGCCTCGTTGATCATTCGGTGAATGGCGACACGGTTCTGACCCTTGAAACGGTCAGCGACAATTTTCACTGTGAAATGACTTTGACCACCCGGGCGGGCACCGGCATGTCCGGCGTGCAGATGGCTGTCATCGATCACATCCAGCTCGGCCGGCGTGAAGGCGGCTTGCAGCTTGGTTTCGATCAGGACGCGGACATCAGACATTTTTGATCTCTTTTCTCGTCGCTTTCATTGCCGCTTTACCAGCGAGCCCCCATACTTAGAAACATGGCTGAAGCATTCAACTATAAACCGCGTTTCAAGGACATCCGGATCAAGCCGCCCAAGGACGAGCCGGCGCCGGAGGAACGTGTGTGCGAATGGCCCGGCTGTAACAAACATGGCGACAGCCGTGCGCCCAAGTCCAATGACCAGCTCAACGACTTCTACTGGTTCTGTCAGAGCCATGCAGCTGAATACAACAAGTCGTGGAACTTCTTCGAAGGAATGAGTGAAAGCGCCGCCCAGTCCTTCCGCGAGAGCGCGGCCTATGGCCATCGTCCGACCTGGAGCTGGCGTAATACGCACTCGGCATCGGCGAAGGCCTCCAAGGCGTCGAAGAATTTCCAGGACGGTTTCTCCGATCCCTATGGCATGTTCGGCGACCGCAAGGAGCCCGAGCGCGAGGCGGACACAGGTCCCCGCATGGGCCGTCTGCAGACCAAGGCGCTGGAGACCATGTCGCTTGACCCGGACGTGAAACCTTCTGCAGTGCGCAAGCGTTATGCAGAACTGGTGCGCCAGTTCCACCCGGATTCCAATGGCGGCGACCGCTCCTCCGAGGAACAACTGGGACGCGTCATCGCGGCCTACCAGATTCTCAAGAATTGCGGCATGGCGTGACTAGACCGGTGTTGATGGCGGATCGAAGGCCACGGCATAGCCATCCTCCAGGTGACGCACGACACGCCCGGTCAGAACGCCAATGCGGAGTTCAAGGCCGATGCGCGGCCTGTTTTCACTGAGAAATGCGACGCCCGTAAGCGAAATGTCCTTGATGTGGGCGATTTCGCTCAAACCATCCGCAAATTCGACCAGATCGGCACCGTCCCCCTGACCGCACCGCTCGCTCGCGCGACGCTCATCCGTATGCAACCGCTCACGATTGAACTGGAGCATGATCTGACTGGCCAGTCGCTTCTTGGCTTCATCGCAGATGGTAAAGCGCATCCCGAAATCAAAAGGATCGGCACGCACCACCTTGCCTGCGATACGACCGATACAAGCAACGTCAATGACGACTTCCTCTCCGAGAGCGGGAACCGATCGCGTTTCAACGCAGGCGCCTCCCGGGGACAGATCAATTATCATACAATGCATCGGGTGTCCCCCATCGGCGCAAATCCGCCCATGAAGCGCCACTGCTGTTCGCGCATGGGCGCGACGTTCGTGCGGGGTCTCCGATTCCGGCACAACAGAAACAATGGTTTGTGATGTCATAGCTGATCCCTCATCTGGCTGCCGCTTCTTTGAAAGTGAGACAACCCACCTTCAACCCGTCCACGATGTCGGGAACATCTTTCGAAATCACATCAAGTTAGAAGTAAAATTTGATTCAAATTTTCCGAGATTGAAACCGCGTCCAGCGATAGCGGGTACTGTGACCAGAGCGAAACCTGCCCTTCCCCCGCATCGGCAGCGTGCTATAGATCTACTCATCTTATTCGTTGGCCCAGCCACCTCCCCAAGAAGACCGGTTCCATGAGCGATAGTTTCCCCCTCCAGGCGCCTGACGCCATTGCAGATACCAAAGCGCTGTTCGGTTTCGATGCCGGCTTCGAGGTCCCGATGTTCTCGCAGCGCGACGAGCACACGCCGATCATTGACGAGAACTATGTCTTCGACCCGGCGACCACGCGCTCCATCCTGGCGGGGTTTGCCTATAATCGCCGCGTCATGATCCAGGGCTATCACGGCACCGGTAAATCCACCCATGTCGAACAGGTCGCCGCCCGGCTCAACTGGCCGATGGTGCGCGTTAACCTGGACAGCCATGTCAGCCGTATCGACATGGTCGGCAAGGACGCCATCGTCCTTAAAGACGGCAAGCAGATCACCGAATTCCAGGAAGGCATCCTGCCGTGGGCCCTGCAGCGCCCGGTCGCCCTCCTGTTTGATGAATATGATGCCGGTCGTCCGGACGTGATGTTCGTGATCCAGCGCGTGCTGGAAGCCTCCGGCTCTCTGACCCTGCTGGACCAGACCAAGGTCATCCGCCCGCACCCGCATTTCCGCCTGTTCGCCACCACGAACACGATCGGTCTGGGTGATACCACCGGCCTCTATCACGGCACGCAACAGATCAACCAGGGCCAGATGGACCGCTGGTCCATCGTCTCGACGCTGAACTACCTGTCGTTCGAGACCGAGAACAAGATCGTCCTGGCCAAGATGAAAAAGATTGCAGCGGCCGATGGCGGCGAGGACATGGTCGCCAACATGGTCAAGGTCGCGGATCTTTCCCGCGAAGCTTTCATCAATGGCGATATCTCCACCGTGATGAGCCCGCGTACGGTGCTGACCTGGGCAGAGAACTACGAGATCTTCAACGATCTCGGCCACGCCTTCCGCCTCACCTTCCTGAACAAGTGTGACGAGCTGGAACGCCCGGTCATCGCGGAAATGTACCAGCGCGTCTTCGCAGAAGACCTGCCCGAAGCCCCGATCAAGGCCGAGGTGGCTTAGGGGCGGGCCGCTATCGCAGCCCTTGGACGACTGATCTACTCAGGGTAGTCTAGACCCGCCAATTCGGGAGGTCTTGATGTACAGAATTTTGCTGGCGGGTGCTGCCTCGCTTGCACTTTGCGAGGCCGCAAACGCATGCTCGGTTCTGCCAGACATCCGTCCCTATGCCGAACGGATCGCGTCACTTCAAGAGGCCCGGCTCGCTCCGTTGATAAGAGACGCCGCATTCATTGAAATCGCCATTCCGATCGCTCACTATCCGCAAGCGGCATTGGATGAGCGCGACCTTCGCCGGATGCCTCACACTTTCAGGTTTGTCGTTGTCGAACAATTGAAGGGGCAGGGCCCTAGTTCATTTGAGGCCCAGCTCGCAAACGGAGACTATACTGCGCCACCGGACGACGCACGGCACCCATGGATGACAAACCGACTGGCTACCCCATACCAAACGGTTTTCTCAACCTGGTTTTGGGACGCTGGCCGAGCGCCGGAGCCGGGCTTCATTATTGGTGGCAATGGCGATTGTGCCGACGGCTACACCTTCGTGCTCGACCTCGACTATCTCGTCATTCGAAACGAAGCGGGTCAGATCCTGTCGGCTCACCCCTTCAACTCGCCGACGGACGAATGGGTCATTGCGGTTCGAACCGCCCTCGCCTCACCCGAAGTCGATTTCCCCTGGTCACGCCCCCTGCGCGAACATTTGCGCCATCAGCCCTGGGGCGGGGAGGTCTTGACGGTCGAGGATTGCACCCGCCCTGTCACTCGCAGCGCAGGACTGTTCTCCAGCGACCGGTCCCGGGACTGGGTTGATGACGGCATTCCGCCGGATATCGAGAGTTTCCAGGACACTCAACAACAGAGTCCAAGCCAGAGGCTCTCCGAGGAGACCGATGCCGAGCTCACCGAGAGGCTGCGGGCTGACTGGGCCTACTTTGATTCAACCCGCTATCAGCGCTTTCCATTCGACCGTGACACCTGCCAGGTTGGCGCGCGATACCTGCGCTTGCTGACTCATCAGCTTTTCCCAATCTCCGACGACGAGATCGTCGACTTCACTGGCTATGCCAGCCAGATGCGCCTGACTGGAGACATGCAGATATCGCTGTCTGAGGTGATGACCTTGATGAGTGAGGTAAGTGGCGGCAACTAGTCCCGCCGCGCCATTGCCATCAGCACGGTTCGGCGCATGCGTATGATCAAGAGGACCAGGCCGGCAAACACGGTGAACATGGCCAGGGCCGCTGCGGAGATGATCAGCGGGTGATTGAAATTATCCCGCTCCTCATAGTCCATGATGTGCAGCATCCACAGGAAATCAAACAGGCGCCAGCGATCATTGCGGTGGGTGACCACTTGGCCCGTCGCCGGTGACACATAGGTCCGCGTGCCTTCCCCATCCTCGAAATTGACCTGCCAGACCGGGCCCGGCCGTCCATATTCGCGGGGCGGGTCGACGAGGAATTCCACCGACACGATCTCCGGCTCCGCGATATGATCCGCCAGCGCGACACGACGTGCGGTCTCCTCGTCGATGGGTGACAGCAGCGCCCCGTTGCGAGCATCCACCATCAGGGTCGCACCCACAAGGGGTTCGACATGATAGACGGGCTGACCCATCCAGCTGGACAGGGTGACGGTGTGGGCCTGTTCGGCACCGGATCCGGCCAGGGCCTCGGCCGGGCTGATCAGGTCCGCCATGTCCAGCGCACTGACAGCCTGTGGTGCAACCAGGTGCTCGCCACGAACTTTCTCGATATCCAGCACGGCCATGCCGAAACCGCCAACGATCCAGAGAATGATCTGGATCCCGACAATCAATGCCAGCCATTTGTGGATGCGGACGGCCCAGCGCTGGATAGTCATCAGTGCTGGTGGTGCTCGTCGTGTTCGATCTCGGCAGCGATGACTTCCAGGCCGTTATCGCCATTGATCGCTGTGATGGTCAGGGCCGCTCCGGGTTCGAAGATCGAGATATCGACGTCATCCGCGACCCGGAATTCCATCACCATGGCCGGCATGCTGAGCTCCGCCATCGCTTCATGGCGCAACAATGTCGTGCGATTTTCCACGTCCACCGTGCGAACATCGGCCGCCACGGTCGAGCTGCCCTCGACAGCGTGATGGCTATGCCCATGACCGTGATCATGGTCCGCAGGAATGGTGGTGCTCGTCAGGACGAGCGCAAGCGTTGAAACGATCATCTAACTACCCTTCTGAAATCCCGTCGCGCGCCAGCTCGGATGCCGAAGCCAGTCGCGCCTCCCCTTCCGGATTGGAATACCAGCCCGGATCTGCATCTCCGGTCAAGCCGGGCCTGACCTTGAGAATGGTGAACATGCCGCCCATCGTGATGTAATCCCGTGGTCCGCGGGCGCCGATCATGGGCAACGAATTTTCCGGAATGGGCATGTGGCCCATCTCCAGATGCGCGCCCATTTCGCCCATGCCGTCATGGCCCATCGTCATGTAGGTCGGCAGCAGCCCACCAACGGCGCGGTCAACGCGGCGCGCATCAACGCCGGTCATGTTGGGCAGGTCGTGGCCCATCTGGTTCATCACGTGGTGGGTCATGTGACAGTGCATGGCCCAGTCTCCCGGATTGTCAGCAACGAACTCCACCGTGCGGGTCGAGCCGGTCGCGACCAGGACGGTCGTGTCCGGGTGCCGGGCCGTTTCCGGAATGACCCCGCCATCGGTCTCGGTGATGGTGAAGGCATAACCGTGCAGGTGGATCGGGTGGTGATCCATGGCCGAGAGATTGCCAAAGCGCAGTCGCACGCGCTCACCCTGTGCCGCCACAAGCGGCGATGTGCCGGGATAACATTTCGCGTTCATGGTCAGGATATTGAAATCCGCCATCGCATTGGGATCAGGCCGCGACGCGCCGGCCGGCAATGACCATTCCGACAGCATGATGGCGTAGTCCCGGTCCGGCAACGGGCCTTCCGGGCGGCGAGGATGCACAACCATCATGCCCATCAGCCCCATCGCCATCTGGGTCATTTCGTCATGATGGGAGTGGTACATGAAGGTGCCGTGCTGGCGAAAGGTCCACTCGTAAATGAAGGTTTCGCCGGGGTGGATGGCACGCTGGTTCAGCCCGCCCACACCATCCATGCCCGACGGAAGGATCACGCCGTGCCAGTGCACGGTCGTGGAGGCCGGCAAGCGATTGGTGACATAGATGCGGACCTTGTCGCCCTCAACCGCCTCGATCGTGGGGCCGTGGGTTCGGCCGTTATAGCCCCAGGTCGTCGCGCGCAGACCCGGAGCAAATTCATGCTCGACCTCCTCGGCAACCAGGTGAAAGACCTTCACGCCATTGACGACGCGATGCGGGAGCGTGGCACCGTCCGGTGTCACCACCGGTCGGTAGTCCTGGCCAGGGCGACCCGGGGCATAGTCGCCAGCGGGGTCGACGGTTACGGAATGGGCGGCGCGGGGCGCGGGCTGGGCGGCGGCGCGACCACCGCTCAATCCTGCTGCAGCCAGGCCGGCACTGCCGACCAGAAGGGCGTCTCGTCTGGATATGGGCATCAGTGATCTCCCGCATCAGCTGACGGGCCTGCAGCGACAGGCATGATGGAAACGGCACCCGGGGAACCGCCGGCGGCAAGCTGGCGAACAGCGATATCGGCCTGATGCGCCGCAGCGTGTGCGTCGATCCAGGCCAGACCGGCCCGCGTTCGGGTCTCGAATGCGTTCAACAGTTCGAACACACCCAGCTGCATGGCGTTGTATTGCAGCAGCGTCTGTTCCAGCAGGGCCTCGCTGGCGGGCAAGAGATCGTCATCGACCCGCGTGGCCTGCTCCACCGCGAGTGCGTGGACGGAGCGTGCATTTGTCAGAGCCGCCACGATATCTGCCGTCAGCGCGGCATGTCGCTCGAGGGCCTGTTCGGCACGCAATCTTGCCGCGGCGCGCCTGTGCTGGCCCTGATCGAAAAGCGGCAGCGAGATTTCCGCCATCCAGCCACGCGCCCACTCCCGGTCTTCCCGCTCGGCGGCAAGGCCGATCTCTGCATGGTCAAGCAGGCTGGCCCAGTTTTCCAGTCCAGCTGCCCGCGAGACGGCTTCTACCTGCGCGCGCGATCGTGCCAGTGGCAGGCTGGCATCGAGGACTTCATCCTCGCCCGGCAGAATGGCCGGTACCGGAGCAGGAAGCGCCACCGGCAGCTCCTCCAGCCGTACGCCTTGCCCTGTCAGGCGCTCTAGCGCGAAACGGGCTGCTTCGGCCTGCAGCTGGGCCGTCGCATATTCAAGCTGGACATTGATCAGCATGTTGCGCTCGCGGACACGGGCGATCGCGGGCCGGTTTCCCGCCGCATCGAGCTCCTCGGCGATCGTCATTGCCGCTTCGGCCGCTTCAAGAATGCGCGCGTAAAGGTCCAGGCGCTGCCGGGCAGCGACCGCTTCGACCCAGGCGCGCTCCACATCAGCGGTGAAATCAACGAGCCGCAACAGGGCTTCGCTGCGTTCGGCCGCATAGGCCGCGCGCGCTGTACGTGCCCGCCACGGCGTTGCCGCAACTCCCAGCACGGAGGCGCGAAGATCAACGTCGAGAACCCGGCCATGATCGCCACCGGGCAGGCTGACAACTTCAAAAATCGGGTTGCCTGGCCGTGAAAGTGCGTTCAGCTCGGCCGCAGACACGCCCGCCTGCAAGAGATCCGCACGCACAGAGCGGTTATGGACCAGGGCCAGGTCCACGGCGGCTGGCGCGGTATCGAGCGAACCGGAACCATTGAGCGCGAGCTGAGTCCGCTGAGCGGCCTCGTCCATCACATCCGACGCAACCTGATCGGGATCAAGCGTGGCGCACCCGCCCAGGAGCGCGGCGGCCATTGCGAAAACCGCTAGAGGTTTGTTGCACAACATGACCTTGCCCTATCATACCCCCCGGGGGTATACAAGAAACATGGCCATCACAACGTCACCCCCAACAGGGTCCCGCGAAAAGTCGCTGGCCCGCCTCAAGCGGATAGAAGGACAGGTGCGCGGCGTGGCCCGCATGCTCGAGGAAGACCGCTATTGCATTGATGTTCTGACCCAGCTCTCGGCGGTCAAATCGGCATTGGGCGCCGTTGAGCGGGAAATTCTCAAGGACCATTCCCGGCACTGCGTGGCGCACGCCATCGACAGCGGAAATGCGGCCGATCAGCACGAGAAGATGAACGAGCTGATCGAGCTGCTTGCTAAACACTATCGCCTCTAGGCGTGACACCGGCCCCCGCGCGCCTAGTTTATCGCCATGCGCGTTTTTTACTCCGACACCTTCAACCTGCCCCTGCCGGACCGGCACCGCTTTCCCAACACCAAGTATGCGATGTTGCGGGAGACGCTGATCCGCGAAGCGGTGGTGTCCGAGGACATGCTCGAACTGTCACCGCTGGTCGAGCGGGCGGATGTGCTGCGCGCGCATGACGCGGCCTATGTCGACGCCTTCGAACGCGGGGCGCTGGACGAGAAGGCCATTCGCCGCATCGGCTTTCCCTGGTCAGAACAATTGGTCACCCGCACGCAGGCCACTGCTGGCGGTGCCGTGGCAGCCGCGCGTGCGGCCCTGGACGAAGGCATCGCCGGACAGCTGGCAGGCGGGACACATCACGCGCATCGCGATTTCGGGTCGGGCTATTGCATCTATAACGACTTCGCCATCGCCGCCCTGAACCTGGTCGAGACAGGCGCAGCCGCACGTGTGGCGATCATCGATCTCGATGTCCACCAGGGTGACGGCAATGCCGCCATCCTGGCCGGACACGAGCGGACATTTGTCTTTTCGATGCATGGCGAAAAGAACTTCCCCTTTCGCAAGCATGACAGTGACCTAGACGTGCCGCTGGAGGACGGAATGGAGGATGCGGCCTTTCTGGCAACGCTCGAGGAACACTTGCCAGCGGTGTTCGCCTTTGCGCCGGACATTGTGCTCTATCAGACCGGGGTCGATGGTCTGGCCGAAGACAAGCTCGGCCGCCTCGCCCTCACCCATGGCGGGCTGAAACAGCGCGATCGCATGGTCCTGTCCGCCTGCCAGGCGCGGGGGATCCCCGTGTCCATGGGGATTGGTGGCGGGTATGCGGACCCGATCGAGGCCTCTGTTGAGGCCTATGCCAACACCTACCGCGTCGCGGCAGAGCTCTACGGTTTCTAGCGCTTGGTCGCCGTGACGACCGCATCGGCCAACGCCCGGCCGCTGAGAAACGCGGCCTCGACCCGCGCCGCCAGGCACCAATCCCCGGCGAGACCAAGCTGGAGCGCGTCATCCCACAAACAGGCCTGGCCCAGCGGACGCTCGACCTTGGCATAACGCCAGCGATGCACATCCGCATGCACCGGCTTTGGCACGCTCACCCCGGCGGCGGAACCAAATTGCTCCAGCAGGGGCGGCAGGATCGCCTCAGGTGCCTCCTCCAGATGTTGTCGTGACCAGCCGGCGCTGGCCTGGACAACCCAGCGCTCGGCATCACCTTCGCGCTGTGGCCGTGACGTTTCCCGCGCCGCCCAGGCAATGTCACCGGCGCGCTGGATTACCGACTGCGTGTTCGGCAGGGCCTCATCAAAAACGAACATCCCCGTCCAGCACGGCGCGATGTCCACGTCCTCAAGCCCCGGAAACGCCGCGCCATGGCTGGCGAGGAGATCAAGGGCCTGCACGACAGGCACAGCCAGCAGGACGATGTCAAAGCTCTGCGCTTCGCCCGTCTCCAGTGACAAAACCCAGCCCGTGCCCTCCCGGCGCATCTGCACGACCCGCTGTCCCGTGCGAACATCAAGGCCGTCGAGCATCGGCTTGACCAGCCCGCTCATGCCCGGCGTGCCGGTCCACCAGGTCTCGTCCCCGCTGGCGGGGTTGGCCCAGTGCGCCGCGCGCCCGAGCCCGGCCGCGTGATCCAGATAGGCCGCGAAGCCGGCATCGCGCGCTGTCACGAACTGGGCCCCGTGGTCGAAGCCACCATGCGCGCTGCGGCGTGTCGCCAGGCGACCGCCTGTGCCACGGCTCTTTTCGAATACCACCGGGTTCAAACCGGATTTGCGGAGTTGGAACGCACAGCTTAATCCGGCCATGCCTGCACCAATGATCGCAAGCGTCATCTCTGCCTCATTGTTTCTGCGGCTAAACCTAGCGCGGGCGCTAGCGGAAGAAACCCAGGATCATGCGGGGCGCTTCATTGGCGATCCCCAGCGCCTGAACACCCAGCTGTTGACGCACCATCATGGCGTTCAGCTTGGCGCTTTCCTCGCCCCGATCGGCATCGACCAGATGGCCAATACTTGCCTCGGTCACATCAGCCTGTTTCTGCAACAACACCTTCTGGACTTCCAGTGTTCGCAAGGATGTCCCCAGGCGCGACACGGCCGCGTTCACATCCGTCATCGAGGTATCAAACGTATCGATCATGGTCTGGTCAGGCTGGGTCAGGATATGCGTCGTATCCGGATACGGCAGCGTGCCGGTCAGCGCGACATCCACAATTCCGCCGCCATCGCTCATGTCCTCGGCGGCGATCGTCATCGTGTCGCCCGGCGAGGGTCCGGTGACCACGCTGAGATCGTCCGCTCCCGCTTCCAGGATATTGATACCATTAAACGAAGCCGCCTCCACGAGACGCGTCATCTCATTGCCCAGCGCAACATATTCACCCATCAGATTGCGCCAGCTGGCTTCGTCAAGACTGGTATCGGTGGCAGCGACCAGCTTGCTCTTCATTTCAATCATGATGTTGGAAATGCCGTCAGCAGCGGCAAGCGCGACCTCGACCACACCGGTGGCAGCATCAATGGAGCGCATGGCCGTCTCGCGCCCGCCATTGGACGCACGCATGCCCTGGGCCAGGGCCCAGATCGTGCCATTATCCTTGGCACTGCCGACTTTCAGCCCCGTTGCAATCCGAGTCTGGACCTCGAGCGTGTCTCGGGTCAGACGATCCAGATGCTGCAACGCTGCATTCGTGTCGGCCATGGAATGAACCGAAAAGCCCATCCAGCCAACTCTCGCCACCTACGGTATCTGCCGGTTTTCCGGTCAGATCTCTGGCCCCGCTTATACGGGTGCCAGCCTTCAGTGTGCCGAAACAGGGTTAGCAGAAGGTTGATGCAATTGACCGTTCTTGCCCCTCGCAATTGCCCACGAAACCGCTAGTTTGCCAGTATGAGCAAGCCGCCCGCAGATCCCGACGCTTTCAAACGTGCCCTCTCGATTACCACCCGCGCTATCGCGGGTGACAAGGATGTTGATGTGCGTTTTGGCGGCGATGTGGCCGGACTGAATGGCGGTCGGATCGTCCTCCCCAATCCGGGCACCGAGCCCTCGCCCCGCGCTGCTGCCGCTGTTCGCGGACGTGCTGATGCGCTGGCCCTGCGCCTGGCGCACCACAATGAAAGCGAACACGTCAAATCCCTGCCGCCGGGCGCCACGGCCCGCGCGATCTTCCACGCGGCAGAGCAGGCCCGTGTCGAGGCGATTGGCGCACGTGAACTGGCAGGGGTCGCCGAAAACCTGGACGCCTCTCTGGTACAGCGTTGCAAGCAAAAGGGCTGGCAGCGGGTCGAGGATCGCCAGGGCGCGCCGATGGAAGAAGCCATCGCCATGCTGATCCGCGAGCGCATCTCCGGTCGCCCCGCCCCGATCGAGGCCCTCGGCCTGATGACTACCTGGCGGGATCAGCTGGAAAACCTGGCCGGCCTGTCGCTCGACGCCCTTGCCGGCAATGCGGATAACCAGGCGGCCTTTGCCGAAGCCCTGCGCACCGTAATCCAGGATCTCGACCTTGCCGACGAGCTGGGCGGCGATCCGGAAGAGAGCGAAAATCCTGACGACGAGGATGAAGGCGTCGATCGCGAGCAGCGCACAGGCGAGGACGAACAGCCTGATGGCGATGATGGCGGCGATCCGGATACGCCTGATGCCTCTGGCACGGCGGCCGACGAGGACGAGATCACGGCCGACACCGATGATCTCGACACCCGTGTCGAAGCCATGGATGACGACGGCGCGGCCCAGACCATGATGCGCCCGAACTGGCGCCCGTCCGATGACATGAATGCCAAGGCCTACAAGGTCTTCACGCGCGAGTTTGACGAGGTCGTCCATGCGACGGACATGTGCGAGACGGAAGAGCTGGAACGCCTGCGCCGATATCTCGACAACACGCTGAAAGGGCTCGACCAGGTCGTTGGCCGCCTGGCCAACCGGCTGCAACGCCGGTTGATGGCCCAGCAGGAGCGTGCCTGGAAGTTTGATCTCGAGGAAGGCGTTCTCGACGGCTCACGCCTGGCCCGGGTCATCGCCGACCCGACCCTGCCGCTCTCCTACAAGCAGGAAAGCGACACCGAGTTCCGCGATACTATCGTGACTCTGCTGATCGACAATTCCGGGTCCATGCGCGGTCGACCGATTACCGTCGCGGCCGCTTGCGCCGATATCCTGGCACGCACGCTGGAGCGCTGTAACGTCAAGACCGAGATCCTCGGCTTCACCACCAAGGCCTGGAAAGGCGGACAGTCCAAGGAGAAATGGCTCAAGGAGGGCAAGCCCCAGCATCCGGGTCGTCTCAATGATCTGCGCCATATCATCTACAAGGCTGCCGATACGCCCTGGCGCCGGGCGCGGGTCAATCTCGGCCTGATGATGCGCGAAGGCCTGCTCAAGGAAAACATCGATGGCGAGGCCCTGATGTGGGCCTGGAAACGCCTGGCCACCCGCCCGGAGCAACGTCGCATCATGATGGTGATCTCGGACGGTGCCCCGGTCGACGACGGCACCCAGTCCGCCAATTCCGCCGGCTATCTGGAAAAACACCTGCGCGAGACGATCGCCATGATCGAGAAACGCTCGGAGGTGGAATTGCTGGCGATCGGCATCGGCCACGATGTGACCCGATGGTATCGCCGTGCCGTCACCATCAATGATGTCGACCAGCTCGGCGGCGCCATCACCGACCAGCTGGCGGCGTTGTTTGACGAGGATGGCGGAGCTGTCGCGAACCTTTCTGGCGGGGCAGGTCCGGCGATGAAACGGATCGATTTCACCTCGATCGCCGGACGGGTTTAGGCCAGAGCCGCCTGCCACAGCAAAATCCCGCCAATCGGAAAGAAGAACGCCCAGGACAGGTGTTTTCCGCGCGACAGGATGAGTGCCATCACGCCGCAAAAGACGAATGTCCCGCCCAACACGCCCAGCGTCAGCTGACGGAATTCGGCCACAGCCAGCTGGTCCAGCACCAGGATGGCGGCCAGGGCGAACCACATCACTGTCAGCAAATGCCAGCCCGCCTTCAGTGTCACCCGGCTCATGGTGCGACTTCCCAAAATGGCAGGCAGGTCCTCGCGCGCCACGATCGGCGCGATCAGACGCTGCCCTCCCAGGACGGAATGGAACAGGCCGACAAGCACAAGCAGGACTGCGGCGATCAAACTGAGCATGGAAGCCTCCAAACAGGATGTCTGCGGATCCTAGCGGAGATTTCCATACAGGGATGGATGAGCGTTATGTCTGCGGTGTGTCGTCGCGGTGCGCGAACGACCGTCTAGCACCCCGGACAATGGTGGAAACTGTTGGGATGTTCCCAGGTCACCTCACCATCCACGACCGTCATCCACGGCGTCACCGTGAGGATATCAGCGTGTTCGATGGTCATGATATCGCCGGAGAAAATGGTGAAGTCGGCGCGCTTGCCCTCCTCGATCGAGCCGAGCTCGTCCTCGCGGAAGGAGGCATAGGCCGGCCAGAGCGTGAAGAGTTTGAGCGCGTCATCCCGTGACAGCGCCTCGTCCGGACGCCAGTTCTCGCCCTGGAAACCGGAGAGGTCAGCCCGGGCCACGGCCGCATAGAATTCGATGCGCGGATCGCCCTGTTCGACCGGTGCGTCGGAGCCGCCGGTCAGGTGGGCCCCATGATCCAGCAGGGTCTGCCAGGCATAGGCGCCGTCCAGACGGTCCTCGCCCAGGCGGGCCGGTGCGAAGTGCAGATCACCAATGGCGTGGGACGGCTGCATAGATGCGATCACGCCCAGCTCGGCAAAACGCGCGAAATCATCCGGGTGCACGATCTGGGTATGCTCATCACGCCAGCGATGTTCCGGCAGGGCGCGTTCATCGGCCGGGACCTGGGCCTGGGCTTCCTCGACCCAGTCCAGCAGCAGGCGATTGCCTCGGTCACCGATGGCATGGACATTCATCTGGATGCCATTGCGCAGTGCCTCGATGAAAACACCCACCGTCTCGTCCGGCTCGGCAATGTTGAGACCGGAGGTTTCCGGGCGATCGCTATAGGGCGACAACAGCGCTGCGCCACGCGAGCCCAGCGCGCCGTCCATGTAGAGTTTCACCGCGCGGGTAATCACCATGCCATCATCGGCAATGCGCGGCACCTCCCGCGCCAGTTCGGCAAACCCGCCCGGATTGATGGAGACATAGACGCGAGTGGACAGGCGGTCCGCTTCGGCCAGCCCCTCGATCATCTCGACATCGGCGTAAGGGACCGACATGTCATGCGCCCCAGCCCAGCCCAGGCTGGCCAGGCGCTGAGAGCCCTCGGCGTAGATATCCGCGCGCTCCGCACCGGTGGGCGCAGAGACCAGCTGGCTGACCGGATACATCGCTGTATCGATCAACATGCCCGTCGGTTCTCCGGCCTCGTCAAACAGGATTTCGCCGCCTTCAGGCGCGATGCTGTCACGTGTGATCCCGCCCGCTTCCAGCGCCGCTGAATTGGCGACCAGGGCATGACCGTCAGCGCGCACGAGAATCACCGGATTGTCTGGCGAGACCGTGTCCAGATCGTCCCGATTCGGGAAGCGTCCTTCCGGCCAATGTGTCTCGATCCAGCCCCGGCCGAAAACGACCGCACCCGAGTCAGCCTCGCCCACACTGGCCGCGACACGAGCGACCAGATCCTCGATCGAGGTCACCGAATCCAGATTCAATGTCCGCTCACGCGAGCCCACGCCAAGAACATGTACATGGCTGTCGGTGAAACCCGGATACATCGCACCGCCATTGAGATCGACGATGCGGGTCTGTTCACCGAGATAGGACTGGGCCTGCGCCTCGTCGCCCGCATAGAGGATTCGTCCGTCCCGTGTGACCACAGCCTCAACCATCGGCTGGTCATCGTCCGCGGTATAGATTTCCCCGCCCCAGAAAATCATGTCGCCAACGGTCGCAGAGGCGCTCGCCTGCGGCGTGTTTACTGCGGCATCACTGGCGGTGTCGGTGGGGGCTTGCCCGCAGGCCGCCAGTGAAATCGCCGCGGCAGAAGCCAGCCAGAAAGACAGACGCATGGTGTTCCCTCCCCTTGTGTCGGGAGGCAGGCTAGCCCTCAAGCGCCCAAACAACAACGCCCGCTGCAAGCAGCGGGCGTTGATAATTCCGTTTCCGGAGAAGCTGTTAAGCCCGGTTGGCCTTCTTCAGCTCGCGCTTGATCTTCAGAGCGCGATCAGAAAGCTGCTCGTCGCGAGCTTTCAGAAGGAAGGCGTCCAGTCCGCCGACATGGTCGACGCTGCGCAGAGCTTTAGCAGCAATGCGCAGTTTGAAACCGCGACCCAGCTTGTCAGACGTCAGGGTGACATCGCACAGGTTCGGCAGAAAACGGCGGCGGGTTCTGTTGTTCGCGTGGGAAACATTGTTTCCCGTCATTACACCCGTACCGGTCAAATCGCAGCGACGCGCCATAGTCGCACCTTTCAAACAATTATATTCTTTGCGCAGAGGCCTTGCAGCCAAAGCGGGAGCGGGCGAAATAACGGAGTGGACCGGCTGCGTCAAGCTTGTGGCGTTCATCTTGCAGTCGGTTTTGAAGTATTATTGCAGTTGGGTGCATGTATAAAAGGGTCGGCGGGGCCGGACTTAGGGAGAGTAAAGCGTGAAAAAAGCACTGATTCTTGCGACAGGACTGGCTCTGGCAACAAACGCGATACCAGCATCCGCTGACGATGCAGCCAATGTCACGAGCGCGAATTCGCAAGGCGTGACAGTGCAATACGCTGGCTCTGTGATGATCTTCCAGGTCGCCAATATCGTCATTTCCAGCACGTTCCAGGAAGAGACCTACCAGGCCTCCGCACGGTTCACCGCTGCGGGGCTGGCTGCGCTGTTCACCGATGCGGATATCGAGGCTGGCGTCAGCGGCTATCGCGAAGGCCCGCGCCTGCAGCCCTGGCGCTACAGCCACCTGAACCACGCCAGTTCCAAGAATCGAATCGTCGGCATCGATTTTCCCGAAGGTGTCGCGACCCCGGACATCAATCCGCCCTTTGGCAATATGGGTGAGCCACCAGCCTCGGCCGAGGAACGCGCCGGCGCTGCTGACCCGCTCTCCACCCTGTTGAGCGTGGGCCTGGGGTCGGTTGCTGACGAGAACGGCCATTGTGACGGCACCCTGGCGGTCTTTGATGGTCGCGCGCGGTACAACCTGCGTTTCGAATATGGCGGCGAAGACAATGTTCGCACCCGTGCCTGGCGCGGCGATGCCCAGGTCTGCCACGCGTATTACGAACCGATCTCGGGTTATGAGGAAGACGAGTTCCCGTCCGATGATGTAATCGCCGAACCCATCACCATGTGGTTTGCGCCGGTCGAAGGCACCAATATCCACGTCCCGGTCCGTATTCGCACCAATGCCGGTTTTGGCGGCGCGACCATCACGGCACGCTCAATCCAGGCCCACTAGTCGACTGGGTGTGAATCTCGCAAACTCCGGTCATTGGCCCTAGATAGGCAGTGATCAAAAAGGGATGGCGAGATGGCCATGAGATCTGGCGCGCCGGAGAATATCACCGCCGCGCTTGGCCCCACCAATACAGGCAAGACGCACCTCGCGGTCGAACGCATGCTGGCCTATGGCTCGGGCATGATCGGCCTGCCTCTGCGCCTGCTTGCGCGGGAGATCTATGACCGCGTCGTAGCCGCCAAGGGCGCCAGCCTGGCCGCCCTGATCACCGGCGAAGAGAAAATCGTCCCGCGCACGGCACGCTATTTCATCTGTACGGTCGAATCCATGCCGATGACCCGCCAGGTGGACTTTGTTGCCATTGACGAAGTGCAGCTCGGCGCTGACCGCGAGCGCGGTCATGTCTTCACTGATCGCATGTTGTATGCCCGCGGCAGCCAGGAGACGATGCTGCTGGGTTCGGACACAATGAGCGGCATGATCCGCTCGCTGGTTCCAGATGCGGAACACGTCGAGCGTGAGCGTTTCTCCCAGCTCAGCTATACCGGCCCGGCCAAGCTGACCCGCCTGCCCCGCCGCTCCGCCATTGTCGCCTTCTCCTCGGAGTCCGTTTACGCCATCGCCGAGTTGATGCGCCGTCGTCGCGGCGGCGCTGCGGTGGTCATGGGAGGCCTCTCGCCGCGCACCCGCAACGCCCAGGTCGAGCTCTACCAGTCCGGCGAGGTTGATTTCATGGTCGCCACCGATGCCATCGGCATGGGGCTGAACATGGAGATCGAACATGTCGCCTTTGCCGAGAGCCGCAAGTTTGACGGTCTCAAACACCGCCGGCTGACCTCTGCCGAGCTGGGACAGATTGCCGGCCGCGCCGGGCGTTTCCGCGCGGACGGCACTTTTGGCGAGACGGCGGAATGTCTGGAGTTTGACCCGGATATTGTCAGCGCCGTTGAAAACCACAGCTTCGCCCCGGTCGAACGCCTGCAATGGCGCAATCCGGATCTGGACACCTCCAGCATCGAACGCCTGCGCTATACGCTGAACAAACCCGCCTACAATCCCGCGCTGGAGCGCGTGCGTGAAGCCAGCGATGAACGCGCGCTCAACATCCTGGCCGAGGACAGCGAGATCGCCGACCGAACCCGCTCGCCCGGCCTGGTGGCACGCCTGTGGGATGTCTGCCGGCTACCGGATTTCCGCAAGGCGACCATCGATGCGCATGCGCGGCTGGTGAAATCCATCTACATGCATCTCAGCGATGGCAATGGTCGGCTGCCCAACAGCTGGATGCAGGCTCAGTTCGACCGCCTGGACAAGACCGCCGGCGATGTCGACGCCCTGGCCTCGCGGCTCACTTTCGTCCGCACCTGGGCCTATGCCGCCCACCGGGCCGACTGGACGGAAAAGCCGGAACACTGGCGCGAACGTGCCCGCCTGGTCGAGGACCGCCTGTCGGATGCGCTGCATGAAAGATTGATGCAACGCTTCGTCGATCGGCGCACCCAGGCCCTGGTCAAGGGCTTGCGGGATGACAAACACCTGCTCGCCGGGGTATCAGCCGCGGGAGAAGTAACGGTTGAGGGACACTATGTGGGTCGGTTAAAGGGTCTTACCTTTGAACCCGACGCGCAGGGGAAGGACCTCAGCGCACGCGCACTACGCTCCGCAGTCCTGCGAGCCCTGCGACCGGAAATGGACAGACGATTGAGTGAACTGACGAATAGCATCGCCGTAAACCTTTCCATTGAAGAGGACGGCCATCTGAAATCCGGCGAGGATGTCATTGGCAAGCTGGTGGCCGGAGCCGACCTGCTGCAACCGGCGATCAAGAGCCTGGGCGGAGAACTTGGCTCGGCCGAGAACCAGGCTGCCGCCAAGGCTGCCCTGCGCGATGCGGTCGACATGAAGGTCCGCGAGACCCTCAAACCCCTGTTTGTCCTGCGCGGCGCGTCCGATCGCAGCGACATTCCGGGATCGGCTCGTGGAGTGGCCTGGCAGCTCTATGAGGCAGGCGGCGCGATTGTCCGTTCGGAAATTTCCGACGATATCGCTGCACTTGACCAGGACGCGCGACGCTCCCTGCGGCAGCTGGGTGTGCGCATCGGCCAGCACATGATCTACATGCCGATGTTGGTGAAGCCTGCACCGTCTCGCCTCTTCGCTTTGCTTCGCGGAGTGTTCAATGGCGAGGTTGATCTCAGCTGGCTGCCGGCTCCGGGCCTGACATCCGTTGCCAATGACCGTGCCCATTCCCGGGCGGACTATGCCGCCGTCGGCTTTTACCCGTGCGGATCGCGCGCCGTGCGTTTTGACATGCTCGAGCGCCTGGCCGACGAGATCCGTGAAGCCCGCAAGACGATGGAAAAGGGCCGCTTCCCGCTGACCGCCAATATCATGGCGCTGATGGGATGTTCCGTTGAGGACGCCCGCGGCGTGCTCTCGGCGCTGGGCTATAAACGCTATCAAAAGGGTCCGGACCCGGAAAAAGCCGAAGGCGAGATCTGGGGATCCAAGCCCGGGCGACGTCCTGCAGGGGCTGCACCGAAAAAGCAGGCCAGGCCTGCCCCGGCAGCCGCGCCCATGGACCCGGATAATCCCTTCGCGGCCCTGGCAGCGCTGAAACCGGTTGAGGAACCGAAAAAGCCGGCCAAGAAGAAAAGGCGCCGCAAGCCGAAGAAAACGGAAACGGCAACAACACAGGAAACGGCTCAACAGGTTGAGGACGCCACCGTTCAGGCCGCGCCGGCTGCGGAGGTCGCGACCGAGATGGCCGCCGAAACCCAGGCTCAGCCAGCCACTGACACCTCGGCACCGCCGAACGAAGCTGTTGTCGCGGATACCCCCAGCGCGCAGGAATGAGCGAACCGGAATCGCACGCCCAGCGCATTGACCTCTGGCTGTGGCATGCCCGCTTCTACAAGACGCGCACCCTGGCCAGTCGTGTTGTCGCTGATGGACGCGTCCGCCTGACCCGCACAGGCCAGGTTCGTCGCATTTCCAAGGCTTCGGCAACCCTGGCCGTGGACGATGAATTGACCTTCCCGCGGAATGGGAAGATTGTTCGCATCAGAATTCTGGCCCTGTCGACACGGCGCGGGCCGGCCAATGAGGCCCAGTCGCTTTACGCGTTACTCGAAACGGACTGAGTCCAGACGGCAAAAGAGGGCAGGATGAGCTTTCTGAAAAAAATCTTCGGCGCCAAGGCGACCACCAGCAATCCGGAAATCGATCCGCACGTGGCCGCCACGGCTCTGTTGGTCGAGGCCGCGCTGGCTGACGGGATTTATGCCGATTGCGAGCAGGACCAGATCCTGACCACGCTGGGCGCGGCCTTCAACCTGGAGACAGAAAAAGCCAAGACCGTGCTCGACCAGGCCGAGGAGCTGGCGGAGACCGCCGTCGACCATCACCGCTTCACCAAGGTGGTCAAGACCTGCCTGAGCGAACAGGAGCGCATCGCCCTCATCGAGGAATTGTGGATGGTCGCCCTGGCCGATGGCGAGAAGTCGCCGTTCGAAGACGCCTTCGTTCGACGCATCGCGCCCTTGCTGGGAATCGATGATCGCGAGCGGGTTTTTGCGCGCTCTCGTGCAGAAGCCAAGGCACGCGCCCGTTGACAAAGCGCCCGCGACGTCCCATGTCGCGCCCGCACTGTTTCTCCGACTGAAGTCCGCCGCCCATGACCTATATCGTCACTGACGCCTGCGTCCGCTGCAAATACACCGATTGTGTTGAAGTCTGCCCCGTGGATTGTTTCTACGAGGGTGAGAATTTCCTCGTCATCCATCCAGACGAATGCATCGATTGTGGTGTGTGCGAGCCGGAATGTCCGGTCGAGGCCATCAAGCCTGACACAGAAGACGACAAGGACGGCAAGTGGCTGGCCGTGAATTCCAAGTTCGCGGAAATCTGGCCCAATATCACCTTGCGCAAGGATCCGCCGGCTGACGCAGATGCGATGGCTGAAGAGACCGGCAAGTTCGAAAAATACTTCTCGGAAAAGCCAGGCGAAGCAGGCTAGTCTGTTTCCCTGCGGAAATCGATCCAATTTGAGATTTTCTGATTAATGTGTTATACATGACACATTGATGGGCTGTGCGGGTGGCACGGCCCCCTTTTCTACGTGGTGACCCGTGCACTGAAATTGCCGTTCTGGAGTCCCGGCCAAGCCGGCTCTCATGGGACGCTCAGTGGCTTGTTGCCGTCATCCGGAAAAGGCCCGAAGAGAGAGCTTCAATGACGAAAAAAACCGCCAACGACAACAAATCATTCAAACAAGGTGATTTCATCGTGTACCCGGCCCATGGCGTCGGTCAGGTCACAGGCGTGGAGAAGGACAGTGTCGCAGGTTTCGACATCGAGGTTTATGTCGTCACTTTCGAACAAGACAAAATGACGCTCCGCGTGCCGACCGCCAAGGCGGACGCATCCGGCATGCGCCCGTTGTCCAGCGACAAGATTGTCAAGGACGCCATGAAGACACTGAAGGGCAAGGCCCGCGTCAAGCGCACCATGTGGAGCCGTCGTGCTCAGGAGTATGAAGCCAAGATCAATTCCGGCGACCTGATCATGATTGCCGAAGTTGTACGCGACCTGCATCGTGCGGAAGACCAGCCGGAGCAGTCCTACTCCGAGCGCCAGCTCTATGAGAGCGCGCTGGACCGGATGGTTCGCGAGCTTGCTGCTGTCGAGAATATCGAACACGACGCAGCCCGCGAAATGCTGTCAGAGTCGCTGCTGAAAAAAGCCGCTTAAGGCTTCACATATCCTGTTTGAAAACGCCCGGCAGTGCCGGGCGTTTTTATTTTTGCCATGCGCTGTGATCCAGTTTGGATCCAGCAACGTATCCTTCCGAGAAAGGATAGCGACATGGCCACACCGTCTTCTTCCCGCACGACCGCTTCCGGCTCTCCGGAGCTGAGCCAGCAGCGTTTCATCAAGTCTGCGATGAAACAGGACCTCTTGTCCCGGGAGGAGGAACTGGACCTCGCCCGGCGCTGGAAGGAGCACCGGGATGAACGGGCCATGCACCGCCTGACCGAAGCCCACATGCGCCTGGTGATTGCCCTCGCGGCGAAGTACCGCCGTTACGGCCTCCCTTATGCCGACCTCATCCAGGAAGGCAATATCGGCCTGATGAAGGCGGTTGAACGCTTCGATCCGGAACGCGATGTACGGTTCTCGACCTATGTCAGCTGGTGGATCCGCTCCTGCATCCAGGATTACGTCCTGCGCAACTGGTCCATCGTGCGTACCGGCACGACGTCGGCGCAGAAGTCCCTGTTCTTCAACCTGCGCCGCCTCAAGGCCCAGATCGGCGCTTTGGACAGCAACACGCTGACCCCGGATCACAAGAACTGGATCGCCCAGCAGCTGGGCGTACGCCACCAGGATGTTGAAGCCATGGCGGATCGTCTGGCGGCCAATGACCGCTCTCTCAATGCCCCGGTGGGTGAAGACGAGGCGGGTCAGTGGCAGGACCTGCTCGCTGATGAACGCGCCACGCCGGATGAGGAATACATGCATAGCCACGACAGCGCTCAGCGCTCGGCCTGGCTGCATGATGCCATCGACACGCTGAATGACCGTGAACGCTATATCATCGAAGAGCGCCGCTTGAGCGAAAGCGGTTCCACCCTGGAAGCTCTCGGCCGTACGCTGGGAATTTCCAAGGAACGTGTTCGCCAGATCGAGAGCGTGGCGATGAACAAGCTGCGCAATGCCCTGACCAGCACGGTCGGCGACCCTGAAGAATCCGGCCTGATCCCGACCGCCTAGTCGCCGAGCACTTCAATCCGGTACGGGTTGGGCGGGACAATCATCGGACCATTTTCCTCGCGGATCACTCCGCGAACTCGGATTCTCCTGTCTTGCAGGCCCGCAAAATCCCCCAAGGCCTGGGCAAAGCCGGGGGCAGCCTCTGCATCGATGCGCACCGTGAAATCTGTCCGGTAATCACTGCCGAAGTTCAGATAGACGCGACCATTGCCCAGTTCCGCGACATCGGTGACTCGCCCCTCGACGACCTGGATCGTGCCCATATCCTGGATCAATACATCCGGATCAACATCGCGCAGACGGGTTTCATAATCGCCCCAGACGCCGGCGTCTGCAGCGCGCGCCTCGGCTTCGACCGCTTGCCAGCGCGGCAAGCGGTCAGCAGCATCCGCATAGGGATAGAGTTGCACCAGCCCCTCTTCGAGCAAGATCGAGTGGAGGTCGACCTTCTGCAGCCCCTCTCGCAGCCAGAGCACACCGATGCGGCGTTGATAACGGTCTGTCGTCTCGGAGAGGAATTCGACCTCCACGGCACGCCCCCGCATCAGATCGTCCAGATAGGCCTGCACCCGATCCGGCACGGGAGTTGTGAGCGACGCCAATCGCAGTTCCACCGCCCGCTCCTCGACCTGAAGGGAAATACTGAGCGGGCCCGATACCTCCGTCACCTCAGCCTCGAACAGCTGGGCGGTTCGGGCACCTGCCTGGCCACACGCGGCAATAACAAGACACACAACAAACAATGCGGGTTTGAAAATCGTCGTCATGGCTCTCTCCATCACGCGTAATATACCCTTTATGCGTGTATTCCATCGTGACGCCCGTCACGAAAATGAATTGAGTTAACCTTTCCTTTTAACCTTTCGGCGCATCCTTGCGTCGAATCTTTTCGCGACTCACTAATCAGGACGCGCGCCATGAACGCCTTCGCTTACGACGACACCCAGGAAACTTCCGCAGACAACACCGACATGCACGAGATTGCCGAGGCAGTGGGTGAAACGGCAGCCCGCGCCTCGCAAGGCGCTGAAGCAGCCCAGGTCGCCTTTGACGCCATGAACCAGGTCGAGGAAAGCTCCCAGGTTCTCGAGCGCCGGGTAGAAGCCCTGACCGACGCGTCCCAACGCATCAACGCCATCCTGTCCACGATTGAAGCTATCGCCAGCCAGACCAACCTCCTGGCGCTGAACGCCACGATCGAGGCGGCCCGCGCAGGTGAAGCCGGTCGTGGTTTCGCAGTCGTTGCCGGTGAAGTTAAGGCCCTGGCCGGACAGACCGCCAAGGCGACCGAAGACATTGCCAGCCGCATTTCGGCGCTCGACAATGAAGTGAAGGAAATCCTCGACGGCGTTCGTGGTTCCGGCGTTTCTGTCGCCCGCGGCAAGGAAGCCGTAGACCAGATGACCGCCGCGACCCAGGAAGTCGCCCACCAGCTCGACAGCCTGCGCGAACGCGTTCGCTGATCCACTGGCCTATTCCAGTTTCAAACGGCTCGCCTCGGCGGGCCGTTTTTGTTTGTCGTGAGCATTGGCAGGGTTTGCCCGACCGGTCGGCCGTTAAAAAGAAAAACGGCGCGCCAGATCCTGGCGCGCCGCCTTGTTTGATGGGCTGAGTGCCGGGCCGAACCTATTCCGGCTTGCGGAAGCGCAGGGTCATGCGATCGGATTCACCGATCGCCATCGTGTCCGGATTATTCGTGGTCGTAGGCGGCAGGCGCCAGACATAACTGTCAGCCGGATCATTGGGGTTGGCATTAATCTCGCTGCTGGCTTCCAGCACGAAACCGGCCCGCTCGAACGCGGCCACAACATCACTTTGCTTGAGATAGCCATTATCGCCGGTCGCGAAGCTGGCCTCCGCGCCTTCCGGTGCGCGGTGCTGAACCACCCCGACAACACCGCCGGGGGCCAGCGCGTCGAAAACCTCTGCGAGGGCGGTGTCGATCATTGGCTCCTCGAAACGGAAAAGGTGATGCAAGGCGCGGAAGAACAGCACGGCATCGACCTGGCCGTTTTCCGCATCCGGGATATCATCGAACGCATATCCCAGCGTCGCCTGCCGGGGCTCGACCCCCTCAACGCTCATATAGCGGCCCATCTGGGTGATATCGGCGCCAAAGCGCTCATAATTGTCCGCGCTCCACTCCGGGAACATGCGGCTCCACAAACTGTCGGGATACGTCACCCCGATCAGGCGCCCCTCCTCCGCCAGCAGCGGGGTCAGGATCTGGGAATACCAGCCACCATTGCCCGGCAGGGCTTCGATCACGGTCATGGACGGCTCGACACCGAAGAAGCTCAGCGTCTCCACGGGGTGACGCCATTCATCACGCGCGCGGCGCTCGTCCCGGCGCTCGTGGTCGATCACCGCCGCCAGTACAGCTGCCGCGTCCATCTCCTCAGTCATTGCCTCACCGGCCTCGCCAACCTCGGTCGTCGCGCCCGAAGGCATCATGTCATCGGCCGGAACCGACGCGGTTTCATCGCCACCGCCACAGCCGGCCAGCAACAGCGCCATGGCGCTGACATATCCAATCGCTTTCATCTTTCCACTCCCTGGGTGTGCGTCCTGCTCTTGTCCGGATATCGCGTTTGACGCGTGAAATCACTGAAGGCGGAAACACAACTTCGTGTGCCAGGGACTACGGCGTGCGCATTCCCACGCGGGAATGTCGCTTGGGGTCTTGCCCCGCCAAGCCATCTCGCCCAAAACGACGATACGGCCCCGTAGCTCAGCAGGATAGAGCAACAGATTCCTAATCTGTAGGTCACAGGTTCGAATCCTGTCGGGGTCGCCAGCTCTAACCGCGCAAACCGATCACGCCGCCCTGGCCACCGAATACGCCGCTCTGGCCCTGGTGATGAGAGCGCCTGGCCGAGAAGAGTCGCGCTTCCTCGGCATAGGTGCACAGCTCCGATCGCCAGATCTGGTTGTTGGGTACACCCTGCTCAAGCAGTTGGTGATGGCAGGCAGCCGCCACGTCCAGCTGGGCTCCAGCGTCCGCATCGCGTGGAGAGAGTATGCCAAGATCGCCGGGAAAGGCCTCGAACTCGGTCACGACTTCGGGGCCAACGCGGTAATTGGCGGGTGAGATCGATGGGCCAATGGCAGCCCGCAAGGCCTGCGGGCGAGTGCCGTAAAGGTCAGCCATCCGGCTCAGGGTAGCCTCGACAATATTCTGGACCGTGCCGCGCCAACCGGAATGAATGGCTGCGACAGCACCGTTCTGCTCGTCAAACAGCAGGATGGGCGTGCAATCTGCGGTCTGGCAGACGAGGCCAATGCCGGGCCGGTTGGTCACCAGCGCGTCGGCTTCCCCAACGGCTTGCTCACCCATCGGGGCGCTGTCCACCACGGCCACGGCACGGCCATGCACCTGGGTGGCAAAGGCGAGATAGTCCAGGCCGAGCGCCCGGCGCACGCGCTCGCGGTTTTCCGCGACGTGTTCCGGACTGTCCCCGCGGGACCGGGTGATGTTGAGGCTGGCATAGGGACCTTCGCTGAGCCCGCCGGGGCGGGTTGTGAAGCCGTGCGCAATCGCATCGACGTCCAGCAAGTCACAGCGGACAAGGGATAATTCACTCATGCCTGCACACTTCCAGCGCCCGTGATCAGCGTCAAGCCGGTTGGATAAAGCCTACCCGGTCAGCGCCAAGGCCATAGCCCTCACCAATCGCGCGGACATCGTCCAGCAAGGCATGGAGCGGCGCCCAGTCATCCGCGTCGGCGATTGCATCCCAGACGCGTTCGACCTCGTCGACGACCATGCTCACAGGCTTGTCCTGCTTGAAGATCGGATGTTTGAGGCGGGCGGGCAGGACGGGTTCGCGCTCGAACAACATGTCCCGGAAATCCTTGTAGAGCTCACCCTTGTAACCGCGGGCGTGCGCGCGGGCGAAACTCGCCTCGCCGCAGAAATGGTCAAAAATTACCTGTTCCCACGGCAGAAGACTGTCCTGCATGAAGGCGAGGAAGGCACGCACCAGTTTTTCATCCTCATCACGTCCCGCGCTCGTCACGCCGAACCGGGCCATGAAAGCGTCCAGCAGTGCGACACGATAGACAGCGGGGAAGGTATTGAGGTCAGCCAGAAGCTGTTTCTGGTTCCCGGCCAGGGCGAGAGCGCCAGCGAACTGCTGCAACGCCCAGAACACGGCTTCGGGCTGGCGGCCATAGGCATACAGCCCGGTCTGGTCGAAATAGGCGGCTGTAAACCCAGGCTCGTAATAGGGCAGGAAACGCCATGGGCCATAGTCGAAACTCTCGCCAGTGACGTTGAGATTGTCAGTGTTGAGCACGCCGTGCACAAACCCAGCCGCCATCCAGCTGGCGACCAGTTTGGCATTAGCCTCGATCACCGCCTTGAGCAGGGCCGAGGCCGGATCCTCACCGGCGTCAACGTCAGGATAGTAAAGCTCCAGGCAGTGCTCGATCAGCTGGCCGATACGCGCCGGGGAGTTCTCGAAGGCATGACGCTGAAACGTGCCGAACCGCATGTGGGAATGCCCCAGCCGCGTCAGCACGGCCGAGCGTGTCGGCGATGGCTCGTCATTGCGCTGCAGCGCCTCACCGGTCTCGAAAACGGCAAAGGGTTTGGACGTGTAGACACCCAGGGCTTCAAGCATGTTGGCCGCCAGGACTTCCCGCACCGCGCCTTTCAGGGTCAGACGACCATCGCCGCTGCGTGACCAGGGCGTCTGGCCCGACCCCTTGGTGGCCAGATCGAGCAGGCGGTTTTCGCGATCACGCAGCTGGGCTAAGAGAAATCCCCGCCCGTCACCCAGGTCAGGGTTATAGCTGCGGAACTGATGGCCGTGATAGCGCATGGCCAGCGGTTCGGGCTGGTTGTCCGCCAGCGGCTCGAAACGCTGGAAGTGTTTGATACGGTCTTCGGCACTCAGCCCCTCCAGCCCCAGCTCGGCCGCCCAGGCGGCGTTCCAGTACCGTTCGGTTGCTTGCGGAAAGGCAGCGGGCGCAACCGGATCGGCGAAGTCCGGGCCCAGGGTCGCAAATTGCGGATCGGCTTTGTATTCGACAGCTTCGCTCATGGTCCTGTGCTAGGTGTTTCGGTGGCCCGAGGCAATGCCTATCCGCGCAATCCGTCACCCAGCGCAGCAGAGACCCGGTTCACGATGTCCTTCGCACCAGGCAGGACCGCCGTCATGTTGAAATAGCCATGTGGCATGGCCTTGCCGAGCACGTATTCCACCGGGATGCCGGCTGCAGCCAGCCGATCCCGATAGGCCGTGCCCTCATCATAAAGCGGGTCCAGCTCCGCGGCGGCGATATAGGTCGATGGCAGTCCGGCCAGATCATTCTCCAGCAACGGCGACACCCGAACATCCTGTGCGGCTTTTTCGTCCGGCAGATAGGCGCGCACGATCTGGTCCAGCGTGTATACGGAGAGGATATGCCCCTCGAGTGCCTTGAGCTTCGGCTTGCGCCTCTCGATCAGCTGCATCAGCGGGTAGATCAGCAGCTGGAAACGGATCTGATCCCGGCGCTGCTGGCCTAGCATGGCCGCCAGACCACCACCCGCGCTGTCGCCAGCAACTGCGACACGATCCGCGTCAGCGCCCGTGCGCTCGAGACCTTCGGTGCTCACCAACCAGTCAAAAGCCGCCAGCGCATCCTCGACCCCGGCCGGGAAGATGTGCTCGGGCGCCAGGCGGTAATCAATCGCCAGCACACGCACCCCGCTTTTGGCGGCCATGCGCGCGCAGAGGCGGTCATGCGTGTCCAGATCGCCAATCACATACCCGCCGCCATGGGTGAACAGGCAAATGGGCGCAGGGGCTTGTGAGCCCTGCGGGATGTAGAGGCGTGCCGGAATATCCCGGTCCGGGCCCGCGATCACGAAATTCTCGACTGACTGCAGCGGCGGTGCGACCGCATCCAGAAAGGGTGCAGCCTGGCGCAAGGATTTGCGCATCCGTGGGGCGGCCTTGGCAGGCTCCAGCGGATCTTCAATGCCGAATTTGGTGAGGGCCTCAGGCCAGCGGTTCGTTTCCATGCGCAAGCCGTATCACGCCCGCCACAACTGGCAAGCGTTCAAAAGGTCTCAGGGAAGATTAGTGAACCGTGATGGTCTCTTCACGCCCCAGACGGCCGGCCAGAGCGTCTTCCATCACCGAGCGCAGGGCGCGCCAGGCATCGGCGCTTTCCGGACTACCCTTCTCGTCCAGCTCCATCACGGCATCATCGGCATAGCCGATGGCCTGGGCACCGTGCAGGTCGACGAGGGTCCAGGCGATCTGGTGCATGTCCTGGGCGGTGATGGCTACGTGCGGGGTCATATCTGGCTCCGAAGGAAAATGAATTGCCCTTTCAGGAGCAAGCAGAAGGCCAATTCCGCACAACCACCAAACATCTGTTTTCAATTACACTTTCCCCTCGAAAGCAGAAGTCAGCCCAAGGAGAATTCTGCCACCGGAGAGATTTGCCGAGTCGTTTCGACCTAGTCGACCTCGAGCAGGGGCAACACGGCCTCCCAGATCGCATCACCAATGCGCTCGTAACGAAGGTCGACCGTGTTGAACATGATGGCCAGGGTCACATCATCAGCAGGGCGATATTCGATCTTGCCGATAAACCCAGGATCATAACCGCCGTGATACCAGCGCTCATCGCCTTCCACGGTTTGCTGCCACTGCAGTCCGATACCGTAGGACCAGTCATTATCCGCCGCGCTATGATGGTTCAGCGAGCTACGCATGAGATCCAGATACTCGTCGGACAAGGCTTCGCCGGAAAACCATGCATCGCCCCAGCGCGCCAGATCGGTCGCGGTGAAGACCCAGCCCCCGCCGCCCCATTCAAACGCCGGATCATAGGTCAGGCGCTCATACTCTCCAGCCTTGGTGGGAATGCCGGGAAAAGTCTGCTGGAAACGGGGATGCATGTAGGCCGCCGTCAGGCGCGGCATTTCCCGGCGCTGTCGCTCGGTCTCGCTGAGCCCCAGCGGCTGGATAAATCGCTCATCGACAAAAGTTTCCAGGGTCTGCCCGCTGACATGCTCGACCACGAAGGCGATAATCGTGTAGTTGGCGTCGGAATAGCGAACCCCCTCACCGGCCGGAAAGAGTGGCTCCAGCCCGCCCAGCGGGCGCAGCAGGTCCTCATGGCTGAGGCCCTGGTCCGCCAGGTCCAGATTGTCTACCGCGGACAGGCGCAGGGCCTCGCGGATCGGCTCGGTCTCGAAATAATCAATCGGGATGCCCGAGGAATGATTGAGCAATTGCTCCAGCGTCACTTGGGAAGCATTGGGCAGCGGATCGAACCAGTCCTGCCCAGCCAGATACTGCACCGCACGATCATCCAGGGCCACGCGCCCGTCCTCGACCAGCGCCATCAACGCGGCAGCGACAAAGGTCTTGCCCATCGACCCGCCCAGCAGGCGATGATCCGTACGCATCGCGATATCCGCTTCCCGGTCGGCATGTCCGGTCGCCACGGCAATGGTGCGACCGTCAGACAGCTGCAGGGCTACAGACGCTCCGACGAACCGGGTCGGGTGCTCTGCGGTTCCATATTCGTCAAGCACAGCCAGAATCGCCTGCTCGATCGCCGCCGGGTCCTGAGCGTCGGCACTCATCGCCAGCCCACTCGCTGACAGGCAAAGTCCAATGACCAGATGTTTCATAACAGCCCCCTGTTTGTGCGCAGGATGGGCGAGAATGGCACGCGAGCCGAGTTAAATCGCGGACATGGACCGGCAATCAGGACTTCTTGCGACCGGGGGCATAACCGCCGGTCTCCAGATATTCGCGTTCTTCGTCCGTGCTCGCCCGCCCCAGTGCCTCATTGCGATAGGGAAAGCGTCCGAACCGGGCGATGACCTCGCGATGCTTGATGGCATGTCTCAGCGTGCCCTCGCCTTCCAGGCGCTCACGCACCAGATCGATACACAGGTTCTGAAGCGCGAGATTTTCGCCGTGCATGAACGGCATGTAGACGAAGTCGCGGCGGCTCTCATCTATCGCCCAGTCAAAGCCGCGATCGATCATGTCCAGCGAGACATTGCGTGCGAGCACGTCATAGGAAAACGCCCGCCCAGAGCCGCGCCAGATATTGCGCGGGAACTGATCAAACAGCAGCACCAGCGCAAAGGCGCTATCCGAGTTACCAAGCCAGGGGTGGCGACCCGCTCGCATCTGTTTGGCGTGCTCGTCCACCGCGCGCGCAAAACGGCGGCGCACGGTGGCGTCAAAGGCTGGCGAAGTGGCGTACCACTTTTTGGGGCCAGCCTCGTTGAACCAGAAGTCTATGATCTCGTCGGGGGTCGGTGTCAGCACGCTCATACGCGCAGTTTACCGCCCACAATCTGCTCGTACAGCTCTTGTGTAAGTCGCACATATTTCCCGATCGTCGGGTGATCGAAATAGAGCGGATCGGAGATCTTTTTCGGGTCGAAACCGTCCTTGACCAGGTCTACCTTGCGCAGTTTGAACGTGCCGGTCGTATCGCCCTGTTCCTGCAGTCGCAGGAAAAGCGGGCGCGCGAAGGTCGGCAAGGCGTCATGGATATGCTCGCGCAGGGCCTCCAGGTCGATCTGGCCAGCCTTGGCGACCAGGGCGGCCATGCCGGCACGCCCGGAATGCCCTTCAACCTCGACGCCATAGACATTGGCTTGCTCGATGCCGTCAAAGCTCAGCGCTTCAGCGACCTCGCCCGTGGCGACATTCTCCGACTTCCAGCGGAAGGTGTCGCCGACACGGTCGACAAAATAGTAATACCCCAGCGCATCACGCGTCATCAGATCACCGGTGCGGAACCAGGCATCACCCTCTTCATAGACATTGCGCAGGATTTTCTTCTCGGTGTCTTCCTTGGAGCCGTATCCGTCGAAACGGAAACGCGCATCTGTCGGGTCGATCCGGCCAATGGCTTCGCCCACCTCGTCCGGACCACAGCGTACGCAATGACCGTCGGCACTGCGAACCGGTACTTCCGCATCCATGTCGAACTTGACCAGGTCGATATTGAACCGATGCTTGAGATAGTTCGGAACTCGGCCGATGGCGCCGGGCTGGTTCATTGCATTGACCAGGCCGACATTGCCCTCGGTTGATCCATAGAACTCGATAATGTCCGGCAGGTTGAACCGCGCCTGGAACTGCTCCCAGACATCGCGGCGCATGCCATTGCCGATGGCACAGCGCAGGCTGTGGGCTTTCTCTTCAGGCACCTCATCGGAATTGACCAGGAAGCGGCAGAGCTCGCCGACATACATGAAGAGCGTCGCCTTGTGACGCTGGACATCGGGCCAGAAACTGGAGGCTGAAAACTTCGGCCGCACGATCACCGATCCACCGAAGGACAGCGCACAGCCGACGCCGCACAACCCGCCCGTGGCATGATAGAGCGGCAGTACCATCATCATCCGGTCGCTCGGCTTGGCCTTCGACGCGATGGCAAAGATATTGAGATAGTAGAGCGCGCGGATGTGCGTCATCAGCGCGGCCTTGGGCAGGCCGGTCGTTCCCGAGGTAAACATTTTCAGGACCGGGTCAGACGGCTTCACATCCTGGCGTTTCTCCGCCGGGATACGCGCACCGGATTGTTCCGCGACGGCGGCGTTGAAATCTCCGGACCAGTCATAAGCCCCGTCAACGACCCAGGGCTTGGCCTCGATCTCGGCGGCGTCACAGGCGGACCGGTAAGCATCGACCAGTTCATCCGCGATAATGGCGTGGCGCGTCTCACCGATGTTCAGACAGTGAGCCAGCGACTGGCCCGACAGCTGGTTGTTGAGCAGGGAGGTGACCACGCCCACCTTGGACAGGCCAAACCAGATGGCGATGTATTCCCAGCGATTGGGCATGAAGAGCGCAACGGTCTCGCCCTTTTTCAGCCCCTGCGCCAGCGCCCAGTTGGCGACGCGGTTCGCATAGGCATCGAAGTCGGCATAGCTGACATCGCCATCATCGGTGATCGCCATGGGGCGGTCAGCATACTTGTCGACTGTCTTTTCAATATGATCGGGAACACGAACGCCGGAACCAGGTCCGACCTTCTTGATCTGTTTGAGGACGCGCAGCATCCCGGAAACATATTCAACTTCACGACCGATCGCGGTGAACAGGCCCATTATCAACTCCCCGATAGACGGATTCATCCGTTCTGCTTGGGAAAAACGATACGTTGGTCAGGGTTTACGTCAAGCAAACGTGCTCATCGTCGCAGCAAGTGTGATGCGCATTTCAAAAGATTTCCGAAGGAAATTGCGTCAAGCCCGCCGACCGTAGCGATACTCGCGAAATTCTGCCGCCAGCGCCACACAGATGGCGAGCAGGGCCAAGTCCTTGATTAGAAAGATGCCTGACCCGCTGAGGAAGGGGAAACCACCCAAATCCGAGGACCAGCTGCCCGGGAAGCTGACGAGGAAGGACAGCGTAATAAGAAATGTTACCGATGCCATCGTCAGCCCGATCGCGTACAGCCCCCTGTTAAAGCCGGATGCGAGCAGGAACAGCACGGTCACGATCTCGATGACGCCGATGATGTAGGAAACGACCTGTATCTCCATGAAATTCAACATCCAGGAGAAGAGCAGACTTGTCTGGATCAGGGGCTCGATGCCCCGCGCCTCGACGGCGGTGAATTTCATCGCCCCGATCCAGAACAGCACGATTGTCAGGCCGCCCATCATCACCGGTCGGCTCCAGCGGCGAAGGTCACTGTGACGGCTTGAGAACATGCGAGAGCGATCAAAACTGCCCGCCCACATCGCGAGCCCCAGAATACCGAGATATTTCAAGATGCCCTGCCCCGAACCGATGGCCGGGAAACCGCCGGCCGCCTCGATCCAGACCGGATTGGTCAGGAACACGGTCAGCGCCAGGGCGCTGTAGATCCCCAGCATGATGAAACCAATGCGACGAAAACTGCCACTGGGCAGAGGCGCGCCAATCAAGCACGCCATGATCACCTGGTAGACACCAATCGCCTTGGCGGCGGACGCGGCCTGCGGCAGGAGCCCCGACAGGAATACGTGTCCCGAGATCCAGTTAATCATCACCAGATCACCCTGCGCGGTGAAACTCATCGCTCCCAGCCACAGGAAGATAATGGCCAGGCTGGCCCGTGCGAATAGCACCGCATTGGTGATCGAAAGCAAGATCATCTCCCCGACAGACTCGCTGGACACAGAACGCTAGCACTGCTCGCCCCGGCTGTGGAGTGGGCGCGCGTCGAAGGCGCGCGTTTAATCTGGGCCCTGATCGTCATCAAGGTGACGGTGCTTTGCCTATCCTCCCCCTCGGGGAGGTGTCCCGAAGGGACGGAGGGGCCGGAGCGCGCAGCGCGGAGGTTTAGTGCTCACTGGCGTTCGCACCCCCTTCGACCTCGCCTTCGCCAAGGCTTCGGCGAGCCCACTTCCCCGCAAGCGGGGAAGATATCCACAGCGCTCAAATTTGCCCCATACTCTCCCGTGATCCATGTCGTGGGAGGCGAGAGCTCAGTCTTTTCGGGCGTGGATGTACGGGGAGCCTCTGTCGACCCTGCGGGGTCATCTGGACAAGGCAGACAGCAGACCCGTGTGCGGGAGGCCCCTGACCCCTGCTCAAGAATAAATCCCGGTTTCACCGGTCTCCCGCATGCCTCTCACTCCAGCGTTCCGGCGCGTGGAGGTTTTGGTGCTTCCCCCTCATCGCCCTTCTTCGCCAAGGCTACGAAGGACACTTCTCCCCGTGGGGGAGAAGGATAAGGACGAGGCTCCTCCCGACGCCAACGGCGTCGCAAGCGCGACCGCGCGTCGGCGCCCATGCGCCGCCCCATCGGAGGCGTGAGCGCAGCGAGTTGCCGTGAGATCAAAAAATGGTGCCCCTGGTCAGACTCGAACTGACACTCCTTGCGGAAACGGATTTTGAATCCGTCGCGTCTACCAATTCCGCCACAGGGGCTCGCTTCACGAGCGGTGGCGCAAGCTGCCGATTGGGCCCTGAAAAGTCAACGGTTCTCTGCGCTCGACGCTGCACAACCACTGGGATAATCTGGCTGTTCATCCGGAGCCATCACCCCACCCATGCAGCTTGTTTTTTCCGACCTCAACCCGCGCGTTGTCGATGCCTGGCATTCGATCTGCGGCGAGCTTGAAAATGTCGAGATCCGCAATGACTCGTTGCTGGATATCAATCTCGATGCGGTGGTGAGCCCGGCCAATAGTTTCGGCTTTATGGATGGCGGTATCGACGGAGCCTACAGCGCACATTTCAGGCAAGATGTTCAACTCGCCGTTCGGCGTGTGATTCATGAACGGCATGCCGGCGAGCTGGTCGTGGGAACAGCCTGTGTGGTCGAAACCGGGGATGAGTATATCCCTCACCTGATCGCCGCTCCGACAATGCGGGTTCCAATGATGCTGCCAGCCGACAGCGTGAATATTTATCTAGCCACACGAGCAGCCCTGCTCACAGCACGGCAGAACGGCGGGATCAACCGTATCGGCTTTCCAGGCATGGGCACCGGGATTGGACGAGTCCCAGCGGCCGTGTGCGCGTCCCAGATGCGCCAGGCCGTGGAAGATGTTGTTCTGGAACGCTATCGAATGCCCACCAGCTGGGCCGAAGCCAGCGAACGACACCAGCTCCTATACGGCGCCAAACCGCGCGATCTTCAGGGTCGCTAGGCTAACAAGGAAAAGAATGACCGAAACATCGGAAAAACTTGGCCTTATCAGCGCGCTTGAAGACATTGCTGCAGCTGCGTCGGAAGACGGCATGAGCCTGGGCGAGTTTGTCGATGCGCTGGGCGAGCGCGCGTTTGGTATCATCCTGTTCGCGATGGCCCTGCCGATCTCGATTCCCTTCCTCTATGGCGTGCCTCAGGTCATGGCGCTGCCGATGATGGCGCTGTCGGCGCAGATGGCGCTGGGACGGGAAGAGCCCTGGCTGCCGTCGAAGTTCAAGACCCGCCGCCTGGACAAGGCCGGGCTGGAGCGCATGGCGCAAGGCGGGCGCAAATGGTTTGGCTGGCTGGAAGCCCTCGCCCGGCCACGCCTGACCTGGCTGTCCGGTCCGACCGCAGAGCGCCTGGTCGGAGGGGTTTTCATTCTCTTCTGCGCCTCGATCCTGGTTCCACTGCCCGCAACCAACACCACGCCGGGCATTGCCCTGGCCATCGCGGCCCTGGGCCTGCTGACCCGTGATGGCCTGCTTGTCCTGGGCGGCCTGCTCCTCGGCCTTGCCTGGATTGCGCTTTTGATGACGCTTTTTTTATTTTTCGGGGATGCCGCGATCGACGTACTCAAGGACTTCATCCGTGATGCCTTGGGTCGCGAAGCGACGTGATGGTGCGCGCTCTTGTCACGGTGCGAGTATAGTAAAGGTCCGCAAATATGTCGCTCATGACGCCCATTCTCTCCCAGTTTCCGCTCACGCGCTGGCCGCTGATCATGGCCGGATTTTCCCTGGCCATGCTGCTCGGAGCCTGGGGCTTTGAATATATTGGCAAATACCTGCCGTGCGCCCTGTGTTACGACCAGCGCTATATCCATATGGCGGTTATTGGACTGGGCCTGGCCAGCGGCATCGGGTTGATCCTGCGCCCGGGCCTGGCGCGGTTTGCGCCCTATATGATTTTTGCCGTGGCCCTCGTCCTGCTCTACTCCGCCGGATTTGCCGGTTGGCATGCCGGTATCGAGTATGGCTGGTGGGCTGGACCGGCGTCCTGCACCGCAGGTGGGACCGGCAATATTTCGGCCGGCAGCATTCTCGACGCGCTGGAATCCCGCGTCATCGTTCCCATGTGTGACGAAGCCAGCTGGACTCTCTTCGGCATCTCCATGGCCGGCTACAACGCACTGATTTCACTCGTCATGGCAGGCGTTTCCATCTTTGTCGGCTATCGCGGCCTGAAAGGTGAAGCGGCATGAGCGAAGACGGCGGCATCCCCCTGCCTGGCAAGCGACGTAATCCCGATCGCATCCAGGAAATGATCCGCGTGGATCATGCAGGCGAGTATGGCGCGGTCGCGATCTATCGCGGACAGCGCGCAATTTTCGACAAGCTGCCGCACAAGGCGCGCATCGCCAATCAACTTGAAGAGATGGAAGCTGACGAACAGGCCCATCTCGACGCGTTTGACGATCTGATCTTCCAGCACAAGGCCCGCCCCACAGCGCTGGCGCCAATTTGGAATGTTGCCGGACAGGCCCTGGGCGCTGCAACGGCCCTGATGGGCGAGCGGGCAGCCCATGCCTGTACCGAAGCCGTCGAGAGTGTGATCGAGCAGCATTATGCCAGTCAGGTCACCGAATTACGCGCGATGGGCGAGGACGAGCTGGCAGACCTGTTCACGAAATTCCGCGAGGAAGAAATCGCGCACCATGACCTCGCCGTTGAGGAAGGCGCGCGTGATGCGGCCGGATACCCGCTGCTGTCCGCCTTCATCAAGACCGGCTGCCGAACCGTGATCAAGATCGCCGAGAAGATCTGACCTCAACCTCCTTTCAAGGACTTGAGCCTGGCCCCGCTTCGTCCTATCCGGTCGAAACAGGGAGAGGTGCATGGATCAGAAAGACAAATTGCTCGACGGGATTCCGGTCTTTGTGGAAGTCGTCAGACGCGGCGGGTTCTCCGCGGCTGCCGAAACGCTGGGCCGTTCAGCCTCGCACGTTTCCAAGGAAGTCACGCGCCTGGAAGAACGCCTGGGCATGCGGCTGCTGCAGCGGACCACGCGCTCGATCAATCTGACCGAGGAAGGCCGCGCCTATTTCGAAACGGCGGAACAGATTGTCGACCTGGCCAGCCAGGCTGAAGCCGCCGCCGCCGGCACACATGACCAGCCGCATGGCACGCTGAAAATCGCCGCACCGATGAGCTATGCGCTCAACTTCCTCAATCCGATCCTGCCCAAATTCATCGATCAGGCGCCGGATGTGCAGCTGGACATTGATTTGAACGACCGACGGTCCGACGTGATTGGCGAGGGATTTGATCTGGCCTTGCGGATCGGCGACATGCCGGACAGCTCGCTGATCGCGCGCAAGCTGGGCGCTTTTCGAGGGGTTGTCGTCGGCACGCCAGGCTTCTGGGACAGATACGGCCGCCCGGCCCACCCTCGCGAGCTGACGGATATTCCCTGCACGGGCTATTCCAATGTCCGCTTCCCCAATCGCTGGCCTTTCCCGGACGGCAAGGGCGGCATCATCGATGTGACAGTGCCCCTGCTGGTGAAAAGCAATAGCGGCGCACTTTCCATGGACTTTGTTCGCGCCGGCAAGGCCGCTGCCCGACTGCCAGACTTTTTCTGCTGCGAGGAGATCCGCTCGGGTGAGCTGGAAGTGGTGCTCGACGCCTATGAACGCGATCCCATTCCGCTGTGGGCCGTCTACCCGCATCGGGCGCATATCACGCCCAAGGTTCGGGCCTTTGTGGAATTCCTGGAGCGCGAGCTCAAGACCTAGCCGTCAAAGGCCGCGCAGGGCTCTTCAGGGGCGAGATGGCAACCGCCTTCCACATAGGTCTTCAGGCGACCGGCGATGAAATGGGTCCATACGCCGTGGACAATCCCGGCCAGCTCGGCATCGATCTCGCCATGCATGGCGAGTTCAACGGTGAACCCGGTCGTATCCGTATCCACCTCTTCCAGGGACCAGCTGATCAGCAGATCGTAGGATCGCTCGATCAGGCCCAACGGGCCGTCCATGCGCAAGGTTGACGGGGCATCGACAAAGATGATGTCGGCATGGATCATCCCATCGGCCCCACCCGGTTCGAAACGCTCGTAGAAATGCCCGCCGGCGCGCGGCTCGATCACCAGCTCGGCCGGATTGCCGGACCAGGTATGATCCCACCAATAGGACACCTCACCGGTTGCCGCCTCCCACACCTCATCACGCGGCGCCTCGATGGTGATGGTCTGGGTGGTGCGAAAGCCCTGGACCTCGAACGGCTGGACGACCGGAGCATCCTGGACCAGCAGGGCGGTGAGCAAAGCGAGCATGGTTATGTGTCCTTCCAGTCTTCATGGGCATGGCGGATGCGCAGGATTTCGATGCGGGCGCCCTCGGCCCGGTAAATCACGATGTGGGACCGATGGGTGTGTATTCTCAGCCTGAGATCATTGGAATTTATGACCGGATTGGCAAACGGAAACTCCGCCAGATCATGAAGGGATAACGTCAATTCTCGCAGATACGCGTCCGCCTGGTCGACGCCGAATTTGCGACAGCCATCCAGAAACACCTGCCCAAGGTCATGTTCAGCGGCTCTGGAGACCTCGATCTTCATTTGTCCGGGCGGTAGGTCTTTCGAACGCGCTCATAGAGCTCTTCGGGTGTCATCGTGACAAACCCGCTCTGCTCGGCCTCCTGGACCATCACCCGCAGCGCCTCGGTTTTCTCGCGTTTCTCGACATCGCGGCGGATCAGGTCGCGCACATAATCGGACGCATTGGCGTAGAGGCCGGCATCGGCCTGGGCCTCAACCCAGTCCTTGAGCGCTTGCGGAAGAGAGATATTCATCGTCGCCATGGCGGAGCTCCTTGGCGAGAAACGTGTGATTTTTGGCAATGATTGTCAAATTTTTGGAAACGATTGCATTTGCTCTCGCATGTCCCGGCGAGCCGACTTCCCCCCAAGACGCGGTGTTCTGAAACTTTTGTCGTCAGTTTGGAGCAGGACAATCAACCGCTTGCCGGCCGCAAGATAATACCAGGCAGCGTGCTGAAACACATCGAGCAAACCCAACGCCCAACCATCATCAGCTTCAACCAAGCGTTCAAACCTTGAGATAGTGATGACAGCCCGATCGTGCGTCCGGAACGGAAACTCCACTATGCCTTCGTCAAACGCATCGAGATGTCCCGTCCAGGGTGCATAGCCAAAGCTTGCTTCCCACTCGAGCGCGGCACTCATCTCCTTTATGAAGCTTTAGCGGCTGGCGACTTGGAAATCGAGGCGAAAGTAGTCCAGCGCCTCAAGACCTGATCGAGCCTCATCGAAAAGGCCTTGATCCGAATACACATTGACCGCCCCTTCTCGAAGGAGCGGCCAATCTGCATGTTCCGACGAATTGCCCACAGGATCAATTATCCAGGAAGCTCCGTAGCTTGCGCGAGCGGCTCGGGTGTTTGAGCTTGCGCAGGGCCTTGGCCTCGATCTGGCGGATCCGTTCGCGGGTGACCGAGAATTGCTGGCCGACTTCTTCCAGCGTGTGGTCGGTATTCATGCCGATGCCGAAACGCATGCGCAGGACACGTTCCTCACGCGGGGTCAGGGATGCCAGCACGCGGGTCGTGGTTTCACGCAAGTTGGACTGGATGGCCGCATCGATCGGCAGGACAGCGTTCTTGTCCTCGATGAAATCTCCGAGATGGCTGTCTTCCTCGTCACCGATCGGCGTTTCCAGCGAGATCGGCTCCTTGGCGATTTTCATCACCTTGCGCACCTTCTCGAGCGGCATGGCGAGCTTTTCAGCCAGTTCTTCCGGCGTCGGCTCGCGACCGATTTCGTGCAGCATTTGACGGCTGGTGCGGACGATCTTGTTGATGGTCTCGATCATGTGCACCGGAATACGGATGGTGCGCGCCTGGTCCGCGATGGAGCGGGTAATGGCCTGGCGGATCCACCAGGTGGCATAGGTCGAGAACTTGTAACCGCGGCGATATTCGAATTTGTCGACGGCCTTCATCAGGCCGATATTGCCCTCCTGGATGAGATCCAGGAATTGCAGGCCGCGATTGGTGTATTTCTTGGCGATGGAAATCACGAGACGCAGGTTTGCCTCGACCATTTCCTTCTTGGCCACGCGGGCCTCGCGCTCGCCCTTCTGGACCGTGCGAACGATACGGCGCAGATCCTCGATCGGAACGCCGGCGCGCTGGGTCAGTTCGGCGATGTCGTCACGGATGACATTGGCATCGGCCAGTTCACGCTCGATGAAGCGATCCCAGGCTTTCGACGTGCCAGCCATGGATTGCGGCCAGTCCGGGCTCAGCTCGTTACCGAAATAGCTGTCCATGAACTGGGCACGCGGCACGCCATGGGCGTCGGCCATGCGCAGCAGCTTGCCTTCCAGCGACATGCGTTCCTTGTTGATCGCATAAAGCTGTTCGACCAGGGCCTCGATACGCGCATTGTTGAGGTGCATCGTATTGAGATTGGTGACGATGGAGTTCTGGGTCTCCTCGTACTTCTCGCGGCTCTGCTTGGTCAGGTCTTTGCCTTCGATGCGCGCGGCAACGAGCTTGTCCTGCAGCTTGCGGAACTTGGCAAAGTCGGAGGCGATGTGATCGAGCGTTTCCATGACGCCGTCACGCAGCTCGGCTTCCATTGCGGAAAGCGACAGGGCTGCGCCGTCATCATCATCATCGTCATCATCAGAGCTTTCGCCCTCTTCACCCTCTTCGCCTTCTTCACCATCTTCGGATTTCGGCTTTTCTTCCTCATCCTCGGAGGCAGGCTTGGCACCCGGCGCTGCACCCGGGACCGGTGTCTCGCCTTCAGCCGTCTCGCCCTCTTCGCCGTCCTCGCCCTCTTCGGCAGCGTTCTGGCCGCCATAGGTGGCATCCAGGTCGATGATGTCGCGCAGAAGGACCTGGCCTTCCTGCAGCTCATCACGCCAGACCATGATGGCCTCGAAGGTCAGCGGGCTTTCGCAGAGGCCACGGATCATCGCATTGCGACCGGCCTCGATGCGTTTGGCGATGGCGATCTCGCCCTCGCGGGACAGAAGCTCGACCGAGCCCATCTCGCGCAGATACATCCGCACCGGATCATCGGTACGATCTGCGGACGAGCCGGTATTCTGGCCGGTAACGACAGCCTTGGTACCGCTGGTCGTGGCAACAGCCTTGCTGTCACTGCCCTCGGCATTATTGTCGCCATTGTCTTCTTCGGCGTCTTCATCCTTGTCGATGACATTGATGCCCATTTCGGACAGCTGAGCGAGAACATCCTCGATCTGCTCGGAAGAGAACTCTTCCGAAGGCAGAACATTGTTCAGCTCTTCATGCGTGACATAGCCGCGCTTCTTGGCAGCTTTGATGAAGTTCTTGACTGTCTGGTCCGTCAGATCGAGGAGCGGACCATCCTGTGATTCCGATGCGTCGTTGGCTTCGGCCGGTTTTGTCATCTAAATCGTCCCTGGTCGCATGCGGAAACATGCGCGATTTGATTGCTATTCGGTTTCATCCTTGGCGTTCTCACGGCGATAGGCTTCGCTGATGCTTCGAACGCTTTCGGAATCATTCTCGGTAATTTTTCTCTCTGCAAGTGCGCGAAGTTCGTTTCGCTGCTCCTGGCTGCCACTTTGTCTCATATAGACAGAACACAGCCGCCTCCAAGCCCCCACTTTCATCGGAACTGAAGCGTCTGCTCCACCAATACTCGCCCGCATGGGCCCCCGATTGCCTTCCAAGCGTTTTAAATCTTGCGCAAATCCGCGCGACAGAAGCTCTGCCTGAAGCTCGCTGGAAGACACAGCCGGTCCGAGAGAGCACGCGTCTAGGACAGCGTCACGTAAATTGTCAAGCGCGCCGAAGGAAATTAACGCAATTTCTTCGATCACTTCATCGACCAGATCGGGGTATTCGATCAGTGCCAGCAGCAGTGATCGACCGTTCGGATTGGGGATAGCCTGGCGCATCGACGCCTTGTCCATCTGACCGCCCATGCGCTTTTTCAGCGACAGGGATGCACCCTGGTTGATCTTGCGACGCCCGCCCTGCCACTCACCGCGCCCGCCCTTGCGCGCCGGCGTGCCGAACATGGCTTCCATGCGACGGTCGAACTCGTTGCGGTATTCCTCTTTTACATCGCCATTGGCGATCTGGTTGACCATCGCCCGGATACGCTTGCGGAAACTGGCGCGGCGATCGGGATCGGTCAGCGGCTCATGATCCACCTCCCGCTCCCACAAAAGATCGACCAGCGAACGTGTGTCCTCCAGCAATTCGGACAGCGCCCGCGCACCTTCATCGCGCAGCACATCGTCCGGGTCCTTGCCATCGGGCATGAAGGCGAAACGTAGCGTCCGCCCCGGCTCCAGATGCGGCAGGGCGCGATCGGCGGCTTTAAGCGCTGCAGCGCGGCCGGCACTATCGCCATCCAGACACATGACCGGCTCGCCGCCGGCCCGCCAGAGCAGGTTGAGCTGTTCCTCGGTGATCGCCGTGCCCATCGGCGCCACACCCTGGCTCATCCCGGCCCGGTCGAGCGCGATCACATCGAGATAACCCTCCGCCACGATCAGCCCCTTCACGCCCGCCTTGGGATCGGATGCCGCGCGGCGGGCATTGGGGAAGTTGTAGAGCATGGAGCCCTTGTGGAAGATCGAGGTCTCCGGCGAATTGAGATATTTCGCCCGCGCCTCTTTCGACAGGGCCCGACCACCAAAACCGACCAACCGCCCGCGCGGATCATGGATCGGAAACATGATGCGATCGCGGAACCGGTCATAGGGCGAGCCATTATCCGGCTCGATCAGCAAGCCGCACTCGATCAGATCGCCAATCGGTGCTCCAGCCGTGACCAGCTCATCCTTCAGCGCCGTGCGCCCGTCCGGCGCATAACCAATGCCGAATTTCACACAATCCTGGCCGGTCAGCCCGCGTCCCTTGAGATAGTCCACCGCATGGGCGGCGGCCGGGCTTTTCAGCGCGCGCAGATAGAAGGCGTGTGCCGTCTCCATCCACTCGACCAGGGATTTGCGATGCTGGGTGCGTTCAGCGGCCTGTGGATCCGGCGCCGGCAGGCTTAGCCCCGCCTCGCCCGCCAGCCGCTCGGCGGCTTCCATGAAGGACAGGCCTTCCATTTCTTCCAGCCAGGAAAACGCATCGCCATGCTTGCCCGAGGCAAAGCAGTGATAGAAGCGTTTCTCGTCATTGACGTAGAAAGAGGGCGTGCGCTCCTTCTTGAACGGAGACAGGCCGACAAACTCGCGGCCCTGGCGCTTGAGCTGAACCGACCGCCCGACAATATCGGACAGGCGGATCCGCGCCTTGATCTCGTCAATAAAGTCTTCGCCTAAACGCATGGAGCCAGCGCTACGTCCCGGTCACTTTCCAGCCCGACAGTGTGCGCCGGATTCTGTTTCGGGTCACGTTGGAAGATCAGGTTTGGGTGCGGGTGGCGTTGGGAGGGTGTGGGTCCCTCCGAAGCTTTTGCGAAGGAGGGGGATAGGGTGCGGCCCGATAGGGCCCGCTTTAACCTGCGCCTTCGGCGCGCACCCACTCCAGGCGTAACCACGGGATTGGGGCATTCTCAAATCCCTGGTGAAACCAGATCCGACCAACGTTATGAAGAATCGATCTCCAGTTATGCGATGAAGTGAGTCGATATGGGCAACCGCATTCAATTCGGGCTGGTACTGCTCTTCGTGGGAATTGGCGGACTAGGAATGATTGCTTTTCTTTTGGTCAAAAACGGATTGCAGTTGAACAACGACGACCTGTTTGGAGTTGTGTTTATGTCGTCAATCTCGGCGGTTTGCGCCGGAGCTGGTTGGAAACTGTTACGGAAGTAAATCGAGCTAGCAATCAGTTTCAGACGACCCGGGGACAGCTCCACCACCGCAGTGACGTCACCCATCCCGCTACTCACCCCGCCCAGCCAGGTCCGCCAGATGCCGATCCAGATTGCTGCGCGCGTGCAGGAAATCCACGATCACCACGTCCGTCTCGTAATCGATGAAGACGATGAAATGCTGCCCGCTCCGCACAAAACGAAGATCCTCATCGACCAGATCCTCGACAAGCGTCCGGCAAGACACCGAGACCGCCTCGCCTGACGCGATCGACCGGCACGCATCCAGAAGGTCGGCTTCATAGGCCTCGGCCTGGCGTGGCCCGAATGTTTCAATGGTCCAGCGGGAAATGCCGACAAGCGAATGAACGGCCAGCTTGGTCAGTCGCCACGGTCGTTGTGTCACGACTTCGAACGGGCTTCGGCAAAAGCGCGTTTCATGGCCTCCTCGCCATTGCCCTCCGCGAAGTTTTCCTGACGCGCCTCTTCAACGCCCAGCACCAGACGATCGCGCAGCGCACTGCGCTCCGCCTCGTCTTCCTGCAGCAGACGCAGCCCGGCCCTAAGGGCTTCCGACGCATTCTGGAAACGACCGCTCTCGACAAGCTCGTCCACCAGGGCGGACTGGGCGTCGGTCAGCACAACGTTTCGAGTCGCCATATTTACCTCCGGAGCATCATTGGCAATATATGCCAATGACAAGAGACGGGCAAATTCGGTGCTGTTGTGGGAGCAGTGAAGGGGGCGAACGTTAGTGAGCAAATTCCTCCCCAAGGGGGAGGATAAGCAGCATAAATCTCATGCAAGCAGTTCGCCTTAGAGGGTTTTTCAGGTCAAGGGTGGAACCGAGAAGCGGCGCTGCGCGCCCCTCGCCCATCAAGGGCGAGGATGCAGCTCTACATTCTCAAACCAACCGTCATCACCCGGCTTGTCCGTGTGACCTCGGCTATCCTGTCGACAGGCGAGTTAGGGTTGAACCGGGCCCGATGCTGGTGAATGGTGCGAAGCGCAGGTCGTCACCTAGAAGGACGGCCACAGCAGGGATCAACACAGGACGCAACTGCTTGTGATCATTTATTCTGAATCTGCACTCGCGTGCCCGAGGCGAGATTGGTGATGCGCTGAATGTTAAATCGGCCCCTCAAGCTGCGCCAACTCTTGGCAACTGCCGCAATAATTGTGTCTTCCGGGAGCACAGCCCATGCGGCCCAGCCAACAGTAGAGGACTATTTCGCCGACACGATTTTCGACGAAGATCGGCTCCATGAGTCGGTCAATAACCAAAGGGCTTTTGACTTTTTCAGATGTTCCTGCACCGGTTACCTCGACGATGTAGGCCAGCACTTTGAAGCGCACTCAGGCGTGTTTGCGCGAAACATTGTCTTTACCGAAGTGGGCGCACGGCCCAGTCCCATTTCGATAGGATATCTGACGGCGCACAGCCGGTTCGGCGATTTGCTTCACAATCTCGGAATCGGTTTTGAGATCGTGCCTGAAGAAAGCGTCGCGAATCTGGTTGTCGATTACAATTGGCTCGGAACGCCAGCAGATTTCGGCGGAGGTGAAATTTTGTACGCTGACCCTGAAGGTCGCTGCGATGTTGTTCGCACCGACGGGCGCGTGCGTCTGCGGGTCAACCTCCATGGTGCCATGGCAGCGGACGTAAACTTTTCCGAGTTGGCCTCATGTAACAACAATGCCGTCTTAGGCGTCTTGGGATTTGAAGGTTTTGCGCGCTCCTCGCCAACCGAGGTCGATGAATTGGAGTTTCCAGAAAACGTGAGCGACGGGCCGGTATTTGCGGGCCAGCTCTCGGGCTTCAAGCGGTCTCGAGCAACGAACTGCGCGATGATCATGATCCGCTTTTTGGGCGATGGTTGGTTCCCTGCACACGAGTATGTTGAGTCGTTAGATACCATTCATCAACGCGCGCTTGGACAGTCCGTCAATTCTTGCCCCGCCAGCGGCGCCCTGCGGCTACAGTCAATAGTTGAATCTCGGTGAGAGCGAGTAAAGACGGGCTGTCGCATTTCGCCCGGTCATCCTGGCGAAGGTCAGAACCCAGTTCGAACGGTTTAGAGACCTAAGAGAACACGCTTGATCGAGCCGGACCCAGCCTTATGAACTGGGTCCCTGCCTTCGCAGGGATGACGTTGGAGCACGCCGCTTACGCAGCGCCGGTCAGCAGGTCCTTCACGCGACCGCCGGCCTTGCCGAAGTCCATGCGGCCGGCATAGCGGCTTTTGAGCTCGCCCATTACGCGGCCCATGTCTTTCAGGCCCGTGGCCGCCAGTTCGGTCACCACCTCGGCAGCCGCATCGGCGATTTCGCCTTCGTCCATCGGCTTGGGCAGGAATTCGCGGACGATGTCCGCTTCCTCGCGCTCGGCCTCGGCCAGGTCGAGACGACCGGCTTTTTCATAGGTGTCGGCACTGTCCTCACGCTGTTTTACCAGCTTGGTGAGGATGGTCATGATTTCCTGCTCTTCGCAGCCGTCGCAGCGGTCTTCAGCGCGCGCGGCGATATCGCGATCCTTGATCGCGGCGGAGACGAGGCGCAGCGTCGATGTCCGGCGCTTGTCACCTGCCTTGAGGGAATTTTTCAGATCAGTCGAAATACGGTCTCTAAGAGCCATGCTTCTACTCGCTTGTCCTTCAGCAATTGCCGCTTTTGCATTGTTTGATTTGGTTCGGATTCTTGTTGATGCAATAGGCCAGCGGCGGTTGCTTCTATCCTGTGTGGTCGGGCCTTGAATATTTTGATCGCGCGGTATGTCCGGCGCCTCCCCTGACCAAGGTACGGGTCATTATGACCTTCTTGTGAAAATATCAAGGTGGAAATTATTCTGTCCAGCGGGATTGACCGCCCCCATGTCTCTGACTAGTTACGCGCCCGTTTACCTGCCGGTCGACCTTGCACCGATTCCCGGTCATAACACCTGCAGCCCCCACGGCTCTTTACAGGAGAACGCCATGACCACTTCCGCTGATCGCCCCACCGGGGCACTGGCACTGGCCGATGGCTCTGTCTTCTACGGCGTGGGTACGGGCGCATCCGGGATCGCGGTGGGCGAGCTCTGTTTCAACACGGCGATGACCGGCCACCAGGAAATCCTGGCCGACCCGTCCTATGCCGGCCAGGTCGTGTGCTTCACCTTCCCGCATGTCGGCAATGTCGGCGCCAATCCGGAAGACGAGGAAGCCACCAGCGACGCAGCCCGCAAGGCTGCCGTGGGCATGGTCAGCCGCATGGCGATCACCCCGCCGGCCAACTACCGCGCCGAGCAGAGCTTTGACGAATGGATGCGCGCACGCGGCATCATCTCCCTTTCCGGTGTCGACACCCGCGCCCTGACCCGCCGTATCCGCGAAAGCGGCATGCCGATGTGCGCCATCGCACACGACGCTTCGGGCAATATCGATATCGACGCCCTCAAGGCCGCTGCAGCCGGTGCTGACACGATGGAAGGCCGCGAACTGGCCGCCGATGTCGCCCGCTCCGGTGCCGGGGAATGGACCGAAGGCGACTGGTCCTGGGAAAGCGGTTTCTGCGAAGGTCCCGAAGACGGCCCGCGCGTCGTCGTCCTGGACTATGGCGTGAAAGCCAACATCCTGCGCCTGCTGGTCGGCGCCGGTGCCCGCGTCGCGGTTCTGCCGGGCAATGCCTCCGCCGAGGATGTTCTGAACATGTCGCCGGACGGTGTGGTCGTCTCCAACGGTCCGGGCGATCCGTCCGCGACCGGCGAATACGCCCTGCCGACCCTGAAAAAACTGATCGACGCCAATGTTCCGATGCTGGGCATTTGCCTGGGTCACCAGATGCTGGCCCTGGCCGTCGGTGCCAAGACCATCAAGATGCCGCAGGGCCATCACGGAGCGAACCACCCGGTCAAGAACCACGATACCGGCCAGGTCGAGATCGTCTCCATGAACCATGGATTCGCAGTCGACGGCTCCACCCTGCCCGCCGGTGCCACCGAGACCCATGTCTCCCTGTTCGACGGCACAAATTGCGGTTTCCGCCTCGCTGACAAGCCGGTCCAGGCCGTCCAGCACCACCCGGAAGCCAGCCCAGGCCCGCAGGACAGTTTCGGTGTGTTTGAGCGCTTCGTGGGCGGCCTGAACTCACAGGCGCTTGCTTAAAGCCATGATCGCCGCCCGACACACTCAACTACTGCGGGCCATCCGGTTAGCGGTACTGGGGTGTGCGGGTCTGACATTGAGCGCATGCGCTACGTCAGCGGAAGAGCTGGCGCGATTGGAACGCGTTACAGAGCACCAAGAACGCATGGCTATAGCCGATGCGGAAGAAGATGAAAGGCTGGGCTACCGCGATATCGTGGTGGCCAGCCCATCCCAATTATTCGGATACTCGGGACAGGAGCTCGGCGAGTTCCTGGAACTTCGACACGACGGCACGTCGCTGCAACCCGTTTTCTCGTTTTTCCACCAAGGCCAAACCGTCGAAATTGCGATGGTTTTTCGTGGGCGAGGTACCTACCTGCCCGACTATGTACCATTACAGACACCATTCAGACGTCACCAGGACTTTCTTCGCATCTACAGGCCAACTTACGCCTTCGTGCTGATAGATGGGACACTCGCCTTGATCGTGAACGAGGAGAGCAGCGAGAGCATCGATGCTCTCGCCCAAGCCACGTGGGCAAAGGCCGCCCCCGAGAACACCGCCCCGTTCGATCACCTTATGGCAACCCTGGAAGAGGAGCGAGTCGAAGGCTCGGTTCGACTGGCGAGGCTCGTTTATCCTTCACATGAACAATCGTCCGAACGCCGAACCCGATCGCATAGTGTGACACATCGCTCGTCGCCTGAAGGAACATCTGTCTATTCCAACTTGCCGACAAACTTCCTCCCCTCGCATTTGAATGATCACCACTGGTCGGAAGCAGCACTATCCCCATGGACCACCTACAGCTTCATTGAAGAAACACTCAGCGTCGGTGGGCCTCTCCCGAGCTGGCCCGCCTATTATGAAACCAGCCCGGTTCGAAATGAACTTGTTCATCGCTTCAACCTCGGCGCAGACTATGAAATAGTCGGGCTGAAACTATCAGGTGGTGACCGTTGCAGCCCATATGGTGGCGATTGTCGGTATGAGCGAGAACGTCACTTGTGGATCGGTGTTCGAGCCGGTGTGGTGCAGTGGTTCGATCTGGATCTGTTTGGCACTGGCACTTCAGGCCACCGCACTTGGCAAACGACTGAAAATGTGTGCCGAATTGTTGAACGTCACTCCGATGTCGAACCCAGATTTTGCTGACACAGACGCCGAATGAGATACCAACTGATTTCCACCGCCTAAACGCTTTCGCCTCGGCTGAAAACCGCCTAGGGTCCGGCCATGAGTTGGGTACCTCCAAGCACGCTTGAAGAGCGTTTAAAACGCGCGTTGATTCCTCAGCGCTGGGAACTTGCGCGTATTGTTCGCCGCGAACTAAAAAAAGGCGAGCCGGAGCTACGGCTTGTGCCCTTTCTGGCGCCTGCGGGCATGTTGGCCCTCGACATCGGCGCCAATCGCGGGATCTGGACCCATGTGCTCAGCCGCCACGGCGTGAAAACCCTGGCGCTCGAGCCCAATCCGAAAATGTTCCAGGTTCTCAACTCCGCCCTGCCGGCAGGCGCAGAGGCGCGCATGATCGCCGCCTCGGACGCCTCCGGCACCGCAGAGTTGGAAGTGCCTGGCCACGGCGATCGCTTTTCCAACCAGCACGCCTCGCTCAACCCGGCACGCAATTGCGGTCGCTCCGTGGGCAAGGTCGAGGTCGAGACCGTGCGACTGGACGCGATGGACCTGCCACCGGTCGGCTTTATCAAGATCGATGTCGAGGGACATGAAAAGGCTGTTCTCGACGGCGCGCGTGAGCTGGTAAAACGGGATCGGCCGCGCATGATCGTTGAACTGGAGGAGCGGCATACGCAAATCCCGATCCGGAAATCCGTCGCGGACATCGAGGCACTGGGTTATGATGCCTTCATCTTGAAAGCCGGAACCCTGCGCCGCATTGAGGAATTCGATCCCGCCCGCGATCACAACGGCGTTGAAGACACGCCGGCCTATATCAATAATTTCATCTTCCTGCCGCGCTGACGGCCCAGGTCGAGAAATCCGGCGACACGCCTTGGCAGATCGACAAATCGCGCCATCATGCGGGCATGATTGATCGGCGAGCTTTTCTGATGACGACTTCTGCGGCGGCGCTGGCTGGCTGTGGCCGGTCCGGGGATGTTGAGGCGGGCACGCTGCGTGTCGGCATATCCAACCTTCCCGACAGCCTGGACCCGGCGCGGGGCCAGTTCGCCTCGGCGGCCTTGATCTACAAACAGGTCCATGCCGGTCTGACCGAATATGGTCCGAACGGACAGCTGGCGCCGGGCCTGGCGGAGCGGTGGGAAGTGACGCCCGACGGGCTGGCCTGGACCTTCATCCTGCGCGAGGGGCTGGCCTGGTCGGATGGGCGCCCGCTCACCGCCCATGACGTCGCCTGGTCTGCGCGGCGGCTAGTGGATCCGGCGCACAGTTTTGCCACGCTGGGCGATTTCCAGAATGTCGTGAATGCCCGCGCCATCCTGGCCGGTGAAGCACCGGTGGAGAGCCTGGGCGTCGAGGTCGTCAGCGACCAGGCCGTGCGCTTCAACCTGGAAAGCCCGCTGGGTCTCTTCCCCCTGTTGATGCGGGAATTCTACCCCTTCCCGCGCCATATCATCGAACGGGTCGGCGATGACTGGATCACGCCGGCAAACTGGGTCTCGGGCGGGGCCTTCACCCTCGCCTCGATCTCGCAGGTGCAGATCGGGCTGCGCCGCAATCCGCATTTTTATGATGCGACGAATGTGAGCATCCGGACGATCCGCGTCGAAGCGGTTCGCGATGATGCGACTCGTGCCCGCATGTTCCGGGCCGGCGAGCTTGACCTCGCCGACAACCCGCCTGCCAATCAGCTGGACTTCCTGCGCGAACAGCTGGGCGACGGATTCCGAAGCTTCGACGCCCCGATCCTGCGCTATTTGAAGATCAATCATGACCGTAGGCCACTGGATGACGCCATGGTCCGCGCCGAGCTGGATTATGCGATCGACCGGGGATTTCTGGTCCGGGAGTTGTTTTCCGGCGCAGCCTCGCCCACGCGCAGCGTCCTGCCCCAGATGTTCCAGGACCAGAATGATCCTCTGCGCATGCGACCAGAGGGTGCGCCGCCACTGATCGACCGTCCCCTGCAGATTCGTACAACAACCGGGCTGGGCGAGCGCATGGCCGTGGCTCTCGCCGATGACTGGCGGCAGATCGGTGTGGAGTCCGAGATTTTCGCGACCTACCCGACCGATCTCTACCAGGCTGTGGATGCAGGCGATTTCGACATCGCAATCGCCAGCTTCAATCGCGGGCTCAAATCCGACCCGTTTTTCATGCTCGATCCGTTCGCACCGGATGGGTTTGCCGCCAATTTCAACTGGCATGACGAGCACTTCGCCGAGCTGATGAACCGCGCCCGCCGCGAAAGCGACCCCGGCGAGCGCGAAGAGATCTATCGCGAGGCCAATGCCCATATCCAGCTGGAACACGCCATCATCACCCTGGTGCATGACCGCGCCCACTTGCTGGTCGGTGAACGGGTTAGCGGCACACGGGCAGATGTACAGCCGCAGGTGTGGCGTTATCTGGAGCTGGATGATGCCTGACCTCGAGACCCAGCTAAGGCGGCGCTGGAGCGACCAGATGCAGCGGCTCGGCTGGAATGCCGGGCAAAGCCAGATCGATGGCATTATTTCGGCGTATAGCGAGCCCCAGCGCCACTATCACGACCTCAGTCATCTGGCCTATATCTTCAGAGAGCTGGACGTCCTGCAGCCGCATCTCGAAGCGCCGGAGAGGTGCTGGATGGCAGCGTGGTATCACGACATCATCTACGATCCGAGGGGCTCGGACAATGAAGCGCTCAGAGCGGAACGCGCGGTTGTCGAATTGCCCGCGCTAGGTGCGAGCGACGCCCTCGTGGGACAGGTTCGACAACTCATCCTCGCAACCGCCGATCATCAATCGGGAGGTCACGACGAGGATGATGCTCTCTTCCTCGACGTCGATTTCTCTATCCTTGGAGCGCCGCCAGACATCTATGATGATTACGCGGCAAAGGTCCGTCAGGAATACATCTGGGCGCCTGGCCTGCTTTACCGGCAAGGCCGCCGAAAATTCCTGAAATCCGCGCAGGCAGCTTCCCGGACTTTCCTCACCGACCGCTTCGAAAGCGCAATCGGGGAGCAAGCCAGAGAGAATATGCGGCGGGAATTTATCCGCCTGGGTGGGAAGTTATAAGCAATAACACCCGAGCGCGCAGATAGGCTCTCGCCTTCTCGTCGAATCCACGCTACGACCCCCTCTCAGCACCAAAACCAAGCGCGAACTGACCCATCCGGGATATCCGGTCGGGCCCGGACGCGCGCACGCACGCGAGCAGGACAGCCATGCCCAGACGTACAGACCTAAACTCCATCCTGATCATCGGCGCCGGCCCCATCGTTATCGGCCAGGCCTGTGAGTTCGACTATTCAGGCGTTCAGGCGGTCAAGGCGCTCAAGGCCGAGGGCTATCGGGTCATCCTGGTGAACTCCAATCCGGCGACGATCATGACCGATCCGGAACTGGCGGACGCGACCTATATCGAGCCGATCACTCCGGAAATGGTCGCCAAGGTGATCGAGAAGGAACGCCCGGATGCGATCCTGCCGACGATGGGCGGCCAGACAGCGCTGAACTGTGCCCTGGAGCTGGAAAATCGCGGCGTACTGGATCTCTTCGGTGTGGAAATGATCGGTGCCAAGGCCGACGTCATCGACAAGGCGGAAAACCGCGAGCGTTTCCGCGAGGCGATGGACAAGATCGGCCTGGAAAGCCCGCGCTCGCGCGTCGTGCACACCATGGCGGAAGCGGAAGCCGTGATGAGCGAGATCGGCCTGCCGGCCATCATCCGCCCGTCCTTCACCCTGGGCGGCACCGGTGGCGGCATTGCCTATAATGTCGAGGAATACAAAACGATCTGCCAGTCCGGCCTCGACGCTTCCCCGGTCACGGAAATCCTGGTCGAGGAATCCATTGTTGGCTGGAAAGAGTTCGAGATGGAGGTCGTGCGCGACCGCGCCGACAACTGCATCATCATCTGTTCGATCGAGAACGTCGATCCGATGGGCGTGCACACCGGTGACAGTATCACCGTTGCCCCGGCCCTGACGCTGACGGACAAGGAATACCAGATCATGCGTTCGGCCTCGATCGCCGTCCTGCGCGAGATCGGTGTCGAGACCGGTGGTTCCAACGTACAGTTCGCGGTCAATCCGAAGGATGGCCGCCTGGTCGTTATCGAGATGAACCCGCGCGTCTCGCGTTCCTCGGCGCTGGCCTCCAAGGCGACCGGCTTCCCGATTGCCAAGGTCGCGGCCAAGCTGGCCGTTGGTTACACGCTGGACGAGATTGCCAACGACATCACCGATGGCGCGACGCCAGCCTCCTTCGAGCCGACCATCGATTATGTCGTCACCAAGATCCCGCGTTTCGCGTTCGAGAAGTATCCGGGTGCCGACGCGCACCTGACCACATCGATGAAATCCGTCGGCGAGGCCATGGCGATCGGCCGCTCATTCCAGGAAAGCATGCAGAAGGCCCTGCGCTCGATGGAGACCGGTCTGGACGGTTTCGACGAGATCGAGATCGCCGGCACGGAAGACGCTGCTTCCGAAGATGCGCGCAAGGAAGCGGTTCGCGCCGCTCTCGCCATTCCGACCCCGGATCGTCTGCGCGTCATCGCCCAGGCATTCCGTGAGGGCCTGAGTGTTGATGAAGTCGAGCGCGCTTCGCTCTATGAACCGTGGTTCCTGCGCCAGATCGAAGCCATCGTGCACGCCGAGGAAGAAGTCTCCACCCTTGGCCTGCCGGGCACGAGCGAGAAATTCCTGGCCCTGAAATCCATGGGCTTTTCCGATGCGCGGCTGGCCAAGCTGTCCGGCAAGCCGGAAGCAGAGGTCCGCGCCGACCGCCGTGCCCTGGGCGTGCGTCCGGTCTACAAGCGCGTCGATACCTGCGCCGCCGAATTCTACGCCGCAACGCCCTATATGTATTCTTGCTACGAGACGCCAAGCTTTGGCGGCAAGGCGGATTGCGAAAGCGAGCCGACCGACCGCAAGAAGGCGATCATCCTGGGTGGTGGCCCGAACCGGATCGGCCAGGGCATCGAGTTCGACTATTGCTGCTGTCACGCCGCCTTTGCCTTCGCCGAGATGGGCATCGAGTCCATCATGGTGAACTGCAATCCTGAAACCGTCTCGACCGACTATGACACGGCCGACCGCCTGTATTTCGAGCCGCTGACCATCGAGGACACGCTTGAACTGATCGCGACCGAACAGGAAAAAGGCGAGCTGCTGGGCGTTGTCGTCCAGTATGGCGGTCAGACGCCGCTGAAACTGGCGGGCGAGCTGGAAGCGGCTGGTGTGCCGATCCTGGGAACGCTGCCGGACGCCATCGACCTGGCCGAGGACCGCGACCGTTTCAAACAACTGCTGGATGACCTCAACCTGACCCAGCCGCCGAACGCCATCGTGCGCTCGGAAGACGAAGCGCGCGCCGCCGCCGAGAAGCTCGGTTTCCCGCTGGTCCTGCGCCCGTCCTATGTCCTGGGTGGCCGCGCCATGGAAATCGTGCGCGAGACCGACAGTTTCGAACGTTATCTGCGCGAGGCGGTGAACGTGTCCGGCAACTCCCCGCTGCTGCTGGATCGCTATCTGACGGACGCTGACGAGGTGGATGTCGATGCGATCTGTGACGGCGAGGATGTCTGGATTGCCGGCGTCATGCAGCACATCGAGGAAGCCGGCGTGCACTCCGGTGACAGTGCTTGCTCCCTGCCGCCCTATTCGCTCTCTGCCGAGATGATTGCCGAGCTGAAACGCCAGGCGGCCGCGATGGCCAAGGCCATCGGTGTGCGCGGCCTGATGAATGTCCAGTTCGCGATCAAGGGTGAGACGATCTATGTGCTCGAGGTCAATCCGCGTGCATCCCGCACGGTTCCGTTCGTGGCCAAGGCCATCGGCGAACCGGTTGCCAAGATCGCTGCCAAGGTGATGGCCGGTGCGAAACTGTCCGAGTTCAACCTGGAAGACCCGGCGCCGAAACATGTCTCCGTCAAGGAAGCCGTCATGCCCTTCGCCCGTTTTCCCGGCGTCGACCCGGTGCTCGGCCCGGAAATGCGCTCCACCGGTGAAGTCATGGGTATCGACACCCTGTTCGAAGCCTCCTTCGCGAAGGCCGAGCTGGGAGCCGGCATCCAGCTGCCGACCTCGGGCAGTGTCTTCATCTCCCTGCGTGATGGCGACAAGGCGTCGATGATCGACCCCTGCCGCGTCCTGGTCATGAAGGGCTTCAAGATCCTGGCCACCGGCGGCACCGCCACGACACTTGAAGAGAACGGCGTTCCGGTCACGCGTGTGAACAAGGTCTTCGAAGGCCGCCCACACATTGTCGACCTGATGAAAAACGGCGAGGTCCAGCTGATCTTCAACACGACAGAGGGCCGCCAGTCCCACCTGGACAGCTATTCCATCCGCCGCACGGCGCTGGATCAGAAGATCCCGTGTTACACCACGGCATCGGCAGCGCGCGCCGCTATCGCATCGATCCGCCGCATCGATGAGGGGGCTCTTGAACCACAGGCACTGCAAACCTACTCTTGATAGCAAGGACGCTCGGCGCTAGCGTCTTCGGCTCTCCTGAAGATAAGTGGTCTCATGAACAAGATCCCTATGACTGCTGCGGGGCATCAAGCCCTCGACGCAGAGATGAAACATTTGAAGACGGTCGAACGTCCGGCCGTGATTGCAGCCATCGCGGAAGCGCGTGAACACGGTGATCTCTCCGAGAACGCCGAGTATCACGCTGCCAAGGAACGCCAGGGCTATATCGAAGGTCGCCTGGCCGAGCTGGAAGACAAGCTGGCCCGCGCCGAGGTCATCGACGTGGCCAAGCTGGGTGGTGACACCGTCAAGTTCGGCGCCACGGTCACCGTCTTTGACGAAGATACCGAGGAAGAAAGCCGCTACCAGGTGGTTGGTGATGACGAGGCGGATGTGAAGGAAGGCAAGATCTCGATCTCCTCCCCGATCGCCCGCGCCATGATCAACAAGGAAGTCGGCGATGTTGTCGAGGTCAACGCGCCCGGCGGCCTGAAATCCTATGAAATTGTCACGGTAGAGTGGCTCTAACGCCAATCCGTCAGACCAAAAGATAACGGCCGGAGCGTTGCTCCGGCCGTTTTTTCATGCCCCGGTGTTGGGAGGAGGTGCCGGTTGAGCAACTCCCCGGGACACTATCATTTGGGCTCGACTGCAGGGGCCTTGTTCGGCTCGTCCTGAGGCTCACCTTCCGGCTCTTCAGGCGCTTCCGGCGCGCGTTCCACGCGCACATGGCGCATAACCCGACGCGCACCTTCGGTATCGCCGATCACCCACAGCTCAACGGTTTCGCCATCTTCGCCTTCCCGTTCGAGAACGCGGGCATCACCCGGCTCGCCATTGACGATCACCTCAACCTGGCGACCATCTTCGCTGACCCATTCGTGGACTTCACCCTCAGCATCGCGAGCGATGATCACCTCGAACTGGCCGCCATCCTCTGTCGTCCAGGAGCGAACGGTTTCAGCGTCCACATCATCGACGTCCTGAATAACGACGTTCTCGGATGCATCACCCAGGCGCACAACATGGCCGCCAGCGCTCTCCAGACGCAGCACATCCTCGGTCATCTCGACACCGTCGAGAGCCTCGATACGGCGTACGAAAACATTCACATCGGACTCGGCACCATCGACTTCGTGCAACACAATGTTCTCGTGCACACGGACAGCGACACGCGCGCCATCCTCGCCGGTCAGGCGTTCCACGATTTCCGGCGCTACATGTCCGGCGATGCGGGCGTCAGTGACAAATACCGCGACACCGTCTTCACCGTTTTCCAACTGCTCGAGCAGCTCCAGGCGACGGGCTTCACGCTCTTCCGGCGTGCCGCTGCCCTCGACCGTAATTTCATAGCGGGTTTCCCCGTCTTCACCCTCGACCTGACGGATCTGGATCTCCTCATGCACCTCTTGCATGACCTGATCGTCATGGGAAACAAAGTGAATCTCCCGGTCATTGGCCACACGCTCGGTGGCCATGGCCTGTGCACAGGCCACCGGCAGCCAGCTCATCAGCAGGACGCTGGTAAGTGCCAGTTTGGACGAACGCTTGCCTTCGTTCGCCGAGAGAATTGATTTGATCCGCATTTCGCGGTGCCTCCTGTCTTTTGATCCGAAGGCAGAGGCTGTTGCAAAACCGCCCCGCATCATCGTGATCAATGCCGCCGCATAGGGCTTACGCGCCCCTCCTCCCAACAACTCAAGAACCTCGGCGTCGCAGGCGATTTCGCGCGCCGCATCAAGGTGTTTTTCAATCTGGCGCAAGGGCCAGTGGAACCAGAATACCGTGGTCAGGGCGACTCCGATCAGGCGATCGCGCTCGTCCCCGCGTCGCAAATGCACCAGCTCGTGAACGAGTGCATAGCGAGCCACTTCCGGATCGTCGAATATCTGTCCCGGGGCCACCACAACGCCGCGCCAGCCGGTCAGGACGGGTGTGCGTGTTTCATCACTGATCAACAGGCGGGTCGTCGGCGAGTCCACGTCGGACGCCTGCCCGGTCAGGGTCTCAAGCTGCAGATCACCGGCATATTGTCCCTTGCGCATGAGCCGCAAGCGGCGCAGATGACGCAGGCCTGCAAACAGAACAGACGCAAGCAGTCCCATCAGATAAAGCGCCGTCAGCAAGATCGCGCTGTCCGGGATGGTGAAGGCCTCAGGGGTCGGCGGCGCCACGACTGTATTGAGCGGTGCTACCGGGGGATTGAGCGTGACGCTCTCGGGCGCCGCCTGAGGGATGAAATAGATAACCGGCGCCAGGATCAGCGGGACGATCGCGGCCAGACGCGCGGCCCGCCACAATTCCACGCCGCTGTGCGGATCGCGCCGTTCCAGGACACGTCCGAGCAGAAGCAGAACCAGGCCGCCGATCAACGACAGGCCTGCGCCCAGGATGACAGCGTTCAATAATCCCATCATGCGCTGCTCTCCTCATCGAGGAGTTTCATCAACGCATTCGCCTCGTCATCGGAAAGCAGGTCGGAATTGGTAAAGGCGGTCGCCGGCAGCGGGCCGCGCAATTCCAGAACGTCTTCGGTAAACTCGCGGATCATCCGGCCGATCAGGTCCACCTTGCGTACCTTTGCCTCAAACACCGCCAGGCCGTGCGAGTCCGCTTTGTCGACCAGGCCTTTCTGCACCATGCGTGTCAACACGGTGCGCGTGGTCGAGGGTGACCACCCCATTGCATCCGCAACAGCCTTGTGCGTTTCCCGCGCACTTTGCGGTCCTACGGCCCAGAGATGTTTCAGCACGGTCAATTCGGCGGGCGATGGCGAGATGTCGTTCATGCGGGGTCCTGTCCACTTGTCGAGAGCACTCTACATATGTAGCGCACTCGCGCAAATGAAAACCGCTTAATGATGCGAAAAACGAAAAACGCCCCCGGAAATCCGGGGGCGTTCCTGGGCTCTGAACTAGGAAGGGGCGTTAGAGCTCAACCTGTGACGTGCGCACAATCGACATCGAGGTATTGTCGACCACATCGATGGAATTGAAGCTGTCATCGCTGTCCATCGGGTCCCAGTCATGATCATAGTCCGGGTCACCCGTACCGATCGGATCGCCGCGCGAGATACGCGCACCCTGGCGCACATCAACGCTTTCCAGACCGTGATAGACCGTCGACCAACCCGAGCCGTGATCGATCACGACATACTGGCCAACGCTATCCGGACCCGGCTCGTCCGTACCGACATGGCTGACACGGCCATTGGCCGGAGCCAGCAGGCGGGCATCATCGGTATCCTGGAAGAAGAGCTCGGTGCTGTCGCCGGTCAGCTCGTCGGTAACAATGATGGTCGCATCATCATCCTGGTCGCGGACCTGCATGCGCACCGGGCCGATATCGTCGCGGAACAGCATGTTGGCTTCGTCATCAGCCGCCAGGATCTGGAAGAAGGGCTCATCCGCATCGTCGAGGAACAGCGTCACTTCGGCATCATCACCACCGCGGTCATGCGCACGCAGGTGGTTGCGGCGGCCCTCATCATCGGTGAACTCGATATTGACCAGGTCACCATCGCTTTCATTGATGCTGATGCGCACCGGATTGCCGTTCTCGTCCTCGATATTCAGGTTCAGGGTCGAGGATGCACCGGATGCGAACGCACCGATCGCCATCCAGTTCGCCGGATTACCTATGATGGAGGACTCGTCGATATTCTCGAGCGCCTCGAGCGATTCCAGGGCCGACAGCGCGGCCAGCGGCGACGCGTTGAGCGTCCGGCGGATCGCCGTCTCACCTTCGCGCTCGGCAACCACAGCCGCGGTCAGCGTACTGGCGGTCGCGGCGACAACAGCAGGCGCATCGGCCTGGAGGTAGTTGGTGGCCATGGCCTGGGCAGCATAAGTCGGCGCCATCATCAGGGCGAGCGCACTACCGGCAGCAGCCAGGAAAGTCTTGGACGACATGGTGGTGGACTGGGACAAGATCGCTTTGATCCGCATTTCTCTATTCCTTTTATTATCTGGACCGAAAGCCGACAGGCAGGGCGCCGGGCGGAGCCCTGCTTTTGCCGCGTCGATCATGGCCCGAGCGTAGGCGCGTCTCTGCGCTCGCCCCCCAATCTCTTTGAGTGCCTCGGCGTCACAGGCGAGTTCCCTCGCATGGGAGAGCCGAGATTCGATGGCTTTCAGCGCGGGGTTGAACCACAGCGCCACGGTGAGGAGCTCACCGACAAACCGATCCCGTTCATCGCCCCGGCGAACATGGATCAGCTCGTGAACGACAGCGATCTCCGCCGCTTGTCGTTGGGTTTCGTCAGCTAGGCTGCGCGGCAGGACAATCGTCGGCTGCCAGCCGGTGACAAAGGGGGTAATGGCGGCGTCAACGACAACCAGTCGGCTGACACTGCTCTCCAGTTCCAGGCGGCCGCGCCACTGCTCGTACATCGAGCGCAGCTCGCGCCTGGGCTGTTGACTGGTTGCGATCAATCCGGCCAGGGCCATGCGCCGCAGGGCAAATCGCCCCAGCGCCAGCAGCAGGCCGGACAGATAGGCCGCCAGCAATACATTCATTGGCGTTATCCACGCTGGAATGGACAATCCTGTTGCAGGCGCGGTGACGTCCTGCGCAGGATTTGGGTCGGCCTGCGGCTTGGCACCAGCGGCATAGCCCGCACTGGCCACCTCGGTAGGCGCTGGCGTCGTCGCCGCGCGCTCATCGACCGCGAAGGGTGCAACCAGTTCGACTGGCTCGGAGGCCGTCGGCCGCAGGAAATCCGGCGCCTGGAAGGCCGTCGTCAATTGCGGGAAGAGTGAAAAGACCAGGGCCATGGCGATCGGGGCCAGCGCAGCGAAGCGCGCCATGCGCCAGATGGCGATACGGCTGCCGGCCTCGATGTCACGATCCCGCTCCAGCCGGTCCACGACCCGCACAGACAGGCTGGCGATCAGGGCCGACAGGCCCAGTGCGATAAACAGGGATACGAGAAGACTAGTCATCCTCATCCTCCTCGAGCAGGCGGCTCAGCTCGTCCAGCTCGCCCTCGTCCAGCAGCTTGCTGTCCGAGAAGGCGGACACCGGCAGGGAACCGTCCAGCTCCAGAACCTTTTGCGAGAAGCTCTTCACCATCTTGCCGATCAGGGTGACCTTGGTCTCGGCGGCCTCGTAGAGCGCAAGACCATGACTGTCGCGCTTTTCAACAAGACCCTTCTGGACCATGCGGGCGAGGAGCGTGCGGGTCGTCGAATAGGACCAGTCCGTCACCGTCGCGACGCGCTCATGCACTTCACGGGCACTCTGCTCACCGCTCGCCCACAACTGCTTGAGGACGATAAGTTCTGCCTGGGATGGAGCCTGGTCGGCCATGAGACGATCACCACATTTATGTTACGCTTGTAACAGGATGCTACAAACATAGCACCCCGTCAAGCCCGGTTTGAATGAACCCGACGTGGATGCCGTTCTGCGCCCAAACCCGCACACCGAATAGGGGGAAGGATTCCATAGCCGTCCCACCCCGCTTGATCATGGAAAATCTGAGACTTGGACTTGCCAGCACAGGCGGTCCGGTCCAGCAATAGGGCAAAGGGGATCGTGCGAATGACCGGCATCGCGCAAAAACAGGCTGTCTGCTGGGTTGTCTCTGACGGACGGCGCGGCATCGAGAATCAGGCCCTCGGCCTGGCGGAAGCCGTGGCGCGGCGAATCCCTGATACGCGCCTCGCCATCCATACTGTGCATGTCACCAGGGAAGGCTTTGTTGCCCTGCCCTCCAGCCCTGCGCCGAATCTGTGGATCGGCTGTGGGCGCGTCGCCATTCCACTTGCGGCCAAGCACCGACGCGTCTTCCCGCAATGCTATTTCGTCTATGTACAGGATCCCCGCACCCGGTATCGCGACTTCGATCTGATCGTCGCGCCGGAACATGACCGCCTGCGCAAACCCAATGCGATCTCGATGATCGGGTCTCCGAACCGGCTGTCACAATCGCAGTTTTCCAACGCCCTGGCCCAGTTCTCCGAACAGCTCTCGGAGATGCCAGGCGCACGCGCGGCCATCTTGGTCGGAGGCAATTCGAAACGCTTCAAACTGGATGATCGGGTCACCGACTACCTGATCCATCGCCTGCACACGCTGCTGGACCAGGACATCAAGCTGATGGTGACGGTCTCGCGCCGGACACCGGACGCGTCGCGACGGCGCTTGCGCAAGGAGTTTGCCGACCGCGATGATGTCTGGTTCTTCGATGGCGAGGGGGAAAATCCCTATTTCGCTTTCCTCGCCGCGGCCGACTGGATTTTCGTGACCGAGGAATCCACCAACATGCTTGTCGAAGCCGCGACTACCGGCAAACCGGTCTATGCACTGCCCCTGAGCGGTGAGGCCGGCAAGTTCGCCCATCTGCATGCGCGACTGGAAGGCTGGGGGGCGGTTCGCCCCTATCTTGGCCAGCTGGATCGCTGGACCTATGCTCGTTTTGCGGAAACCGACCGGGTCGCTGCTGAAGTGCTTGAACGCTGGCAAAAGCGGGCTAGCTCAGGTCAGCAAAGGATGCCGTCATGATACACTTTCTCACCACTCTTCTTGCCAGCCTGGGATTGACCATGAGCCAAGCCGATACGCCCGCCACCGTTGTTCAGCACGAACGTGTAATCCTGGCGGAACAGCCGGGCCTTGCGGATCTCGATGCCTGGGCCGCCGCCGGCATCCAGGCCGTAGTCAACTCGCGCACCCCGCAAGAAACCGCCGGTCTGGATTTCGACATGCGAGCCGAAGTGGAAAGCCGTGGAATGCGCTATGTGGAACTGCCGATTGGCGGCGCTTATGGCGCCAATCCGGAGCATACGCTGGTGCTGACGCAATTGCTGGAAGAACTCGATGGCGACATCGCCATGCACTGCCGCTCCGGAACGCGCTCTGCGCATCTCTACTCCGCGCATCTGATGAGCCAGGACCCCTCCATCGACAATCCGTTCGACGTTATCGGATGGACCGGTGGCCGTGATAACGGCATGGTTCGCGCGCTCACACCGGATAACGAATAGTAACGCTGCAATCAGACGCGAGCATTGCCGCAAAGATTGCTTATATAGGGGTAAGTCGAATCGGCGCCTGTCCGGGCGCCCAACCCCGTTCGTTTGAGGAAATATCATGTCTGAGACGCGCCACTCGCGCCTGGTCATCATCGGATCCGGCGCTGCAGGTTATACGGCAGCCATCTATGCTGCGCGCGCCATGCTCGAACCCGTCCTGATCTCCGGCCTGCAGCCGGGCGGTCAGCTGACCATCACCACCGATGTCGAGAACTATCCCGGCTTTGCCGATGTCATCCAGGGCCCCTGGCTGATGGACCAGATGCGCGACCAGGCCGAAAAGGTCGGCACCGAGATGATCAACGATCTCGTGGTCAAGGCGGACCTGTCCCAGCGCCCCTTCACGCTGACACTGGATAGCGGTACAGTTTTCACGACCGACTCTGTGATCATCGCCACTGGCGCCCAGGCCAAATGGCTGGGGCTGGAGAGCGAGCAGACCTTTGCCACCGGCGGCGTTTCGGCCTGTGCGACCTGTGACGGCTTCTTCTATCGCGAAAAAGAAGTCTTCGTGGTCGGTGGCGGCAATACCGCTGTCGAGGAAGCGCTCTACCTGGCCAATATCGCCTCCAAGGTCACGCTCGTGCACCGCCGCGACAGCCTGCGCGCCGAGAAAGTCATGCAGGACCGCCTGCTGAAGAACCCCAAGGTCGAGGTGATCTGGGACAGTGTCGTCGAGGAAATCACCGGCGAAACCGATCCCTTCCCGGCCGTGACGGGCGTGCGCCTTAAGAACATCAAGACCGGCGAAGTGTCCGAGCACAGCACGCACGGAGTGTTCATCGCCATCGGTCACGCGCCGGCGACCGAGCTCTTTGTCGGCCAGCTGGAAACAAAGGATGGCGGCTATCTGGTCACTGAACCGGGCACGCCGAAGACCTCCATCCCGGGCGTTTATGCGGCTGGCGATGTGACCGATGACACCTATCGCCAGGCGGTCACCGCCGCCGGCATGGGCTGCCAGGCCGCGCTCGATGCCGAGCGCTATCTTGCCTCGCTTGAAGACTAGCGGGTTCGGGCCGGTCGCCAGGCGTTTGGCAGCCGGCCCGCAATCACCTTATATGTGAGTCCATGCTCACCCAACCGTCGACCACCCGAGAGAAACTCATGCGCGCCGCGATGGATATTGTGGCCGAGGACGGGTTTGGCGCGGCTACAACGGCGGCCATCGCCGACCGTACGGGCCTTGCAGAAGGCACGCTCTACCGGCACTTCAAGAGCAAGGATGCGCTGCTGATCGCCGCCTACCGCCAGCTCAAGGCCGATGTGTTCGAACGTGTCTCGGCCGAGACGGGTGACAGCGCCAGCGTCAAGGATCGGGCGCGGGCCATGTGGCTGGGCATGTGGAACACCTATTGCCACGACCTGCCAGCCTTCACCTTCGGACAGCGTTTCGGCGAAAGCGCCCTCTCCCGCCAGGAAGGCGGCGCGGCCCACGAACGCATCATGGATCATATCTGTTCGATCATTGAAGACGGCCAGGCGTCCGGAGAGATCCGCAATCTGCAGCGTGATGTCCTGGTGGCGTTTTTCTTTCCGCCGCTGGTGTCGATGCTGAAACAGATCAACCAGGGCAAAGCCTGGTCCGACACAGAGATCGACGCCGCCATTGATGCAGCCTGGCAGGCCTGGGCGGTTTAGGCGAAGCACACAAACCCAAGCTTCTCTGCTATTCTCTCCCCAGTTCCGCGTATTTTTTCGACCCCCCTCTTGCACTGTGAGCAAACACTCACAATATGCGAGTGAGCGCTCACACCAGCGCATTGGAAACTTCCTGACGCAGGGGATTTGAACATGATCACACGCGAAATCGGACAAACGGGTATCTCTGTAAATGCGATCGGACTGGGCTGTATGGGCCTGTCGGAGTTTTACGGGCCCGCCACAGAGAAAAGCGAGGCCATCGGCCTCTTGCACAAGGCAATCGATCTGGGTGTGAACCATTTCGACACCGCGGAAATGTACGGCATGGGTGCGAATGAAGCCCTGCTGGGCGAAGCCTTTGCCGGCAAGCGGGACAAGGTGGTCATCGCCACCAAGTTCGGCCCCTTGCGGGACAAGTCGACCGGCGAGTTTGTCGGCATCGACGGCTCGGAAGCCAATGCACGCCGCGCGGTCGAGGAATCGCTCAGCCTGCTCAAGACGGACTATATCGATCTGTACTACATGCACCGCATGGACCAGAGCCGCCCGATCGAAGAGACGGTTGGCGCCATGGCCAAGCTGGTCGAGGAAGGCAAGATCCGCGCGATCGGCCTGTCTGAAGCCTCTGCGGAAACGCTCAAGCGTGCGAGCGCGGTCCATCCCATCGCCGCGCTGCAGTCGGAATACTCTATCTTCTCGCGCGATATCGAAGCTGCGCAATTGCCCACACTCAACGAGATCGGCGCCTCGCTGGTCGCCTATTCCCCGCTGGGCCGCGGCATGCTGACCGGGCGTTTCACAGCGGAAAACCGTCCCGCTGATTTCCGCTCAGGTGATTATCAGCCCCGTTTTGCCGACGGTGCCTATGAAGCCAATCTCGCCCTGGTCGAGGAAATCAAGAGCATCGCGGATGGTCTCAAGGTGGAAGCGGCCCAGATCGCCCTTCGCTGGGTGCTCAATCGCGGAGACAACATCCTCACCATTCCGGGCACGACCAAGCTGGCCAATCTGCAGGTCAATCTGGGCTCGGGCGAGATCGAGCTGAGCGACGCTCAGATGGCCACGCTCAACGCGCTGGCCGACAAGGTGCAAGGCGCCCGCTACAATGAACAGGGCATGGCCTCGATTGACGCCTGATCAATTTTCCCTGATCGCACTGGACTCAAGGGGGATGGGACCTAGCTGTCTCATCTCCCTTACCTGTTCTTCATGGAGGGGTAAGTATGGGAATATTCCGGACGCGATAATAAGTGATCACGCGTTCGTGAACGAGAGGGATAGATTATGCGTCGCACTTTGATTTCCGGGCTTGCACTTGCCCTGCTGACTACGCCTGTAGCAATGGCCAATGATACGGCTGTGCCGGATGGCTTCGAGCAGTTTTCGGCCTTCAATGACGAGTCTGGCATGCGCATTGATTACGGCACGCTGTCCGAGATCCTCGGCGGTATCGTGCTGAACGTCCCGCCGATGGACCGGATCCCCGAGCGCGGCCGCGCGATCACCACCGGCACGCGCCTGAGCAGCGAAAACATTTCGCGCTATCGCTATGAAGGCAACCGGGTGATTTTCCACCTGCTGCCCGAGGAATACCAGATCGCGATCACGCAATATCGCGAAGAGCTGGAAGCCATTCCCTCCCAGATCGAGTTTGGCAACCTGTCCAGCGACGAACAGCTCGCCTACTGGCTGAACCTGCACAATATCGCCGTGATCGAGCAGATCATGCAGGTGTATCCCGTCTCTGACGTCGAGCGTATTCGCGTCGGAGAGAACCGCGAGCGCCTGCACGACGCGAAAATCCTCACGGTCGCCGGTGTGCCACTCAGCCTCAACGATATCCGCCTGCGTATTGTCTATGAGCAATGGGACCAGCCGGAAGTCATGTACGGTTTCTTCAGCGGCGCCATTGGCGGTCCGGAAATCCGTAACACCGCCTATAGCGGCGAGACCGTCTGGCGACAGCTGAACTCCAATGCGCGCGAGTTCATCAACTCCCTGCGCGGTGTCGACACGCACCCGCGCGAATTGCGCGTCTCCACCCTCTACGAGGAAGGCGCCGATTTCTTCCCGAATTTCGACGCGGACCTGCGTGCGCACCTGCTGGAATACGCCCGGGGTGCAACGATCTCCGAGATTGATGAACGCCGCCGGGTTCGTCCGATTGTCGAGGAATGGGGCATTGCCGACATGGTCAATGGTTCGCTGCGCTGCCGTGGAGCCGCAGGCCCCTCACCGATGACGGTCTCCAATGCCGATCTGTTCAATGACCGGCAGCCCAGCGTCTCGGGCTCGCCCGCCTGTGGCGTCCTGCCGAGCAATGGCGTGATGTTGATGAATGCCGTCGTCGAACGCCGCATCGAACTCTTCCGCCAAGGCCGCTATGGCGAGGTCTATACCATTGATATCCCGACCGAAGATCCGGACAGCCCGGACTATACGGCGGAAATTCCGGAAGAGGACAGCAATGGCAGCGTCCTTCTGCGCCGGGGCAGCGGCGGGCAATAGCCCGCCCACCTGAAGTCGCCCTTCGCGGGCATCTCGCGCTTTGTACTGAATAGTTTAAGGTGCGTTCCATTCTTGAGTCGTGGCTGGAGACCGCGCCCATGGATTGGGACAAGCTGAAAACCTTTCATGCCGCCGCACAGGCTGGCTCCTTGACCAAGGCTGCGGAAATGCTGGGGCTTTCCCAGTCGGCTGTAAGCCGTCAGATCGCCGCGCTGGAGGATGATCTCGGTGTAACCCTGTTTCACCGCCATGCGCGGGGCCTGATCCCGACCGAGCCCGGCAATCTGCTTTACGAAGCCGCACACGATATCGCGGCCAAGGTCGCCATCGCGGAAGCCAAGGTCCACGACACCCGCGATGAACCCTCCGGCGAGCTCAAGGTCACGGCACCGACAGCGCTCGGTGCCATGTGGCTGGCACCGCGTCTCAGCGAGTTCCACGACGCGTTTCCGAACATCCACATTCGCCTGATGCTCGACGATCACGAGCTGGACCTCGCCGGCCTGGAAGCCGAGGTGGGCATCCGTCCCTGGCCATCCACACAGAATGACCTGGTCCAGCGCAAGCTGATGAGTGCCAGCCAACACCTCTACGCCAGTCCTGAATACCTTGCCCAGCGCGGAGAACCGAAAACGCCGGACGATCTGAACGATCATTCCATCATCCAGTACGGCCCGCCGCAGATGGCACCGATCCCGGGACTGGACTGGGCGGCACGCCTGGGCCGCGAGGATGATGAGGAGCCGCGGCCGGCCGTCATCGAGGTGAACACGATCTATGGCGTCGCCAAAACGGTCCAGTCCGGCATGGGCATCGCAGCGCTGCCGGATTATGTGGCGCGGGAAAATCCGAACCTCAAACGCGTCCTGCCGCATATCGACGGGCCGGACTTCGAGATTTTCTTTGTCTATCCCAGCGAGTTGCGTGGATCGCGGCGCATCGCGTCCTTCCGCGACTTCCTGATTGAACAGGCGCGCCGCTGGGACGTCTAGGCCAGGCGCCGCTTGGCGATCAGGCTTTCCAGAATACCGATGACGTCCGCCGAAGCGGCTTCCATGGCGTGGGCCGCCTCCTCGGCGGCTTCGCGCTGGCCCTGCTCGTGCAGCTCCGCAGCCAGCTTGCCCTGGCGGTGGAATTCCGCGTGCGGCTCGACGAGGCGCTGGAACAGCGGATCGCCGATGAAGACCGGGTCCTGGACGGCGTCATACCATTTGCCAAGACGACAGCCATGGTGATCCGCCAGCTCTGCCGCGCTGACCGCATTGCGGCCGACGAACTTCTCGGACAGGTTTTTCTTCCACAGGAAATGGTCTGACTTGGCGCGGTGCAGGACATAGTCACGCACATCGCGTTGCTCCAGATCCGCGAAGCTCTCATTGACGATCTGCTCGGACGCCGCCACGGCCTCGATGACCTGTTCGACGCGTTCGGTCGCCTGCCGGGAAGCGTTGGCGACCCCGGCGACACCCCGCGCAAGTTCCTGTGCTGCACCGGTCTGTTCGCTCATCAGGCGGGCAATTTCAGAGACCAGGCTGGAACTGGACTGCACCAGCTCCACACCCGAGCGCACGCTTTCGGCAGCATCATCGCTGGCGGTCTTTCCATCCTTGATCGCGGTCATGGATCCGTGCACCGCATCGATAATGCCGGTCACCTCGCCCTGCAGGTTTTCGATCTTGGCGCGAATATCGCCGGTCGCCTTCTCGGTCTGGCCGGACAGCGCCTTGACCTCTTCAGCAACCACGGAGAAGCCCCGCCCGGCCTCGCCGGCCCGCGCGGCTTCGATCGTCGCGTTCAGCGCCAGGAGGTTGGTCTGACCGGCAATTTCGGAAATCGTGTCGACGATATTGGTGATTTGCGCCGAGGCCGCCTCCAGCTGTTCCACGCGCCCCACAATGCTGGTGTAGGCGTCCTCGATGGAATCCATCTGACAGGCCGAGTTGGAGACCTGCTCCAGACCGTGGCTGGTCGCCTGCACACAATCAGACAGGTTGTTGGCCGCGGTTCCGGAAAAGCTCGAGATCTGCTGGATCGAGGCATTCAGCTCCTCGATCGCCGAGGACATGGACTGGGCCTGCTGGTCAACATCACGGATATCGCCGGTCGCACGAGACACCGCTGCCATGGCCTCGCTGCCATGCATGGAGAAGCCGACAGAGCGCTCCAGGGACACCTGGTCGCGCGCATCCATTGCGCCGTAAAGCCGCGTGAGCGCTGCGGCCAGGGCGTCCGGGAGCTCCGGCAAGCCCGGCTTTTCCCCTTGCGCCAGGCGATCCAGGACACTGGCCAGATCGTCAATCCAGTCCGGCTCGATGGTCTGCGCATCCGCCATCACGTGCGCTTCCGGCTCAGACCGGCGCTTGAGCAGCATCATTTGAATATCCGTATTCCTCTTCCCCAGGCGTCCTCATCGCAATCCCGCGGTTAACAAAGGGTAAGAGGAAGCGTTTTGGGATATAACAACCGCCACGCGTGGCGCATGGATATCAAATTTCGATACAGCGTTTATGCATGGCTAATCTGCAACTTCATCCCTTCTTTTGCAGCGCAGCATGGGTCATATATCCCCTCACAGACGCAGCGGCGACGCCGCAGTGTCACCCAAGTTAACGCATACCGATCTTCTCCCCTTAAACGGTATGCTGTTTCTGGCGCCGGTCCCTTCTCCTCCCCTTAAGGACCGGCGCCTTTTTCTTTGCCCATACCTCACCAAAAACCCCGGCCGATTGGCCGGGGTCTTTTTTTGCTCGTGATAATGTGTGGAAAACTAGCCCAGCGTCGAGCGCAGCATCCAGGCGGTTTTCTCATGCACGGTAAGGCGCGGCGTCAATACGTCGGCCGTGGCCTCATCGCCGTGTTCGCTCGCCAGTTCGAGCGCCTTGCGGATAGTGGCGACCACCACTTCATGACCTTTGAGAAGATCAGCGACCATCGCGTCGGCATCCGCCTCGCCGGCTTCCGCGCCCAGCGTTGCCGCCGCGCCCATGGCGACATAGGAATTGGGAGCCTTGACGCCCAGCGCCCGTATGCGCTCCGCGATCTCGTCGGTCGCGGTCCACATTTCGTTATATTGCAGTTCAAACAGGGCGTGCAGATCGTGGAAGCGCGGCCCCGTGACATTCCAGTGATAGACATGCGTCTTGAAATACAGCGCATAGGTATCCGCCAGTACGGCGCTCACCGCGTCGGCCATCGCCAGTCGCTGCTCTTCGGTCAGACCCATATTGAAGCTCATATCGCTCTCCCTGGTTTGGTTGTGCAGCATATGCTGCCTTGGGAAAACTTATGCCCGAGCCTAATCAATAGATCCAATTAGTAATTACTAATCGAACAATTGAATTTCTCGATACTATTTCAGCGAGGCGCAGAAGCGTTGAATGCGCTTTCCGGCTTCGACGAGCGTATCGTCATCCGTCGCATAGGAGATGCGGAAGCCGGGCTCCAATCCGAAGGCAATGCCCGGCACAACGGCCACCGCTTCGGCCTCCAACAGGGCGGCGCAGAAGTCCGTATCATTCTGTATTTCCTGGCCAGAGGGTGTGGTCTTGCCCATCGCACCTGCGCAGTCCGCGAACACGTAAAAGGCGCCTTCCGGTGTCGGCGCGACAAGGCCTTCCGCCTCCTCCACGGCCGCCAGGACCAGATTACGGCGACGTAGAAACGCTTCATTGCGAGGCTTGAGGAAGCCGTGATCTCCGTTGAGCGCGGCCACAGCCGCCCACTGGCTGATCGAGCAGGGGTTGGACGTTGTCTGGGAGATGACCTTGCGCATGCCAGCGATCAGGGCTTCGGGGCCCGCCGCATAGCCGATCCGCCAGCCGGTCATGGAATAGGCCTTGGACACGCCATTCATCGTCAGCGTGCGATCATAGAGACGCGGTTCGACCTGGGCGATGGTGGCGAATTCATAGCCGTCATAGACAATGTGCTCATACATGTCGTCCGTCATGATCCAGACGTGCGGGTGCCGGAGCAGCACCTCGGCCAGCGCCTTCAGCTCAGCCGCCGTATAGCCCATGCCGGTGGGGTTCGAGGGCGAGTTCAAGATCAGCCATTTGGTGCGCGGCGTGATGGCGGCGTCCAGTTCGGCCGGCGTAATCTTGTAGCCATTCTCGATTTTCGTCTTTACCTCGACCGGCGTACCGGCCTGCAGGCGCACGACTTCAGGATAGGTCACCCAGTAAGGCGCCGGAATGATGACCTCATCGCCCGCATCCAGTGTCGCTGCGAAGGCATTGTAGATGACCGGCTTGCCGCCTGGCGCCACGTGGATCTGGCTCGCCGAATAGTCCAGTGCATTGTCGCGACGGAATTTCTTGATGATGGCATCCTTGAGTTCCGGAATGCCGTCTACGGCGGTGTATTTCGTCTCACCACGGCGGATGGCGTCGATCGCCGCTTCCTTGATGTGGTCCGGCGTATCGAAATCCGGCTCGCCGGCGCCAAGGCCAATCACGTCCATACCCTTGGCACGAAGATCACGCGCCTTCTGCGTGACAGCCAGGGTCGCAGAGGGTTTCACACGCGAGAGCGCTTCGGACGGCTTGAAAGTCATGATGGCATTCCTGAACTGGACGTTTGGGACTGCGACCGTACTCGCTGTCAGCATGAAGGCAATCCCTCCGTCGCCGATGTTTCACAATCACTTGAACGAACCACCCTTGCAAAATTGCAGGGCCATACCGACCTGTGCGCAGACGCCGCACTGGGCGCCGCATAACAACAGGACATCCTTCCGATGACTGACTTTACGCTGCACACCCCCGAGAGCGCCCCGGAAGGGTCCAAGCCGCTGCTCGAAAACTCACAGAGGTCGTTCGGGTTCATCCCGAACCTGCACGCCGTCATGGCGGAAGCACCCTCAACGCTGGAAGCCTATCAGCTGCTCGGCGGGCTGTTTTCCAGATCCACGTTGAACGCGGTTGAGCAGAATGTTGTCTGGCTGACCATCAATGTAGAGCACAATTGCCATTACTGCGTGCCGGCTCACACCGGCATCGCCCATATGCAGGGCGTGGCAGAAGATGTAATCAACGCCCTGCGCGACAATCGCCCCTTGCCGGATGAAAAGCTTGAGGCCTTGCGCCAGTTCACGCTGAGCACGCTGCGCAATCGCGGTGTCGTGGAGGACGCTGAGGTCGAGGCCTTCCTGGCAGCGGGCTACACCCGCGCCAACATCCTCGACGTGGTTCTGGGCCTGTCACACAAGGTTTTGTCGAATTACATCAATCATTTCGCAGACACACCGGTCGACGAACGCTTCCAGCAGTTTGACTGGGCGCCTCGGGAAACCGTTGCTGCAGAATAGATGAGCAGAACGTGCAGCCGGAGGCTCAGCCTCCGGCAGGCACATCAGTAGGAGTAGGACAGGGCCAGCGCCAGTCGCTCACGCGACACCGGACCACCTATCGCGCCGTCGAAATCGGCGTATTTGAGCTGGAATCCGACCCGTTCGGTCACCCGGCCATTGAACACGATGTTCAGTTCGGATCCGAAGTCGGCGCCACCATTCTCGGCTTCGAAATGGTGCCAGACCACATTGACGGAGCGGTTGCTGAACAGGGCGCCGTCACCGAACCCTGCGGAACCGCCGAAATAGACGTCGCGGATGCCATTCGCGGGCGTCCCCAGGAAGACATCGGCAAACCCCTGGAATTTGTGCAGGGTCGCCAGCGGCGTCGCGAAACCGCGCGCACCGTTACCGTCCAGGCTTTCCAGGCCGACCCAGCCGCCGAAACGTTCACCACGCATGCGCAGCTGCAGACGAAGGGCGCTGAGATCATAGCCCGGTCCGGTCGCATTGCCGTAATCAGTCTGGTTGGCGAATTCGACGTAATAGTCAAACTGCCCGCTCTCCAGCGCATGCACATGGCTCCACTGGATGGCCAGCGTCTGGCTGGACATGCCCGGAACATCCTGGTTCTCGAACCAGAGGCCGGTAAAGCTCAACGTGCCGGCGCCCAGCGCACTGCTCGCGGTGACGAGATGGGTATCGAGATCCCACTCCCCCGCCGGGCTGTCATCACCGAAAATCCGGTGCACACGATCGAGAAAGGCATAACCGAACTCGATACCGCCCGCGGTTTCGAAATCCAGGCGCACCGCGTCGAAGGTCTGCTCGTTCTGGCGATAGCCGACATTGCCGACATACCGGGAATCCCCGATCACCATGCGCTGGCGACCGAGCACAAAGGAGCGACCGTCGCTGGCATGAGCCAGCTGTAGCCGGTTCAGCTCTGTCGCTTCCGGATCCGCGATGACCGGAAACTGGGTCTGGCCGTTCACCGTGTCATTGAAATCATCAATCAGATGAAAGACATGTTCGCCTTCAACCAGAACACTCCAGCCCTGACCAAACGAGAACTCAGCCCCCAGCCGGTTGCGCCAGCTCAGCGCCTCTGCGGTATTGGCATTGCCGGAAAAATCGGCGGTTTCGAAGCGGATACGGCCATCGAGATGGAAGATATCGTCCGCCGCAGCAGCGCCACTCGCGGCCAGCAGGGCCAGACCGCTACACAAAATTGCTCTCATGTCAGGAGCCTCCTAATCAGACCTCGATAGGAATGAGGTCGCCGACCCGCGCCAACTGCAGCGCCCGCTCGGTAAGGCCGGTCGGCCCGCGCAGGGCGAAGCCCTTGGACGCCTTGTTCAGCCGGTCATTGGTCATCAGCAACAATCCGATGCCCGCGCTGTCGATCGACGTCACGCCGGACAGGTCATAGACAACATTGCTGCCTTCGCCCGCGCAGAACTGGCGCATCAGGGCCCGTGCGACCTCGTGGTCGTCAAACGTGAAAGAGCCCGACAGGGCGACCACCGCCTTATCACCAGAGTTCGAAATCGAATGTTGCATTCATTTATCCCCAATGAGCGACGTCTTCGCTTTCACCATCCAGATCATTGCCCTCGATCCGGCGGTCCTCGCGAATACTGGATATTTCCTCTTCCGCCTCGTTAGACGCCGCCGTAACGATGCGAGGAATTTCGAATCGAGCCAGTTCCGACATGTCCGCCATGTCGTCCGCGGTCGAGGCAAAGGCCTCGGCCTCGCTGGAAACGCGCTCGGCAACGCCGCGGATTTCCTCTACCCCAACGACCACATCACTGGTCGCGGTGCGGGTTTGCTCGACAAATCCGAGGAAGCTGCTGGTCGAGGCGCGCTGCTCTTCCATTGCCGCCGAGACAGCGGTCGTGACCTCGCTGAGCGTATCAATCGAGGATGCGATGGCATCGATTGCCGTGACCGTGTCCTGGGTTCGTCCCTGGATGGACGAGACGCGTTCGGAAATCTCGCTGGCAGACTTGTTAGTCTGCGCCGCCAGGGCCTTCACCTCGGAAGCAACAACCGCAAAGCCCCTGCCGGCTTCACCGGCACGCGCCGCCTCGATGGTCGCGTTGAGCGCCAGCAGGTTGGTCTGCTCGGCCAGGCCGTTAATGATTTCGATGAAATTACCGATCTGGGCCGCTGCGTCACGCAGCTCGTTGACCGCTTCGCTGGACTGGGACGCCTTACCCACCGCATCACGCACCAGACCATCACTCCTGGTGATCTGTTCCGTGACTTCATTGATGGCATAGATCAGCTGGTCGGCCTGTTCAGCAGCATCTGACGACTGAGCACTGGAGACGCGCGCCCGGTCGGCCACGCTCTCGGCCTTCTCCACGGCATCACTGAGCGAGGCTTTCACGGCCAGGGAACGCTCGCGGATGTCAGACGCAGATCCTACGACCCGCCCGAGGCTGCGCTCGGATGCGGCTTCCACCTCCTGCGACATCTTTTTCATATAGGCTGTACGTTCGGCCATCGCCTTTTGGTCCTTGGCCAGATTGGCCGCTTCCAGTGCACGACGTTGCTCGGAATCGGCCAGGAAATCGCGTGCCGCCCGGGCCAACACCCCGATTTCGTCCTGGCGCGCGACACCCCGGATCCGAACGTCGGTTTCACCGCAGGCAATACGCTCCAGATTGTCGGTGATCATCTTGATCGGCCGAACCACACTCAAAGCAACCTGGATCGACAGCCAGATCGTCGCCAGTGTCACCAGAACGGCAAGCGCAGCATAGAACCAGGCAGAACGGTTGGAGGCCTCAAGGCGGACAGTCGCCACGTCGACCAGATAGGTCGCGAACTCGGATTCAACATCCATCAAGGCGTCGATGCGGCGGGTGGATGCATCGAACCATGCCCCACCCTCGCCCTGCGGCAAGGCCGCGCCATAGCCACCCTCGGCCATCGTGTCACGATAGGCCTGAACCGCTTCGAGCGTTGGCTCGACAGCGCGGGTCACACGATCGCTCCATTCCGGACCGGCAATCATGCTGAATTCTGCCAGGAAGGCTTCCTGGGCCGCCTGAAGCTCGGTCAGCCGGCGGTGATTATTGCGATTAACCGTGCCGGACCCCAGCGTGTTGGCGCCGACGGCGCGCTCGATACCGGCGTTTTCCTTGGCTTCCATTAGGTTGAGCAGCGAGATCATACCCTCGGTCAGACCCGCATCGTCAGAGACATGAATTTCCTGGACATAGGCGTGAAGAATGCCGTTGATGATCGCGGTATAGGGCGAAACGGCCTGGCTGAGATTGATCTCCAGCGTATCTACCGAACCCCGGTGATCGGCGAGACTGCGCAATTGCGTGTTCACCCCGTCAATGGCCTGCGCATATTCCGCGCTGTACTTGGACGGATCGTGCTCCTGCAAAGCGCTGAAATATTGCGAAATGATCAGATCGGTGCGGGCGCGCTGCTGGTCCAGCCGAGTGGCGAATTCCCGACCGCCCCGCGAACCCACGAACCCTGCGGAATTGCCGCGTTCGCGTTGCAACTCGTGAATGACCGCACTCATCGTACGCCCGAATTCCGTCAACTCGGCGATACTTCGCATACGCTCCGCGTCGGACCGGTGTTCCATGACGAACAGGCCGGCAAAGAAGATCAGAGCGAGGATGGGTGCACCGACAGCAATCGCAATTCGATGTGTGACATTCAAAGTAGGAAGGGACATCGCACAATCCGCAAGCTTGATAGCTGACATGCTGGTCCAGAGGAGGTTTCCAAATCTCTAATTCGGGTCGTCTTTCGCAACCACGCGGTTACATCCTGAAATTACTGCATATTTCAATTCGCTTTAGCGATAATACTGAAATAGTTTTTTTAGCCAGCGACCAATCTACTGTAAGTAGTATTATTGTATAACCAACGTCCCGGCAGGGGCTTTCGCCCCCGCCGCACGCTGATCAGTCTGCCCCACCCATACGCGCATAGTGCGAACTGGCATTGGCGATGTGAAAACTCATCCCGTTCACCCGGCGCGTGGCGTCCCGGTGGAACTCCAGCTCGGCGATGCCTTCGCGCATCGCCAGACCGTCAATCACGAAACGGGTCGGGGTAACCGGGATCAGCGGCAGGGTGAAGTCCCCACCCACGCGACCGACCTGCAATTGCCCGTCAACCAGCGTGACCTCGAGATCCCAGGCATATATGCCGCTGACCATTTGCTGACGCATATCCAGGGGGACAACTTCATTCGGGGCAAAACGCCCGGTCATGCTGGCCAGCATGGCCTGAGGAATATCGAGCTCGGGGAGGCGGTAAGGCGCATTGATCTGCCAGCCCATCGCGTCGGCAACCGCATTGCGGATCTCCATGTGCAGCGCATTGCCATTGGCGCCGTTGGTCAGGACCACCAGGCCGTCACCGGTCACCAGATGCCCTTCCATCCAGCTCTGATAGGAATTGTTGGCCCCGGCATGGTGGAAGAAATACTGGTTACCGGCATGCTCGATGCGCGGGCCCAGCCCATGCTGACTGCGGGCGACGCGTGACATCATGTCGATCGCGGTCTCGCGGCCCAGATAGTCACCCTCTCCGCGGTAATCATTGATCAGACCCGCCACCAGCAGTCCAAGATCGTGGGAACTGGTCCACAGCCCGGACGCCGCCATTTCCGGCATGCTTTCATAACCACGCGGAAGCGCCGCCGGCTCACCCTGGCGATCATGCGCGCGTGCGATATTGCCATGGTCTTCCGGCAGCGGGTTGGCAAAGCTCGACCGGCTCATCCCCAGCGGTGCGAACAGATGCGTTTCCGCCGCTGCCTCGAAGGTCGTGTCTGTCTGATCGGCGATGATCAGCTGGGCCAGTGTAAAACCACCGCCGGAATAGCGATAGGTCGAGCCCGGCTCGAAGGTCAGTGTTAGGGTCTCGGTCAGGGCCGGGGCGGTTCCGTTCAGCGTGTCATACACATTTGGCTGCGCAGCGCCCGGCTGGAAGTCCGGAAAACCGTGCACGTTGAAACCGGCCGTGTGCGAAAGAATGGTACGCAGCGTCACCCGCTCGTTATCAAACTCGCTCTCGGGCAATTGCCAGCTCACCAGCTGTGTGGAGACCGGGGCATTGATATCCAGCTGCTCGAGCTCATGCAGACGCAGCGTCAGGGCGGAGGTTGCAATCTTGCTGACCGACCCGGCGGAGAACACGGTATGCGCGTTCACGGCTTCGTCTCCACCCGCCTGCAGAACACCGAAACCTTCTGCATAGACAAGGTCGCCATCCTCGATGATCGCGATGGCAACACCGGGCACGCCGTAGTGTTCCATGCGCTCGGCAAGCGAATAGCGGGTTTCATCGTCTCCAACCCAGAAGCGCGGGCGCAATTGCGAGGAGAAATCCGATGGTGTCTGGGCCCAGGCGGCCGGTGAGAGCAGGCAAGCCGCTCCCGCCAACACGGCCACCGCGGTCCGTGAAGTGATCATCTTCATGTGTGAAGTCCTTTACTTAGACAGCCTACTCAGCAGGCGGCTGATGTTGCGCCCCCCGGCGCTCCAGCCAGGCTTCCATGCGCGCATGCCCTTTGCGACGCGCCTCGCTGATCGGTGACCGGTATTCACCCTCGCCACTGCGATTGGGAGCGAATACGGTGAGTGAGAGATCGGCGCCGGCCTCAGCCAGCACTTCTGCGATTTCGATATCGCCGTTCTGGGCCGCCGCGACCATTGGCGTTTCATCGGCCCAGACATAGGCATTGGGATCGGCCCCGGCTTCAAGCAGGAATTCGACCATGCGGCGGTCACGCACCTGGACAGCGGCGATCAGCGGATTGCCATCGCCGGCCACACCCGCATCAACAGACGCCCCGCTGGAGATCATCGCCTGCAGCATGTCGAGCTCGCCATTGCGGGCCGCAGCGATCATCGGCGACCCCTCGCCATCGACCGCCAGATCGGGATCCGCGCCGTATTGCATCAACAAATCGAGGACATCACGGCGAGCAGAGCGGATGGCTGCAAACAAGGGCGCACCATCGCCATAGGAGATCTCGTTTGGATCAGCGCCCGCTTCCAACATGGCGCGGATATCCGCCAGGCGACCCCGATGCGCGGCATGATAGAGCGGAGAGACATCTTCCATGTCATAGCTCCACACCCGTCGCTCATCATTGACGGCGGCGCCGACTTTCGGAGTTGCGACAAAGGCGGCAGCGGCAATGGCCGGGAGCAGGAGCGCAATACGCATGACAGGTGTCCTTCTGGTTTCGACATCGATGGAGGAGAGGTGTTGGATACGGCTGGCCAATGCGGTTTTTCCGGATCCGGCAGCCAGCGCCAGTGACGGGCGGGCGAGCTGTCGCTGGGCCGTATCCAGCAGGGCGTGCGCCAGCTTGATCGGCTCGCCTGTAATCCGGGCAGCGATTTCATCGCACAGCGCTTCTCGAGTGCGGCTGAGATGGCGGTCAACAAACCGCAAGGGCAGCACCCACCAGAATACCGCACCGAGGATACGCAGGCCCAGGACCGTCCAGGCATCACCCCGGGTCAGGTGCGCAATCTCATGCTCGAGGATGGGGCGCGCAGAGGCGTCCAGTTTGAAATCGGTTGGCAAGTAGATCGCCGGGCGGAAATAGCCCGCCATCAAGGGGGACGAAACACCCGCGGCCTGGCGGATATCGACCCGTCTGGACAGTCCAAGCCCCGCCGGGAGCACGATCTGCATGCTGCGTACACGCAGGAGGAGCAAGGCGCCCAGGTCGATCAATAGCCGCGTCAGCATGAAGGCGCTTACAGTCATCCAGATCGCAAACACCAGCGACGCCCAGGGCAGTCCCCGGGGAACAAGACCGGCAATCGGATTGGAAACAGCCGGGAGGGCCGGCGCAAACCGGGTCTCGCTGTCGGCCTCGGCAATCGCCGCATTGATGCCGTTGGGCAGGAACTCGACCTCTTCGGGCACCGGTTTGGGCTGCAGCGCCAGGGCAAAGACCAGGGGCACGACCAGCCAGACCGTCAGGGCGAGGTCATGACGCTCCTTGATGAAGCGCATGGGCGCCAGGCGATCGAAGATGAGCAGCGCGAGCAGGAAGACGGCGGAGGCGATGAGGGCGATCAGCCCGGCATAGATAACGGCGGAGCTCATGACCGGTCTCCATGCTTGGCGATCAGTTCGGCTCGCAGCGCCTCGATATCGTCCAGCGTCAGCTGCTCCTCGGCGACCAGGTGCTGGGCCAGCTCCCGTGGAGACCCGCCGAACAGGGACTGCATGACCGACCCAATCGCCTTGCGCTGGGCACCTTCCCGCGAGAGCGTCGGGCGGAAAATATGAGCGCGTCCATCCTTGCGAAAGTCCACATACCCCTTGTCTGCCATGATGCGCACCGTGGTCAGCACCGTGGTGTAGGCAAGCCCGTATTTCGGCTCCAGCGCTTCGGTGAGCTGGCGAACACTCGCCTCGCCCATGGCCCATAGCTGGTCCATGATGCGTTGTTCGGCTTCAGTCAGTTGCGGGGATGTCGGACGCGCCATCTACGAATTCCTTAGTAACTGATCCTAGGGATAGATGAGGGCAAAATCCATTCAACTAAATTTTTAGTAGGATTCCCCTCGCGCCCCCAATTTGCCCCAATTTTCCCCGCAATCGCCGCAAACGCGCCCTCTCCCATCCTTGATCCGGGAGCAATTTCCACAGCGGAAGGGAAGCGGGTCGTCATCTTGGCTCGCTGCTTATGGGGAGGAAGTCGATGACTTCACACGCACGCAATGCCGCCGGTGGACAGGCCTGGTTCGGTCTCATCATCGCAGTCGCAACTTTTGCCGCCAGCTTGTTTCTCTGGTCCGACGCGCTCGCCGATGAGGCACCAGCGACGCCGGAAGGCATGGTCCGCCTCAGCGAGATCAATGAAGGCGCCCTGCTGCTCAAGACCATGGAACACGGTGTGTATGTACCCGCACCGATGATCGCGACGGACATCGAACTCGACATCTCCGGACCGGTCGTGCGCGCCATCGTGACCCAGCGGTTTGAAAACCCCTCGGATGCTTGGGTCGAAGGCACCTATCTCTTCCCGATGCCCGAGGACAGCGGCGTCGACCGCCTGCGCATGCAGATCGGTGATCGCTTTATCGAAGGCGAGATCCATGAGCGCCAGCAGGCGCGCCAGATCTATGAGCGTGCTCGCGAAGCCGGCCAGCGCGCCAGCCTGGTTGAACAAGAACGCCCCAACATGTTCACAACATCCGTGGCCAATATCGGCCCGGGTGAAACCATTATGGTACAGATCGAGTATCAGGATATTGCCCGCCTGAACGACGGTCAGTTCGAAGTGCGTGTGCCGCTCGCGATCACGCCGCGCTACATCCCGCAGGATGTCGGCTATCTGCTCGCCGCCACGGGCTCGACCCGGGGCTCTACCGTACCGGACGCTCAGCGGATTACCCCGCCGCTGATGCTGCCGGAGGGCGAGCCGGAAGAAGGCCTGCGCCTGCCCGTTACGATCCGCACCTCGTTGAACGCCGGTTTCGAGCTGGGCGAGATTGCCAGCCAGTATCACGCCACCCTGGTGCGCCACACTGCCCCGGGCGAAGCCTCGATCGAATTGGCTAACGGCCCCATTCCCGCCAATCACGATTTTGTCCTCACCTGGCAGCCTGCAGACCGCACCCAGGCCAGCGCCGCCCTGTTTACCGAAGAGTGGAGTGGCCAGACCTATCTGCTGGCGCAGATCCTGCCCCCGGCCGAACTGGGCGCGGATACGCCCCGTCGGCCGCGCGAAACAATTTTCGTGATCGATAACTCCGGCTCCATGGCCGGCACATCGATGCAACAGGCGCGTGAAGCCCTGATTTTTGCCCTCGAGCGCCTTGAACCTACAGACCGGTTCAACGTGATCCGCTTCGACAACACCATGGAACAGGTCTTTCCCGACGCCGTCGACGCCAACGAGACCAATGTCGCTGCGGCGCTGGCCTTTGCGCGTGGTCTGGATGCGGAAGGCGGCACAGACATGCTTCCCGCCCTCGTCGCAGCGCTGCGCGACAAGAGTGCGGATGACACCACGCGGGTTCGCCAGGTCGTCTTCCTGACCGATGGTGCGATCGGCAATGAGGCCCAGCTGTTCGAAGCCATCCACCTGGGCATCGGCCGATCCCGCCTGTTCCCGGTCGGCATCGGCTCAGCCCCGAACACCTATTTCATGAGCCGTGCGGCTCGCATCGGCCGGGGCACCTTCACCCATATTGGCCAGGTCTCTGATGTCGCGGAAGAGATGGAACAGCTCTTCACGGCGCTGGAACGCCCGGTCATGACCAATCTGGATGCGATCTTCCCGCAGGGTGCGATCAGCGAGATCTGGCCTGCGCCCCTGCCGGACCTCTATTACGGCGAGCCCGTCGTCATGACTGCTCGCCTGGACAATCCCCAGGGCGTCATGATCCTGGAGGGGCAGACCGCCGGTGCGACCTGGCGCGAGCAACTCTCCCTGTCCGAGGCGACGCAATCCAGCGGGATCGCCACCCTGTTTGGACGCAACCGCATTCGCGGCATCGAGGAAACCCGTTTCCAGGGCGCCAGCATGGAACAGGTCGATCAAGGCGTCCTGCAAACCGCTCTGGACTTCCACCTGGTCTCGCGCCTGACCAGCCTGATCGCGGTCGATGCGACCCCCGCACGTCCGACCGATGAAACCCTGGTCGCGCGTCAGACCCCGAACATGATCCCGGATGGCTGGGACTTCGAGGCGGTGATGGATGACCGCATGGTCCCGGTCCAGCACGCCAGCCTCGACCCGGCCCTGATCAGCCAGCTGCGCCCGGGGCAGGACCCCGACGCGCCGCGCCTGGATGAGAACGGCCTGCCCCTGCCGGCGACGGCGACGCCGCGCGAACTGCTGACCTGGCTGGGTGCGCTGCTGATGCTGCTGGGCCTGATCTGGCTGATGACCCACCAGGAGCGTCGCCTGTGGTAGGCCGCACTCACACGCGCCTGAGACAAGCGCTCGCCCCGATTGCCGCCCTCGCCCTGATTCTCAGCGGTGGTGTCCTGGTCGGACAGGGCGTGTGGATCTCGGCCAAGGCAGAAATTGCACAAGTCCTGCTCGCCAGAGCCTGGACGCGTGCGCAGGAAGGAGAGACCGCGCCAACACCATGGCCCTGGGCCGATACCTGGCCCGTGGCGCGGCTCTCCGCCCCATCCCTGGGACAACACGCCATTGTGCTGGCCGAAGCCGGAGGCGAAGCGCTGGCCTTCGGCCCCTCACACCTGGCTGCGACACCACCACCCGGGGCGGCCGGAACCAGCGTCATCGCTGCTCATCGCGATACGCATTTCGCCTTCCTGCGGGATGTCGAGATCGGGGATGAGGTGGTGCTCGAACGCGCTGATGGCGAACGGGTGCTGTTCCGCATCACCCACACCGAGGTGGTGCACGCTGAACGCTCCGGTATTCAGCCTGAGGGTGGCCCGGCCCGCCTGGCCCTGGTCACCTGTTGGCCCTTCGGTTCGATCACACCGGGACCGGAGCGTTACGTTGTGTGGGCGGAAAAGGTGGAAACCCTGGAGGTTCACCCTCTTCCTGCGCAGGCGTTGTCATCCCGGACGCATGCCCGGCCCTGAGCCGGGCGAAGATCCGGGACCCACAGGTCACAATCACGGGTCCCCGCTCTGCGCCCCGCTTTCGCGGGGCATCCGGCGGGGATGACAAAAAGAGAGTGCTTCGGCCTAGCGCGCCGCAGCGAGCCTGGTTTGCAAAGCGGCCAGCATGCCTTCATTGCCAGCGACGATAGAGCCGGTCTCCAGCAAGTCCGGCTTGTCGTCGATCTCGGAGACGAAACCACCCGCCTCTTTCACCAGCACGATACCCGCAGCAATGTCCCAGGAATTCAGATTGCGTTCCCAGAAGCTGTCATAACGACCAGCTGCGACCCAGGCGAGATCCAGAGCCGCAGATCCCATGCGGCGAACACCGGCAGCATGCGGCATGACCTGGTGCAACTCCTTGAGGAATTGCGCATGGCCTTTCTTGCCGGCAAACGGCATTCCGGTCGCCACGACACTCTCGTCGAAATGCTTGCGATTGGCGACGCGCAGACGGCGATCCGCCAGCCAGGCACCACGGCCCTTCTCGGCGTGGAACATCTCGTCCGTAGCCGGATTGTAGACCACACCCGCAACCAGCTCGCCCTCGCGCTCGAGCGCGATGGAGACGGCAAAGTGCGGCATGCCGTGCAGGAAGTTCAGCGTGCCATCCAGCGGATCGATGATCCAGCGGTGGGACTTGTCGGTGCCTTCCACCACACCGCCCTCTTCCATGAGGAAGCCATAACCCGGCCGCGCCTCGTTAAGACGGTCATAGATGATCGACTCCGCCTTCTTGTCCGCGATGGAGACAAAATCTGCGGGGCCTTTCTTGGAGACCTGCAGATGCTCGACATCACGAAAGTCGCGGTTCAGCGAACGGCCGGCACGACCGGCAACGTCCGTCATCAGGGTGAGGAGTGGTGAAAGTGTTCCCAAGGTCTAGTCCGCCCGCTTCACGTAGGAGCCATCTTCCGTGGCGACGACAATGCGCTCGCCCTGGGCGATGAATGGCGGAACCGCGGTGCGCACACCGTTTTCCAGAATGGCCGGCTTGAAGGAGTTGGCAGCCGTCTGGCCCTTGATGACCGGCTCGGTCTCGGTGATCTCCAGCGAGACATGCTGCGGCAGGGACAGGCCGATGGGACGATCCTCGTGGAATTCGACCACGATCGTCATGCCGTCCTGCAGGTAACGCGCCCGGTCCTCACCGACAAAATCCTTGTTGAGCTCGATCTGCTCATAGGTTTCGGCATCCATAAAGGTCAGCGTTTCGCCGCTGTCGAACAGGAAGGTGTGATCCTTCTGCTCCAGACGCACGCGCTCGACCTTGTCCGCCGCGCGGAAACGTTCATTGAGCTTGCGGCCATCGAGCAGGTTCTTCAGCTCGACCTGGGCAAAGGCACCGCCCTTGCCCGGCTTTACGGCCTCAGCCTTGACGGCCACCCACAGCGTATCCTGGTGCATGATTACGTTGCCGGGTTTGATCTCATTGCCGTTGATCTTCATCGCGTCACCTATCGGGGAATGCATACAAGCGGCGCAAACAGCCGCGAAAGTCGCGCTCTCCTATCAGCGAGCACGCAAAACAGCAAGTTTGCAGGGCGGTTCGGCTATCGCAGCGCGTCAACTTCCGAGCGGATGCGCTCACGCAGAACCGGCGGCAGATCCGTTTCAAGCGCTGCCTGCAGGCCCGAACGACGCACTTCGTCGACCGGATGACCGATGAAATCCTCGTGCGCCAGCAAGGCCCAGCGATAGGCCTGGCCCAGCATGTCCTCGTCCTGTGCATCCACGGCCTGGCGGGCCAGGGTCACGGCGAGCAGGAAACGGCTTTCACCATCCCCGCCCATGGCACCCTGCTCGAACCAGAAGCGCGCCATCTCGGCATCGCGTTCGCCGCCACGGCCCTGAAGCATCAGCAGACCATATTGTCCCTGCGCCGGGGCGTAGCCCATCTCGGCAGCCTCGCGAATGAACTGCCACGCCCGAGTATCATCGCGCGGGCCGCCAATGCCTTCAGCCCACATGATGCCGGCCTGCAGCGCCGCCTCGGGATGGCGCTCCTGCGCCGCCCGCTCATACCAGGATCGCGCGCTGACCAGGTCGGCCTCGCCGCCGATACCCAGATCCAGCAATTGGCCGAACTGGAACATGGCCTCGGCAAAACCTTGCTGGGCCGCTCGTTCGGCCCATTCACGCGCCCGAGCTCGCTCCTGGGGGATCGGCGATTCCCGCAATTCCAGCGCATAGGCGACCATGCCGGGCACATGACCGGCGCGAGCTGCACGCTCGAACCAGCTGCGTGGATTGTCGACGCCCGGTACGTCCTGGCGTGCCAGGCGGCCCATCTCGTAGAGGGCCAGCGGATGTTCAAGCTCGGCAGCACGGGAGAACCAGCTGGCGGCACGGGACAGATCCGGCACGCCGTCCGCGCGCCCATCCCGGGCAATCAATCCGGCCATGACCGCACCGGTGATCTCTCCCCCGGACGCAGCCGTCTCGGCATATTGTTGCGCCAGCACCCAATCCTCGTCGATCCAGGCGATCTGGGCGCGATAAAGGGCTTCTTCCAGCGGTGTCATGCCCAGGGGAATGCTGGCCTCGTCGGCCTCGACCTCTTCGGCAGCGCGCTGGACGTCTTCCGGCACGAGCGACAATTCCTCGGGAAACACAAAGTCAGGCTCGCTGGCCGCAGGGTCCTGGGCACAGGCCAGTCCAGACAGCAGAAGGCCCGCGATCGCGGACACCGGCGTCATCAAGGATACAGGCAAATTCGTCATGTCGCGCACTGAGCCGCCGCAATGCGGCAAGGTCAAGGCCGCAACTGTCGCGTGACGGAAAAGTTAGCTGTCAGCGTCCGCCATGAGCGCGTTGAACGCCTTCACCGCCGCAGCAGGCCCGTCAGGGTGCTGCCAGACGCCGGATGACACCGCCAGGAAATCTGCACCCGCCTCCAGCAGCGGAGCCGCATTGTCGACGGTTATGCCGCCAATGGCGACAGCCGGCAGCTCAAACAGCTCCACCCACCAGCGCAACACGCTCGGATCGGCCTGGGTCGGCGCCTGTTTGGTATCGGTCGGATAAAAGGCACCAAAGGCGACATAGTCAGCCCCGGCCTCACCGGCGACCATCGCCAGGTGTTTGCTGTCGTGACAGGTCACACCGATCGAACGGTCCTTGCCCATGATCGCGCGCGCGTCTTTCACCCGGCCATCCTGCTGACCGATATGCACGCCATCACAGCCCAGCTCGGCGGCGAGCTCGGCATCATCATTGAGGACCGCGGCGGCGCCGAATGATTGGATCAGGGCGATCAGTTCCGGCGCCGCAGCGCGGATTTCGTCGCGATTGTGGTCCTTGAGCCGGATCTGAACGGCAGCTACCTCGCCGGCTTCCAGTGCGGAACGCAGGTCATTCACCAATTCAGGGGATAGGCGCGGCGGTGTAATCAGGTAAAGTTGGCAACTCATGAGCGGCTTTTGACCGATTTTGCCAAGGGTTTCCAGCCCATTTGCGCCAAGTGTTCATGTTGAGGTCATGAAAGCACGTTCATAGTCATGAATGAGAGGGGCGCAGCTTGGCGTCATTCTACAATCCAAGGGGATAAATATGTCTTTGAAAACTATTGCTGCTGCCGCACTGCTGGCAGCATCGACAGCGGGTATTGCCGTCGCACAGGACTGGTCGCTCAACCCGACCTTCGGTTCTGTTTCGCTGAGCGGCGGCTTCACGCCGGATCCGTACACTGTATCCATTACGGCCGGCGGCAATATCGACGCAACGCAGGTCTTTGACCGCTGCCGCGGCATGATCGCCAATGCGCCGGACTTCCGCCTGCAGTTCAATCCGGGTTCGCTGCCGCTGACCATCGGCGCCCGCTCGAACACCGACACGACCATCGTGATCAACGGTCCGGATGGCCAGTGGTATTGCGATGATGACAGCGGTGAAGGCCTCAATCCGAGTGTCACCTTCAACAACCCGCAGGGTGGTCAGTATGACATCTGGATCGGCACCTATGGTTCCGGTTCCGATCTCGCCAGCTCCACGCTGACGATCTCCGAACTGGGCCGCTAAGCCCACCCGGATCCAAACAAGAAAGGCCCGCTCGGTTGAGCGGGCCTTTTTTCATGGTCGGAATCTAGAGCGGCGCTTACGCCAGCTCTTTTTCCATGTCGGCTTCCCACTCACCCAGAGCGGCGAGGCCGTTCATCTTGGCGCGGTGGTTGAACGCGGCCTGGCCGGCGGCGATGTTTTCGGACTTGCCACCCCAGGCTTTCAGCGGAGCCGCCTGCAGGGCGCGGCCATAAGAGAAGGTCAGCGGCCAGGGCAGTTCGTAGGACGCGTTCATGGCGCTGAGGTGCGCGGTGGCTTCCTCGTCCGTCTGGCCACCGGACAGGAAGGCGATGCCCGGCACAGCAGCCGGCACACAATTGGCCAGGCACTGGACGGTCATGTCGGCGACTTCCTCGATACCCGCACGGTCCGGACCGGTGGTGCCGGAGATGACCATGTTCGGCTTGAGGATCGTGCCTTCCAGGACGACACCCTGGTCGAACAGTTCGCGGTAGAGCGTCTTGAGGGCGAACTCGGTGACTTCATAGCAGCGCTCGCTGGAGTGGTCGCCATCCATGATGACTTCCGGCTCGACGATCGGCACGATGGACGCTTCCTGGCACAGCGCAGCATAACGTGCGAGCGCGTGCATGTTGGTGTTGATGCAGTACTGGCTCGGCACGGCATCGTCGCCGCCCTGGCCGATATTGATCACGGCGCGCCACTTGGCGAAACGTGCGCCCAGCTCGAAATAGTCTGCCAGGCGGTCACGCAGGCCATCGAGACCTTCGGTGATCATCTCGCCTTCAGCACCGGCCAGGCCCTTGGCGCCCGTATCGACCTTGATGCCCGGAATGGAACCCGCATCCTGGATCAGCTTGGTCAGCGGCGTACCGTCAGCGGCTTTCTGGCGGATGGTTTCATCGTACAGGATGACACCGGAAATGCGCTCGCTCATCGCCTCTTCGGTGCGGAAGAGCATTTCTCGCCAGTCACGACGATTGTCCGGGGTATTGTCCAGGCCGATGGAAGCGAAACGCTTGCCGATCGTGCCGGTGGACTCGTCCGCCGCGAGAATGCCCTTGCCCGGAGCGACCATGGCGCAGGCGGTTTCGTTGAGAAGATCGAGATCCATTGTAATCCCCAGCATGTGTTGTGCGGCGAGCCGCGTTGTCTGTCTCTTGGCTCGATAACGGGAGTCTGTGAGACCCGCTTGTCGAACACCCTACACCGGAAACGCCCGATGCGTTAACGATAACATGCCTTCTATGGCAGGCTATCTGCTAATTGGTCAAGCCACCTCTGCGGTGGTCTCGACCAGAACACTCACGCCCGGCAGCTCCTTGCCTTCCATCCATTCAAGGAAGGCACCGCCAGCCGTGGAAATGAAGGTGAAGTCGTCAGCGACCCCGGCCTGGTTCAGCGCCGCTACGGTATCACCGCCACCTGCGACCGCAACCAAGCCATCCGCCTTGGCCAGATTGGCCGCCTGATTGGCGGCTGCGACGGTCGCGGCGTGGAAAGGCGGCGTTTCGAACGCACCCAGCGGCCCGTTCCAGATCAGCGTTTTTGCGCCATCCATGGCCAGCGAGAGGGCTGTCACCGTCGCCGGACCGCAATCGAGGATCATCTCGTCATCATGCACATCGGATACGGCAGCGAGACGCGTCTCCGGATTGGGCGCAAATTCCTTGGCCAGGACGACATCACTGGGCAGCATCAGCTTGCAACCGCTCTCCTCGGCATTCGCCAGGATCATGCGGGCGGTGTCGACCAGGTCTTTCTCGCAGAGGCTTTTGCCGATCTCGACGCCCTGCGCGAACAACAGCGTGTTGGCCATGCCGCCTCCGACGAAGAGGATATCGACCTTCTTCACCAAGTTCTGAAGCAGCTCGATCTTGGTGGAAACCTTCGCACCACCGACGAGGGCGATGACCGGGCGTTCCGGCTTTTCCAGGGCAGCCACCAGGTGGTCGATCTCGCGCTGCATGGCCAGGCCGGCATAGGCCGGCAGGATGCGCGCGACACCTTCTGTCGTGCCGTGCGCTCGGTGCGCGGCTGAGAAGGCATCATTGACGTAGATATCGCCGAGATCCGCCAGCGCCTGTGCGAAGTCCGGATCATTCTTCTCTTCGCCGGGCTCGTAGCGGGTGTTCTGCAGCAACAGGACATCACCGTCATTGAGATCTGCAATGGCGGACAGCGCATCGTCGCCAACCGTGTCATCGACGAAGCAAACCTCGCTGCCCAACAGGTCCGCCAGCGGCTGGCCGACCGGCTCCAGGCTCATCTCGGCAACGCGCTGGCCCTTGGGGCGTCCGAAATGCGCGAGCAGGATCGTCTTGGCGCCTCGCTCCTGCAGGTATTCGATCGTTGGCAACGCCGCCTTGAGACGCGTGTCATCACTGACAGCGCCGTCCTTCATCGGCACGTTGAAATCGACACGGACGAGGACGCGCTTGCCGGCGACCTCTGCATCCTGAATGCGACGGATCTGGGTCATCAAAGCGCGTCCTTGTTCCAAGCCTTAAAGGTATTTGCCCATTTCGACCGTGGTGTCGATCATGCGGCAGGCAAAGCCCCACTCATTATCGTACCAGGTCATGACGCGGACCAGACGCTCATCGACGACCTTGATCTTGTCGAGGGCGACGATGGAGGAGCGGCTGTCATGGTTGTAGTCGATCGAGACGAGCGGGATGTCATCATAACCCAGAACGCCCTTCATCGGGCCGTCCGCAGCTGCCTTGATGGCGGCAGCCAGTTCTTCCTGGGTCGTCGCCTTGCCCGGGGTGAAGACCAGGTCGATCAGGGAGACATTCGGGGTCGGGACGCGAACCGCAGCGCCGTCCAGCTTGCCCACCAGTTCCGGCAGAACCAGGCCAACGGCCTTGGCAGCACCGGTGGAGGTCGGAACCATGGACATGGCCGCAGCGCGGGCGCGGTGCAGGTCCTTGTGGTTACGATCCAGCGTCGGCTGGTCACCGGTATAGGCGTGGATGGTGGTCATGTGACCACGCTCGATACCAACAGCGTCGTTGAGGACCTTGGCCACCGGTGCGAGACCGTTGGTGGTGCAGGATGCGTTGGAGACGATGATGTCTTCAGCGGTCAGCTCGTGCTGGTTGACGCCATAAACGATCGTCTTGTCGGCATTCTTGGCTGGCGCCGAGCAGAGCACGCGCTTGGCACCCGCCTCGATGTGCGCCATCGAGGCTTCCTTGGAGTTGAACGCGCCGGTGCACTCCAGGACGATATCGATACCCAGATCATTCCACGGAAGTTCCGCCGGATTGCGATTGGAGACTTTCTGGATCTTGCCGAAGCCGGCATCGATCCAGTCATCACCGACCTTGATCTCGCCGGGATACCGACCGTGCACGCTGTCATATTTCAGCAGGTGCGCATTGGTTTCCGGGGTGGAGCTGTCATTGATGGCAACAACCTCGACCTCACCCCAGCGCTTCTCCTCGAGAACCGCACGAAGGGCCAGGCGGCCAATACGTCCAAAACCGGTGATCGCTACACGAAGGGCCATACCCACTCTCCTTCAGACAGGCGCAATATTACGCATGAATTTTGGCGCGCATTTAGCTCCGTTTACGGTCTAGGTCCACCGTTAGAGCCCCTGAATCTTTGCATAGCAGGATTTTTTTGCAGAAATACGGATAACGGAGTGATCTGGCATAACGGATAATATTCACGCGAAGCACAACCAAGATTTCGAACAACTACGCAATATTTAATCTATGTTCGCGCTATCACACCAAGGCGCCGCCCTCACAACCCTGATCCAGGGAACAGAACTGCAAGGCCTGTTTTCGGCTGGATGACTGACCCACATCGCCTGCATGCGCCCGGCGCCTGCGCAGGTGCAGGGCTTGAATTGGCCCGCCCTGCCTGCAAAAACATGCGCTGGGACATGAAAAGGACGCCTCGGCTGGCGTGAGACTTATGAAAGTACTGATTCTTGGTGGTGACGGCTTCTGTGGATGGCCGACCGCCCTGCACCTCTCCAATCTGGGCCATGACATTGTCATCGTCGACAATCTGTCGCGTCGCAAGATCGATATCGAGCTCGAGGTTGAATCGCTGACGCCGATCCGGCCGATGAGCGAACGCCTCGCCGCCTGGAAAGAGGTATCCGGTCGCGACATCAAGTTCGTCGACATGAATATCGGCAAGGACTACCAGGAGCTGCTGGACCTGATCGCGGACGAGGATCCGGACACCATCGTCCACTTCGCGGAACAGCGAGCTGCGCCCTACTCCATGAAATCCGCGCGCCACAAGCGCTACACGGTCGACAACAATCTCAACGCCACCAATGACGTGCTGGCGGCGATCGTCGACAGCGGCAAGGATATCCACCTGGTCCACCTCGGCACCATGGGCGTCTACGGCTACGGCACCGCCGGCATGAAGATCCCGGAAGGCTATCTCAAGGTGAAGGTGGAAACCGCGGAAGGCCTGAAGGATCAGGAAATCCTCTATCCGGCCAATCCGGGCTCGATCTACCACATGACCAAGACCCAGGATCAGCTCTTCTTTCACTTCTACAACAAGAACGACAAGGTGAAGATCACCGATCTCCACCAGGGCATTGTCTGGGGCACCCAGACCGAAGAGACCAAGCGTGATGCACGCCTGATCAATCGTTTCGACTATGACGGTGACTATGGAACGGTGCTCAACCGCTTCCTGATGCAGGCCGCTGTGGGTTATCCGCTGACCGTGCACGGCACGGGCGGCCAGACCCGCGCCTTCATCCACATCCAGGACACGGTGCGCTGTATCCAGCTTGCGGTCGAGAACCCGCCGGCGGCGGGTGACAAGGTCCAGATCATGAACCAGATGACCGAGACGCACCGCGTCCGCGACCTGGCCAAGATGATCGCCGACATGATCAATGCCGAAGTCCAGCTGGTTCCCAATCCGCGCAATGAAGCGGACGAGAACGACCTGCATGTCGAGAATGACACCTTCCTGCAGATGGGCCTCAAGCCGATCACCCTGGCCGCCGGCCTGATGGAAGAAGTCACCGAGATCGCCCGCAAGTTCTCTGATCGCTGCGACCGCTCGAAAATCCCGTGCATCTCCTACTGGGGCAAGGGTCGTGAAGAAGCGGCTGCCGAAGCTCCGGCCGAAACGACGGCGGCGGAGTAAAATCCGCTACATACCAATTGAAAGGGCGCCCGCTGTGGCGCCCTTTTTCTTGGCGGCGTGATCAGGGTCACGCCCCAACGCTGGCTCAAACAACTACCGTCATCCCAACGAAGGTTGGGAACCAGTTCGAAAGGCGAGAGCGGACCAGAGCCTGGCTGGGGCAACCCAGCTCTATGAACTCGGCCCTGAACGTCATCAGGGTGACGGGGTATGAAACATCCGTGTGTGTACATTCTGGCAAGCCAGCGGAATGGCACGCTCCACATCGGCGTTACCGGCCAGATCGCGGAACGCATAGCCGCACACCGGACCGGCAAGGCGTCGAAATTCACTGCCAAATATGGCGTTGCGCGCCTCGTCTGGTACGAATTCCATCAGGATTTTTCCTCCGCGATCGCGCGTGAAAAACGCCTGAAGGCCTGGAAACGCGCCTGGAAGATCAACCTGATTGAAGAAAACAATCCAGATTGGGACGACCTCTTCGAGACCATCCAGATGTGGGCACCGCTGAACTGACTTACACCGTCATCCCAACGAAGGTTGGGACCCAGTTCGAAAGGCGCGACAGGATCAGAGTCTGGCTGGGAGAAATCCAGCCCTATGAACTGGGCCCTGATCGTCATCAGGGTGACGCTGGATTACGCCTTCCACCCTGTTCGGACAGAGCGCCGCTCCCGGCCCTAACTCCGTCATCCCAACGAAGGTTGGGACCCAGTTCGAAAGGCGAGAGCGGATCAGAGCGTGGCTCTGATAAACTCAGCCCCGTGAACTGGGCCCTGACCTTCATCAGCGTGACGAGGAACAGGCGTCAATATTTTGGATAATGACCGAGACGGTTGAGTGTCAGGCTTGCCAAATCCAGCCCGAATATCTCGCCTCTGAGGCATACCAGGCGCACAGCCTGATGCTCATGTTCGATCTGCGAAAAATAACTGCTCATGGTGCCTTCTCGCGGCACATCGGAAAACCAGCTCAGTGGTACGCCCTCAGCATCAACGATTGCGGCGTTCGGTATAAATTCTCCGGCAGATTTCAACGGGGCCGACAAGCGTTTGGAGGGCGAGTTTGCCACGATCTCAAACAGCGCTACGCCACGATCTGCCGAAAACATGAAGATCGCGGGCCGATCGGGCTCGCCGACCGTCCGATGAACCAATAGCTGATCTGTGACCTGGGAGTGCCTCACTCGATCCCCCGCACCATCTTGTCCAGGAACGCACAACACTGATCCAGCTGGCTGATCGCCACGAACTCATCCGGCTGATGGGCCTGTTCGATGGAGCCGGGACCGCAGACTACGACGGACAGTCCGGCAGCCTGGAACTGACCGGCCTCGGTGCCATAGCTGACCACGCGGGTGGAATTGTCGCCGGTGATCTGGCGCGCGAGGCGTTCGGCTGCACCATCATCCTCCGGAGCAAAGGCCGGCACGTCCGAGCGGACTTCAACCGTCACGGACGCATCGGGCGCATGCTCGCGCATGCGCGCCTCAACTTGAGCTGCGCGTGCTTTCAGCCCCTCTGCGATAGCGTGCACATCATCCCACGGGCAGGGTCGCATCAGTGAACCGAACTCGGCATCCAGCGCGAGAATGTTCAGCGCGGTTCCGCCCTTCACCTCGCCAATGGTCAGCGTGCCGTGCGGCGGGTCGAACGGGCTGTCATCCGGTGCCGCCTCGCGCATCAATCCGGCCTGTCCGACCAGGTAATTCATCAGCGGTACGGCATGGGTCACGGCGCAGGCGCCATCATTGACCAGCGAGCTGTGGGCTTCCTTGCCGCGCAGTTTGACGATGATCGAGAACAGCCCCTTGTGGGCGGTAACGACCTTCATGTCCGTCGGTTCGCCCACCACAACAGTTGCGGGCTTGAACGCGCCCTGCATGATCTGGTCGATCATCGCCGGTGCTCCCAGACAGCCCACCTCCTCGTCATAGGACAGGGCGATATGCACTGGGCGTCTGAGGTGAGCCGCCGCGATTTTCGGCGCCAGCGCCAGGATGCAGGCCGAAAAGCCTTTCATGTCACAGGTGCCGCGCCCGTAGAGCAGATCGTCCTTCTCGGTCAGATCCCAGGGATCGGTCGACCAGGGCTGGCCATCCACCGGCACCACATCGGTATGGCCGGACAGCACGATGCCGCCATCCACCTTGGGGCCGAAAACCGCGTGCAGGTTGGCCTTGCGCCCGTCCGGACTGGGCACACGCTCACACCAGGCCCCCAGCGCGGTCAGCTTGGACTCGACATAATCGATCAGCTCCAGATTGGAATTGCGGGATGTCGTGTCGAAGGCAACAAGCGTGCGGAGCTCGTCAATGGCGGCATCAAGGAAGGCGCTGTTCGGCATGGCATTTTCGCTAAAATTAGTCGTGTTCGGGAACCCATCTTTAAGACGCCCGCCCTATGCTGTCAGGTAGAAAAGGCGCAAATGCGCAGGGTGATGGTGAAAATGCTGAACTGGCTACGAGATTTCTGGAGAGATCGTCGCGGTAATGTCGCGATGATTTTCGCCCTGTCTTTGCTTCCGGTTACGGTGCTGTCCGGTGGTGCTGTTGATTTTTCCCAGGCCATGAATGCTCGTACGCGCCTCTCACAGGCGCTGGACGCTGCAGCACTGGCGGTGGGCGTCAATCCGACGATTTCCGATGAGGATGCGCTGGATATCGCGCGCGATTTCATCTCGGCCAATTATCCCGGCCGCGAGCTGGGCGATGTGATCAACGTCCAGGTCTCCATGAACAATGAGTCCGACACGGTCACCGTGAAGGGCCAGGCCAAGGTTGAAACCATTATCCTGGGCTTGATCGGCATCACCCACATCACGGTGAACTGGGAAACCGAGGTCCAGCGCGCGCGCTCGCGCCTGGAACTGGTCATGGTGCTCGACAATACCGGATCGATGAGCGGCTCCAAGATCTCAAGCCTGCGCGATAGCGCCGAATTGTTGACCGAGATCCTGCACGAAGCTGCCGAGGAGCCCGGTGATGTCCGCATCGGCCTGGTACCGTTTGCGGCGACTGTGAATGTCGGGACGCGGTTTGAACGGACCTGGTGGCTTGATCCGGACGGACGTTCTCCAATCCATGCGGACTGGGCGGGTGGCACATCGGTCGATGTCGAGACCGAGACGTGCACGGGCCGTCGTCGCCGCCGGCGCTGTACGACGACCACCGAGACCATCAACTTCACACACTGGGACCTGTTCGATGACATGCGCTACGAGGAATGGGAGGGCTGTGTTGAAGCTCGCTCCATTCCGATGGACATCGACAATACGGTGCCATCGACAGGCAGCCCGGAAACGCTTTTTGTTCCGTATTTCGCCCCCGACGAACCGGACAATGACAGCGATTACCGGAACGACTATCTCAGTGATGGAGTCTCGGGCTCGACGGATGACCGCCTGCGCAACATCCCGAAATACGAGGACAACTATGTGCGCGATGATTATGGCCCGAACATGCGGTGCACCACGACGCCGATCACGGCTCTGACATCATCGTCCTCGACGATCAACACGGCGATCAACCGCATGGGTGCCAGCGGAACCACCAACATCCCCCAGGGCGTTGGCTGGGGCATCCGCGTCATCTCGCCGGAAGAACCCTTCACCGAGGGCACGAGCTGGGATGACCGCGAGGTCATCAAGGCCATGGTCATACTCACCGATGGTGAGAATGTCATGTCCGGCCGCTCGACCGATCTGCGCTCGGACTATGGTGCCTATGGCTATTCCCGGGACGGGCGACTTGGCACCACGTCCAGCAGCTCGTCCACCCTGCGCAACCGGCTCAACAGCCGCCTGACAGCTGCCTGTGATGAAGCCAAACGCCTGGGCATTCGCGTTTACACGATCACCTTCCAGGTTAATTCGTCGTCCACGCGCAGTCTCATGCAGGATTGTGCGTCCAGCCCGAGCCTCTACTTCGACTCGCCGTCCAGCTCTGCGCTGCGGGATGCGTTCGAGATGATCGCCGGTGATCTGACCAATCTGCGCCTGTCGCGCTAGCCGGCCTCGTCCTCGGTCTCTTCGTCCTGGCTGGGAATGGCCAGCAGTTCGAGCGTGAAGATCAGGGCCTCATTCGGGCCGATCGGACCGCCCGGCGTGCCGCCGGCGCCATAGCCCAGCGCCGGGTCGACATAGAGTTCCCACTCCTCGCCCACGCGCATCATCGGCAGGGCCTCGACCCAGGCCCGGATCAGCCGATCCGACGGGAAGGTGACCGGATCCCCCAGCGCATAGCTGTCGTTGAATGCCTCGCCATTGGGATGAAGGCCGCGATAGTGAACGGTGACCAGATCACCGGAGATCGGCGATGCGCCCTCCTGGCTGGCCCGGCGGATGCGATAGAGAAGCCCGCTCTCGGTCTCGTAGACACAGGCACTTTCGCGGACCAGGTCCAGATAGGCCTCGGACTGCTCGGCATTGGTCTGGGGATTGCGCTCGGTCGGATCAAAACCGGCCAGGGTGACAAAACCGGCATCGCGATCAAACTCGCAATTGCGTTGTTCCGCGAGATCGCCCTCGAAACGTGTGCCACCGGAACAGGCCACAAGGGCCAGCGCCATGGCAGATACAGTCAGGAAACGCATGCTCATTCTTCTCTCCCCTATTCCGGTTCAGCCGCATTGCGCGAGATAATTGACACGCGCCAGGCACTCTCCGCCTGCAGATAAGTCTCGGCCGCAGCGGTGATGTCTTCAACGGTAATGCTTTCATAGTCCGACTGAAGCGTGCGAATGCGTTCCAGGCGATTGGCGTCGCGCCACGATCCGGACAGCCAGGCCATCCAGGAGCCGTTATTCTGGAACGCTTCCTCGATCTGCTCGAGCAGCGGGCGGCGCGCGCGCAGCATCTCGTCCTCGCTGATATCGCCACTGGCCATCGCCGCAGCCAGTTCATCTACAGCTGCATAGGTCTGGGCGAGGTTTTCAACACTGACATCCACACCCACCCAGAGATAGCCGTAATCCGGATAAACATCCGAGGACACATCTGAGTTGAAGGCCGAATAGGTCAGCCCATCTTGCTCGCGAAGACGCTCGGTCAGTTTGAGATCAAACACCGCTCGCAACAGGCTGATGGTCCGGTCCAGACGGGTATCGCTGCTGTCGGTCGTCGGCCAATAGGTGTTCACCATGGCCTGGTTGGCCTGTCCGTTGTGACGCAGCACAACCGGTCGGTCATTCGCCGCGGGAAAAGCGACCTGGCGGGCCTCGTCATAACGCGGCCAGCTGTCCGCGCGCGATGGCAGCGCACCGAAAGTCTGGCTCAACGCGTCCAGGACCACATCCTCCGGGATGTCGCCGACAATCGTGATCTCGATCGGTGAATTGCTCAGAGCCTCGGTCAGGAAGCCCTGGATCGCCGGCATGTCGATCTCGGCCAGCTCGGCGCTGGACGGATTGCCGTAACGCGCATCGCCGCTGCGCAGCATGCGCGCGACCTTGGCCTGCAACACGCCGGTGGGCGAAGAATAGAAATTGCGACGGACTTCCGGCGCGACAGCCTGGAAGCGCGCCAGCCCCTCAGGACGCCAGCCCGGATCGGTCATATAGGCCGCGAACAACTGCATCTGGGTGAGGAAATCATCCGGCGTCGTGCTGGCGGAGAACTGGAAGAACTGGTCGCCTACTCCGAAATTCAGACCCACATCACGTCCGGCCAGGACCCGGCCAAGTTCGTCGAACGAGTGCTCGCCCAGTCCGGACTGGAAGAAGACCGCGCCGGCGACAACATCAACGGCCGGCAAGGCCCGCGGCTCCAGCGAACCGGCGCCGAAATTGACCCGCACATTGATCCGCTCGTCGCTGAAATCGGTGTATTTATAGGTCAGCGCCACACCATTCTCGAACTGCACGCGAACCACGTCGAGATCTTCGATTTCGCTGCGCTCGGCGACGCTGCCAGCCGGACCGAAATCGGTGTAGGCGAACGCCGATGTACCGGTTTCGACCGGCGGGTCGACCGGGACATTCGCGCTCAGTTCCCAGGCATTACGGATGCGCAATTGCGCATCCTCGATCTCCTGGGAGCTGGCCATGAAGACCAGCGGCTCGACGCCTTCCCACTGGGAGCGGAAGGCTGCGTTCACGGCCTCGACCGTGATATTGGGAAGGTTCTCCCGATAACGCTCCAGGGCCGATTGCGGCGTCGTGTAGACCATATCGCTCCGCCACATCGACCAGATGGAATCGGCCAGGGCAGAACTGTAGCGGGTCGATGCCTGGTCTGCTGCCGACTCCAGAGCGCTGAGCTGGTTGGCCAGCTGTTCATCCAGCTCCGCCTGGGTGAAACCGTGCTCGAGCGCCCGGCGCAATTCCTGCTCGACGAGTGCCAGCCCCTCTTCCCAGCGATCAGGAGAGGAAACCGCCAGAACGCTGGCGCGATCCGCGATCTGGAAACTCGTAGTGTGGGACACCTGGGCCTGCAGAAGGGGTGAGACGCCCGAGCTGACAATCGTATCGAAGCGGCGGCTAAGGATCGTATCGCCAAGGCCGGCGAGATTGTTCTGGAAACGCGCTTCACGGCTGTCACTGCGCGGCGTAGCCGGACGGACAGCGTCGATCGTCAGAATCGTGAACACTTCCGGGTCATAGAAATAGCCGACAGAGAAGGGGCGGCCCTGTTCAACATCGCCAATCTGCGGGTCCGGGCGTGGTTCCTGGGGCTGCTCCCAGTCGGCGAAACGTTCGCGGATGCGCGATTCCACGTCCGCGACATCGATATCACCGGTCACGACCAGAATGGCACGACCGGGGATATAGAAATTCTCGTAGTAGTCCGCGAACTGCTCGCGCTGTGCTGTCTCGATGACATCGGGCAGACCAATCGGATCCCGATCTGCGACCAGGGTTCCGGGATAGCGGAACCGGTTGAGAGCACTGTTCCAGCGCTGGATGGGTGTATCCCGGAAACGCGCTTCGGAGAGAATGACCCCGCGCTCGCGGTCAATCGCCTCGATGTCCAGTGTCAGCTCGCTGGCCGTTTCGCGCATCAGGAACAGCGCGGTATCGAGGGTTTCAGTATCCGCTTCCGGCAGGTCAAGCTGATAGCCAACCGTTTCATATCCCGTGAAGGCATTCGTATCCGGACCGAATTGCAGGCCAAAACGCTCCAGCAGGGCGACCATGTCGCCTTCTTCCATATTCGTCGAACCGTTGAACGCCATGTGCTCGATGAAATGCGCCAGCCCGCGCTGATCCTCGGCTTCGGCCAGCGATCCGATATTGAAAACCAGGCGTACTGCCGCGACGTTTTCCGGCGTCTCATTCGGCATGATCGCGAAGCGCATGCCGTTTTCCAGCTGGCCGTATCGTACGGCCGGATCGACAGGCAGGTCGCTCGCTTCGTGCGCAAAGACGACTTCGGTGACCGGTTCAACCGGATCTGTCGCCGGCTGGCAGGCGGCAAGCACCAGACAGCTCAGCGAGGCCAGAAGGCCGGATTTCAGAATGCGGTTCATCGGAGACCCTTTCTCGGGAGTATTTCATCACAACTAGGCCCGCCCCCGCGGCCTGTCGAATGAAATCGCTGAAAGGCGCTGTCAGGCAGCGCTTTCTTCTTCGGGGTCGTGTTCGGCCACCCAATGGCCCGGGGAGACTTCAATCAGTTGCGGCCGGTACTGTTCAGCATCCGGATCATCAACCATCTTGGATTTCATGAAGCGCAGCTGCGCGCGCGTATCCATCGGCGACGGAAGTTCTCCGTCCAGCTTCAGACGCTCGCGGGTTTTCTCAATCTCCGGATCCGGCACCGGCACCGCAGAGATCAATGCCTTGGTATAGGGATGGCGCGCATCCGTATAGATCTGGTCGCGGTCCGCCATCTCCACCACGCGGCCCAGATAGAGCACCATCACGCGGTGGGAAATCTCGCGCACGACAGACAGGTCGTGGGAGATGAAAATCATCGCCAGTCCCATCTCCTGCTGCAGCTTGATCAGCAATTCGACAATCTGCGCCTGGATCGACACGTCAAGCGCCGACACGGCCTCGTCGCAGATCACCAGTTTCGGCTTGAGGATCATGGCGCGGGCAATGCCCACACGCTGGTTCTGGCCGCCGGATAATTCGTGCGGATAGCGGTTGATCATGTTCGGGTCGAGCCCGACCTTGGACATCATTTCGCGAACCAGTTTCTGGCGCTCCGTGCGCTTCATGTTCGGCCGGTGCGTCAGCATCGGCTCGGCGATAGACGCGCCAATCGTCATGCGCGGGTCCAGCGACGCCAGCGGATCCTGGAACACGATCTGCAGGCCTTCGCGCGCTTCACGCAGCTTCTTCGCGCCCATGCCCAGCAGGTCCTTGCCCAGCCAGCTGACCGTTCCGGTATGAGAGGGAACCAGCCGCAAGACAGCCCGCGCAAGCGTGGACTTGCCGCACCCGGATTCGCCCACAACACCCAGCGTCTCACCAGGCTTGAGATCGAAGCTGATACCGTCAACGGCGCGCAGTGTCTTGTGTTTCGGGAAGAACCCGCCGGAGATCTGGATCGGGAACTGGACGCGTACATCATCGGCTTCCAGCATCGGTTTGACGTCATTGGCCGGCGCCTCACCCAGCGGGGTGTGGCCAGGGCGATCCGCCTGGTCGATACGCGGCATCGCGTCGAGCAGCATCTTCGTATAGTCGTCCGTCGGCTGCTTGAAGATCTGATTGACCTCGCCGCCTTCGACATAAACGCCGTTCTTCATGACCTGGACGCGATCCGCCATCCGCGCGACGACACCCATATCGTGCGTGATCAGGGCCAGCGCGGCGCCGGTCTCGCGCTTCAGTTCGTCCATGATATCGAGTACTTCCGCCTGTACGGTCACATCCAGCGCCGTGGTCGGCTCGTCACAGATCAGCAGGTCAGGCTCGCACAGCATCGACATGGCGATCATCACGCGCTGGCGCATGCCGCCGGAGAGTTCGTGAGGATATTGTGCCAGGCGGCGCTTGGCCTCCGGAATGCGGACCCGCTCCAGCCATTGCAACGCATGCTGCTCGGCCTTCTCACCCTTCAGATTGAGATGGATGCCCAGGACTTCCTGCAGCTGGTCACCCACACGCATGTGCGGCGTCAGCGAGGTCAGCGGATCCTGGAAGATCATCGTCATCTTCTTGCCGCGCACCGCATTCAGCTTGCCCGGGGACAGGCCCAGAATTTCCTGTCCGCGATACTTGATCGAGCCGGTCGCCTTGCCATTGGAGGCCAGCAGGCCCATGGCGGAGAGGAAGGTCTGGCTCTTGCCCGACCCGGACTCGCCCACCACGGCAAGGCATTCACCGGAGCTGATCTGCAGCGAAACACCGCGCACCGCATCAACGGGGCCGTCCGGAGTGTCAAACGTCACATTCAGGTCATCGACCTGGAGAACCGGTCCATCTGTCGAGGCCGAGGCACGGGATAACGTCACAACACAACTCCGCTAAAACAAAAGTCGCTGCAGTCTATCCGCGCGCAGCTTTTTGGCCAGCACACATTTCATTGAGCAGCTGCACGCAAATATTTGATGCAAGCCGCTTCCTTCCCTTCACATTTTCTGTTCGAGTTGCATGATAGGGAGAGTCGCTCGCTCTCAACGCGTCCTGGCGCGAACAGAAAGGCCCGAATGTCGGCTGCACATGCAGATCTGATGCGTGCGCTTTACCGCCACACCACGTCGGCGGTAATTGCTGCAAATCTCGATCGCGAGCTCACAGCCATGAATGCGGCTGCGGAGCGGATGTTCGGATATTCAGAGCCCGACATCCTCGGCAAGAAAAGCGAAATCCTCTATGCGGATCCGCGCGATTACGGGCGCCTCGGCTTGTCCCATTACGGCTCCCAGGCCGAGGGTCTCGACACGCCAAAACCCTATCTCGTGCGTTATCGGACCCGCAATGGTCGCATCTTTGATGGCGAGACCGTTGGCTGTCCGGTGGAAGATGAGAACGGTAAGCGTATCGGCCTGCTCTGTATCATCACAGATGTGACCAACCGCCTGGCGATGCAGGCCAAACTGGAAGCGAGTGATATTCAGCTTCGCGCCGCCCTTGCATCTGCCAATGAGGGCGCCTTCTCCCTCAATCTGGCCACCGGCCTGGGGTCGACCCGTGGCTTCATCAACGAGTTCCTGGGCATTGCCTCGGCCGACGCCACCATCAGCCTGGATCGCTGGACACAGGTCATTCAAGAGGAGGATCGCGCAAGCTTTCGCAAGGCAATTGACCGTATTCGCATCTCTCCGGGCTTGCCGCTGGACGTGACTTATCGGGCAACCCGCGCTGATGGTCAGGACCGCTGGCTGCACACGCGTGGCAAGGTGAGTGAATACGGCCCGGACGGGTCCGCTCACCGGATTACGGGCGTCATTTCCGATGTCACCGAGCGGCAAAACCTGGAACTCGAACTGGCCCGGCGCGAAAAACAGCTCGACAGTGCAATCAATGCCGGTTCCTGCGGCGTCTGGGAGGTGGATGCACGCACCCTGGCGGTCACACCCATCGGCGAAATCCGTGAAATGCTTGGCGTTCCCGATGAACCACAGACGATCGATGGTCGCCTGTGGCTGGAGCGGACGCACCCTGACGAGCGCCAGAATGTTGCCGACCAGTTACGGGCCCTGGCGGCCGGTAAGACCGACGAGCTGGATGCCATTTACCGATTACTGGACTGTCGCACGGACGAATACCGCTGGATCCATTCGCGCGGCGGCATGGTGAAAGAGGCTGGCACCAAACGCATCGCCGCCGGCGTATTGCTCGACATTACCTCGGAAATGCAATTGCGGGCCAAGCTCGAAGAGAGTGAGCGACGCATCTCGCAGGCCGTTGATGCCGGTCTGCATGGTGTCTGGGAAATGAACTTTGCCCTCGACGAGATGGAGATCACCGGCCGCATCAATTCCGTCTTCGGTCATCCGCGCACGACGGCGAACTACAAAGTCGAGACCTGGCTCGCCAGTGTCGCCGACCATGATCGTGATCGTGTCCGCAAGGAAATCGACGAACTATCCATGCAGGGCGAGCAAAATCGCTATTTCTCGACATTTCGCATGCTGACCCAGGGCGGCGAAATCGTCTGGGTCGATGTCAGCGGCGCCGTCACGAGCGTCGATGACAGCGGGCGTGCCACCCAGGCCGTGGGGCTGGTCACTGATGTCACCGAGCGCAAGTCGCTCGAACACCAGGTGGGGTCCTCCCAACGCCTGCTGCGAAACGCGCTCGGCGCCGCCAATGAAGGGGCCTGGCGGCTGGATCTGAAAACCCAGGTCACGGAAGTCACCGGCATCCTGAGTCGCATGATCGGGCTGGGCGAAAGCGATGCCCTGACGACCTACGAGGAATGGGCTGTTCGCATACACCCGGAAGATCGCAGCATCGCTGACCGGGCTTCGCGTGCCTTCATGGAGGGCAAGCAGGACACGGTTGATTATATCGTGCGCTATAATTCTGCCGCTGATGGATGGGTCCGCGTGCACAATCGCGGCCGGGTGATCGAATGGGATGCTCAGGGACGTCCCGCGATCGCGATCGGCGCAATGACCGATATCACTGCCAGCTTCGACACTTCGGAATTGCTGGCCGAACGTGAAAACCAGGTCGAGGACGCGATCCAGACCGGCGCCCTCTGCCTGTGGCGCTATGACCGCAGCACCGAGCAGATGTGGATGCGCGGCACGTTCGATCGCCTGTTCGCAGAACCCAAACCGGAAATTGTCATTCCAGTCGAGCAATGGATGGACCGCATCCACGAGGAGGATCGCGCTCAGCTGGAATCGTCACGGGAAATTCCCAACGACAAGGGAGAGGACGCTGCGACGATGAGCTATCGCATTCGCACGCTCGATGATGAGTGGATGTGGGTGCGCACTTCCGGCCGCGTGATCGAACGCTATCCCGATGGCAAGGTCCGGATCACAAGCGGTGTCGTGATCGACGTGGATGAAATCCACCGCGCGCGGGAACTGGCGTCTGCGGAACGCCTGCGCTTCGAACAGATCTACCAGTCAACACCGGCCATGATGCACACCATCAGTGCGGATGGCGATATCACCCAGGTCTCGGATTACTGGCTGTCCTATTTCGGCTATGAACGGGATGAGGTGATCGGCCGCAAATCGCTTGATTTCCTGGATGATGAATCCCGGGAACGCGCGATCACCCATACGCTGCCGGAATTGTTCGAAACCGGTCACCAGTCCAACATTCCCTATCGTTTCAAGCGCAAGGATGGGCGGACGGTGGATGTTCTCCTCTCTTCCTTCCTCGAGCGCGATCAACACGGCAAGCCGTTGCGCAGTTTCGCGGTGATGACCGATGTCACGCCCCTGCGGACCGCGTATGAACAACTGGAACGCTCCAACACGGAACTCGATCGCTTTGCCACGGTGGCGTCGCACGACTTGCAGGAACCGTTGCGCAAGATCAGCGCATTTGCGGGACTTATTCGCCGCCGTTACATCGACAAGCTGGACGAAGAGGGCATTCGTTCGCTGGAATTCCTGGTCGATGCCGCGGAGCGCATGCAGACCCTGATCGACGATTTGCTGAGATATTCCCGCATGGCCAGTCAGCCCCTTCGGCTGGAACGGATCGACCTGAACGACATTATCGCGGAAGTCCGCGAACTCCTCGCCGGGGCGATCGAGGAAAATTCAGCCGAGCTGGACATTGATGACCTGCCCGTTGTGCGGGGCGACCCAACCCTGTTGAAACAGGCCCTTGCCAACCTGATCGGCAATGCGATCAAGTATCGCCGAGACATCAATCCGGTCATCAAGGTGCGGGCGGAACGGCTTGGCGAGCGGGTCCGCATCTCTATCCAGGACAACGGCATCGGGCTGGACCCGAAATTCGCCGACAAGATCTTTGCTCCCTTCCAGCGCCTGCATTCGCGGGCGGACTACAAGGGAACCGGCATCGGACTCGCGATTGTTCGCCAGGCGATCCAGCGCCATGGCGGCACAGTCGAGGTGGAGTCCGAACCGGGTGTCGGCTCCACCTTCACCATCGACATTCCGCGGCCGGTCGGCTTCCAGGGCATGGACGACGCCTAGGGCTATTCAAACCTCAGTGCATCGATCGGGTTAAGGCGGGATGCCCGCTGCGCCGGGTAGAGGCCAAAGAACACCCCCACGAACAGGGATGCGCCAACGGCGACACCAACAATCAGCGGGCTGACGGCGATATCCAGCTGTCCGACATTGGCATAGACGGAAGTTCCGCCAATGCCGGCGACCAGGCCAAGCCCGCCGCCGATCAGACACAGCACGATGCTCTCGATCAGGAATTGATTGCGGATGTCCCGACGCTTGGCTCCGACGGCCAGACGCAGTCCGATCTCACGCGTACGTTCGGTGACAGAGACCAGCATGATATTCATGATGCCGATACCGCCGACCAGCAGGACGATTCCTGCGCCCACGGCGAGCAGAAGGCCGAGCTGGTTCTCGGTTTCATTGCGCGCGCGGATGAACTCCGCGAGTGAGGCAACACTGAAATCATCGACAGCCCCTGGCGCGATATCCCGGCGAATCCGCAACAGGTCCTGTATGTCGGCTATGACACGATCCGTGTCTTCGCCTGCGGATACGTCCGCGTAAATGGTCTGTACCGGATCCCGGGTCGGACCGCGAACGCCGGCGCCGAGCCGGCTGCGTGCGGTTTCCAGCGGCAGGAAGATGACATCGTCCTGATCCTGGCCCCAGCTGGTCTCACCCTTGGGCTCGACCGTACCTATAACCTCGAAGGGCTGACCTCTGACGCGCAACGACTGGCCAACGGGGCTGGCACCATCAAACAGCTCATTGACCAGGGTTTGACCGATCACCGCATAACGTCGACCGGACTCATCCTCGGCGGCAGAAAAGGCTCGACCTTCGTCGACAATCCAGCCGCGCGCATCGAAATAGTCAGCGTTCACACCGGTCGCGCTTGTTGTCCAGTTCACGCCACCAAAGACGGCGGTGACACTGGTGCGAACTTCACCGGACACACCGGACAGACCGGCGATCTCTTCGCGCACAGCGCGCACATCAAGGTCTGTCAGCGGGGAGGCCGAACCGGCCCCGCCACGGCGCCCACCAAAAATGCTGGACCCCGGCCGGATGATCAGAAGGCTGGCGCCGAAACTGTCAATCTGGGCCTCGACGGCGCGCTTGGTGCCCTCACTGATGGACACCAGAACGATGACGGACGCGACGCCGATAATGATGCCGAGCATGGCCAGGGCACTGCGCAGGAAATTGACCCGCAGCGCGACCAGGGCCACGCGAATGGATGCGAACAGGTTCATGACCGGTCCTCCACGACAAGACCATCCCGGAAGACCAGCTGGCGCTTGGCATGATCGGCAACATCCTGTTCGTGGGTGACCAGGATGATGGTGATGCCCTCACGATTGAGCTGGTCGAAAATGGCCATGACCTCTTCAGACGTGCGGCTGTCGAGCGCCCCGGTCGGCTCATCGGCGAGGATGATCGCCGGATCGTTGACCAGCGCCCGTGCGATGGCCACACGTTGCTGCTGACCACCGGACAGCTGTTTGGGATGGTGGTGACTGCGCTCGGCCAGCCCGACCTGCTCCAGCCGTGCCAGGGCCCGGCGATTGCGTTCGGCAGCGGGCACGCCGGCATAAACCAGCGGCAGGGCGACATTCTCCACGGCCGGTGTTCGCGGCAGCAGGTTGAATTGCTGGAAGACAAAGCCGATCGAACCGGACCGGAAATCTGCAAGCGCATCCGCATTGAGCTGGGACAGGCGATTGCCCGCCACTTGCAGCTCGCCAGAGGTGGGTGTGTCCAGCGCCCCGAGCAGGTTCATGAAGGTCGACTTGCCCGATCCGGACGCCCCCATCACGGCGACATATTCGCCCTGGTTGATCGTGATCGAGACACCCGCCAGGGCGTTGATGGTGGTGTCGCCCATCTCATAGGTCTTGGTGAGATTGCGACAATCGATCAGCGCGCTCATTCACGCACCTCACGCGCCCGGACGATCACAGCTTCATCCGCCTGCAGATTGCCGCCAACAACTTCAGTGTTCTGGCTGTCACTGATGCCGAGACGCACGCGACGCTCCTCGAGCCGGCCTTCGGCTGTCTCGACCCAGACCGTACCCGGACGGGTCTCGCGGGCCTGTCGGGAGATCTCGCGATATTGCGCCATCTGTTCCGGCGTGAAGATGGTTTGCAGCTCGCGATCGATTTCCTGCTGTACGGCAGCACGGTCAAACTCACCGCCAGACTGGGCTTGTGCCGCCGCGCGCCCGAAGGCAGAGCGGAAGGCTTGCTGCGCACGGTCCTGCTGGTCCTGCGTCAGATCAAGCTGCTCGGCGAGACGGGCCATCTGCCCGCCGGGACCGCCACGACCACCGCCGGGGCCACCCGCACCACGACGCGGCCCGCCGGCGCCGGCTTCCGGCAGCGCATCCGTACGGTCGGCCAGGGCCGGAGACGGTCGGAAGCGCAAAGCGGCATTGGTCACCACCAGCACATCTTCACGTTCACCGGTGACGATATCCATATTGGCCGTCATGCCCGGCAGCAGGCGCTGACCCGGGTTCGCTGCAGAGACCACCACGGTGTAGGTAACCACGTTCTGCAGCGTGGTCGGTGCAAGACGGATCTGCTCGACCTGACCGTTCATCTGGACGGACGGATAGGCATCAACTGTGAAGCTGACGGACTGGCCCTCACGGATCTGGCCGATATCGGCTTCGTCGATCTGCGCGTCGATCTGCACCTGGCTGAGGTCCTGGGCGATGGTGAACAGGGTCGGTGCCGACAGGCTGGCCGCTACGGTTTGACCTTCATCGACTGCTCGATCGACTACAATGCCATTGATGGGGGCACGAATGGTGGTGCGGTCCAGGTCGATCCGCGCTCCTGCAAGGGTTGCGTCGCGCTGTTGCAGCACAGCCTCGGCATTGGCGATCTGGGCCTGTGCCACCGACAGTTCCGCCTCAGCGGCATCAAGCGAAGTTTGGGCGTTGTCGAGCGCTGCCCGGGAGGCGTTTCCTCGCTCGGCGAGCGTCTCGATGCGCTGAAACTCCAAACGGGCAGAGCGGGTATTGGCCTGTACTCGCTGATAGCTGGCGCGCTGCAAGGCCAGTGACGCCGCCGCCGTTGCCCGCGACGCCTCGGCCTCGCGCACGCGGGTCTCGAAGGTCTGCGGATCGAGCTGGGCAATGACCTGCCCCTCTTCGACCGTGTCATTGAAGTCCACATGCAATTCTGCCAGCTGGCCGGACAGCTGCGAGCCCACCTCGACCGTGACAAGAGCCCGGACGGCGCCCGACGCCGCAACGGAGCGGCGTACACTGCCGGTCTGGGCCGCGCTTGTTTCAATGCGGATTTCGCCCGCGGTCTCACCGCCCTGGGTGAAGAACCAGCCCGCGACTGCCAGCACGGCAACCGCCGCGATACCGATTATCCATTTCATTTTGTCACTCAACGTCCCTAGAACCAGCCCTATTGTGAGCCCGTGTGTTGTACGACAGCCACGACAAAACCCGTCGCTCAATTCGCAGTCATGTTTTGCTGGCTCACGACCTCTTGCCACGGTACATAGACGTGAAGTGGGGAAAGGCGATAGCCGTGGAGTTTGAAGAACTGCTTTCCGCGCCCGGAATGGGGGTGTTGATCGAGTTTGCGCCGATTTTCGGCGGGGCGATGTGGCTCGTGCTGACGCTCATCCTGTGGCGGGGCGGTTTCAACGACCTGGTCGAGCAGATGACCCGGCCGCGCTGGTCCGGCGCTGACCGGCTTCGAGCCGCCACCATGCTGCCGCTGCGTGCCCTCAGCCTGGCGCTGGCGGCCGGTTTTGCCTCATTGGCCACGACCGTTGGTCTGGGTTTCAACTTCGCCGTTCTGATCACCCTATGGACGCAGCTTTTCGGCCAGGGCTGACGTGCGCACCCCTTGCCGCGAGGCATCGAATTGTGGTCATGACCCACCTCGACAAGGACGGACATGACGCTTTCCCAGCTTGACATCATCCAGCTACTCGCAGGCTATCACAGCCTTCTGCTGTGCCTGGCCCTGGCCGCGCGCAAACGCCTGCGCGGTCTGATGGTTCTGGTCGGCACGTTCGGCTTGCACATGCTCACCAATCTGGGCGTCAGCGAAGGTTATCTCGGCCCCGAGCTCGACATCACCAGCGCTTTCGGACTGGTCTATGGCCCGGCCTTCTATTTCTTCGTGCTGGGCATTGTGGAACAGGACCGGCGCTTCGATTGGCGTGATCTGGTCCACCTGTTGCCTGCCCTGATCATAGCCGCTTGGCAGCCCGCTCCCCCTGTAACCTATGTTTTCGGCCTGCCCAGCCTGGTCATCTACATCACCCTCGCCGGCCGCCTTCTGCTGCGGCATGATCGACAGAGTCCGCAATTTCGCTCCGACAGTGCCGCAATCAGCCTGAGCTGGGTCTTGCACGCCCTGATCGCTTTCGCCGTCCTCGCCGCGCTGGACATTCTGCGTGAAGTCGCGCGCCTGGCCGATCTGGGCCTGTCAGATGATCTTGCCCTCAGCCTGGTCATCATCTCGGTCACGACCCTGATGACTGCCATGTTTGTGCGCGCGCGCCAGCATGATGATCTCAAGGGCGCCCTGCCCGCACTTGATATCGAGCCCGTGGTGGAAGAGACGGGCCATGCCGACTACGAGCCCGTCTTCCAGCGCATCAACACCCTGCTTGTCGAGGAAGAAAACTGGCGCGAACCGCGCCTCAGCCTCGCCGAGGTCGCCAGCAAGCTGCGCATAAGCCAACGTGACGCCTCGCGTGCCATCAACCTGCACAGCGGGCAGAGCTTCTCGCGCTACGTCAATCGTTTCCGTATCGCCGAGGTCGATCGCCTGATGGCGGATCCGGACAATCACCGCCGCACCGTAATCGAGTTGGCCCATGAAGCCGGGTTCAATTCCAAATCCGCCTTCAATCGCATCTATCGCGACGAGACCGGACGGACCCCGACCCAGGCCTTCCAGGCCCATAAATCATGCTAATTGGTCCCGAAACAGGTTTCGGGACGCCCTGAAACAGGATCCGGGACGACGTCACTGAAGGAACGCGCTTCAAACCGGGCAACGCTTCAACAACGGAGACTGCCCCATGCGTACCCTTCTTGCCGCCGCCCTGATTGCCACATCCGCCTGCGCCACCGCGACGGCCAGCGACCTGACACTGGATGACAGCATCCGCTTCGATGCCAGCCTGGACGAGTTGCGCCCGGTCTTTGATGCGAGCTGTGCCTCCTGGGAAGCGGTCACGCTCAACCCCGCCGAACTGCCAATCGCCCAGACCTCTCACGTCCAGGTCAATTGCCAGGGCTTCAGGCACGCCGGCGGTAACCGCCTGGCCGAATTCGTTTTTGCCGATGACAGCATGGCCTTTGTCTGGGTGCTGATCGATGCGGGCGAGCTGGACGGCTTCGCCCAGGACATGCGCGGCGTCTATGGCGCGCCGACCCACGACACCGCCATGTTCACCGCCTTTGCCGACCACAATGCCGCCCTGCGTCGCGATATTCCCGAGTTCCTCTTCTATTCGCAGAGCATCGCACCTATGTATCGCGGCTGGTTCGACCAGATGGCCGCACAATAACCCCGGCGGAGTCCCCGCCCGGCTATTGACGCGCGCAAGCTGGTCCGCATCTTGGATCATATTCGCTGACAAGACCTGGGCGGGGGCTTCATTTCATGACCGACTTTCTTCTGCTGGCATTCACCTTCCTGATCGCCGGCGTTATCGCGGTCCCCATCGCGACCCGTCTCGGACTGGGCTCTGTGCTGGGCTATCTGATCGCGGGCATCGCGATTTCACCCCTGCTGGGCCTGCTGGGCGTTGATGTGGTCTCGATCCAGCACTTTGCCGAATTCGGCGTGGTGATGATGCTCTTCCTGGTCGGTCTGGAGCTGGAGCCGAAACTGCTGTGGGAGATGCGCGCCCGCCTGCTGGGCCTGGGCGGCCTGCAGGTCGCGGGGACCACCGCCGCCATTACCGGTATCGCCATGGCCTTCGGCCAGCCTTGGCAATTTGCCCTGGCTATCGGTCTGATCCTCGCCCTCTCCTCGACCGCAATCGTCCTGCAGACCCTGAATGAAAAAGGGCTGATGAAATCTGATGGCGGCCAGTCCGGCTTCTCCGTCCTGCTGTTCCAGGACATCGCCGTCATCCCGATGCTCGCCTTCATCCCGTTGCTGGCGGTACCGGACCTGATGGCGCAGTTCGCCGCCGATGCCTCCCATGCCGCAGCAGATGCGGGCCATTATGGCGACGCCGGCCACGGGGATGATGCCCATCATGATGACGGTGACCACGGCTCTTCGCTCAGCCTGGTCGCGCATCTACCCGGATGGCAGGCGGCGCTTGTCACGCTGGGCGCCGTCGCGTTCGTGGTGTTTGCCGGTGGCTTCCTGACCCGGCCGCTCTTCCGGTTCATCGCCCGCTCGCAAATGCGCGAACTGTTCACCGCCGCCGCCCTGATGATGGTGATCGGCATCGCGTTGCTGATGAGCCTGGTCGGTCTTTCACCGGCCCTGGGCACCTTCATCGCCGGTGTCGTCCTCGCCAACAGCGAATACCGCCACGAGCTGGAATCGGACATCGACCCCTTCCGCGGGCTCCTCCTGGGCCTGTTCTTCATGACCGTCGGTGCCAGCATCAATTTCGCCCTGCTCTCGGCAGAATGGCAGATGATCATCGGCGCCGTGCTCGGCCTGATCCTGCTCAAGGCGGCGGTGCTCTATATCCTGGGCAAGATCTTCGGCCTGAAGGGCTCCAATCTCTGGCTACTCACCCTTGGCCTGGCGCAGGCCGGCGAGTTCGGTTTTGTCCTGCTCTCCTTCACGGCCAGCGCGGAAGTCCTGCCTGCGGCGATCACCGACCGCCTCTCCCTAGTCGTTGCGATCTCCATGCTGCTGACGCCCCTGCTCTTCATCATCCACGAGCGTCTGATCTCACCGAAATTCTCCGCCGACCAGGCGGCTGAAAGTGACGAGATCGACGAAGACAACAAGATCATCATCGCCGGCCATGGCCGCGTCGGCGGCCTGATCAGCCGCATGCTCAGCGCCGCCGGTTTCAAGGCCACCGTGGTCGATTATTCCGCCGCCCAGCTCGACCTGCTGCGCATGTTCGGGATCAAGGTCTATTATGGCGATGCGACCCGGCCGGACTTGCTGGCGGCTGCCGGCATCGCCGAGGCGCGCCTGTTCATCATCGCCATTGATGACCAGGAAAAGATCACCAATCTGGTGCGCTACGTGAAACGGCATCATCCCGACGTTCACATCATGGCGCGAGCCATGAACCGCCACCATGTCTACGAGCTCTACGAGGCGGGCTGCCGCGATATCATTCGCAGCTATTACGACAGCTCCATCCGTATGGGCCGCTCGGCCTTCGAGGCCCTGGGCATCGGTCATGACCATGCCGTTGCCATGGCCCAGGCGTTCGACGAGAGCGATCGCGCCTCGATGATCACGCTGGCCGAATTCTACGACAGCTCCATCCCGGCCACCCAGAACGAGGCCTATATCAACGCGGTCAAGGAAATTTCCGGCCCGCGCGAGGAAGAGCTTCGCGCGAAGATGGATGCGATCCGTGCGGCCTGTGAAGGCGTGGATGGCGAGGGCGGGGGAGAGGACAAAGAAACGTCAGGGTAGCCGATCAAGATGCTCCAGCATCTCGGTCACGAACGCCATCTCGTCGCCGTCGTCGGCGTTTCTAGACGCGAAGCGGCGGAGTTCGGCCTCAATCTCGCGCCATCGGCAGGCCTTATCCACAATCAGATTTTCCAGAACCAGACCGACCAACAGGTCGCCATCCCGGGAATAGTCCCGCGCGCATTGATGCAGGACATGACCGCAGAGTACGGAAAGGTTTTTCCGGGTAACCAATTCCGTCAGGGCTTCACCGATGCTCAAGACCGGGAAAGTGTCGGCGGCTTTCACAGCCGCCGGTAGAGGGGTCAGGACCTCCCTGATCCGATCTTCGAGACGTATACCGGATTCGACCGTCATGAACCGCGCGCCCGGGATGAAACCACGCTCGACTCCGGCCCAACCACCTCCGCTTCACTCCAGTCCTTCAGGGCTCCCAGGAAGTCCAGTGCGGTGCGCCCGTGCGCCGTGATGAAGTATTCCACCGCTACCGGACAGGTCTCGAGAACGGTCCGCGAAACCAGGCCGTGAGCCTCGAGATGACGCAGGCGATCGGAGATCATTTTCTTGCTGGCCCCGCCGATCATCCGGCAAAGATCATTGAACCGCACGGGCTCGTCCTTGAGATGCCAGAGCACAGAGCCCGTCCACTTGCCGCCCAGAACCCGCATTCCGCGTTCGATGGCACAGGGTTCGGTGCACTCCGATACTGTGACCTTGCGCCCGTCACTGGCTGTTTCGACACGCCCGCCCATGAAACCCTCGCTGCATAAACTCTGGTGGTTACTAAAAGTATACTAGTTGCAATTTGTTTCCGCGTCGACCACCTGTGCCGCAAGACAACTTCAAGGACAGGAAACACCATGAGCAATATCCTGATCATCAATGCCCACGAGCCCTACCCGTTTGCCCCCGGGCGGCTGAATACCAGCTTTGTCGAACGGGCAGAGAAAACACTGACCGCGCTGGGGCACAGCGTGCGGACCACGACAATCGCGCAAGGCTATGACGTCGAGGAGGAGATCGAAAAACACCTCTGGGCCGACACGATCATCCTTCAGTATCCTGTCAACTGGATGGGGCTGCCCTGGCGCGCCAAAAAATACCAGGACGAGGTCTATACCGCAGGCATGGATGGACGCCTGTGCGCTGGCGATGGCCGCACGGCCGACGCACCCACACGCCATTACGGCACGGGCGGCACGTTGGGCGGCAAGACCTATATGCTGTCGATGACGTTCAATGCCCCGAAAGAGGCGTTCGATGACCCCGGCGAGTTCTTCTTCCAGGGCAAATCGGTCGACGATCTTATGTACCCGATCCACCAGAATTTCCGCTTTTTCGACATGCGCCCGCTGGCCAGTTTTGCCGCACACGATGTCATGAAAAACCCGGACATCGAACGCGATTTCCAACGCTTCGACGCACACCTGGAACAGTTCTTCACGCCGGCCCGGGAGACGGACCATGACGCAGCCTGATCTTCACCTGTTCACAGCCTCCACGATGAATGGCTGGAAACCGGTAATTTTCCTCGAAGAGGCCGGCCTAGACTACGAGCTGACGGCGATTGATTTCGCCAGGAAAGAGCAGAAGGCGCCGGACTACCTCAAGATCAATCCCAATGGGCGCATACCGGCGCTCATCGATCGGTCCAATGATGATTTCGCGATCTTCGAATCCGGTGCCATCCTGTGGTACCTAGCGGAGAAATACGGGCAATTCCTCTCGCAGGACCCGAAGGAAAGATCCGAGACGCTGCAATGGCTGATGTTCCAGATGGCCGGCGTTGGGCCGATGATGGGCCAGGCCATGTTCTTCCAGCGCATTGCGGCGCCGAACGGTCATGACGAACCCTATTCAATCCAGCGCTATGTCGACGAGAGTCGTCGTTTGCTGGACGTCCTCGACAAACGTCTGGACGGTCGGGATTTCCTGGTTGGAGACAGCTACTCCATTGCTGATATAGCCACTTATCCCTGGGCGCGGGCCTGGCCGTGGGCCAAGCTCGATATCACCGGCCTCGACCATCTCAAGGCCTGGTTGAAGCGCATAGACGACCGCCCGGCTGTGCAAAAAGCCCTGACCATCCCCAAGCCGGTCCCGGCTTTCTGGGGCGAAGTCGACGATACGCAATTCGCGGCCGAGAATGCGGCTCGCTTCAGGTCCTAGCCACCGCCTCCGCGCGGGCGCGTCATGGTGCGCGGAGGATTGCGCAAACGATCACGGTCGATCGGGATGGGGCGTCGCTCGAACAGCGGCGCGTCCTCCTCCGGCGGCAAACCCATGGCCAGGTCCATCGCGGTTCCGAGGGTTTCCGCCAGATTGTCCTGGGTCATGGCCGAACATTCCCGATAGCCCGCACAGCCCGTACGAATGGCCATTTCCTGGCCGATCTGGCGGCTGATCGGCGTGACATGCGGGCTGGTGGATGCGCGCTGGTCCGATTTCATGCCGACCAGCAGGCGCGGCACATTGGGCGCATGGTGCTGGATTTCCGGGTACCAGCGCGCCTCGACATCGGCGAGGCTGGATTCGGATATGATCGAATAGGCCACGATGAAGACATCGGTCTGGGGATAGTTCAGCGGGCGAAGCCGGTCATAGTCCTCGTCTCCCGCTGTATCCCAGAGCCCGAGATTTACCGGCCTGCCCCTGCGCATGACATTGGCCGCATAATTGTCGAATACCGTGGGGATGTACTCCCCGGGAAAAGCATTGGTCGTGTAGGAAATCGCTGCACAGGTCTTGCCGACCGCACCACTGCCCACAATCACGCACTTGATGTTCTGCATACCCGCTTGGGCCGGCGCAGACAGGCTGACCGCAACCCCGGCTCCAAGCGCACCACTCAGGAACTCACGACGTTTCATACCCGCCTCCCCGATCATGTGCCCGGGCATGTTAGCACGGCCGTGCACAAACCAATAGCGTGTCGCCGGGATCACCCCCCCGGGGAGGTGCCCCGAACGGGCGAAGCGGCCCTGCCGAGCCGCATTTATCACCGCCCTTCCGGGCTCCTCCGCTTGCGGGGGAGCTGTCCGGGCGCTCGCAGAGTGGCCGGGCTGAGGGGGAGCGCTGTTGGTGTTTTATCCGGAACCCTCTGTCCCCCTCCGTCCTTCTTCGCCAAGGCTGCGAAGGACACCTCCCCCGCAAGCGGGGGAGGCCGGGAAGCGCCACACTTATCCCCACCCCACAAACCTCAGGCATACTCTCCCGTGATCCATGTCGTGGGAGGCGAGAGCTCAGTCTTTTCGGGCGTGGATGTACGGGGAGCCTCTGTCGACCCTGCGGGGTCATCTGGACAAGGCAGACAGCAGACCCGTGTGCGGGAGGCCCCTGACCCCTGCTCAAGAATAAATCCCGGTTTCACCGGCCTTCCGCATGCCTCTAACTCCAGCGCGAAAGTGCGTGGAGATTTTGGTGCTTCCCCCTCCGCCCCTTCGGGACACCTCCCCCTGGAGGGGGAGGAAAAAGAGCGAGGCTCCCCCGACGCCAAAGGCGTCGCAAGCGCGACTGCGCGTCGGCGCCCATGCGCCGCCCCTTCGGAGGCGTGAGCGAAGCGAATTGCCGTGAGATCAAATAACCACGTCGCAAGCGCGACCGCGCGCCGGGCGGTCAGCCCGCCCCATCGGAGCCGCAAGCGCAGCGAGTTGGCGTGAGATCAAAAAAGCCGTGAGATCAAATAACCCCTACCCCGCCTGGCGCTTTTCCTTTTTGCGCTCGTGTTCCTTGAGGAAGATCTTGCGGATGCGGATGCTCTCGGGTGTCACCTCGACCAGTTCATCATCGTCGATGAACTCCAGCGCGTATTCCAGCGTGACCTTGATCGGCGGGGTCAGGACGATGTTCTCGTCAGTGCCGGACGCACGCATATTGGTCAGCTTCTTGCCCTTGGTCGGGTTGACGATCATGTCTTCCTCGCGCGCATTCACGCCGATCAACATGCCTTCATAGATATCCACGCCATGGCCCAGGAACAGCTTGCCGCGCTCCTGCAGGTTGAAGAGCGCAAAGCCCAGCACCTTGCCGTCGACCATTGAGACCATGGCACCGTTATGACGCTGACCGATGACGCCGTCGGTTTTCGGGGCGTAGTGGTCGAAGGTGTGGAACATCAGGCCCGTGCCCGAGGTCAGGGTCAGGAATTCGGAGCGGAAACCGATCAGGCCGCGCGTCGGGATGACATAGTCGATGCGCACACGTCCGTGACCATCCGGTACCATGTTCTTCAGCTCGGCCTTGCGGGTGCCGAGTTTCTCCATGACGCCGCCCTGGTGTTCCTCTTCCATGTCGATGGTGAGGCTCTCATAGGGCTCGCAGATCTCGCCATCGATCTCTTTCAGGACCACGCGCGGACGACCGACCGCCAGCTCGTATCCCTCGCGACGCATGGTCTCGATGAGGATGGACAGGTGCAACTCGCCGCGACCGGAAACCGTGAACTTGTCCGGATCGTCCTGCTGCTCGACCTTCAGGGCCACATTGTGGATCAGCTCGCGCTCGAGGCGGTCCTTGATATTACGGCTGGTGACGTATTTGCCCTCGCGGCCAGCAAACGGGCTGTCATTGACCTGGAAGGTCATGGACAAGGTCGGCTCGTCGACAGAAAGCGGCGGCAAGGCCTCGACATGCTCAGGATCACACACCGTGTCGGAGATCTTGAGGTCCTCGATGCCGGTGAAGGTGATGATATCGCCGGCCTGCGCCTCATCACGTTCAACCCGCTCCAGCCCGTGGAAACCGAACACCTGCAGGACACGGCCCTTCACTTCACGGCCATCCGGCTTGGCGACGACAACCGGCTGGTTCTTGCCGACCTTGCCGCGGTGCACGCGGCCGATACCGATCACGCCGGTGAAGGAGGAATAATCCAGCGCCGAGACCTGCAGCTGCAGCGGACCGTCCAGGTCCAGTTCCGGCTTGGGCGTGTGCTTGGTGATCATCTCGAACAGCGGCGTCATGTCGGTGCCGATCTCGCCGGCCTCGTTGGCAGCCCAGCCCTGCAGGGCGGACGCATAGACAACCGGGAAGTCGAGCTGTTCTTCATTGGCGCCGAGACGGTCGAAGAGATCGAAGGTCTGGTCGACCACCCAGTCCGGACGCGCGGACGGGCGGTCGGCCTTGTTGATGACGACGATCGGCTTGAGGCCACGGGCCAGGGCCTTCTTGGTCACGAAGGAGGTCTGCGGCATCGGGCCGTCGACCGCGTCGACCAGCAGCAGAACACCGTCGACCATGGACAGGACGCGCTCGACCTCGCCACCGAAATCAGCGTGTCCGGGCGTGTCCACAATATTGATCGACCAGTCACCCCAGGTCACCGCCGTGTTCTTGGCCAGGATGGTGATGCCGCGCTCTTTTTCCAGATCATTGGAGTCCATGACACGATCCGGCGTCGCCGCGCGTTCGTCGAGCGTGCCCGATTGTTTGAGCAGCTGGTCAACCAGCGTGGTCTTGCCGTGGTCGACGTGGGCCACGATGGCGATGTTACGGAGCTTATCGAGAGAAGCGCTCATGGACGTGTTCCTGCGTTAGAAGGCGCGCCCTCTTACGCCGCAACAGGTGCGCTGGCCAGTACTTATTCCGTACGCGGTTCGGGAGGCTGCTCGCGGAGCGCGCGCAGTCCGGGCAGATGCCCCGTCGCGACACTCCCCAACAGGCTCAAAAGCCCGAACAGAACCAGGAAGATCGCGAACGAGCGCAGGCGGGCCGCGTCGACGATGTCGGAGACCGGCGATCGAACGATCAGGGTCCAATTCGCATGGGGAATGGGAAGAAAGGCGAGCACCGAGTCTTGCACGCGCACCATATGGAATTCCCGGGCCATGGCGTGTTCTGGCCCGAGTGTCTCCGGGTTGAACTCCCGCGCTCCGGGACCAATATCGCTATTGCGTGCGATGACATGGCCCTGCGCATTCAACACCCAGACCGCCCCGCCCACCGGCACGTCAGAGGTCGCAGCGGCGAGAATGTCACCGACTTCAAAGGAACTCCCGAACGCCCCGACCAATACATCGCCCTGCCAGACGGGTGTCCGACAGGCCATGGCCGAGCGCTCGCCGCCCTCTGACGAGATGAAGAATGACAGGCGCGTACACTGAAGCTCGCGCTGTGGATTGGTGTCTGCGCCAAACAGGATCGGGTCCTCGTCAGCGCGCAGGTTGAAATCCGCCGGTGCGGTGTGCCGATAAAAGCTGAGCTTGTCCTCGCGGAACGGGGCGTACATGACCATGCGCCGATCCGGCGTGAAATAGTATAGCGAGGAACCGGGCGTTACGTATCGGGGACCGATCCGTCGGACCGCTTCGAAACCGGACGTGAACCAGAATTCCTGCTCCGCACTCATGGCGTCGGCATCGCCAATAAAGGCGCCAACGCCCAGCAACTGCTGACCGTCCTCCATCTCGACCCCGTCAAACAGGGCATCAATGGACCGACGCGTCCCGTCGCCGAACCGCGGGAACAGCGCGTCATAGCGAGCGCTCGAAACATCTGTTGGACCGGTCGAAAGGCGCTGGCGGAAGCTGTCGACGGCCTCGGCATTCATCGACGCGACGGTCTGGAACATCGTGACGGGGGCCGTGTTGAGCGCCTCGGCATGCTGGGTCAGGGCAGCGCGTCTCTCGGCCATGGGCGCGCGAAGGCTGGTGGTATGAAACACCACCGCCGCCAATGCAGCCAGCGCAGCAGCCATTGCGAGAATGGTGCCCAATTTCACCGATTTCAGATGCAAACCAACATCCCTCCGGTGTCGGTCTTCGCACAAAAAAACTAATTTTCTCTGAGGACGTTTCGTTACGCCACCAGACGGCTGTCAGGCGAGGTCGAACCTGTCCTTGAGTTCCTGCAAGGTTTCAGAGAAGGCAATCTCGGTATCGTCGCCCAGCAGCTTGCGCGCTTCAGAGGAGATCTCCTCGACCGGAGGCAGAAGTCGCGAGTAGAGCGCCTGTCCCGGCCCGGTCAGGAAGAGATGGCTGACCCGGCCATCGGCTTGCGAGGCCTCGCGGCGCACCAGGCCCGCTTCCAGCAAGGCCTTGGTCGCCCGGCTGACAATACCCTTGTCCATCGGCGTCATCTGTACGACTTCGACCGCGGTGCGACCGGGTTTTTCGGCGATCGCGGCGAGAACGCGCCATTGCGACAGGTTCAGATCCGCCTGGTCTTTCACGATCGCCGCCGTCCGGCGCGAGATGATGTCGGCCAGCACCACGATCTGGTACGGCCAGTAGGTATCAAGGCGCAGGGCCCGGGGCGAAGTGGTCAGTGTCTGGGTCATGACACCATTTTAGTTGTTTTTACAACTTGACGCAATAACAACAAAAAATATATATTGCAGTCAGACAGGGCAAAAGCGCCCGTATTCCACTCAAGATAAATGAGGTTTGGCATGGCCGATCTGTTCGAAAACCCGATTGGGCTTTGTGGTTTTGAATTCGTCGAATTCGCAGCTCAGGAACGCGGCATCATCGAGCCGATCTTCGAGGCGATGGGTTTCACCCACATCGCCAACCACCGCTCCAAGGATGTCGAGCTGTGGCGCCAGGGCGATATCAACTTCATCATCAATTACGAGCCGGAAACCCAGGCCGCCTTCTTCGCCAAGGAACACGGTCCGTCTGCCTGTGGCATGGCGTTCCGCGTGAAGAACGCAGCTGAAGCCTATGAAGAATGCCTTGATCGTGGTGCCGAGCCGGTCCTGACCGAGGCAGGCATTTCCGAGCTGGTCATCCCGGCCATCAAGGGTATCGGTGGTGCGTCCATCTACCTGGTCGACCGTTTCGGTCCAGAAAACTCCATCTACGACATCGATTTCGAATACCTCGAAGGTGTCGACCGCAATCCGAAGGGCTGTGGTTTCAATGTCATCGATCACCTGACGCACAACGTCTACAAGGGTCGCATGGACTATTGGGCGGAGTATTACGAGAACCTCTTCAACTTCCGTGAGATCCGCTATTTTGACATCAAGGGTGAGTACACCGCCCTCCTGTCCCGCGCGATGACGGCTCCGGACGGCCTGATCCGTATCCCGCTGAACGAGGAAAAGTCGGAGAAAGTCGGCCAGATCGAAGAATATCTGCGCGAATACAGGGGCGAAGGCATCCAGCACATCGCCTTCTCCTGTGACAATCTCATCGAATGCTGGGACCGCCTGGAAAAGGCCGGCACCAAATTCATGACGGCCCCGCCGGAAACCTATTACGACATGCTGGAAGAGCGCCTGCCGGGCCATGGCGAGCCGACCGAGGAATTCCGCAAGCGCGGCATCCTGCTCGACGGCACCACCGAGGGCGGCAGCCCGCGCCTCCTGCTGCAGATCTTCTCTGAAAAAGCCATCGGGCCGATCTTCTTCGAATTCATCCAGCGCAAGGAAGACGAAGGTTTCGGCGAAGGCAATTTCAAGGCCTTGTTCGAAAGCATCGAGCGCGACCAGATCAATCGCGGCATACTGAACACCGAAAACGCTTAAGGGAGAGGTCGATGACCGTCGAGCTGAAGCGCATTCACCACGTCGCCTATCGCTGCAAGGACGCGAAGGAAACCGTCGAGTTCTACAAGCGGGTGATGAACATGGATCTGGTCCTGGCAATTGCCGAGGACGAGGTGCCGTCCACGAAGGCGCCGGATCCCTACATGCACATCTTCCTGGATGCCGGCATGGGCAATGTCCTGGCCTTTTTCGAACTGCCCAACTCGCCAGAGATGGGCCGCGACGAACAAACGCCGCAGTGGGTCCAGCACATCGCCTTCGAGGTCGAGGACCTGGACAAGCTCAATGAAGCCAAGGCGCATGTCGAGGCGGAAGGCCTGGACGTGCTCGGCCCGGTCAATCACGGCGTCTTCAAGTCGATCTATTTCTTCGACCCGAACGGTCACCGCCTGGAACTGGCCGCCAATACCGGCACGCCGGACCAGATGAAGCAGCTCAACGAGGTTGCGCCGCTGATGATTGAAGAATGGAGCCAGACCAAGCGCGCCCCTCGGCACGCCGCCTGGCTGCACGAACAGGACTGATCTTCCCTCTCCTGTTTGTGTCCTCCCCACCATGAAACGCCCCGGCCGCACCCGGGGCGTTTTTCATTGGCGATTGAACCGGCAGGCCGAGCCCGCGAATATGCGCACCATGTGGAAGAGCATCCTCCTATACGCCCTCGCGCTGATGCTGGCCGTGTTCGCGCTGGAATGGCTGGAATTCCAGTATCTGGCACGCCGTTTCGGACTGGAGATTTTTGCCGGAATTCTGGCCGTTGGCTTCTGCGCCCTGGGTATCTGGGTGGGCACGCGCCTGACGCCTGCGCCCCGGTCGGACAGGTTCGAGCGCAATGACGCCGCGATCAAATCCCTTGGCATTTCCGAACGCGAATATGACGTTCTGGTCCAGCTGGCAGCGGGCGCCTCGAACAAGGAGATCGCCCGCACGCTCGGCATCTCGCCCAACACGATCAAGACCCACCTCGCCCGCCTGTTCGAGAAGCTGGATGTCAGCCGCCGCATGCAGGCCGTGGACAAGGCCAGGCAACTCGACATCCTGCCGTCATGACCCGGTCTTTGCGGGTGAATTTGTCCCAATCACCCATCTGGGCGATAGCAAAACCGGCCTGGAACTGCTCGCTTCATGACTTCGATTACGAGGGAGCGCCCGGGCTCGGGCTGATACACACATGACCCGTTTCATTCTCATCTACGGATCCATTGCCGGTCTGGTCGTCGCTGGCCTGATGGTGGGCGGAATGGCCATATCCAATGCCAATGGCAGCGCCGGATCGCAGGTCTTTGGCTATCTGTCGATGCTCGTCGCGATGTCGATCATCTTCGTCGCCGTCAAGCGCTATCGCGATACCAAGCTGGGTGGTGTCATCAAGTTCTGGCCTGCCTTTGGACTGGGCGCAGGCATCGCCCTCCTGGCCTCGCTCTTCTACGTGTTCGCCTGGGAGATCTACTTCAACTCCACCGGCGGGGCCTGGGTTGAGGTTTATGTCGAACAGATCCGCACGCAATACGCCGAACAGGGACGCTCCGCCGAGGAAATCGACGCCTATCTGGCGGAAACCCAGAGCATGATGGAGCTGTATCGGAACTGGTGGTTCCGCATGCCGATCACCCTGACCGAGATCCTGCCAGTCGGCCTGCTCGTCGGCCTGATCAGCGCGGCCATCCTGCGCAATCCGGGCGTCCTGCCGCGCCGCGTCTGAACAATTGGGACACTGGGTGTTCCCCTTGCCTATCCCATGTTGGTTGAACGCGTTTATCATGCGACGCAACCAACAGGGGAGCACCGGGAAAGCACATGATCCTGCGCAGACTTACCGACGCCATCCGCGAGCAGAACTGGGCCGCGGTGATCATCGAATTCGTCATCGTCCTGTCCGGCGTGGTCATCGGCTTCCAGTTCACCGCCTGGAACGAGGCCCGCCAGGATGCCGACCGTGAGGCGTTGATCATCTCGCGCCTGCTGGCTGACTTCACGGTGATCGAGGAGGACGTCACCGGCGTCATCACCGACCTGGAGCGACGCGCACAGGCCGCGTCCGGCTTCATAGAGATGATCCGCGACGAAAATGTCGAGGTGGCCAGCGACGCCTTTCGCCAGGGCCTGGGCAATACCATCGGCACTCCGGTGCCGGCGGGACGATCGGCCACCTATGTCGACCTGCTGTAAAGTGGCGACATGCAGCTGATCCGGTCAGAGGAGCTTCGCCGCGCCCTGATCGAGCTCGATGAACAGGTGCGCCGCCATGAAATGGCCTACCAGACGCTCGCCACCCTGGTGATCGACAACACCGGTGTCCTGCTGGACTATCAATCTCTGCTGCAGGCCGTCGGGGACGCTCCGGGGCCGAATACCGGCGCGATCGAGCAGACCCGGCGCTCATCCGAACTAATCGCCAGCGCCCAGTTGATGCAGACTGTCAGCCAGACCAACCTGGTCTGGCACCAGGGACGACTGGCCACGGCTCAGGCGGTCCTGCAAGCGCTGGAAGACGAAACCGACTAGACCAGCCGCGCCTGCGGCCCGTCGCCGGGCTCGATCAGCCACTCGCCTTCGGTGCGCACATTGCCGACCGACTTGTTGGCCTCACGCATCTGCATGCTGTCATCGGGCAGGCCCTTGAGAATGGGATCGATCTCGTCATTGGCGGCATCCGGATTCATCCACAAATCATACTGGTCCGGACGCAGGATGACCGGCATGCGGGTATGGATATTCGCCATTTCCTTGTTGGGTGCCGTGGTCAGGATGGTGAAGCTCTGCAGCGTTTCACCCTCGATCTCTGCCTCGTCCCACAGGCCGGCGAAACCGAACCAGTCCTGGTCCTTCACGGTGATCCACCAGGGCTGTTTCGTACCCTTCTTGCCTGTCCATTCATAAAAGCCCATCGCCGGCACAATGCATCGACGCTTTTTGAACGGCTCCCGGAAACTCGCCGTTGTCGCCGCGGTTTCCGACTTGGCATTGAAGGTCGAGAACTTCATCTCGTTCAGCGGCTTTTGCCAGAAAAACGGCACCAGCCCCCAGCGCGCCATGACGGCCTCGGTATGATCCTCGGCATAACGAATAATCGGCGCAGACTGGGTTGGAGCCACATTCCAGCGCGGCTGCATATTCAAAGCCGCCTGCTGGAGCCTGAACATCTCCTGCAGGATCCACCATTCCAGCTTGCCAAGCGCATATCGACCACACATGGGGGCAGGTTAGCGGGTTTTTGGGGGTAAGGGCATTGCTGAGTTCATGCTCCCTGAGAGGCCTGGCTGGAGAAGCTGGACAAAGGTATGTCCGTGTTTCGTCGAAGGCATTCCATTCAGGCGATATGGCCCCCTCAACGGCATCGTCGAACAGAACCGGAGGTTGGCTTTTTGCGGCTCCAATCAGGGTTGTCTTGAGCAATATGTCAGTTAATGCTGGCACCGCTGTGTTGTCGCCGAGATTGACAGCAACCGCAGGGACTCTCACGGGGAAACACCCCGTGATCGCGCTATTTTTTTATCACCAAGATAGAGGGCTCTTAGCGAAGCTGGGAGGGAGCAGTGAAGGGAACAGACGGACGTCGATTTCACAATTCAGCACTGAAGCTCGTAGTCGCAGCGGGTGTAGGACTCTCCGCGTACACAAGTATTCTAAAGGCGGAGGACGGCGGTCAATCAGAGCCGGATCGCGTCCGTGAGGATGTGCTGCTCGCTGCTGAATTTGTTGGCTATCTTGAGGACAATAGTTCGGCTCGCCGACGCGCAGGTTGGTGTGCGGATTTCGATTACTCAAACTTGCCGACTATTCGGGAGCATCGAGAGCGAGCGGTGTCCTCCGTAAGCTTGCACATCGATCCAGCCCTACGAGATGGAGGTGTCGAGTTTTTTCCAGCGGCGGGCAATATAGCTGTTTTATTTCGGGCAATTGGTATCGATTTTTCTTTGGTCGAGGATGCGTCAAATGCCGATGTTTTAGTATCACACATTGAAGCTCATGGCGCGCTGCCGGAGTTCTCCCTTTCGTTCAACTCTGGCCCTCACTGCGCTTCTGGAAGGTTGCCGTCCGGCCAAATACAAGCGGCAGCAGTCTCCGGCAACAGCGAAGTCGGAGGCTACTATTCAGCCCGAGCACGGTGCATTGGTGAAGCTGTGATGGCGAGCACCGGATATTCTTATTCGATGAGCCCTAGGGATGTGTACGAAGTTGATCGCCCTGGTGACGCACCGAGGGGAGTGCTCGTGGAGTATTCCGGCGGCGCTATTGGGTTTCGTTTCAATGAAACCATGATGTGCACAGCTGGATTCAATGAATACGCAATAGATAAGAATTTGTCTCCGAGTGAGTTATTGTTGCTTTTACCCGTCGGAATAGATGAATTTTCCAATCACGACTAATGCAGTCTGAACATACAGGGGCAGACTTTTCCCAACCATCCCGCTCCCTCGCCGTCATCCCACGGTGGCCGCAAAGCGGACATCCGGGGACCTCGGCCATCCTGTCGACAGGTGAGCTGAGGTCACCCGGACAAGCCGGGTGACGACGTAGAATTATTGATGGCTATGTCACCGCCTATCCTCGCCCTTGATGGGCGAGGGGGACCATTGCGGAGCAATGGTGGAGTGGGTGCGCGCCGTTAGGCGCCTCGTAAGTCGGCCCTTCGGGCCGCACCCTATCCGCCCGCTTCGCGGGCACCTTTCCCATCAAGGGAAAGGATAAATGCGAAGGCGCCACCCCTCATCGCCAGATTCAACGCTTGACACACATAAACATATCTTTATACGTGATCACGCGCCGATTTGATGTTCAGCTTGCGGGCGCGGAAGAAGTACGGCTAAAGCGGAACGGAAGTGGTGCTCTCCATCCCCCGGAAGCGCGCCGCTCTCCGTATCGGTCGGCGCACACTTCTTCCCGTTCGCGGGGAAGTAAGATGACTGCCACCGCCACACTCGATCCAAATCTCGAAACCGAACTGGAAATCGACTGTATCGATCTGGAAGCCGGCTTTATCGCCGACACCGGAGAGGAACTCTGTGTAGGTGGCCGCATCATGGGCGCGGCAGATACGCCGGTTGTCGTGGTGCTGGGCGGAATATCCGCTGATCGCCATGTCGCCGACAGCGCGTGCGGAGCGGGTTGGTGGAGAGATTTCACCGGCGGCAATGGCCCGCTGGATCCGAACGGATGCCGTATCCTGTCGATCGATTTTGTTGCGGACGCCTCGGCTCATTTCCCGAGCACCCGCGACCAGGCTGCAGCCATCCTCGCCCTCGCCGATGCGGCGGGCGTGGATCGGCTCAGCGTGATCGGATCGTCCTATGGAGGCATGGTCGCCCTGGCCCTCGCCTCCATCGCCCCCGCCCGCATCGAAAAAGCCCTGGTCATCTCGGCCGCGCACAAACCCTCGGCCATGGCCCGCGCCTGGCGGTCGATCCAGCGCGAGACCGTCGAGCTGGCGATCCGGCATGGTGATGGCAAGGCCGGTCTGGACCTGGCGCGCCGCCTGGCCATGACGACCTATCGCACACCGGACGAGATCGAGGACCGATTTTTTGAGCCGGATCCGGACAGCCGCGATGCCAACGGTATCGAGGCCTATCTGGAATGTCGCGGTGCGGACTTCACCACACGCATGAGCCCGGAACGCTTTCTGGCACTTTCGCATTCCATGGATGGGCATGAAGTCGATCTCTCGACCATCGAATGCGAGGTGACCTATGTCGCCGTGCGCGAGGATCGCCTGGTCCCGATCGAGCAGATCGAATCTGCCGCCGATCAGACCCCCAAGGCCCGCTTCCTCGAGCTCTCCAGCTATTACGGCCATGACGCGTTTCTCAAAGAGGTCGACGCCATTTCCAGCATTCTCGCCGGCTTCACCGGAGCGGGTCGATGAGCGGGGAACGCACGCGCGCCATCCGCGCCGGCCTGAACAGCGACAAGACCTGGAATGCCGTCATCCCGCCGGTCTCCCTGTCCACCGCCTATCGCCGCGAGGACGCCTCGGTCAAACCGGCCTATGACTATGCCCGCACCGCCAATCCGGGCCGCGATACGCTGGCCCACGCCATCAGCGAGCTGGAAGGCGCGGCCGCCACAACCGTCACCGCATCCGGCATGGCCGCGATCGATCTCCTCTTGCATGACCTGCCCTTTGGCGCCCGCGTCATCTGCTCCCATGACGCCTATGGCGGCACCCGGCGCCTGCTTGATGCCCGCGCCAATGGTGGACGGCTGTTGCCCGTCTATGTCGACACCGCAGATCTGGACGCGGTAGAGCTCGCACTGACCGAACAGACCGCGCTTGTGCTGGTTGAAACCCCGTCCAATCCGCGCCTGCGCATTTCCGACATCAAGGCCATCAGTACGCTGGCCCGCACGGCAGGCGCGGAGACAGCCGTCGACAACACGGTCTTGTCGCCCGTCCTGCAACGACCGATCGAACTGGGTGCGGACTATTCCGTGCAGTCGATCACCAAGATCATCAATGGCCATTCCGATATGGTCGGCGGTGCTGTGTCCTGTCGCTCTGCCGAGCGCGCCGAGCAGCTGGCCTGGTGGGCCAATTGTGTCGGTGTGGGCGGCGGCGCATTTGACGCCTATCTGGCCCTGCGCGGCCTGCGCACCCTGCCGGTCCGCGCGCGTGAACAGGGCAAGAGTGCCGCGCGCATTGCGCAATGGCTACAACAGGACGAACGCGTCGCGCGCGTCGACTATCCCGGCCTGGAAAGCCATCCCGGCCACGCGCTGGCGAAAACCCAGCAATCCGGCCTCGGCCAGCTGATCTCAATCGAACTCGTCGGGGGTGATGCAGACGAGACTGTCAACCGTCTCGCCCTGTTTTCCCTGGCGCAAAGTCTCGGGGGCGTGGAAAGCCTGGTGAATATCCCCGCAAAGATGACCCACGCTTCCATGTCCCCCGAGGCACGTCTTGAAGCCGATGTACCGGATCACCTGATCCGCCTGTCCATCGGGCTGGAAGACGCGGATGATCTGATCGCTGACCTCGACCAGGCGCTCGGACGCTGACTTCACAGGACACTTTCGCTTAATCGCCCAGACGCTTATACCTTGGCCATACAGCCATCAGGGGGCGTCATGTCGCGCAGCAGCGAATGGATTGAAGCGTTTCGGGGACGCAAGCTCGTCGTCTTCGGCGATGTCATGCTGGATCGCTATACCTTTGGCGACTCAACGCGCATCTCGCCGGAAGCCCCGGCGCCTGTCTTCAAGGCCGAACGTGTCGACGCCATGATTGGCGGCGCGGGCAATGTCGCGCGCAATATCGTCTCGCTCGGCGGGAAGGCCGTGCTGATCGGTGCCATCGGTGCGGACGCGGCCGGCCGGGAATTGCAGGCGGCAATCGAGGCCGAGGACGGGCTGAGCGCAGCCCTGGCCATCAATGCCGACATGCGCACGGCGGTGAAAAACCGCTATGTCGCCAAGAATCAGCAAATGCTGCGCGTCGATGAGGAAGATGTCGGCGACCAGCCAGACAGTGTCGTCGCAGACATGATGTCCAGCCTGGCCACCGCCCTGGACGGCGCCAGCGCCCTGGTCATCTCCGACTATGCCAAGGGCGTGCTGACCGAGGATGCGATTGCCCGGGCCTGTGCGCTCGCGAGCGACCGCAACCTGCCGGTCGTTGTCGACCCCAAGGCGCGTGACCTGTCGCGCTATCGCGGCGCCAGCGTGGTCACGCCGAACGCCAAGGAAACCGAGGAAGCCACCGGCCAATCCTGTGTCAGCGATGCCGGTGCCGAGGCCGCAGCCCGCGCCATCGCCCAACAGGTAGGCTGTCCGATGGTCGTCGTCACCCGGGGACCGCAGGGCATGACTGTCCGCAATGCCGATGACGGCATCACCCACCTGCCCACTGCGGCCCAGGAAGTCTTTGATGTTTCCGGTGCGGGCGACACGGTTGTCGCAGCGCTGTCGCTGGGACTGGGGTCCGGGCTCGCGGTCGAGGACGCCGCGGAACTGGCCAATCGTGCTGCCGGCGTGGTTGTCGCCAAGGTTGGCACCGCGACTGTTTCTGCCGCCGAGCTACACATCGCCATGCATGGCACGGGGCCCGATGGTCGCCTCACGGTTTCGCTGGACGGCGCTGTGGCTGCGACCCGCGCCTGGCAGGCCCAGGGCCAGTCGGTCGTTTTCACCAATGGCTGTTTCGACCTGCTGCATCCAGGCCATGTCAGCCTGCTCGGCTTTGCGCGGGAACAGGGTGACAAGCTGATCGTCGCCATCAATTCAGATGCCTCGGTCAAGCGCCTCAAAGGCCCTTCGCGCCCCGTCCAGGACGAGGACAGCCGCGCCCTGGTCATGGAAGCTCTGCGCTTTGTCGACCTGGTGGTGATCTTCAACGAGGACACGCCGCTGGAAGCCATCACCGCCATCCAGCCGGACGTGCTGGTCAAGGGCGCTGACTACAAGCCCGGCGACGTGGTCGGCGGTAACGTTGTGACCGGCCGTGGCGGACGCATCGCACTTGCCCCGCTGGTCGACGGCCAGAGCACGACCGCTGCGATCGCCCGCGCCAACGGACCCGAGAATGTCTGAGCATTTCCTGGTGATGCTGGATCGTGACGGCACGATCAATGTGGATAAGCATTACCTGGCAGATCCGGCAGGGCTGGAACTCCTGCCCGGTGCCGTGGACGGCCTGGTCAAGCTGCGTGATGCGGGCGCCGTCCTGTGCATCGTCACCAATCAATCGGGCATCGGCCGCCGTTATTTTGATCGCGCGACGGCGGACAGCATCAATGATACCCTCGTGGAGATGCTCAAGCCGCATGGGATTACCTTCGCGCATATCGCACTTTGCCCGCATGCGCCGGATGAAGTGTGCGAATGCCGCAAACCCGCGCCCGGCATGGCGCTGGAGTGCGCACAGGCGACAGGCCTGGCACTGGCGGACAGCTGGGTCATCGGTGACAAGGCCAGCGATGTCGGACTGGCGAACAATACCGGCGGTCGCGGCATTCTCATTTCCGGTGAAACCGATATACAGGCCGGACAGGTCTTCACTGCACCATCGCTCAGCGAGGCTGCGGACTATATTCTTCAAGCAAGGGCAAGCTAGCCATGTTCATCGTCACCGGCGGCGCCGGATTTATCGGCTCCAATATCGTTGCTCACCTGTGTGAACAGGGCAAGGACGTCGCTATCATCGACGAGCTGGGTGATGAGGCGAAGTGGAAGAATATTGCCAAACACGTGCTGGAAGACGTCATCCATCCCGACCAGACCTTCGAGGCGCTGGAACGGCATCGTGACCGCGTCGAGGCGATCATCCACATGGGCGCCATCTCGGCGACGACCGAACGCGATGCCGATCTGATTGCCCGCACCAATTTCACCCTGTCCCGCGACCTGTGGGACTGGTGCTGCGAGAATGGCGCGCCCTTCGTCTATGCCTCGTCCGCTGCGACCTATGGCGATGGCGATGAGGGCTTCAATGATGATGACGACGCGGCGTCGATGGCAAAGCTGCGCCCGCTCAACGCCTATGGCTGGAGCAAGTGGCAGTTTGACTGCTGGGCGCGCAACCAGGTCGACAAGGGCCGCGCCACCCCGCCGCGCTGGGCCGGGCTGAAATTCTTCAACGTCTATGGCCCCAACGAGATGCACAAGGGCTCCATGCGCTCGGTCGCCATCCAGGTCTTCGAACAGGTCATGGAAACCGGCAAGATGCGCCTGTTCGCCTCCGACCATCCCGATTACGAGGACGGCGGTCAGCTGCGCGATTTTGTCTGGGTCGAGGATTGCGCCCGCACCGCCATCTGGTGCGCTACCGAGATGGAAGAGAGTGGCATCTACAATGTCGGCTCCGGCAAGGCGCGCAGTTTCAAGGATCTGGCCATTGCCGTCTTCGACGCCATGGGCCGTCAGCCGGAGCTCGAATATTTCGACATGCCGGACAAGCTGAAAGGCCAGTACCAGTATTTCACGCAGGCCCGCATGAGCCGTCTCGTGGCGGCCGGCTGCCCGGTCAACGCCACCCCGCTGGAAGAAGGCGTCCGCCGCTACGTCCAGGACTTCCTGGCGACAAAAGACCCGTATCGGTGATTTGTATCTTCCCCCTTCCGGGGGGAGCAGCCCGAAGCGTCGAGGGGGCGGCCTTAACCCGTCCGCACACGCCCGACGGCATCCGTCCAGCCCGTGCGCGCTGCCTCGCGCACCCCGGCATCCACGCCCGGCTTGAACGACGCATCGACGGACCAGCCCTCACGGCCGGCCTGCAGGCTGGCGATCAGGCCGGACTGCAGGCCGGCAAGGAAGGCCGCGCCCCAGGCGGTGGTTTCAGTATTGCTGGGCCGCACGACATCGACGCCTGTCAGATCCGACATGCGCTGCAACAGGCCATCATTGCGGACCATGCCGCCATCCACCCGCAGTTCGGTCACCTCGACCCCGTCTGCGCGCATCGCGTCCAGCAGGTCACAGGTCTGGTGCACGGTTGAATCGAGCGCTGCGGCTGCGATCTCGGCACGGCCGGCACCTCGCGTCAGGCCGGTAATCGCAGCCCGCGCATCGGGATCCCAGTAGGGCGCGCCCAGCCCGGTAAAGGCCGGCACCAGATAGACGCCGCTGTGAGGGTCTGCCTCACGCGCCAGCGCCTCGACCTCGGACGCGCGTGAGATAATCCCCAGCCCGTCGCGCAGCCACTGGATCGTGGACCCTGCTGACAGGACCGACCCCTCCAGCGCATAGACGGGCTTGCCGCCCAGCGAATAGGCGATGGTCGTCAGCAGCATGTTGGAGGAATAGACCGGCTTGTCGCCGGTATTGACCAGCATGAAGGCGCCGGTGCCATAGGTGGATTTCATCTCGCCCGGACGGAAACAGGTCTGGCCGACCGTGGCCGATTGCTGATCGCCCGCCACGCCCTGGATCGGTAGGGACCGGCCGAAATGACTCTCGTCAACCTCACCGAATTCGGCGGCACAATCGCAGACCTCCGGCAGCAGGGCCGCTGGAACCTTGAACAGCTCAAGCAGGCCGGCATCCCACGCGCCGGACACGATATTGTACAGCGAGGTGCGGCTGGCATTGGTCGCATCGGTCTTGTGTGCCACACCGCCGGTCAGCTTCCAGATCAGCCAGGTATCAATGGTACCAAAAGCCAGCTCGCCCGCCTCGGCCCGGGCCCGCGCGCCGTCGACATGATCCAAAATCCAGGCGATCTTGCTGGCCGAGAAATACGGGTCGAGGACCAGGCCCGTGCGTTCGCGCACCCGGTCTTCCTCGCCCCCAGCGCGCAGGGCTGCACAGGTCTCCGCAGTGCGGCGATCCTGCCAGACAATGGCATTGTGGATTGGGGCTCCGCTGGCGCGGTCCCAGACCACGGTGGTTTCGCGCTGGTTGGTGATGCCAACCGTCTCGACCTTCCAGCCCTTTTTCTCGGCCGCGCGCATGGCATCGCGGGACGTGGAGAGGACCGTCGCCCAGATCACTTCAGGATCGTGCTCGACCCAGCCGGGATGCGGGTAGATCTGCGCGAACTCGGCCTGGGCCAGGGCGATGACCTCACCATCGGGTGAGAACACGATGGCGCGGGAACTCGTCGTGCCCTGGTCAATGGCCAGGATCGCCTTGCGTTTGCGATTGAACATGCTCTCTCCCCCGGAAAATCTGTCGACTGTGACTATAGCCATGACGGACAAAGAGAAAACGCGCTAAGTTCAGAAAACCAATCAAGGAGCGATCATGGCCGAGACCGGTTTCACCCAAGCAGTCCTGGACAGCCCGAGCGGGGCGAAACTGGCGATCTATACCCGCAGCGCCGACATTCCGGCGCGCGGCATCGTGCACGTCAATCACGGTCTCGCCGAATGCGCGAGCCGCTATGCACCCTTTGCCGACTATCTCGCCAGTCGCGGATATCACACCATCGCGCAGGACCATCGCGGCCACGGACACACCACGGCGGAGGATGGCGGCGCGCGCCGGTTCGCCGACAAGGATGGCTGGAACAAGCTGATGTCCGATGTGAAGGCCGTCGAGGACCATGCCAAGTCACTCTGGCCGGATCTGCCCCTGGTTGTCTTCGGTCACTCGATGGGCGCGGTCATCACCACCAATCATGTCATGCGCGAACCGGACTCGGTGGCCGCTGCCGCGATCTGGAATGGCAATATGGCCATCGGCGGCATGAAGGCTGTGATGCGCCTGATCCTCTTCTTTGAAGCCCTGGTGGGCGGTCCCAACACCCCCAGCCTGACCATCGACAAGATGACGTTCAACGGCTGGAGCAAACGCTTCCCGGACCACAAACAGATGCCGGACTCGACGTCGGTCTGGCTGTCACGCGATCTCGAACAGGTACGCCTGTATGACGAGAATCCGATCTGTGGCTGGCCGTCCTCGGTCTCGCTCTGGCGCGATTTCCTGTCCGGCGTGGCCTTCGCCGAGGACAATGCCAATTTCGCGAACATCGCCAAGGACAAGCCCTTCCACCTGATCGGCGGTTCCAAGGACCCGGCGACCAATAACGGCAAGACCGTCCGGCATCTCTACAAGCGCCTGAAAAAGGCCGGTTTCAAGGATGTCGAGTTCCAGATCCTCAAGGGCTTCCGCCACGAGACGCTGAACGAGATCGGGCGCGAACATCAGATGGAAGCCTTTGCCGACTGGCTGGACAAGGTCACCGGCTAATCCATGCAACCCGTCGACGTTGCCATCATCGGAGCCGGCGCAGCCGGGCTCTTCTGCGCGATCGAGGCGGGCAAGCGCGGTCGCTCCGTCGCTGTCATCGAGCACAGCAAGGCGCCTGCCGAGAAAATCCGGATTTCGGGCGGCGGGCGGTGCAATTTCACCAACCTGCATGCCGAGCCCTCGAACTATCTGTCGGACAACCCGCACTTCGTGAAGTCTGCGCTCAAGCGCTACACCCAGTACGACTTCATCGACTGGGTCGATGGCCATGGCATTGCCTGGCATGAAAAAACCCTGGGCCAGTTGTTTTGCGATGTGTCTGCCAAGCTGATCATCGAAGCCCTGGTGGACGAGCTCAATACGGCCAGCGGCCAGCTGCACCTGAACACGGCAGTGAGCACGGTGGAGCGCGAGGGCGACGGGTTTCGACTGACCCTGAATGACGGAACAGGTCTGAGTTGCCAGTCACTGGTAATCGCCACGGGCGGAAAGTCCATCCCCAAGATGGGCGCAACCGGCTTTGCCTATGACATTGCGCGACAGTTCGGCCTGGGCGTCACCGAGACGCGCCCGGCCCTGGTGCCACTGACCTTTTCCGGTGAGCGTCTCGATCAGTTCAAATCCCTGGCCGGTGTTGCCTGCGACACACGCACCGGCAATGCCCGCAAGAGTTTCAACGAGGCCATGCTGTTCACCCATCGCGGTCTAAGCGGTCCGGCCATCCTGCAAATCTCATCCTATTGGCGCGAGGGCGAGGACATTTACGTCCACCTGCGACCGGAACTCGACTGGTTTGCCGAACTGGATGCGTTCAAGACGGCGCATGGCGGACAGGGGCTTGCCAAGGCGCTCGCCCAGCATCTTCCCGACCGCCTGGCCCAGGCGCTCAACGCAGAGATTGATGCGCCGGGAAAACTGGCCGAAACCTCGAGCAAACGCCTGCGCGAGATTGCTGAAACCCTGTCCGGCTGGGCGCTGACCCCGTCCGGATCGGAAGGCTATCGCACGGCCGAGGTGACCCTGGGCGGCGTCGACACGCATGACCTGGACAGCAAGACCATGAGCGCCCGGTCGCACGGCAATCTCTATTTCATCGGCGAGGCGGTTGACGTCACCGGCTGGCTTGGCGGGTATAATTTCCAGTGGGCCTGGTCATCGGGCTGGGTGGCCGGCCAGTGCGCCTGATCCGCACACCTTGCATATTCTGATACCGCAATGCGCAAATAATCGTCGCCAAGCCTGTCTGGCGGGGGTATGAACACTGTTAACTTTACGCAAATTCTACCCCTACGGGGCCCGTGATTCACGACAGGCCGCTCACTGATGAACCGCTCTCACCTGACTGCAATCAGCATCCTTGTAATCGTCATTCTCGTTTTCACCATTGGCACCTTGATGGCCAGCGATGACGAGGTGGCTGCGATCGGCACGGACACCCGACCGGACCTGTTCGAGGTCGTCATTCGCCAGGTCAATGCCCAGCCGCGACCGGCCATTCTGGGCTTGCGCGGCCGGACAGAGGCGTTTCGTGAAGTTCTAGTCCGTGCCGAGACGGGCGGCCGCGTTGTCGAAACGCCCGCCGTGGAGGGGGAATTGATCGCGGCCGACGATATCATGTGTCGCCTGGATGTGGATGCCCGTGCCGCCGCTCTTGACCAGGCACAGGCCGATCTGCGCTCGCGGCAGCTGGAATATGATGCGGCGGTCGAACTCTCCAATCGCGGCCACCGGTCCACAAACCAGGTCGCGGCAATGGAAGCCGCGCGTGACGCGGCGCGCGCCCGCCTCGAGGCGGCACGCCAAGAGATGGACAATATTATCATCCGGGCGCCCTTTGACGGATTTTTCGACGGCCGCACTGCGGAAATCGGTGACTATCTGCGCCCGGGCGATGCTTGCGGCGCGATCGTCCAGCTCGATCCGATCCTGGTCGTCGCGGAAGTCGCCGAACGTGATGTCGCGGGTCTGAGCGCCGGCATGCCCGCCCATGCCGAGCTGGTTACGGGCGAGGCCATCGACGCCCAGGTCCGCTTTGTCGAACGTCGGGCCGACCCGGCAACCCGCACCTTCCGTGTCGAGGTCGAGGCGCCCAATCCGGACGGCTTGCTGCGTTCGGGCGTGACGGCCGATATCGATATCCCTCTGGCAGCCCAGCCGGCCCACCGTGTTCCGACCTCCATCCTTGCCCTCAATTCTGACGGCGAGCTCGGGGTCCGCATTGTCGAGAACAATGACACCGTTCGTTTCGTTCCGGTTGTCCTGCTCAGCGATGATGGCGAGGAGGTCTGGGTTGCCGGATTGCCCGAGCCGGCCAATGTCATCGTGCTGGGACAGGAATTTGTCGCCGAAGGCACGCGGGTCAGAACGCGCCGCGAGAACTAGGAGGCATCACCGATGACGGGAATAGTCGATTTTGCCATCAACCGGTCCAGGATGATCCTGGCCATTTTCGTGTGCGCCCTGCTCGCAGGCCTGTTGTCATTCCTGACCCTGCCGCGCGAAGCGGACCCGGACATCCCCTTCCCGTTCGTGATCATCACCGTGCCGCTGGCGGGCATCTCGCCGGAGGATGCCGAGCGCCTGATCGTGCGGCCGACCGAGACGGAGCTGCGCTCGCTCGACAATATGGAAGAGCTCGACAGTGTCGGTGCCCTGGGTGCCGGCGTCCTGTTTGCCGAGTTTGATGTGCCTTTCGACGCCGACCAGGCGGTGCTCGACGTACGTGAAGCCGTGGACATGGCCCGCCGGGAATATCCGGAGGAAGCGCGCGAACCGGTCATCCAGGAGTTCAACTCGGCCCTCGCGCCGACCATCGCGGTCCAGGTCTATGGCGAGGCACCGGAACGCACCATCTACCGCATCGCCCGCGATCTCGAGGAAGAGCTGGAAACCCTGCCGGAAATCCTGCAGGTCGACATCCAGGGCATTCGGGATGAATTGCTGGAGATCGTCGTCGACCCGGCGCTGCTGGAAACCTATGGCGTCACCTATGGCCAGTTGTTCAATGCGGTGCAGTCCAACAACCAGCTGATTGCGGCCGGCTCTCTGGACAGTGGCGAGGCGCGGTTCCAGGTCAAGGTTCCCGGCCTGTTCGAAAATGCCGATGACGCACTCAACCTGCCAATCACGAGTTCGGGTGATGCCGTGGTCACGCTGCAGGACGTCGCCACGGTGCGCCGGACCTTCAAGGATGCCGACAGCTTCTCCCGCTATAACGGCCAGACCGCATTCACGCTGCAGGTGGTGCGCCGCTCCGGCGAGAACATCATGGACACGTCTGAACGAGTCCGTGAGCTGACAGCGCAGATCGCCGAGAGCTGGCCGTCCACGGTGCGCTATGATTTCAGTCTCGACCTCTCCACCTATGTCCGAGACAGCCTGAACTCGCTGACCAGTTCCATCATGCTGGCCATTCTCCTGGTGCTTATTGTGGTCGTCGCCGCGCTAGGCCTGCGCTCGGCCCTGCTGGTCGGACTCGCCATTCCGTCGAGCTTTCTCTTCTCCTTCCTGTTGCTGGATGTCTACGGGCTGACCATCAACATGATGGTCATGTTCGCGATGGTGCTGGCCGTCGGTCTGCTGGTCGATGGCGCGATCGTGGTGGTGGAATATGCCGACCGCAAGCTGGCCGAAGGTGAGACCCGCATCGAGGCTTATCGACAGGCCGGCAAGCGCATGTTCTGGCCGATCATCTCCTCGACGGCGACTACGCTGGCGGCATTCCTGCCCTTCCTGTTCTGGGATTCCATCCCCGGTCAGTTCATGGCCTTCCTGCCCCTGACCCTGATTTTTGTCCTGTCAGCGGCCCTGGTGATGGCGCTCATCTTCCTGCCCACGCTTGGTTCCGTGCTCGGCCGCAAGGGCGGTGAAGTCGATAAGGACAGCGCGCTGGCACATCTCAATGCGCAAGAAGGCGGACAACCTACCGAGCTGCCTGGCCTGACCGGCCTGTATGCACGCATGATCTCGGCCCTGGCCAAGCGTCCGGGCGCGGTTGCGCTGGGCACGGTCGCGGTCGTGTTCAGCGTCATTTTCGCTTTTGGTGCCCAGTCGAACGGCGCCTTCGGTGGTCCCAAGCGCACCGAATTCTTCATCGATGCCGAGCCGGAGCAGGTCTATGTCTTTGTTCGCGCCCGCGGCAATCTCTCGCCTGAGGAACAGTATGAGCTGGCCCTGCAGGCTGAACAGCGCATTGGCGGAATTGAGGGCATCAAGGGCTATTACACGGTGGCCGGTGAGCCGCCGGGGGCCTCGCCCTTCGACGGAACGGGTGGTGCGCCGGCCGATACGATCGCGCGCATTTTTGTCGAGTTCTATCCCTTTGGACAACGTCCCAACGGGCGCTTGATCGAGAGCAATATCCGCGACGCCCTGGTCGATCTACCCGGTGTGATCATCGAGGTCCGGCGCTTCCAGCCGGGCCCGCCAGTGGGCAAGGATGTCCAGGTCCAGCTGCGCTCCGACGACGCCGAGGCCCTGGTTGCGGCCACCCAGCTGGTGCGCGGCTATATCGACCAGTTCGAGGGCCTGACCGATATCGAGGACACGCTGCCCCTGCCCGGCGTCGAATGGCGCCTGGATGTGGACCGCGAGGAGGCGGGACGTTTCGGTGCGGACGTCGCCCAGGTCGGCGCCGCGGTGCAGCTGGTGACAACCGGCACGCTGGTCGGGCGCTATCGTCCTGATGATGCCGATGAGGAAGTGGATATCCGGGTTCGTTTCCCGGCCGATGATCGCGATATCAGCCGGCTGGACGATCTGCGTGTCAACACGGTTGCCGGTGCGGTCCCAATCTCCAATTTCGTCACCCGTGAAGCCCGGCCGCGCGTCGACAGCATCAGCCGCCGCGATGGCAAACGCTATTTCGTCGTGCGCGCCAATGCCGCCGAGGGGTATGCCGGAAATCTCCTGCTCGCCGATGTGCAGGACTGGGTCAATGCCCGCGTCGCGGACGGCACCATCCCGCCGCAGGTCGAGGTCAGCTATCTCGGTGCTGACGAGGAAAACGCCGAAGCCGGAGCCTTCTTTGCCGGCGCGATGATGGCTTCGCTGTTCATGATGGCAGTGATCCTGCTCTGGCAGTTCAACAATTTCTGGCACGTCCTGCTGACGCTGCAGGCTGTGGTCCTGTCGGTGGTGGGCGTCTTCCTCGGAGTGTTCCTGACCTTCCCCTATATCTCGGTCCTGTTCCTGGGCACCGGTATCGTGACGCTGGCCGGGATTGTCGTGAACAACAATATCGTCCTGATCGACACCTTCCAGCGCCTGCGTGGACTGGGCATGAGTGTCGACGAGGCCATCGTGCGGACGGCGGCCCAGCGCCTGCGTCCGGTGATGCTGACAACGATCACGACAATTTTCGGTCTGCTGCCGATGGTTTTCCAGATCAATGCCGACTTCGCCCATGCGCGACTGCTGGTCGGCGGCCCGGCCAGTGAATGGTGGGTTCAGCTGTCTTCCGCGGTCGTCTGGGGGCTGGGTTTCTCCACCCTGCTGACGCTGGTACTGACGCCGGTGATGCTGGGTGTGCCCTCTCGCCTGGGCAAGTGGCGTCAAGAGATGGTGTCGGCCATTCTGGGATGGCTGGGCATCAGCAAAGCTCCCGCAGAATAATCGCAGAACAAACAAGGACTGATCCATGAGCCATATCGACCCGACACGCGAGGCCTTCCAGATCTTCAAGGACCTGGACCGCTCTGCGCCGATCCAGATGCTCAACCTGATCCGCCTGCGCGACAAGGCCGTCTATCCGGATGGCCGTGACTGTACCGGCGCCGAGGCCTATGCGAATTACGGGAAATTCTCCGGACCGATCTTTCAGCGTGTTGGTGGCCGCATCCTCTGGCGCGGGGAGCCCAAGGTCACGCTGATCGGCCCGGCCGACGAAAGCTGGGACCTGTCCTTCATCGCCACCTATCCGACCGCTGGCGCCTTCCTGGAGATGGTCACCGATCCGGTTTACCAGAGCGAAGCCGTGCCGCACCGCCAGGCCGCCGTCCTGGACAGTCGCCTGGTGCGTCATCACGTGCTGGAAGGCGCAACCGTCTTCGGCTAGTCGCGATAGATACGGATCAGCTGGCCGTTATCACTGTCGGTGATAGCCAGCAGGCTGCCATCCGACGCCATGCGAATATCACGGAAGCGGGCTTCGAACGCGCTTAGCAGGACCGTCTGGTCGACGACCTGCCCGTCCTCCAGATCGACCCAGCGGATATGTCCGCTGGCGATCGGAGCCTCACCCGGAATCAGAGCCGCCACGAACAGGTCACCGCGCCATTCGGGAAACATCTCCCCGGAATAAAAGGCCATGCCCGCCGGCGCCAGCGAGGGCGTCCAGTGAACCAGCGGATCTGTCATGCCCGGATAGGTCTCGAAGGGTGTGACCAGCGCCCCGGTATAGTCGATTCCATAGGAGGTGATTGGCCAGCCATAATTGCGGCCCTCGACCAGGCGATTGATTTCATCGCCGCCCTGCGGTCCGTGCTCGTGGGCGAACACCGCCCCGCTCTGCGGATCGACGACGACCGCCTGCGGATTGCGGTGACCAATCGTGAAAACGCCCGGCGCGGCATTGTCGAAACTCGATGGAAGTGGCTGCCCGTCGGCATCGAGATGCACAAAGCTGCCATAGTGGTTCGCTGGATCCTGCGCCTGTTCGCGCAGGTCGAAACCATCGCCCAGTCCCAGCAGAATTGTCCCGTCCGTCATGAAGGCCAGGCGCGCGCCATAATGAACATCGGTGCTGCGGCGCGTGGATGTAAACAGGGTCTCCAGGTCCACCAGTGCCCCGTCTTCAAAGCGGGCACGACCGAGTGCCAGAACATTGTCACGCGGCGCCCCCTCGGACCAGGTCAGATAAACCAGCTGATTGGTCTGATAATCCGGATGGGCAACGATATCGAGCAAGCCGCCCTGTCCACCATACAGCACCGACGGGGTGCCACTCACCGGGTCAGGCTGCAACTGGCCCTGATGATACCAGCGCAAGGCGCCGGGCTTTTCGGTGATCAGGAATTCACCGGCAGACAGCTCGGCAATGGCCCAGGGATAGTCCAGCCCCTCGGCCAGAATTTCGGTCTCAAAATCAGGCGTCTCGCTGCCGGCCGCCTGAAGCGTCAGCGCCAGAATTGAACTGATGACAAACATGATCCCTCACAGTCCCGGTCTATCGCCTCAAGCTTAGCCGGATTTGCGGAGCTTGGAAGTCATCTCTCGCTGATCGAGGGTCTGGAAAATCGTCGCGATCATCTGCTCGCGCTCAACCGGTTTGGCGATCAGCCCGTCCATCTGGATCTGGGCCAGCCGGACATCTGTCAGGGACATCACATCCGCAGTCATCGCCAGGATCGGGATATCGGCATGGCGACCGGCGCTGGCGCGGATACGTGCCGTGGCCTGTTCACCGTCCATAACAGGCATATGCATGTCCATCAAGACGAGGTCAAAACGGTCATCCGCCTCAAGGGTCTCGACCGCTTGTGCCCCGTTTTCCGCCTCGACGATCTCCACCCCTGCCGTCGCCATCAGGTTTTTGGCGACAATGCGATTGGTCGCGACGTCATCCACGAGCAGGATGCGCAAATCCTGATGCGCATCTGCGGCATCGACAGCGGGGCGATCGGCATCCTGCGGCGCCTCTTCGACTCCGGCCTGACAGGTCACCATGAAAGTGAGGTAGAAATTCGAGCCTTCGCCCTCACGGCTTTCCGCCCGAATATCGCCGCCCATCATCTGTGCAAGTGTCCGGGAAATGGTCAGCCCAAGCCCGGTGCCACCAAACCGTCGTGTGGTATCCGCCTCGCCCTGTTCGAAGGGCTTGAACAGGCGCCCCTGCGTCTCTTCAGACATGCCGATCCCGGTATCGTGCACACTCAGCTCGATCAGGCGTGTGTCCGGCGCCTCGCCCGGCCGCATGCGCGCCCTCAATGTCACCCTTCCCTCGGAGGTGAATTTGAGCGCGTTGGACATGAGATTGTTCAGACACTGACGCACCCGCACCGGGTCGAATTCCAGCTGGGCAGGGATGTCTGCATCAATGTCCAACTTAAACTTGAGCTTCTTTTCCCTCAAACTCGGCTTCCACAACCGAGCAACGCTGTGCAGGGCCGCTGGCAGATCAGCCTGGGTCGGCGCGATATCCAGTTTTCCGGCCTCGATCTTGGTCAGGTCCAGAATGTCGTTGAGGATGGTGTTCAGCATGCGACCACTGTCGAGCATGGTCGCAACCATCTCACGTGTCTCGACATCGAGCGGCTGGTCCTGCACGGCCTGCGCCATGCCGAGAATACCATTCAGGGGGGTCCGGATTTCATGGCTCATATTGGCCAGGAAGTTGGACTTTTGCTCACTCGACTTCTGCAACTCGACCAGCAATCGCGAATGCTCTGCCAGATAGCGACTGGTCACCCAATAGGCGGCAAAGATCGCGAACGTGAAGAGGAAGACCTTACCGTAAAGCTGGGCCGCTGGCACGGCCAGTTCCGCCGCGGACGGGAAGTAGAGCAGCTTCACCACCAGTGCCACGGCATAAAGCACCAACACGCCCGTGGCCGCCAGGACGCCGCGCGTGCCCAGATAGATCCCGGACGCGACCTGGATCATGATCAGGACCGGGATGCCCGAATTCTGGATTCCGTTCGATGCCAGGGACGAATAGATAAACAGGGCAAGGGCGAGGCCGATGACATAGAGGGCATGCCAGGGTCGAAGGCTGCGCCAGCGCTGCATGACTGGACTGGCCGCCAGGCCGGTCAGCAGGAACACATTCAGCACCAGTTCAACAAATCCGAGATATCCCGAGATGCTCATATAGCCGGTGACGGTCGCCCCCAACAGCGCAACAAGCGGGCCGACCGCGGCCCGTGACCGATGCCCCGCCAGCGCCCTGGCGTCCGACGCCTGAGCAAAATCTGTCTTGTTCTCAGCCACCAGTCTTGAGCCTTGAAACCCTCTCTCACCCTTCACACTGACACAAACACGTTAAGAATACGCGTATTCAGGCGCAATGGATCGGTTTCAGCTTGACGCGAGCGGTCGGGTTTGGCTTCGTTTGTCCCACAAGGGGGAAATATGATCAGAGTGATCCTGTCCTATTTTCTGGCTTTGACCGTTGGCGCGGTCATCGTCAGCATCGCCAACACACATATTGTGCTGGAGGGCCTGGTCGGTGCTGGGGCGGATATACCCACCCATGTGCGCGTTGACGCCATTGGCCGGGATCTGGTCGGATTTGGCCCGACCCTCTTCATCCTGCTGGCGATCGGATTTGCCATCGCCTTCCCGATTGCTGGCTGGCTGGCCCGCTTGCTGGGCGATGGGTGGCGACGCATCGGCTTTGCGCTGGCTGGCGCAGCGGCCGTGTTCACCCTGATCAACGCCATCACCGTTTACTATGGCGCGGTGCTGGAATCCACGATTACGCCGGTGGCGTCAGGCCGCGATGTGACTGGATTACTGGTCCTTTCCATCGGTGGAGCAGCGGCCGGGCTGCTGTTCGCATTCCTCAAACCCGCGCGGACGGCAGAACACGGTTAGCGAAGGCGGGAAAATTCCCCTAAAATCTGTCTCAAATCCTGCCCCGCAGCAGCAACTCCCCTTAAGTCGGGCCTGCTAGCGATGCTCTCCAGAGACGTGGAGGGCGAACATGACACTACGGCAGACAGTCCGGTCGGACCTCCGGCAGATCGTCAAGGGTGGCGCGACCAGCCGCATTCTCGACCTGCATTCAATCGCCGAGGCCTATGGCGGGCACGACGACTATCTGGCGCGCCCCTTTTTCCACCACCCTCGCCTGAATCGGTGTTTCATCGTCAAGCACACCGTCCGCGCCCATGAGCGCCCCTATGTCATGTCCAACCAGCCCGTGGTGACCAAGATCCTGATCCCCCTGGCGCAGGAAGACCTGTCCCTGGGAGGTCACGCGGTTTTTGTCGAGGAAGTGGGCTTTGCCAACAAGATCCGGTCCGAGTTCGATTGCCCCGATGATCCCCACCTCATCGACCTGGACATTCTGAGATTGCGCGAACTGGCAGCCCTGCCCTCCTTTGACCCATTCCTGTTGAGCGAACGCTATCGCAATCACGCACGCCCGGTATCAGACCTCTATTTCAACATCTCGGAGAGCGAGAGCCAGCGCATGGAGCACGCCGTGGCCAGCGAGGTCATTTCGGTGATCTCCCTCGCTTTCGGCTCTACGCAATCTGACCGTGACGATATCCGTGCCAGCAATTTTGCCCGCCAGCTTCTGTCCAATCGCGATGATGGTCGCCTGGACGCATTGCGGAATTCGCTCAGCATGACCGCGATGGAATTCAAGACCGGGATATTCGGCTGGAAAGGCATTCTCTATTATCGCTGGTGCATGTCCCAGACGCTGCACGCGCTGAAGAGCTTCCTCTATGAGTTGAAAGAAGTCTCCATCGTTGGCGCGACCCCGCACGAACAAACAGAGCTGGAGCATATCCGGCGCAAGATCATCTCGGAGACCCGCGCACGCTGGGCCAGCCTCTCCGGCGTCATGAAGGAGTATGAGGAGGTCTTTGAACGCTTTTGCCAGGGCCAGGACGCCAGTGGCTTCAGGACCTTCCTGCTGCGCGCACCCAGCCTGTTCTTTGATATCGGCAGCGACCTTTCCGTGGTCAGTCACATCCCCGGGTATTGGCGTTTCTGGGCCAATCAGAACAAAAAGGGCTATCTTCACGCGCGGGAGGCCATGCCCCTGTTTGCAAGTTTCATCTCCAGCGTGACACGGGACAACCTGTCCGGTGACCCGGCCGAGATCATGCATCGCTCGACGTCAAACATCCCCCGCCCCGAGGTCTTCGTCCCTCCGGCTGCCTGAGCGTACCAACGCTCTCATCAGCCCAATCAGCGGCTGCGCTCATAACATATCAAGGGTCGCAATCGGGGCGTTATCGCTCTGGTGAGATTTTTGTGATTTTTGTGACACCGGGCAAATGTGGGGCGCGGGACTTGGGCAAGTCGACAGCCAGCGCAAATCTGAAACGGATCGTTCAGGGCGGAACCAGTTTTCGCATCCTCGATCTGTACTCGATCCATCGCCGTTTTCGTCACAAGAGCGATCACGGCAATCTGCCCTTTTTCTATAATCGTCGGCTCAACACGGCCTTCCTGATCAAGCATACCGCGCGCAAGCATGAGCGCCCTTACCTTGTCACGGACAATCCCGTCGTCACCAAGGTGATTGTGCCGGTAACCACCTCGGATCTCGCCATGGGTGGGCATTCCTTCTTTGTGGAAGAACGCGGGTTTGAGCCGAAGCTGCGCGAATTCATCGGGCAGGATTCCAACGAGCTGGCCTATTCCCACGACCTGGAGCGCCTGCGCGACCTGGCCGCCCTGCCCTCTTTCGACCCATTCCTGCTGAGCAACCGCTTTCGCGATCACGACAGCCCGGTCGCAGACCTCTATTTCAACATTTCCGACCAGGATCTGGAGAAGATGGAAGGGTATGTGGCGGACCAGGTCGCTGACATGGTCAATCTGGCCTTCAATAAGGTTGATGTCTCGCCGGATGATGATGGTGCACGCCAGCGCGCTATCCGCTTTGCTCACTATATCCTCACCGGGGAGGAAGATGAGCGTTTCGATCAATTGCAGCACGCGCTGGATCTCGATGAGTCCAAGTACCGCGCCGCGATCTTCGGCTGGAAAGGTATTCTGTATTATCGCTGGCGCATCTCGGACGAAAAGGATGCCCTGCGTCGCTTCCTGATCGCGATCAATGATCTGGTCGTCACCGGCATGACCCAGTCCGAACGCTTCATGATCGATGAAATCCGACGCGATATTATCTCGGAAACCCGCAAACGCTGGCGATCACTGCAAACCATCATGGCCGAGTATGAAACCGAATATGGACGGTTTGCCACCGGGGGCGATCCGCGTGCCATCCGTCACATCCTGCTGAAGGCACCTGAATTCTTTGCCGAGCTTGGGCATGATCTTTCCGCGGTCTCCCATGTCACAACCTACTGGGATTATTGGTGCGGGCGGCGCGAGGAAGAAACCATGCCGGCCCGCGACGCGATGGATATCTTTCCAGGCTTCCTGCGCAGCCTGACCAGCGATCGCGGCCCGGATGAAGCCAACGCCCAATCGGCCTGACGGCCGTCGCGGCACGAAGTGTTGAAAGCGGGGTGACGGGCCGCGTCGACCCACGTATTTCAGGATCATGGCCCCACCGCTTCTCACCCTCCAGGACATCCATCTAACGTTCGGCGTCACCCCGCTGCTCGACGGCGCCGAGTTGAGCGTCGAGGAGAATGCGCGCCTGTGCCTGGTCGGGCGCAACGGGTCAGGAAAATCGACTCTCATGAAAGTGGCAGCCGGTCTGGTGGAAGCCGATACGGGGTCCCGGTTCATCCAGCCTGGAGTCACGGTGCGATATCTGGAGCAGGAGCCCGACCTCAGCGCCTTTACGTCGATCAAGGACTATGTCCTGGACGGGCTGGCGCCGGCGGATTCCGAATACCGTGCCCTGTATCTGCTGGAACATCTCGGCCTGACAGGCGATGAAGACCCCGCATCCGTTTCCGGCGGCGAGGCGCGCCGGGCGGCCCTGGCACGGGCGCTCGCACCAGAGCCGGACATCCTGATGCTGGACGAGCCCACCAACCATCTCGACCTGCCGGCGATCGAATGGCTTGAAGACGAGCTGAAATCTATCCGCGCCGCCCTAGTCCTGATCAGTCACGACCGCCGTTTCCTGAGCAATCTTTCACGCGCCACCGTGTGGCTTGATCGCGGACAGACACGCCTGCTGAACAAGGGGTTCGAGAGTTTCGAAGCCTGGCGAGACGAGACGCTGGAGGCTGAACAGCTCGAGCTTCACAAGCTCGACCGCAAGATCGTCCGCGAGGAACACTGGCTTCGCTATGGCGTCACCGCGCGTCGCAAACGCAATGTCCGCCGCCTGTCCGAACTGCATGACCTGCGCAAACAGCGTGCAGAGCATCGCGGACCAACCGGAACGGCGAAAATGGAAGCGTCCACCGCCCAGGAAGCCAGCAAGCTGATCGCCGACGCACGCGGCCTCAGCAAACAATATGGCGACCAGCGCCTGGTCGATGACTTCTCCATGCGCGTGACCCGGGGCGCTCGGATCGGCCTGGTAGGCCCCAATGGCGCGGGCAAGACCACCCTGCTCAAGATGCTGGTGGGCGAGCTGGAGCCGGACAGCGGCAACGTGAAGCTGGCCCAGAATCTGGAATTCGCCAGTCTTGACCAGCGCCGCTCCGCGCTGAAGGCGGACTGGACCGTCGCTGAAACCCTGACCGAGGGCAGCGGCGACATGGTGGAAGTCAATGGCCAGCGCAAGCATGTCATGGCCTATATGAAAGACTTCCTGTTCGCACCGGAGCAGGCCAATACGCCGATCGAAGTGCTCTCCGGCGGAGAACGCGCACGGCTTCTGCTGGCGCGTGCGCTGGCCCTGCCATCCAACGTGCTCATCCTCGACGAGCCAACCAACGACCTCGACCTGGAAACCCTAGACCTGTTGCAGGACCTGATCGCCAATTATGCCGGCACCGTCTTCCTAGTGTCCCACGATCGCGATTTCATCGACCGTACCTGCACCAGTGTTCTGATGTCGGAAGGACGGGGGAAATGGGTGGAGTATGCCGGTGGCTATTCCGACATGCTGGCCCAACGCGGCGCCGGTGTCGCCAAGAAGAATGCCCCACGCAAACCGGCTGGTTCAGGGGACAAGCCCGCTGCCAAGCCGCAGCAGGCCGCACCGGAACGCAAGCGCATGGCGAACAAGGACCGCTATGAGCTCAAGCACCTGCCTGAACAGATCGAGGCGCTGGTGACACGGATTGCTGCGTTGGAAAAGGAATTGGCCAGTCCGGCTCTGGCGCAGGACCCGGCGCGTATGACCGAGGTCTCCGAAACACTCGGCAAGGCCATGCAGGAGCGCTCTGACAAGGAAGACCGCTGGCTTGAGCTGGAAGCCCTGCGCGAGGAGTTGGAAGGCTAGGCTGGGGATGCCGGCCAGCAGCGCTCCGGCTGGGAGCGCCGCTGGACGAACCTGACCGGTCTATCTCAGACGGTTGGAGTTTGCCGGGCCCAGCAGGACGGCGTTCAACAGCAACAGGTCGAGGCCTTCAAGATAGGCGCGCGTGGTTGGTGACTGGGTGAAGGCAATCACATGACCGCGTCCCATGCGCCGCGTGACGACGAAGGGTTTCAGCGCCAATTGCTCGGCATATTCGGCCCACAGATAACCGCCCTGCAGCAATTCCTCCGGTGTTCCGAAGCGCATGGCCGTCGTGGCATCATCCAAGGCCACGGGCGCGTAGATATCCGAGCCGGTCACCAGCGCATAAGCCCCGTCCTCGTAGCCCGCAGACATCCAGCTGTCCGTATTGGCTGTAACGGAAACCAGGGCACCGGGCGAGGAATCCGGCATGGCGCCGTGAACCGCTTCGGCAATCAGTCGTTCGGCTTGGCTGTTCAAGATACTGCCGTCTGTGACCCCTGAAGACGACGCTTCACTGTCTCTTGGAGTGCCCACGGCCCGTTCACGCTGCATCGGAAGAAAGCCGTTATCACTGTCGGACAACCAGCGCGTCGCCGTTCCCAGTCCGACCAGGACACCGCCCTGGGACACATAGCTCTGCAAGGCAGAGCGCGCTCCAGACAACATGCTCGTATATCCGGGGAAACCCTGATCCGGCATGATGATCACATCAAACCGATCGAGATCTGCCCGCCCGATGGTCGACGGACGGATAATCGTCACCGGGAGATTATACCGGCGCTCCAGCACGTAGCGGGTCGCCCCCGTCTCTGTCGCACCGGTCCCCTGTCCCCAGAGCAACGCGATGCGCGGGGCAATCACGGGTGAGAAGTTGGACGATCCCGGGTTGGGCCCCTCATCCACCCAGCTGGTGTCCATCGCATGCACTTCCGCGCCGCTTTCGCGAGCATGGCGGGTGATCAGGAAATCCAGTTCGGCAACATTATCCCGCCGGGGCACCACAACCGACCCTGTCGGATAGGTCTCGTTGCCAATGCGGAATGGCAGGGAGGTTGTGCGCATGCTCACGCCGTCACGGGCGAGCGCGGCAACCAGGTGTGCCTGGCCCGCATCATCCCACGGAATGGCATAGCCCCATGACGCATCCATATCCGGCAGATCCGCCTGCGGTGTGCCGTCAGCATTGACGATGGTACCGGCCGTTCCCGGCGCGCGGCGGCACTGTACGGCGCGCACATTGCTCATCAGGGGCAGCGCCCAGGCCGTCACATCGTAGAGCTGGGCATTCAGGCCTGCTTCCCGCCGACGTTCCTGTTCATCAACGAAGTCCGTCGGAAGGTCTGTCGTCGGTTCCAGCAGCGTTCGCGCCAGACGCCCCGAGGGTTGGTCATACCGGACCACATAGGCGCCTTCTTCAAAGCTGGCACCACACAGGGACTGGCGCCCTTCCAGGCGCTCTACGGTGATGCCCTGATAGGCCAGCTGTCGGGCGAGACGGTCGGCATTCCAGGAATTGGTCGAGGCATCGAACACAGCGGCGGCATTGCCATTGGCCTGACGCCCACCGCTAGCCCGGAAATCGGTATACTCACCCAGCAGCTGAACCCGGTTTCGAGCAGCGGCCTCGATGGTGGAGAGACTGGTGACGAAATTGCGATCCACTCCATCGCCATAAGTCAGTATGGAGCCATCCGGTCGGCGCCAGGACAGGCCGCGCGCCGAACCCTGCTCATAGGTCATAGACACGGCGCCGTGCAGGGTCGGCCACATATCGCCATAACCCGGATAGAAGGCGTCATAGACCTCACGGGTGAAGTAGTGATAGCCCAGCTCGTCGAAATAGCCGACGTGATTGCGGCCGATCAGCTCCTGGGTACGCCGTTGGTTATCCTCGATATTCGGATTGAACGGCTCTGCGGATGGCGCGAAGAAATACGTCGAGTCACCGCTCATCTCATGGGAATCGACAACAACCTGGGGCCACCAGACCTGCATCTCGCGGACCTTGCCGCGAGTCTCAGGCTGGGTCAGGGCAAACCAGTCACGGTTCAGGTCGAAGAGATAGTGATTATACCGACCTCTCGGCCAGGGCTGGTCATGCTCAACAGCATAGCGATCCGGACTCGGCTCCAGCCCGCGCGCGGATTCGAACGAGTTGACAAAACGGGCACGCCCATCGGGGTTCTGCGTCGGGTCGATGATGATCAGGGCATTCTCGAAGATCGTCTCGACGGTTTCATCCCCTTCGGCGGCGAGCAGGTGATAGGCGGTTCTCAAGCCGGCTCCGGTCGGAGAAATTTCGTCTCCATGCACGCCATAGGACAGCCAGACAACAATCGGCATTTCCTCGATCAGACGGTCCCGTTCTGCGGCTGTCAGATCGCCCGGATTGGCGAGGGCCGCCATGCCTTCGCGCACGCGGTCCAGGTCGGCCATGCGTTCCGGCGAACCGATCACGGCATACACCAGTTCGCGCCCTTCCCAGCTGGTCGCATAGGAGAAGACCTCGACCCGCTCCGGTGCGGCCGCTTCCAGGGCGCGGATATAGGCGATCGCCTGTTCCGGCCGCGTGACCTCACCGCCAAAATCGTGCCCGGCAAAACTCTCCAGGGTCGGAATGGTGTCGTCGTAGCGCACATTGAAGGGCGCTGACTGGCTCATGGCTGGCGCTGTCGACAAGAACAGGGCCGCGCTGAAAGCTGCAAGTGACCGGATCATATTCCTCCCCAGGGTGTTGCTGCCCAAAGACTTAGACGGAATCCTTGTAAACTCAAATCACCGCTTACGGCGTGACAATCTCGAAAGCCGGCTCGGGCTGTTCCAGCAGCGAGAAGAAGCGCAACAAGGCGGCGCGGTCTCCGCTGACACGGAAATCGCTGGACGTGATCATATCCATCAACCCGGCCTCTTGCTGGATCAAGCGAAGCCAGAAATCGCGCGTCAGATTCACCGTCGCATCCGCGCCCTCCCGGGCCGGGCGTTCATAGTGACGCATCACCCCGTTGGAGACCTCGATCACGAATGTCTGGCCCGAATCTTCGAACAGGAAGTTCAGCACCACCTCGAATTCACCCGCATCCACGGCGTTCAGGCGGGTCGCCATGGCGGTGAAGAACATGTCCAGGGGAATGGATTCCAGAATATTGCCGGCCGTCCGGGTGACGTCCCGCGCCTCGACACCATGACGCAACTCATACGCCCCTGTCAGATAAACATCGCGCCAGGGCCCGGACTCCGCCTGATAGCCCAATTGCTCATAACTCCGCGCCAGCCATTCGCGCGCAGCCTCGCTGGAGGGGTGAGCAAAAACGGCATGCTGGGCAAGCTCGGAAGACCAGCGATACTCCCCGGCCGCGAACGCTGTCTGGACAGCCTCCAGCACAGCATCCAATCCGCCCATCGCGGCGACATAGCGCTGGGCCGCTTCCACCCTGGGCAATGGATTGAGGTGCGCCGGAACGCCATCATACCAGCCGAAATAGCGCTGATAGACGGCGCGGGAATTATGCCTCAGCGTCCCGTAATAACCGCGGATGGCGAAACGGCTTTCCAACGCCTCGGGCAGCTCGATCTGTTCGGCGATTTCATCCGGCCGCAAGCCTGATGCGGCCAGCCTTAGCGTTTGGTCATGGATGTATTTGTAGATGTCGCGCTGGCCTTCCAGATAGTCGCGCACCTCGGCATTTCCCCATACCGGCCAGTGATGGCTGTTGAAGACAACGTCCGTGCGGTCGCCAAACCGCGTCAGGGCATCATCGATCGCACCGGACCAGGCCAGCGCGTCGCGGACCTGCGCACCGCGCAGGGTATAAAGATTGTGCAGGGTCCGCGAGACGATCTCGGCGCCGCACCAGGCCTGGTAGTCTGGAAAAAACACGGTGAGCTCTGCCGGGGCCTCGGTGTGCGGCGCGTACTGAAACTCCATGCGGACACCGCCAAACTCCAGGGTCTGTCCACTCTGATAGATCACATGGCTCGGCGCCGCGATCGTGTGCGTGCCAATGGCCGGGTGCTGCCCAAGACCAGACCCGACATGACCGCGCGGCGACCGGGGCAGCGGCATGCCGTACATGTATCCGGACCGTCGCCCCATCACGACACCCGCGACCACGTTTTCACTGACCGCCTCGGCGAGGAAATGGGCTGGCGCAATCAGGCTGACCTCTCCGCGGGCGATTGCGTCCAGGTCCACGACACCGGCCAGTCCGCCAAAATGGTCGATATGACTGTGGGTCAGGATAATCGCCGCGATCGGACGCTCGCCAAGCGTTTCATTGACCAGCTGCATCGCCGCCTCTGCCGTCTCGACAGCCGTCAGCGGGTCGATGATGATGCGCCCCTCCGGCCCGTCGATGATCGACATGTTGGACAGGTCATATCCGCGGACCTGGTAGACACCTTCGGCGACTTCGAACAGGCCATGAATGGCGTTCAGCCGGGACTGACGCCAGAGGCTGGGATTGCTGGTTGCCGGAGCCGGCCCTTCCAGAAACGCATAATCCTGTGTCCGCCAGATGACCTGTCCATCTTCGCCACGAATATCCAGCGCGTCCCGCTGAGCCAACAGGCCGCGCATCGCGAGTTGGAAATCCTCGTCATTCTCCATGAATTCCGAAGACATGACCGATGCATTCCTGGACTGCGTGGTCGGAGTAGCCGCGCGGAAACCGCGATCATCGACTTCTGCTTCCACATCATACGGCACCCCTGTCGGCGCCACCGGGTCTCCGCAGGCTGCTAGCCAGGCGCACAGGGCACCGACCAATATTGATTTGGACCAACCATTTGTTTTCTTCAACGGATCTCTCCCCCGCTATTTCGGTTCAGGTTACGCGCTCTCGCTTGTTGGGCAAGCTATCCTGGCCTAATGATGAAAAGTCCAAACGAGACGAGGACGAGATGGCGGCGGACATTGACTGGCAGGCCTGTTGGGAAAGGCTGGAGGTAGACGCCCCGGACGCCCGAGCAGCATTGGTGGAGACGTGCGAGCTGTTCCGGGTGCCTGCGGGTGAGCCCATCATTTCGCAAGACGCCCTGGATGACAGCGTCTACTTGCTGTTGAGCGGTCAATTGCGCGTCGGTGTGCTCGCCCGGTCCGGTCAGGATGTCTGGGTCAGCCATCTCGAAGCGGGAGCCCTGTTTGGCGAAATGGCGATTTTAACCGGCCAGCCAAGGACAACGGAAATCACCGCCAGCCAGGACAGTATTGTCGCCCGGTATACCGGAGGCGATTTTCTGGCCCTCATGTCGAAACATGGAGGCATAGGCGTGGCGCTGTCACGCATGCTGGCAGCCCGGATGCACGCGACGACGCGGCGCATGTTCGAACTGTCCGCTCTCTCGACCACAGGTCGGATCTACGCGGAATTGCTGCGCATATCGCGGCCGACCAGCCAGGGCGACACCCGGATTATCCAACCAGTGCCCTCCTTCACCGAAATCGGCGACCGGGTGACCGCTGCTCGGGAAACGGTCTCCCGCACCGTCAAGCGGTTGGCAGATCGCGGCTTGATCGAGCGCCATGATGACCGGATCGAACTGATCGATCCGGAACAGTTAAGCCGTCTCGAGGATACCATGTGAACTGCGAAAGGCGCGCGCGACCAGTGAGTCAGGCGCGACCTTGCGCAAGGTATACAGGCGCACTGGCGGCAATTGCGGATCCACGCGCTTGACCCCGACCGGTTCACAGCGGAATTCGCCCGATTGTTCCATCGCCAGCACCGCCGCAAATGTTTCACTGGCAAACACGGTGCCGGGCATTGCCGCGCTTTCGATCCGCGCGGCCAGTGATACCTGGGCACCAAACAGGCTGTCGCGGTCCATCAACGGATCCCGCCCCTTGTGTGCAGGCCCGAAATGCAGGCCGATCCGCAGATCCAGGTTCGTCGGCAGATCAAGAGACGTCCGATCAACGCCCTTGAACCGCCGCATCAGCTGCGATGCCGCCTCCGCTGCCGCCTTGGGGCTGGAATAGGCGAGGAACATGCCATCGCCCCAGCTGTCCATATAGTCGACCGGGGTCTGGCGTGCCGTCTCCGCGAGCGGCCCCAGAACCGAGCCGACGAAGTGCGGTACAACATCCTCGGCGATCTGGGATGACCCGACGATGTCCGCAAACAGCATCGCCCGCATCGCCGGTTTATAGGCCCGAGCCTCCGCCTCCAGCGGCGGCTGCGGATTGTTGCCAGCATGATTGCGACGGATGCCAAGCACGTGCTGTTCCAGGCCGGCCGACGCCCAAACCGCATGGTCACGGGCCGTTCCATAATCGCGCCGCGGATCGGTCTCATCCAGCAAGAGAACTTGCATGGGGTCGGTGGCCAGTATTTCCGCGCGCAGCCGCGCGAGTCCCATGGCGGTTGAACTGGCCAGATTGATCGATGCGCCTGACAAAAGCACCCGGTCAGTGCTGGCCTCGATTACATCATCAGCCGCTTCAAGGCAGTGTTCACACCGGCGCACCCAATCGCGACCAAACGGACGCACGGAAGCCTGGACAAAGACACGGACCGGAACGGGCAAGACGATGGTCAGGGGCGCCTTTCGACGCAAGATTGCTTCGGCGAACAGGATATCCGCCCCGGCGGCCAGGGCTCCAAATCCCGCTCCAGCACGGTGTTCATCCAGCAAGGCATCAATACGCGCGGGCAAATCAGCTGTGTCAAAGCGATCGGATTTCAGATCTGACAGCTCGGAAAAGATGTGGCCGGCATAGTGGAAAGGGCGTGGCAGCTCCGGCAAGGGCAAGGCCTGACGCCCGATACCCATGGCAGACCCGACCAGAGCGAGTTGGCGACGGCTGACGGCATGCGCTCCGTAATTGTCCGGATCCTCGGCCAATGCCGCGTTGAGAGCGATCTGGGCGGCCCGCAAGTCGCCGAGCAGAAGATGGGCCTCAGCTGTCGAGGCCAGCTGGTAATAGCGAGCCTGGGGGCTGCCCGCTTGCAGCGCGCTGGCGGACAGGACCCGTCGTGCATAGGCGCGGGCGCGAGCGCCATCGCCACTGAGCGCCATCATGCTGGCCGCATTGATACCGCTGTAACTCCCCCCGGTCGCCTCGAAAATTGCGGCATAACGTTCAGCGGACTGACGGGCGAGCGGTTGAAAATTCTCTGCGACAGACTCGAACGCCTGGGCCTTGATGAGCCGCGCGTCCAACGCCATCAAGTCCTCATCAAGTTGAGCCTGGTGTAGTCCGTAATCCCGGAACTCCTGCCGGGCCCGCTCGATCGCTCCGCTGCGCAGAAGGCAGATCACCGCAGCATGCTTGATGCGCGCGTCGTCCGGATTGTCCTGGAGAGACCGCAAACAGAGTTCATGCGCTCTCACCAGGTTTCCGCTGCGGATCTCGGCGTCGACTTCGCTGTTCAAGCGTTCCCCCCTGGGGCGATGGCGGGCCGATCCTGCTCCGGGCCAGAAATCAGGACGGACCCACATCCACCTCGATTTCCGGATCAATGATCAACCGCGTGACTTGTTGACCGGCATTCTGGGACGCCTCGATGTAGAGCGCAAACGCATGTTTGATCTTCTTCTTCACCTCGGCCACCCCGATCTGGAATGTATAGGGTTTCGAACTCTGGCCATGCAGGTCCAGCCATTCCAGACCACAGAACTGGGTTTCCGCCCCTTCTGTCTTGAACTTGATACGAGCGTCCTCGAATCCCCAGCCTGGAACGTGAACATGGAAAACCATGCGAGCCGGCCCCACAACATGCTGATCGAACGGGCAATTCATGACACCGGAACAGGGTGCCCACATGCCCGCCAATGCGGCAGTCAACGCCATGCGCAGAGTCGCGCTGTCGGATCCGGAGAATTCATCCGCCGTTTCATTGAAGACGATCAGGATCTGCGAAATCTGGGTGTCATCAAAGGCCGGCAGCCCCCAATCGCTTCCATTGACGACGACAAATCCATCGCTGCCCTGGGCGATCAGGCTGAGATAGGTCAATTCGGGTTCGAAATTGCACGCCTCGTCCAGCCCTGCCTGGATCTGGCTCCCATCAAATGATTGCTTGTCGATCATGATATCCCCCTTCTACTGACACAGGATGACTACTCTGCCGGTTCCAGTATCGAAACCAGGCTTTGCGCGTGCGCCAATTGCGCACTCAGGAACAGATGGTCATATCCGGCGGGTCTCGCCTCATGCGCTGCCAGAGCGCTTGATAGCCAGGCATCGGATGTTTCCGGCTGCCCGGTTGAACGATTGAGCTCCACCAGAAAATTGGTCACCAGCAGGGTGTAGATATAGTCCTGCACGGTCGCTGTCCCGGCGCTTCGGGCTGCCGCAAACTGCCCGAGCAACTCCTCGGCTTCAGACCGCGCCGCGTCGGTTTCACCCAGCGCCGCCAGCAAACGCATCTGGCTCGACCGCACAGAAACCCGTGCGTCCGCAATCACTTCGGTTCCAGCCGCTTGCCAGGATTCATGGCTCATCAGTCGCGAGAGGGTGATCATGGCGGCGCGCGCTTCAGGGACGTCCTGGTTGAACAGGTGGGCGTCGACGAGCAGAGAGAGGGTGCGCACGGCATTCATCCGCCAGTTCAGGCGATCGGGCTCGTGATTGACCATGGCCTGTGCTTCGAGCGCCGCCGGGATGAGGAAGACCAGCGCATTGTCGACCGAGTCTGCTGATGGCGGCGCCTCGGCATACAGATGCAATCGCGCGACATTGGCCTCTGCCACCATGGCATCGCGCCGAATGCGCCAATCATCCTGGAAATTCTCAGCGCCATTGAGCAATTCGATCTGCTCCAGCAGATGCATGATCGCCCCGTCCGCGTCCATCGCGCGTTCCTGCACCCGCGCCAGCCAGCTATAGGCGCCGGCGAGGTTGTCGCGCTGCGCATCTGTTGGATATTGCTGGAAGGCCTGTTCAAAATGATCGCGGGCAAACTCGAAAGCGGCGCGGGCCTCGTCCAGATTGCCGCGACGCAAATGCACAATGCCGGAATTGTTGCGCGCATGGCCGGCCTCATTCAGCCATTCGAGGTTCTGGTCATCCACCTCGACCAGCGCCTCGGCCAGAGCGCGATATTCGTCGAACCGGTCACTGGCCAGTTCCAGCTCACCCGCCTGCAAGGCGAAATAGCCGAGCCAGAAGCTGGACTGGGAATGCTCATACATGCGTGCCGGTTCGCTGGGATCGCGCTCCAGGATCACCCGTGTCGCTTCATAGGCCGATGTCGAGTAGCTGCGGGCAGCCTCCAGATCGCCCTGAGCCAGCTCGATTTCCGCCAGCAGGTGGCGCGCACGAGAGCTGCGCCCCAGCGAGTCCGCGGTCATTTCGCGTGAAGGCTGAGCGGAATAGTACTCGATGACTTTTTCGCCGACGGCATCCAGCACATCAAGACGACCGACAGGCTGGAGCTGTTGTTTCAGATCGGTAAGCATGAATTCTATCAAATCCTCTGCTTCAGCTTTGCGGCGCTCTGCCTCTGACCGGGCAGACATCGCAAGCAGTGAAAGAGAGGTCATGATTAACGCAAGAGCTGAGGTAACAGCCGTGACCGCCGTCACGCGGCGCTGTCGTCTTTGAAGGTCGCGCTGCAGGATCTGGTCCAGCGGAAGCCCCAGAAGGCCCGCCACCAGCTTGACCACGCCCAGACGCTTGCCGTCCTTGCCCGGCCGGAAATCTGCCCCGGCAGGCTCGTCAAAGCCACCGTCAGGGCGCTCCCGCAAGAGCGCGGGCGGGTAACAATTCTCCGCTTCGTCTTCCGCGCCAGGCTCGCCACGCACAATCGCAGCCAGGACGGGGCGGTTCGGATACAGCTCCCGGAACACCTCGATTTCACGATTTACCCATTTTGACCGCGCAGAGTCCGGCGAACACAGGACGATCAGCGCGCGTGATGCGGACAATGCGGCCTGGACCACGGCCGACAGGTCATCCGCCGCGGGCAGATCGTCGCGATCACGGAAAACACGTCCGATACGACTGGGAACAGTGCCCCCCTTGCGGGTGAGGTGCTTGGGGACCCGATAGGACTCCAACTGCCGGTGAAGCCAGCGGGCGAACCGGTCATCGGCATGACTATAGCTGATGAATGCAGCAAATTCAGTCGATTCAGTCATGGACGCCCCCCAAAATTGTCGGAGGCTACTCTCCTTCACACGCAATGCGTGCGCAAGCAAAAGCTGGATCTGTCATGTTGAAACCGGGAAATAAGGGCGGAGCGCGATGCGTTGATCAGACGCTTGGGCAATATCGCACTCCGCCAAGCATGCGTCGGGATGTTTTGGGGCCATCCCGGTCGGCAGCTGAGCCAACATATCCAGCTTCCCGGCTGGTTCGCGTGACCCAGGTCACGCCAGGACGGATTTATGTCGCTGAAAGGTGTGCGAGTTCGATTGTCACGCCGCCCAGTCCTGCCCGCGTGTACAGACGGACAGGCAAGAAGTAGCGGCCGCCCTCGATCGGTGCGAGCCAGATGCGCAGGGGCTGGCTCAACTCCCGTTCGCTGGGATAGTCCTCCGGATCATATCCGGCGACGGGTTCATACCAGATGTCACACAGCACGGCGTCGCCGCGCCAGCCGCCGGTTCGGACGCGATCCATGCCCCGGCTCTCCAGACGCAGATTGTAGCGGGCCTTGCCGTCAAAAACGGGCAGCACACCGGAACAACCCCGCCCCGCACCCTGCGTCAGCTGATCTGACAGCGCCACGAAAGCCGACATCGGATCAATGGCTCCGGTCCTGTCGCGCTCGGATGCGGGGGGCACGCCCCAGGACCCGAAAGGAGGCTCGACATGCGAGCTGGCCACGCCTGCGGGGAAGCTGACTTCCACAGAGCGCACCTTGCGCCCCGTGCGTTCGACATGCGCATAGCGGCTGGGTGTGATGCCGCTGGCCGCCAGGACACCATCGACCTCTGCATTGATGTCGAAATCGGTAAACAAGGCCGCCAGTCCAGCGGCCTCTATCCGTGTCGTGGCCGAATAGGCTTGTCCACTCAGATTGGCCTGGAACGTGATGTCCCCGACGGGGAAGATCAGGACCCGGCTTGAATATCGGGCCGAGAGCGTCAGCTCACCCGGCTGTGGCAGGGCCGCCCGCCCGGCCTCTTCATCCGCTGTCACCGAGGGTGATCCAACAGCAAAGAACACGAAACCCACCGCTGCCAACTGAGCGAGATAAAACCGGATACGACGAAATCGGAACGGAAAATCCATGGCAGGATCATGTCACATCGGGCTTTGCCGTCCAATGCAGATAACGCTAACATGGCGCCATGAAACCGCTCATCGAAAACGATCTGATCTGGGGGGCCTGGCGGGCCCGCCATAGCGACACGACACGCGAACCGGACGGGTTCGCCCGATTGCTGGCGCTCTGCCTGGAACTCGAAATCGACTGGATCGACCATGCGGATATTTATGATGATGGTGCGGTGGAAGACCTGCACGGCAGGGCCATCCAGCGCCTCTCGGCGGCGCAGCGCCAAGGCTTGCGCGTGATTACCAAATGCGGCGTTCGCTTCCCCAGTCCGGGCCAGCCGGGCGTGCGCACCGTGCATTATCGCTCCGATGCCGCCTATCTACACCAGCAGGCCGACGCCTCGCTGCAACGCCTCGGGGTCGATCAGATCGACCTCTACCTGTTGCACCGCCCGGACTATCTCATGCAGGCCGAGGAAACGGCCCGGGCGCTGGAAGACTTGCACACCTCCGGCAAGATTGCCGCCTATGGTGTTTCCAACTTCTCCATTCACCAGCTCGAACGCCTGCGCGCCTCAACCGAACTGCCGATGGCGGCGCATCAGATTGAAATTTCGGTGGGCGAGACCTCGGCGCTGGATGATGGCCGGCTCGACCAGGCCGCCCGGCTAGACATGCCGCTGCTGACGTGGTCGCCGCTGGCTGGTGGCCGTCTGTTCCACGACGACGGTCGCCTCCAGCCCCTGCGCGAGCGCCTTGAACAGGTCGCGCGGGAGATGGACGCGGGTGGTATAGACGAGATCGCCCTGGCCTGGCTCAAGGGCCTGCCCGCGCGCATTCAGCCCATTCTGGGGACGATGCAGCCTGACCGTCTGCGCAGACAGGTCATGGCCTATCGTGCTCTCAACCTGGATCGGCAGGACTGGTATGCCATCTTGGAAGCCGAGCGGGGCACCCCGGTGCCCTAGCCACGCGGCTCAGGCTTTCAGTGATGCGGCGAAACGGGCATTGGCCTCGATCTGATCCCAGTCACCGGCCTCGATCATTGCGGCATTCGCAATCCATGACCCGCCGACACAGGCCACATTGGAGGTGGCCAGGTAATCCGCCGCGCGCTCACGCGTGATGGAGCCTGTGGGACAGAAACGGATATCCGGCAGCGGCCCCTTGAGGGATTTCAGGTAATCCAGGCCGCCCGCCTGCTCGGCCGGGAAAAATTTCATCGCCTCGAAACCGGCGGCAGACGCGGACATCGCCTCGCTGGCGGTGGCCACACCGGGCAGGGCCGGAACCCCGGCCTTCAACATCGCCACACCCAGATCATCGGTCAGGCCGGGCGACACCAGGAAATGCGCCCCCGCATCCACAGAACGCGTCACATCGTCCGCGGTGCGCAGGGTCCCCATGCCCACGATCAACTCCGGCTGTGCAGCCTGCATGCGCTGCATGACCTCGATTGCGGCGTCCGTACGCAGGGTCATTTCGACGACGCGCAGGCCACCCCGTGCCAACGCGCCCGCCAGCGGCTCCGCATCATCGGCATTCTTGACGGCCAGAACCGGAATTACGCTGGCTGCTGTGAGCAGCTCATCCATGGAAATCGCCATCACAGGCCTCCAGCTTCTGCCAGCGCAGCCGCGCCGAGCAGCGCCGCCTTGTCGGACAGGATCAAATTGACAGGAATATTCGCAACATAATGGGTCATCGGACCGCGCCGCTGGAAACGCGCCTCGAAGGCTGTCTGGGGCACCAGCTCGCGAATACGCGGCAGGATACCGCCACCGAGATAAATACCGCCACGGGCACCGGCAATGACTGCGACATCCCCGGCATAGGCACCCAGGACAGCACAGAAGAGCTCGACCACACGACGCGACATCGAGGACGCGTTTTCCAGGGCCTCAGCGGTGATGTCCTCCGGCCGATGTCCCGGCCAGGTTTCGCCCGAAATCTGGCAAAGTGCGCGATGAATATTGACCAGGCCACGGCCGGAGAGCAGGCGTTCCCAGGACACGAACCCGTATTCGTCCGCGATGAAGCGGCCCACGGCGATCTCTTCATCCGTGCGCGGGGCAAAGCCGGCGTGACCGCCCTCGGTCGCGACCACGCTGACCCCACCCGTCCGCGGGATCACCAGACCCAGGCCCAGCCCGGTTCCCGGCCCCAGAACAGCGCACGGTGCGCCATCAATGGCATTGCCTGCATGCAGGCTCATCAGATTTTCCGTCGCACTCAGCGGCGCGCCGCGCGCCTGTGCGGCGAAGTCGTTGACGGGCAATAACTGTTCGAGCTTCAGATCCTCGGCGAGGTCTTTGGGACAGAAACGCCAGGTCGAATTGGTCAGCTTGACCTTGCCGTCCGAAACCGGCCCGGCCACGGCAAAACACGCGCGCGAAGGATGCCCGCCCGAACAACTCTCGAGAAAGGCATGTGCCGCATCGCGCAGATGCTCGAAATCCTCATTCTTCAGGCGCCGGGTTTCCTCCAGCTCGAATCCCGAACGTACGGATCCCGACACCATCGCAAAACGCGCATTGGTTCCGCCGATATCGGCGACGAGATAACGGTCAGTCGCACCCATGATCAGGCCATCACCGGCTCTTGGATCGTGTTCTCACCCAATCCGGGAATGGAGATGGCGCCCTCTTCCGCCGCACTGGCAACCGCGCGGAAACCGGTGAAGAGCTCGCGCCCCATTCCCAGCGTTACCGACGTATCCAGCTGCGCGAGTTCGCGGGTTTCAAATCCGTCTGCGACCAGTTCGAGGGTGCCGCGTTCGGCATCCAGCGTGATCATGTCACCCGTCTGGACGCGCGCCAGCGGGCCGCCGAGTGCAGCCTCGGGGCTGACATGAATGGCCGCCGGGACCTTGCCCGACGCGCCGGACATGCGTCCGTCGGTCACCAGCGCAACCTTGAAGCCCCGGTCCTGTAGCGACCCCAGCGCCGGCGTCAGCTTGTGCAGTTCCGGCATGCCGTTCGCCCGCGGCCCCTGGAAACGCAGGATGGCGACAAAATCGCGCTCAAGCTCGCCCGCCTTGAAAGCGGCCATCAGATCGTCCTGGCTTTCGAAAACCACGGCAGGAGCCTCGACAACGCGATTTTCCGGCTTCACGGCCGAAACCTTGATGACGGAGCGCCCGAGATTGCCGTCCAGCACACGCAGGCCACCATCGGCAGAGAAGGGTTCTGCGACAGGACGAACGATGTCCAGATTGGCACTCTCCCGGGTCCCCTCGGACCAGGCCAGGGCGCCGTCATTATCGTAAGGCTCGCGCGCATAGTGTTCCAGACCGTCTCCGGCGACCGTCTTCACATCGCCATGCAGGAGGCCTGCGTCGAGCAGCTCGCGGATCACAAGCGCCAGCCCTCCGGCAGCGTGGAAATGGTTCACATCAGCAGGACCGTTCGGATAGACACGGCACAGCAGCGGTGTCACCGCGGCCAGCTCGTCGAAATCCTGCCAGTTGATGGCGATACCGGCCGCACGGGCGATCGCAATCAGGTGGATGGTGTGATTGGTCGATCCGCCTGTCGCGTGCAGACCGACAATCGCATTGACGATCGCGCGCTCGTCGACGACATGCGCGATCGGCGTGAAGTCCTCGCCCTGGTGAACCAGCTCGAGCGCCCGTTTGGCGGCCGCACGGGTCAATTTGTCCCGCAGCGGGTCGGTCGGATTGATGAAAGCCGAGCCCGGAACGTGCAGGCCCATGATTTCCATCAACATCTGGTTGGAATTCGCCGTACCGTAGAAGGTGCAGGTGCCCGGCGAGTGGTAACTCTTGCTTTCCGCGTCCAGCAGCGCCTCACGCCCGACCTTGCCTTCGGCATAGAGCTGGCGCACGCGCGCCTTTTCCGGGTTCGGAAGACCCGAGCGCATCGGTCCGGCGGGTACGAAGATCGCGGGCAGATGGCCAAAGCGAAGCGCCCCCATCATCAGCCCGGGCACGATCTTGTCGCACACGCCCAGGAACAGGGCAGCGTCGAACATGTTGTGGGACAGGCCGACCGCGGTTGCCATCGCGATCACATCGCGACTGAACAGCGACAGCTCCATACCGTCCTGGCCCTGGGTAACACCGTCACACATGGCCGGAACCCCGCCGGCGACCTGGGCGACAGCACCATGCTGGCGCAGCTCGTCCCGGATGATGTCCGGATAGGTCTCGAAAGGCTGGTGTGCCGACAACATGTCGTTATAGGCCGTGATAATGCCGATATTGGCGCTGCCACCATCCTTAAGGGCGCGCTTGTCTGCGCCACCACAGGCGGCAAATCCATGGGCCAGGTTTCCGCAAGAGAGCACGTCGCGATTGCGGCCCTCGCCAATCGCGCGGTCCATCTGGTCCAGATAGGCCCGGCGCGTGGCCCGGGAGCGTTCGCGGACCCGCTCGGTGACGCGGTGAAGAGTATCATTGAGAGACATGGTGTTCCTCTTCGCTTTAGCTGGCCCAGTGAATGGACATGGGCACACTGTCGTCCTGCAGCAATGACCGGATGGGCATTTCATCGATATCGGAGCCGGCCAGAGCCGCCTCCAGCGTCGTGCGTTTGGCCGCGCCGCCGAGCATCAGGTAGATCGCGCCGGACTGAACGATGGGACGGCGGGTCAGGGTGATCCGATCGAGATGGTCGCCAGTGACCTCAGACTGTTCGGCTCGAACGGCAGCCAGCAGCGCGCGGTCCAATGAGAGACAGTTGGACAAACCGGTCGCATGCGGGAACCAGCTCGCGGTGTGACCGTCATTGCCCATGCCCAGCACCGTGACATCCAGCGGCAGGGGCAGGTCCGTCAGGCGGCTTTCCGCCTCTGCCAGCCCGTCGGCGGGCTTTGCACCCGCAGCCTTCAGCCCCAGAAATTGGGTGCTGGCCGCCTTGTTCTGCAGCAAGGTCTGGCGAACAAAATCCTCGTTGGATCCCGGCTGCCCCGGCTCAACCCAACGCTCGTCGACGAGGACGACAGTGACCTTGTCCCAGTCGAGGTCCGCGTGCGACAGGCGCTGATACAAGGGCTTGGGCGTTGACCCGCCGGACACGGCGAAGGACGCTGCGCCACGCGCCTTGATGGCCGCTGCCAGGCGCGCCTCGATGTCTGCGGCCAGGGTGTCCGCCATCGCGTCAACCGACGCATGGCTGGTCATGTTCAGATCAAGCACTGAAGGCATCAAACCACTCCCGATCTTCCGTTGCCAGCAGCAGCGCCGATTGTGTCGGCCCGTCCGTGCCTGCCGGATAGCCATAGAGTTTGGACTGGCCGTCATCCCAGGCCTGAATAATCCCATCGACCCAGCGCCAGGCTGCCTCGACTTCATCGCGGCGCATGAACAAACCCAGATTGCCGCGCACGACCGCCATCAAGAGGCGCTCATAGGCATCGGGATAATCCTTGTCGAAATGCTCGGCATAACTCAGATTTAGCGGCACGTAGCGCAGGCGCAATCCACCCGGCCCCGGATCCTTGGTGGTCAGCATCAGCTTGACGCCCTCATCCGGCTGCAGACGGATGATCAGGCGGTTGGGATGGGTACCGGCATTGCTGGCCCCGACCACGTCATGCGGCACGTCCTTGAATTGGACGATGATCTCGCTGCGCTGCGCCGCCATTCGCTTGCCCGTCCGCATGTAGATCGGCACTCCGGCCCAGCGCCAATTGTCGATATGGGCACGGATCGCGACGAAGGTCTCGGTCTGGCTGTCATGGCCGACCTCGTCGGCGTAACCCTCGACACTCTCGCCGTCGACGGCACCGGCCTGATACTGACCGCGCACCACATCGCGCGTGACCGAGCTCTCGTCCACCGTGCGCAAGGCCCTGAGCACCTTCATCTTCTCGGTTCGCACAGCATCGGCATCCAGAGAGGACGGTGCCTCCATGGCGACAAGGCAGGCCAGCTGGAGCAAGTGGTTCTGGACCATGTCACGCAGCGCGCCCGAACGGTCATAATAGCTGGCGCGCTGGCCAGCTCCGAGGGATTCCGCGACGGTGATCTGGACGTGGTCGATACCATTGGCATTCCACATCGGCTCGAACAGGAAATTGGCGAAGCGGAGAATGAGCAGGTTTTGCACCGTCTCCTTGCCGAGATAGTGGTCGATCCGGAAGATCGAGTTCTCCGGAAAGACTTCGCCGACACTGTCATTGATCTCGCGCGCCGTATGGAAATTGGACCCGATGGGCTTTTCCAGCACGATGCGGGCGTTCGGCGTGTTCAGCTTGTGTGCGCCAATGGCCTTGCAGACCGGGCCGTATAGCGAGGGCGGCAGGGCCAGATAGAACAGACGGATCTTGTTCTCGGCATCGTCGAGCGCACGGGCCAGTTGCGGCCAGCCCTCGCCTGCGCCGGTGGCATCAACAGCCACATAGGTGACATGGGCGAGAAATTCCTTCCAGCGCGCTCGCCGGTTGTCCGACGAATCCTCGCTGAGCACGTGGGTGGCAGCCAGGTCCCAGTATTTTTCCGTCGGCATGTCCTCACGAGACGCCGCCACAATGCGGGACTCCGCCGGAATTTGACCGTCGCACCAGCGATGGAAAAGCGCCGGGACAAGCTTGCGAAGAGCGAGGTCACCCGTCGCTCCAAACACAACGATATCAAAGGGTTCTACTGGGACAAGCTCAGCCATAAAGATATGCCTCTTTATCAGTCAGGCCGTGTATAGCACGAATGTTAGGGCTAACACAGAGGGCGCAACATCAATCCTCCGAGAAAAGATTTGCGACCACCGACCAGAAGTGTTTCGCTCCGCGAAGCTTTATGGGGAACACGTGATGAAAACCAGAGCTGCTGTGGCGTTCGGGGCTGGCAAGCCACTCGAGATCGTCGAAGTGGACCTTGAGGGCCCAAAGGCGGGTGAGGTCCTGGTCGAGATCAAGGCAACCGGCATCTGTCACACGGACGAGTTCACCCTGTCCGGCGCGGACCCGGAAGGCGCCTTCCCGGCGATCCTGGGCCATGAGGGCGCCGGCGTTGTCGTCGAGATCGGCCCGGGCGTGAAAGACCTTAAGGTCGGCGATCATGTCATCCCGCTCTACACGCCGGAATGTCGAGAGTGTGATTATTGCCTGCACCCCAAGACCAATCTGTGCCAGTCGATCCGCTCGACCCAGGGCCAGGGCGTGATGCCGGACGGCACCTCGCGCTTCTCCTACAAGGGCGAGAAAATCCTGCACTATATGGGCACCTCGACCTTCTCGAACTACACCGTCCTGCCCGAGATCGCACTGGCGAAAGTGCGCAAGGACGCCCCCTTTGACAAGATTTGCTATATCGGCTGCGGCGTCACCACAGGCCTTGGCGCGGTGATGTTCACCGCCAAGGTGGAGCCGAATTCAACCGCGGTCGTGTTCGGCCTCGGCGGCATTGGTCTCAATGTCATCCAGGGCCTCAAGCTTGTCGGCGCCCGCCAGATCGTCGGCGTCGACACCAATCCGGCCAAGGAGGCGATGGCGCGCCAGTTCGGCATGACCGATTTCGTCAATCCCAAGGACATCAAGGGTGATCTTGTCGGCCACCTGGTCGAGCTGACCGGCGGCGGTGCGGACTACTCCTTCGAATGCATCGGCAATGTCGAGGTCATGCGTGCCGCCCTGGAATGCGCCCACAAGGGCTGGGGCGAAAGCGTCATCATCGGCGTTGCCCCGGCCGGCGCGGAAATCCAGACCCGCCCCTTCCAGCTGGTCACCGGCCGCGTCTGGCGCGGCTCGGCCTTTGGCGGCGCAAGAGGCCGGACCGACGTGCCCAAGATCGTCGACATGTACATGGAAGGCCGCGTCAATATCGACGACCTGATCACCCACAAGCTCAAGCTGGAAGACATCAACAAGGGTTTCGACCTGATGCATGCCGGCGAAAGCATCCGCAGCGTGGTGGAGTTTTGATGCAATCTCGTTCGATTGCACTGGCTGTTCTCATCGTGCTGGTCGTCGCGGGCTACGGGTATCGGGACCGGCTATTTTGGACCGTCGCGGCAGTTTGGATGTGGGTAGATCCTGGCCCACCAGCTCCACCGTTTATCGAGGAGAATAGGCTCGGGTTTGGCTCTGAGGACATCACAGCGTTCCTTGAACGCCGCTTTCCACCCGGCACCCCCACCGACCTGCTTTCCTCCTATCTGTCGAGACAAGGTTTCGTGGTCGAGGCCGATAGCGCGAGTTACCACTGGAGCGACCTTGTGTGCACGTACCTAATTTCCGTTCGCTGGGAAGCCGTGGACGGATCTGTCGAAATCATCGCGGCCTCCTATGACAATGTTTGTCTATAGCCTCTCCCTTTACCGCAAGATTGATATCATACCGATATCATGAAATGATATCGGTATGATATCAGGAGTCCCCCCAATGGGTCAGGTGATCATTCGCAATCTCGATGACAGCGTGCTTGCTGACCTCAAGCGTCTCGCAAAAAGAGATGGCGTATCGCTCGAGCAGTTTCTGCGCGATCTTCTCGCCGCCAAGGCGCGCGAGGAGAAAGAGGCATTCTTTGAATTCGCAAAGGGGATGCGAGAGCGATCGCGTCCCTCTGACCTCGACCCGACCGACCTCATTCGCGAGGATCGTGACCGGTGAAGCGTGTTATTCTGGACGCCAGCGTCGCCACCAAACTCTTCCTGACAGTTCCGGGAAGCGATTTGGCGTGGCGAGCGGCCAAGCAGTTTCACTTCGTTGCACCTGCCCTTGTTCTCACGGAAACAGCGAATGCACTTTGGAAATATGTAAAACGGGGCGATACAACGGCTGAAGACGCGACAGGGGCCGTAACTCACTTGGCTGAGATAACAGAAATCCATGACAACCCAATGCTGGTTGAACGTGCCCTGTCTCTGGCCTGCAAACTCAGTCATCCGGTTTATGACTGCACCTATCTGGCCCTGGCCGAAGCTGAGAAACTGGCCTTACTCAGCGCCGACAAGCGCTTGTTGGCTCTGGCCCAAGAACATATCTGGCCGGATGTCATCCCGCTCAACTCCCTGACCAGCGACAATACCTCATGATCCTCTATGTCGATGCAGACGCCTGCCCCGTCAAAGACGAGGTTATCCGGGTCGGTGAGCGGCACCGTTCGGAGATCCTGCTGGTCTGTGATGGCGGGTTGATGCGACCGCGTTCGCCCTGGGCGAAACTGGTGATTGTCGAGGGCAAGCTGGACGCTGCCGATGACTGGATCGCCGAACGGATCGGCCCCGGCGATATCTGTGTGACCGCCGACATCCCGCTGGCCGATCGCTGCCTCAAGGCCGGTGCCCGTGCCATCGATCCGCGCGGCAAGGCCTTCACACCGGACACGATCGGTTCGGCTGTCGCCACGCGCAATCTGATGACCGACCTGCGCGAGACCGGCGTCATCACCTCTGGAGCCAAACCCTTTTCCCAAAAGGACCGCTCCGCCTTTCTCAACGGGCTGGAAGCGCTCATCCAACAGGTCAAACGCGGACGATAGACATGACCCTGAAACCGGCATCCTCCTGGACTTCCTTTGGCGGCGAGCTGGCCGTTTTCGACCATGACAGCGCCGTATGCGGCTGCGAGATGCGCTTTGCCGTCTTCACACCTCCGCAAGCCAAGGACGGGCCGGTGCCTGTGCTCTGGTATCTGTCGGGGCTGACCTGCAACTGGTCGAATGTGATGGAGAAGTCCGGCCTGCAGCGTGTCGCCGCCGAACTGGGGCTGATGGTCATCGCGCCGGACACCAGTCCGCGCGGCGAGGCTGTGCCCAATGACGACGGCTATGATCTGGGCCAGGGCGCAGGCTTCTACCTGTCCGCCACCCAGGCGCCCTGGTCGCAGCACTTCCGCATGGATCGCTATATAACCGAAGAACTCAGTGCACTGATTGAAAAAAGCTTTGCTGCGGACATGAGCCGCCAGGGCATTACCGGTCACTCCATGGGTGGCCATGGCGCCCTGACACTTCACCTGAAAAACCCTCAACAATTCCAATCTGTATCGGCTTTTTCACCCATCGTCGCGCCGATGGATGTGCCCTGGGGTCAAAAAGCGCTCTCCACCTATCTCGGCGACCAGAAATCAGACTGGGAAAAACACGATTCCTGCGCCTTGGTACGCAAGCAACCGAGCCGCGCCCACATCCTGGTCGACCAGGGGTTGGGCGATCAGTTTCTCGACCAGCAACTGCGCCCCGACCTGTTCGAAACCGCCTGCGCGGAAGCGGGACAGGACCTCACCCTGCGACGCCATGAGGGGTATGATCATTCATACTATTTCATCGCCAGCTTCATCGAGGACCATTTGCGTCACCACGCCGCTGCATTGAATTCGCTGTGAGCTGCAGCCCGTCCTCGCGCGCGCGAGCATTACAGCCCGCGAGCACGATTTTTGCGCCGTTTTTGCAACACAGCGTGCCGCGCGCACAATTTTTTCTTTTTTGGGGTTGCAATCGCATCCCAGCCCGGTAACTGTGCAGCGCAGCAAAGACAGGAACCGGTTCTCATGAACCCGAGCACGAACACCATTCAGGCCATTGCCGTCGCCGCCCAGCCGGGCGTGCGGACGCTTGGTCTCGTGCTTATTCTTGTGGTGCTTATTACCGCCCAGATAACGGGAGCGGCGACGACGCCTGCCATCTAGCGAAGCAAGACTAGGCAGACACGAAAGACCCCGCTCCCAGAAGGAGCGGGGTTTTTTCGTGCTGGCCGCACAGGACACACGATGAACCAGCATACGCCCAAATCCTCTGACACGATCACCAAGGGTCCCGCCCGCGCCCCGGCACGCGCCATGCTGCGCGCTACTGGCATGACGGACGAGGATTTCGCCAAGCCGATGATCGGTGTCATCAATACCTGGAGCACGATCACGCCCTGCAACATGCACCTGGACAAGCTGGCGGATGCCGCACGTGAAGGCGTTCGCGAAGCCGGCGGGTTTCCGGTCGATTTCAACACGGTCGTGGTGTCCGACGGCATCACCATGGGCACCGAGGGCATGCGCGCCTCGCTGATCTCCCGCGAGGTGGTCACCGACAGCATCGAGCTGGCCGTACGCGGACACAGCCTGGACGGCATCATCATCCTGGCGGGTTGCGACAAGACCATCCCGGCCGCTGCAATGGCCCTGGTCCGCGCGGATATTCCCGGCTGCATCCTCTATGGCGGCACGATCATGCCGGGTCGCAAGGGCGACCAGGAGCTGTCCATTCAGGATGTTTTCGAGGCCGTCGGCGCTCATGCCTGCGGCTCAATCGACGATGCCGAACTGGAAGCGGTCGAGAAAGCCGCCTGCCCGGGCGAAGGCGCCTGCGGTGGTCAGTTCACGGCCAATACGATGGCGATGATGCTGAGCTTCCTGGGTCTCTCGCCAATGGGCCTTAATGACATCCCGGCCCCTCACCCCGACAAGCCAGATGCAGCGCGCAAATGCGGCGTCCGGGCCGTCGAGCTGGTCGAAGCTGCGGTCAATCCGCGCCGCTTCATCACCCCCGAGTCGCTGCGCAATGCCGCGATCGCAGCTTCGGCCAGCGGAGGGTCCACCAATGCCGTCCTGCACCTAGCGGCTATCGCCGCAGAGGCGGGCGTCCCCTTCTCGATCGACACGTTTGACGCGGTTTCGGCCGAGGCACCGGTCATCACCGATCTGAAACCGGGCGGTCGTTTTCTGGCCCACCACATGTTCCTGGCCGGAGGCACCCGCCTGTTCGGCCAGCGCCTGATGCAGGCCGGGCGCATCGCCGACACCCCGACCGTCAGCGGCGAAAGCCTGTTCGAAGAGTTTTCGAAGGCCGAGGAAAGCCCCAACCAGCGCGTCATCCACAGCGTCGAGAACCCGGTCAAACCCGATGGCGGCTTCCGCGTACTCTATGGCGATATCGCTCCGGAGGGCGCGGTTCTCAAACTCAGCGGTCATTCCCGCACGGCTTTCGATGGCATTGCCCGCGTTTTCGAGTGCGAGGATGATGCATTCGCCGCTGTTGAAGCCAATCAAATCAAGGCCGGTGATGTCGTCATCATCCGCTGCGAAGGCCCCCAGGGTGGCCCCGGGATGCGCGAAATGCTTGCCGTCACGGCGGCGCTGGTCGGCCAGGGTCTCAGCGAAGATGTCGCCCTGATCACCGATGGCCGTTTCTCAGGTGCCTCGAAAGGCTTCGTTATCGGCCATGTCAGCCCGGAAGCCACCGCCGGTGGCGCCATCGGCCTGTTGATGGATGGCGACCGCATCAGCATCGATGTCGACGCCCGTCGGATCGATACGGATGCCGATCTGTCGGCGCGCCGCCGCACCATGACCACACCGCAGCCCAATCGCATGGGGGGCGTGTTCGACAAGTACGCGCACCTCGTCAGCTCCGCGTCCAAGGGCGCGGTGACCGGCCCGCCCTCTGCCCAGCCAACGACACCCAACACGACACATCGCGAACAGGAGATTTTCGCATGACCCGCCCAACCCAGGCTCCGCGCCGGAGCGATTTCGAGATCGACACGACCGACTTCAAGTCACAAACGGTGGCGATCATTGGCTATGGCAGCCAGGGACGCGCCCACGCCATGAACCTCAAGGACAGCGGCTGCAAGGTCGTGGTCGGGGTGAGAGCCGGCGGCCAGGGCGCGGCCCGCGCGGCAGCCGACGGCCTGGACACAGCAGAGCCGGCCGAGGCGGCGAGACAGGCGGATATCGTCATGATCCTGACGCCTGACATGTCGCACGAGGAAGTCTTCCGCGAACAGGTCGCGCCCAATCTCGAGGCTGGCAACGCCTTGATGTTTGCTCACGGTTTCTCGGTCCACTTCGGACGTGTGCAACCGGCCGCGAACGTCGACGTCATGCTGGTCGCGCCAAAGGGCCCCGGCGATCTCGTTCGCCGTGAATACGAACGCGGACGCGGCGTGCCCTGCCTGTTCGCGGTGCACCAGGACGCGACCGGCACGGCGCGCGAGCGCGCACTCGCCTACACCTCCTGCATTGGTGGTGCAAATTCCGGCGTCATCGAGACCTCGTTCGCCGAGGAGACCGAGACCGATCTGTTCGGCGAACAGGCGGTCCTGTGTGGCGGTGCGACCGAGCTGGTCCTGGCCGGTTACGAGACCCTGACCGAGGCCGGGTACCAGCCTGAAGTCGCTTATTTCGAATGCCTGCACGAGCTCAAGCTGATCGTCGACCTGCTTTACGAGGGCGGGCTCGGGAAAATGCATGAATTCATCTCCGAAACCGCGATCTACGGCGATCTGCGCTCGGGTCCACGGGTGATCAATGACGAGACCCGTGCCCGCATGCGCGAAGTCCTCAAGGACATCCAGGACGGCACATTTGCCCGCGACTGGATCACCGAGAACCAGGCCGGAAAACCGCAATATGCGGCACTCCTGCGCAAGGATCTCGAACACCCGATCGAGAAGACCGGTGCGCAATTGCGCGCTGACATGCCCTGGCTGCAGCCAGGCGCCAACGCTCACTAACCCGTCAGGCCAGGAGAACTGATCCATGACCGCCCTGCCCGCAGCCGAACTGGACGCGCATTCCCGCCCTCTGATGACGGGTGCCCAAGCCGTGGTGCGGACGCTCGAGGACCTCGGCGTGCGCCGTATCTTCGGCTATCCGGGTGGGGCGATCATGCCCGTCTATGACGCGCTGGTCGGCTCGAAACTGGAACACATCCTGGTGCGCCATGAACAGGCGGCGAGCTTTGCCGCCGACGCGCAGGCGCGCCTGACCGGCAAGGCCGGCGTTTGCCTAGCGACCTCCGGTCCCGGCGCGACCAATCTGCTGACCGGCATCGCCAATGCCTACATGGACAGCGTGCCCATGGTCATCCTGACCGGACAGGTTCCTTCGACCCTGATGGGCACAGACGCCTTCCAGGAAGTCGACGTGTTCGGGATGAGCCTGCCGGTCGTCAAACACTCCATGATCGTGCGTCATGCCGAGGACATTCCGGCCACCATCCGCGAGGCCTTCGAAATCGCCGAGGAAGGTCGACCCGGCCCGGTCCTCGTCGATCTGCCCAAGGATACGCTGCAGGCGAACATGGCGTTCGACAGCGGCGAAGCCGACGCGGCACCGACCGTGACACGCGCAGACGCTGACAGCATCGAAGCGGCAATGAGCCTGATCCAGGCGGCCCGCCGCCCGGTCCTGTACATGGGCGGTGGCATTGCCCTGGGCGAGGCGGTCGACGCTGTCCGTGACTTCATGGCCCGCACCGGCATCCCGACCGTGGCCACGCTGAAAGCCATTGGCTGCGCTCATCCGGACGCCCAGAACTATCTCGGCATGCTGGGCATGCACGGAACCCGCGCCGCGAACATGGCCGTCCAGGAGAGTGATCTGTTGATCTGCTGCGGCGCCCGGTTCGATGACCGCGCAACCGGCAAGCCGGATCAGTTCGCCCCCCATGCCCGCATCATCCACATGGATCTCGACCATGCCGAAATCGGCAAGCTGCGCGGCGTGGACGCAGCTATTCGCGGTGATCTGCAAGACGCGCTGGCGCGGCTGGATGCGGGATATCTGTCGATCGACAGCTGGCGCTCCCTGTGTCGCGGCCGCAAGAAAGAGTTCGCCTTCAGCTATGACGCGCCGGGCTCAGGCATCTACGCGCCTGGCCTGTTGAAAGAGTTATCCGAGACCGCTGGCGATGACTTCATCGCTGCCTGTGATGTCGGCCAGCACCAGATGTGGGTGGCCCAGCATTGCCGCTTCGCTCGGCCGGAGAACCATCTGACGAGCGCGGGCCTGGGCGCGATGGGCTACGGCCTGCCCGCCGGAATCGGCGCCGCACTGGAACGCCCGGACAGCAAGGTCGTCACCATCACCGGCGACGGCTCGATCATGATGAATATCCAGGAGCTGGCGACCGCGCGTCGTTACGGCGTGCCGATCCGTATCCTGCTGCTGGATAATGCCTCGCTGGGCCTGGTGCGCCAGTGGCAGGAATTATTCTTCGACCAGAATTTCTCCGAGATCGATCTCTACGACAATCCGGACTTTGCCGAAGTTGCCCGCGCATTCGGCGTCGAAGCATTCACCATTCACAGTCGCGACGAGGTGCCCGGTGCCATCCAGCGACTGCTCAACGCCACTGGACCGATCCTGGCGCACTGCCTGATCGACCCGCGCGAAAACGTCTGGCCGCTCGTTCCGCCAGGCAAATCCAATGCAGAAATGATGGAGGACTGACCCATGCACAATATTCGAATTCAACTCGCCGAGCGCGAGGGTGCCCTTGTGCGCCTGCTCAGCAATATCGAGCGCCGCGGTTTCATTATCGAGAGCCTGGACAAGACGGCCGCACAGGACGGCGTGACCGATATCGCTGCGCGCATCACGCCACGCGGCGAGCGCTCGCTGGACGTCCTCACACGCCAGCTTTCCCGCCTGTTCGACGTCATGGACGTCCACACCCCGATGCCGGCCCACATGGCCAGCCACGCCATGCCTCCAGGAGAGCCGTCATGTCGACAACCGCAATAAACCACCCGGCTACCGGGGATCACGTCCGGATCTTCGACACCACACTGCGCGATGGAGAACAGGCGCCGGGCTTCTCCATGACACCGACGCAGAAAGTTGAACTGGCGCAACTGCTTGCTGCCATGCATGTCGATGTGATCGAGGCCGGTTTTGCCGCCGCCTCTCCCGGCGATGCGGCAGCGGTCAATGATATTGCCCGGGAGGTCGAGGGACCGACTCTGTGCTCGCTGTCCCGCGCCTCCATCGGGGACATTGATGCGGCTGCAGAGGCCCTCGCCCCGGCGCGCCACAAGCGGATCCATATCTTCCTGGCCACCAGCCCGATCCACCGCGAGGCCAAGCTTCGCATGTCGCGACTGGAAGTGCTCAAGGCGATCGAGACATCCCTGAGCCACGCCGCGACGTGTTTCGACGAGGTGGAGTTTTCCGCCGAGGATGCGCTGCGCACCGAGGACGATTTCCTGACCGAGGCGATGGCGTGCGCGGCTGCTTATGGCGCCAACGTCCTCAACGTGCCCGACACGGTCGGGGTCAGCGAACCCGGCGAGATCCGCCGCGTGTTCGAACGTCTGATGCGGGAGGTCGAACGGCCGGAACACGTGATCTTCTCAGCCCATTGCCACAATGACCTCGGACTGGCGGTGTCCAACAGCCTGGCTGCGGTCCAGGCCGGCGCCCGTCAGGTGGAATGCGCCATCAACGGCATCGGGGAACGGGCGGGCAATTGCTCGCTGGAAGAGCTGGTCATGGCCCTGAATGTCCGTCCAGACATTTTCCCGGTCGCCTCTCGCGTGGACACCACCCAGTTGTGGCCGGCCAGCCAGAAGCTGATGCGCCTGACCGGGGCCCCGGTGGCGCCGAACAAGGCGATTGTCGGCAAGAATGCCTTTGCCCACGAGGCCGGCATCCACCAGCACGGCATGATCGCCGATCGCCGCACCTATGAAATCATGACCCCGGAAAGCGTTGGCGCGCCGGGCTCGGAACTGGTGCTGGGCAAGCACTCCGGCAAACACGCGCTGAACCAGCGCCTCGCCCAGCTGGGATATCAGCCGGATCCGGAACGTTTGAACGCCGTCTTCCGGGATTTCAAACGCCTCGCCGATGCCCATGGCGAGGTGACCGATGCGGACCTGGTCAGCCTGATGGAAGGCTATAGCGAAAGCGGGTCAGCCTGGCAGGTCATGCGGACCGAGCTGCGCACGACCGCCGGGCCCCGGCCCAAGCAGTTCGCCCGGGTTGAGCTGTCGCATCCCGATCGCGGACGGGTCTCCGATATCGCCTCGGGCGAGGGTCCGGTTGCCGCCGCGTTTGCGGCCGTCCAGCGCATCACCGGTCGCACGGCCGATGTTGTCGCGCTGGAGACCAAGATGCTGCGCTCCCAGACCGGCCGCGAATTTGTCGCCGAGATCGAGGTGGACCTGGAAGGCCAGCGTGTCCGTGGCCGGGCGCGCGGACCGGATGTGGTCACAGCCGCCATCGACTCCCTGCTCTTTGCCTTCGAGCGCCAGCCGGCGCCGCAAACCCAACACCAAGCAGCGCAAACTGCTGTCATGTAAGGATTTATCATGTCTATCCAGGAAACTGACTTCATCTGGCGCAATGGCGAGTTGATCGACTGGCACGATGCGCAAACCCATATCCTGAGCCACGCCCTGCACTATGGGACCTCGGTCTTTGAAGGCATCCGCGCCTACAAGACACCGCAGGGTCCACAGATCTTCCGGCTGCAGGACCACATCCGCCGCCTGTTTGACTCGGCCAAGATCTATCGCATGCCGCTGCCGTACACGCAGGGGGAGCTGGAGAAGGCCTGCCGCCATGTCGTGCGCTCGAACCGGCTCAGCGACGCCTATCTGCGGCCGGTCGCCTTTTTTGGCTATGGCGGGATCGGTGTCATGCCAGGCAAGGCGGCCAAGGTTGATGTCGCCATCGCCGCCTTCCCGTGGGGCGCCTATCTGGGCGAGGAAGCCCTGTCCAAGGGCGTGGATTGCTGCATCTCCAGCTGGAGCCGGGCAGCCCCCAACACCATCCCGACCGGCGCCAAGGCGGGCGGCAACTACCTGTCCTCCGTTCTGATCAGCCAGGAAGCGCATGATCGCGGCTTTGATGAAGGCATCGGACTGGACGTCAACGGTCTCGTCTCCGAAGGCGCGGGAGAGAATATCTTCGTCGTCTCCGACGGTGTCATCCGCACGCCCCCGACCTCGTCCTCCATCCTCTCCGGCCTGACCCGCGATGCGGTCATCAAGCTGGCCGAGGCCGACGGGTTCGATGTGCGCGAACAGACACTGTCACGCGAAAGCCTCTATGTCGCCGACGAGATCTTCTTCACCGGCACGGCCGCCGAGATCACTCCGGTTCGCTCGGTCGACGGGCATGTTGTTCGCTGCGGCGGCCGCGGGCCGGTTGCCGAACTGATGCAGAAGCGTTTCTTCGGCCTGTTTAGTGGCGAGACGGAAGACCGCTGGAACTGGCTGACCCCGGTGCATGATGACGCGATGGAGGTTCAGCATGTCGCCTAGAAGCCTCTTCGATAAGATCTGGGACGCGCATATCGTGCGGGCCGAGACACCGGACACGCCGGCGACGATGTATGTCGACCTGCACCTGGTGCACGAGGTGACCTCTCCGCAGGCCTTTGCCGAGCTGGAGGACCGTGGCCTCAAGGTGCGTCGACCCGATCGCACTCTCGCGACGATCGACCATTCCACCCCGACCCTGCCGTTCAAGGCCGGCACGCCACCGCCCTATGCCACCGATGCAGCGGCAGCACAGGTGGAAACACTCTACGCCAACACCGCCCGTCATGGCATCGAACTGAATGGCTGGGAAAGTGAACACCGGGGCGTCGTGCATGTGATCGGCCCGGAACTGGGTGCGACCCAGCCGGGCATGACCATCGTCTGCGGCGATAGTCACACCGCCACGCATGGTGCGTTCGGCGCACTTGCCTTCGGCATCGGCACGACCGAGGTGGGCCATGTGCTGGCGACCCAATGCCTGTTGCAGCGCAAGCCCAAATCTATGCGTGTCCACGTCACCGGACGTCCAGGCCCCAACACCTCGGCCAAGGACATCATCCTCGCAGTGATCGCGAAAATCGGTGTCGACGGCGGAACCGGTCACGTTCTCGAATACTGCGGCGATGCCATCAGTGCACTGGACATGGAAGGGCGCATGACCCTCTGCAACATGTCCATCGAGGCCGGCGCGCGCGCGGGCCTGGTCGCCCCGGACGATAAGACCTTCGCCTTCCTCAAGGGTCGCAATCGCGCCCCGCAGGGTGCTGAATGGAACGAGGCCATCGCCCGTTGGCGCGACCTCTACACGGATGAAGGCGCACACTTCGACCGGGAAGTCGTCGTCGATGTTGAGGGGCTTCGCCCGATGATCACCTGGGGCACGGCACCGGATACCGGCATTGCGCTCAACGATGTCGTCCCGGCCCATCGCAATGACAGTGACCGGAAGGCGGCGGACTATATGGGTGTCGCAGCCGGCGAGCGCGTCTCCGGCCAGAAGGTCAACCGCGTCTTTATCGGCTCATGCACCAATTCGCGCATCTCCGATCTGCGGGCAGCCGCAAACGTCATGCGCGGGCGCGCCATCTCGCCGGGGGTCACCGCGCTCGTGGTGCCGGGCTCGGTCTGGGTGAAGGCGCAGGCCGAGGAAGAAGGCCTGGACAAGGTGTTCAAGGCGGCCGGTGCCGAATGGCGTGAAGCCGGATGCTCGATGTGTATCGCCATGAATGGCGACAAGGGCGCACCGGGCGAGCTCATCGTCTCGACATCCAACCGCAATTTCGAGGGCCGGCAAGGCCCGGGCGTACGCACAATGCTGGCCAGTCCGGCGGTCGCGGCAGCATCGGCTGTCACCGGCCGTGTCACCGATCCGGCCAAACTCAAGGAGACGGAATATGCCTGAGACATTTCCGATCAACAGCCGGACTTTCAACCTGACCGGCGAGAACATCGACACGGACCAGATCATTCCGGCCCGTTTCCTGACCACAACCTCGCGCACGGGTCTGGGGCGTTTCGCCTTTCATGACTGGCGGTTCGACGGATCCGGCTCGCCCCGCGCAAACTCGCCGCTGAGCGGGTTTGATCCCACACGCGCATCCGTCCTCGTGGCCGGACGCAATTTCGGCTGTGGCTCCTCGCGTGAACACGCGCCGTGGGCCCTACTGGATTACGGCTTCCGCGCCGTGATTTCCTGCGAAATCGCCGACATCTTTCGCTCCAATGCGGCACGCAACGGCCTGTTGCCGATCGTCGCGCCCGAGACGGCTCAACAATGGCTGCTGGACAATCCGGGCGCCGAGGTCGAGATCGATCTGGAAGCAACCCGTGTGACCATAGCCGGCGGGCCGGGTTTCGATTTCGACATCGAACCCTTCGCCCGGCACTGCCTGCTCAGTGGCAATGACCCGATGGGCTATCTGCTCGACCAGACAGACGAGATCCGCCAATTCGAGGAGGTTGCAGCATGAGCTGGAATATCGTGCTTCTACCCGGTGACGGCATCGGCCCGGAAGTGACCCGGGTCGCCCGTGCCGCGCTGGAACAGGCGGCGCTTCAGAACGGGATCAAGCTGAACTTCACCAGCCATGATTTTGGTGGTGCTTCGATTGATGCCCATGGCGAGCCGCTGACCGAGGACACGCTGAAGGCCTGTCAGGCTGCCGACGCCGTCTTCCTCGGCGCTGTCGGTGGTCCCAAATGGGATGACGCGCCGGAACGCCCTGAGGCCGGGCTTCTTGCCTTGCGCAAGGGACTCGGCGTGTTCGCCAATCTGCGTCCGACCAGCGTCCATCCGGCCCTGTCCGATCGCTCGCCCCTGCGCCAGGAACTGGTCGAGGGTGCGGACATGCTGATCGTGCGGGAGCTGACCGGCGGCATTTATTTCGGTGAACGTGAGGTCAGCGAAAACTCCGCCAGCGACAAATGTACCTACAGCCGCCACGAAATTGAGCGTGTCGCCCGGGTGGCATTTGAACAGGCGCGTCTGCGGCGGGGCAAGCTGACCTCGGTCGACAAGGCGAATGTGCTCTCAACCAGCAAGCTCTGGCGGTCTGTCGTGAGTGAGCTGGGTGCGCGGGATTATCCTGATGTCGCGCTGGATCACATGTATGTCGATGCGGCGGCCATGCATGTGTTGCGCGCGCCGCGCGATTTCGATGTCGTGCTGACCGAGAACATGTTCGGGGACATCCTGTCCGATGAAGCCTCCATGCTGCCCGGCTCGATCGGACTTCTGGGCTCGGCTTCGCTGGGCACAAACCGTCCGGGCCTGTTCGAGCCGATCCACGGATCTGCACCAGACATTGCGGGTGAGGACAAGGCCAATCCGTTCGGCGCCATTGAAAGCGCCGCACAATTGCTCGAGGCCGGTCTCGGCGAGAGCGAGGCCGCGGCCCTCATCCGGCGCGCGGTGGACCGCATGCACGCCAACCGCGAATGGACCGGTGATCTCGGCGGAGATTTCACCTGTTCCGGGCTGGGCATGCGCCTCATTGAACAGATGGAAGCGCTCGACAACACGCGCCAGCCAGTGCTGGCGGCTAGCTGAGCCCCGCCAGCACCTGCTTGTCGGTCAGGAGGAAGTGGTGACGGCCCCTGTCACCACTTCCTTCAACCGGGGGCAGAACCATGAAATAGCAAAGCTCCTCTCAACCGACACCAGCTGTCCTAAGCATGGAAGCAGGGGGGCTTTGCCATGGCTTTTGATGCGCAAATGCGACTGGTCGCTGACGATCCGGAACGGGTTGCGCTGATCGGTGCGCAGTCGGGCGAACGCCTCAGCCAGGGTGATCTGGCTCGCTGTATCGAGCAGTTTGCCCTTCGGCTCGACGCCGGCCGCGGGATCGTACTGATCCGGACCGACAATTCGATCAACGCGGTTATCGCCTATCTGGCCAGCCTCCACGCACAATGCCCCGCCCTGCTGGTGGGCGCGGGCGCCGAGGTGCAGAAACACCAGCTGCTCGCGCAAATCCCGGTCCTGTATGTTTACGAGCCCCATCTTGATCATCTGGACGTCCTCCCGCAGCACCGCGATGCAGATCTTCACCCGGACCTGGCGCTGCTATTGTCGACCTCCGGCTCCACCGGAGAGCAAAAACTCGTCCGCCTGTCCCATAGCAATTTACTCAGTAATGCCGGGGCGATCTGCACGCATCTGGAGCTTACCCGGCAGGACCGCGCACCCACTGGCTTGCCGATGGCCTATTCCTTCGGCCTCTCGATCATAAATTCGAATCTACATGCCGGGGCCAGCCTTCTGGTGACAGACAAGTCCCTGATCGACGCGGATTTCTGGGGAGACGTCCGGCGCCATCAGTGCACCAGCTTTTCCGGTGTTCCCGAGCAGTTCAAACTTCTGGAAAAAACCGGCCTCTTTCCCCGCGAACTGCCAAGCCTGCGATATGTGACGCAGGCGGGCGGTCGACTGCACGCGGACCAGGTCGAGAAATTGGCGCGCCGTGGCCAGAGCGAAGGCTGGAATTTCTTTGTCATGTACGGCCAGACCGAGGCGGCGCCGCGCATGGCCTATCTTCCTCCGTCCGAGGCCATTTCCAATCCCGGCAGTATCGGCCGCGCCATTCCCGGTGGCCGATTGGAACTGATCGACACGCACGGAGAAAAGGTGACAATCGCCGGCGCTCAGGGGGAGCTCGTCTATAGCGGCGACAATGTCATGATGGGCTATGCCCGCAATGCCGGCGACCTGGCACGCGGGCAAGAGGTCGAGCGCCTGTTCACCGGCGACCTGGCCAGCCGGGATGAAAATGGCCTCTACACGCTGCATGGACGCACGGCACGATTCCTCAAGATCACCGGCAAACGCATCAGCCTGGATGCGGTCGAGCAAAGGCTGCATGCCCTTGGTGCGGAGGGGCTCGCAGTGGGCCAGGACGAATGCCTTGGCCTGGTCATGTGCAGTCCACAGGACCCGTCGGCGATCGCACGTCAGCTCGTTGAAGAATTAGGCATTCCGGCCAGTCGCTTGCAGACCGTCCGCATCGATAAGCTACCGCTCAAGTCCAATGGCAAGCCGGACTATAGTGCGGCCATGGCGCTGCTCCCGCCTGCCTCTGAACTGCCAGCCCCCAATCCGACGGCAAAGGGCTCCGTTCAAGATCAACTTCTCGCAGCCTTCCTGGCGCAATTCCCCGGCGAAGACATCCAGCCGGAAACAACGTTTGAATCGCTTGAAGCCTCATCGATTGAATTTGTGGACCTGGAACTCCGCCTGAGTGCAATCCTGCCCGCCCTGCCAAAGGACTGGCACAGGCAAGACATTGCCCAACTGGCCGCAAGCACACAGCGCCAGGAGGCTCCGGCAGGGCAACGATTCTATGACCCGGTCTCGCTGCGATCACTCGGCATCATGCTGGTCGTGCTTCTGCACGTTGTCGGAGATACGCCGGACGCCGGCCTGCAGCTGTCGCGGGATACGGCCCTGTTCGGGCTGTCCGCCATGATCCGCTACCTGACCATGCCGCTTTACACCCTGCTGGCCGGTCTGGCTTTCGCGCAACTGGGCCGCGGCGAGATGGCGCCTGCCCGCTTCCTGAGCCATCTGGCAACAACCGTAGTCCTTCCCGCATTGATCGCGATGGTCGCCTTTGCTGTCATTTCGACCCTGATGGGCAGCCGGTTCGGCATCTACAGCCTGGATGACGTGGTGACCAATCTGGTCATGCCCTACGCTCACTTCTGGTACATTAACGCCTTCATCCTGCTCTCGGGGGGCGCCTATCTGCTCTATCGCGGCCTTGCGGAGCACGCGATCTGGGTCGCCACCGCAATCGGCGCAGCGGTGCTGATCCTGCCGGTCGGTCTGTCCGAGGATATCTGGGCGGTCAATCGCACACTCGGCATTCTGCCCTTCTTCGTTCTCGGCCTGATGCTGGTTCGCTTTGAAGCCGCGATCTCACAGTGGAAATGGCCGCTCCTTGGATTGGCCTTGATAACCGTGGTCGCGCTCTACCCGCTGGCCTATGCGGATATGTTGCAGACCGGGAACCGGGCCGATTTCAGAACGTGGGACGGCTTCCTGCTCAGTCTCGCGGTCATCGTGATCGCGTTGCACGCCTCCCGCCTCCTTGGACCCATCCGCCCACTGGCGGCGTCTTCCTTCACAATCTATCTCTGGCATGTGTTTGGAACGTCCGCGTCACGACGCGCGTTGGAGGCCATGGAGATCTGGCATCCGCTGCCACATCTGCTCCTGGGCACGAGTGTGGGACTGGTCGCCCCAATCCTGCTCTACCTGATTTTGCAGCGCTTACCGTATGGCTACATCGTGCTGGGTCAGAGACGGCGACACTAGTCATTTTCCGCTCTGTCACCGCATCGTCACATCTTCGGACTATCGAACACCCGGCGGCATGTATTCACGCGCTGACGGACAAGGTCAGAGCGGTGCCATATTCACGACTCGCAATATGTGGCGTCACTTTATTGTCGTCCCGGAGATTGATCATGATGAGTGTTCGACTTTGCTTCGTCGCACTGTGGCTGGCGACAGCAGGTGCGGCGGCAGAGGCCCAGGGGCGGGATCAGATCCGCATTGTCGGGTCGTCGACGGTCTTTCCGTTCTCGACAGCCGTTGCTGAATCTTTCGGCGCAAAGACCGAATACTCAACCCCGGTTGTGGAATCGACCGGTTCCGGAGGCGGCCTCCGCCTGTTCTGCGGCGGGATCGGTTCCGAGCACCCTGACATCACCAATGCCTCTCGCCGGATGATGGCATCAGAGTACGAGCTTTGTCAGAACAATGGTGTGCGCGAGATCACCGAAGTCCGGATCGGCTTTGACGGCATCGTTCTCGGGGCTGCGGATAACGGTCTTCCGGCGATGGAGCTCACCATGACCCAGCTCTGGCTGGCCCTGGCTGCCGAAGTCCCGGTCGACGACAGCTGCACACGCTTTGCTCCCAATCCCAACACACGCTGGTCCGACATTGATCCGTCCCTGCCACGCCAGCGCATCGAGGTGTTCGGCCCGCCGCCCACTTCGGGTACGCGAGATGCCTTTGTCGAGCTGGGCATGCAGGTTGGCGCCCGCGGCCTGGACTGTATGGCGGCGCTGCACGAGAGCGATGCGGACCAGTTCGAGGAAGTCGCCAGTCGCATTCGCGAAGACGGTATGTGGATCGATGCCGGGGAGAATGACAACACGATCGTCCAGACCCTGATCAACACGCCCACCGCTTTCGGCGTCTTCGGTTTTTCCTTCCTGGACCAGAATTCCGACCGCCTGGTCGGCACGCTGATCGATGGTGTGGCGCCAGAATTCGACGCCATCGCCGATGGCGAATACCCGATCTCCCGTTCCTTGTTCTTCTATGTAAAGAACCAGCATTCCTCCATGGTTCCCGGACTGGCGTCCTATGTTGCGGAGTTCACCTCCGAGGACGCGTGGGGTGAGTTCGGATATCTCACCGATCGGGGGCTTATCCCGCTGCCCGACGCGCTGCGCGACGAAATGGGGCGGCGCGCCCGCATTCTCAGTCCGATGACGGAGGTACCGGGCTAACACCTGGTGCGGTTTACTTGTGAATTGGTGCGAAGCGGGACGTGGTATTCAATGACGGTCGGTCCGCGCCTGGTTGGTTGACTGGCCAAGGCTCTTCTCGTATCCGGCGACGACACTCGTTGACGCCGATCCGCTAACCCGCTGGGACAGTTTTCATGTCGATCAATGCAATCCTGGCGCTGACCTTGCTGGTCCTGATTGCAGGCGGATTTTATGTCGGGCGCTCGCGCGCCATGACCGCCAGTCGGGGACAGATCGCGAACCTGCACTCGCTGCCCAATTACTACGGATATTTTGTCGCCACCTGGACCGGCTTGCCGGCCATCATCGTCCTGTTGATGAATGCTTTTTTCGGCCAGCAACTGGCTGACAGGCTGACGACTGCCCAATTGACCTCTGCCGCGCGCGACATGGTGTCCGCGTATACGGTGCAGCTCGAGGACGATGCGAGCTATCAGGCCTTGCTCGCCGCTGCGGCACAGCAACGATCGGTCGCGGACCAGTTGCGCAGCGACATCAACACGTTGCGCCGTGCACGCGGCGAGGCGCGCGATCCGGCGCGTCTGGATATGCTGCGCCAGGACCGGCTGGACCGCGTCAACCTGCTGACGGCGACCGAAACCTCGCTGGAGAACCGGCGCCAGCAAATCGCATCCGAGCTGCTCGCTACGGCCGATGCCGAAACGTCGGACACGGCACGCCAGTCGCAGGCCGGATTCATCCTCGCCACCGCATCTGCAAGTGAAGCCGAGCTGTTCGCGACGGACATGCGCCGGATCGCCGACGGGGATTTGCCAAGCCGCGACACACCCGTCCTCCACTCCGCGGCGCAGCTGCTCGTACAGACGGAAAACGGGATGATGCGCATCCTCTCCGTGATTGTGCTCGCCCTGGCCCTGGGTGGTTTCTTGATGGCCCGTCAGAATGTGGGCTCCGAATTCCGCGCCCGGAACAATGTGGAATACCTGATCAATACCGGACTTTTCCTGTGTTCGGTGATCGCCATCCTGACCACGGTCGGCATCGTGGCCTCGCTGATGTTCGAGAGCGTACGCTTCTTCTCTGAAGTACCGTTGCAGGAATTTCTCTTAGGTCTGCAATGGAGTCCACAGATCGCCATCCGTGCCGACCAGGTCGGTCAGTCCGGGGCGTTCGGAGCCGTCCCGCTGTTCGCGGGAACCGCACTGATTACGCTCATCGCCATGGTGGTCGCCATTCCGATTGGCCTGTTCGCCGCCATTTACCTGTCCGAATATGCAGGTCCGCGCTTCCGCCAGATCGCCAAGCCGGCACTGGAAATCCTCGCGGGCATCCCCACCGTCGTCTATGGCTTCTTCGCCCTGCTGACCGTTGGGCCCTTCATTCGTGGCCTGTTCGGCGCGCTGGGATTTGAGGATGTCGTGACCCAGAGCGCGCTTTCAGCGGGCCTGGTAATGGGCGTGATGATCATTCCGTTCATCTCCTCGCTCTCCGACGACGTCATCAACTCCGTACCGCAATCCCTGCGTGACGGCTCTTACGCCATGGGCGCCACCCAGTCGGAAACCATCCGCCAGGTTGTCCTTCCCGCAGCTCTGCCGGGCATTGTGGGCGCTGTTCTCCTGGCCGTCAGCCGTGCGGTCGGTGAAACCATGATCGTCGTCATGGCGGCAGGCCAGGGTGCCAATCTGACGGCCAATCCGCTGGAAGCGGTCACCACCATCACCGTGCAGATCGTGATGCTGCTGACCGGTGACCAGGAATTCAACAGCGTCAAGACGCTGTCGGCCTTTGCCCTGGGACTAGTGCTGTTCATCATCACCCTGATCATGAACATCATCGCCCTTCGTGTGGTCCAGAAGTATCGAGAGAAATATGACTGACATCTCGACCCGACCCACCCAGCAGGGCGCTGTCGAGGCGCGCCTGGCACGGCGCTATCGCTCCGAGGCCCGCTTCCGGGCGGCCGGTCTGGGTGCGATCTTCATCGCCGTGACCATCCTGGTCATTCTGGTGGGATCGATCGGACACCAGAGTTTGCCCGCCTATACGGTGAACGAGCTGCGGCTGAACGTCGAGCTGTCTGAGGACCTTGTCGATCCACTCGGCGATGCCAGCGAAGACTCGATCCGCGCCGGCAGTTTCACGCGGGTGCTGCAAAACGCCATGCGGGAAGAGTTTCCCGATGTGAGCAATCGCCGCGAGCTGCGCGAACTGTTTCAGTTGTTCAATTCACTCAATGCACCACAATTGATGAATGAGGTGCTGGAAGACCCCAACCTGATCGGCCAGCAACATGCCTTCCGTATGCCCCTGGCCGATGACCTGGATCTCTACCTCAAGGGCAGGCTGGTTGAAGAAACGTCGGCACGCTTCAACACACCGCTCGATATCACGAGCGACGGACGCGGTGTGCTGTTGCGGGCCCAGGACCCGGTTTTTACAGACCGGCTGTCCAGCCTGCGCATCACAATCGAGAACGACATCACGGCGGAACAAGCGGCGCGGGACCGGCTGGTCGAACAACAAGCCTTGGCGCAGGACGAGGAAGCCGAGGATCTGGGCGTACAGGTTTCGTTCGCCGACCGCCGGATCAGCGCGCTACAGGCCCAGCTGGACGGCGATGAGCTCACGCTGAGAGACGACATGCCCAGCCTCATCGTCGAAAGTCGGGGCGGCTTCTACAAGCTGACCACCGTGTCTATCGACGGTCTTGCCGCACGCGCCGAACAGGTTGTGCCGCCTTTGACGGACGCGAACACGGATCGGAGCAACTGGGTCCTGCGCATTGTGGAAACACCCGAAGCGCGCGGGCGCGCCTCTGACAATCAGCTGATCTGGACCCGAGCGCTGGTGGAGCGAAATATCATCCGCACGACGTTCAACGGGTACTTCTTCAACAATGCGGACAGTCGCGAACCGGAGCTGGCCGGGGTGCGCGGCGCCCTGTTCGGCTCCATCCTGACCTTGATCATCACCGTCATCCTGTCGGTGCCGGTCGGTGTATCAGCGGCGATCTATCTGGAAGAATTCGCGCCCAAAAACCCCATCACCGACATGATCGAGGTGAACATCAACAACCTGGCCGCCGTACCGTCCATCGTGTTCGGCATTCTGGGGCTGTCAGTGTTCATCACCCTCTTCGGACTGCCGCGCAGCGCACCGCTGACGGCCGGCGTTGTGCTCTCCCTGATGACCTTGCCGACGATCATCATCGCGACCCGTGCGGCGCTCAAGGCTGTGCCTCCCTCAATCCGCCAGGCTGCCATGGGCGTTGGTGCTTCATCCACGCAGACCGTTTTCCATCACGTTCTGCCGCTGGCTGCTCCGGGTATCCTGACCGGCGCCATCATCGGCATTTCCCGGGCGCTGGGTGAAACCGCCCCGCTGCTGATGATTGGCATGGTTGCATTCATCGCGGATGTGCCCAGCCTCTCGCTGGAGGGCATGACCGAGCCGGCAACCGTTCTGCCCGTACAGGTCTTCCTCTGGTATGACGCCGCTGAGCGCGCCTTCCAACCGCGTGCTGCGGCAGCGATCATGGTTCTGCTATTCCTCATCATCAGCTTCAATGCCCTGGCGATTTATCTGCGCCACAAGTTTGAACGTCGCTGGTAGGCCCCGGCCGCCCATTAAACGAAGAGACACTCATGTCGAGCATTACCAAAACCAAGCTCAAGGTCCGCGACGTCAACGTCTTCTATGGCGAGAAACAGGCGTTGAAAAACGTCAATATCGATATCGCCGACGGCAGTGTGACCTCATTCATCGGCCCGTCGGGCTGTGGCAAATCCACCTTCCTGCGCTGCCTCAACCGCATGAATGACACGATCGATGAAGCCCGGGTGACCGGCTCGATCATCATGGACGAGGAAGAGATCAATGACCGCCGCCTAGACCCGGTGGTCCTGCGCGCCCGCGTCGGCATGGTGTTCCAGAAACCCAACCCGTTTCCCAAGTCCATCTTTGACAATGTCGCCTATGGACCGCGCATTCATGGCCTGGCGAGCACCCGCGAAGAGCTGGAAGAGATCGTCGAAAACAGCCTGGTCAAGGCCGGGCTCTGGAACGAGGTTTCCGACCGTCTGGACGATCCCGGAACCAGCCTGTCAGGCGGCCAGCAACAGCGCCTGGTCATCGCCCGTGCGATCGCCGTGAACCCGGAAGTCATCCTGATGGACGAGCCCTGCTCAGCGCTGGACCCGATCGCTACCGCGCGCATCGAGGAACTGATCGACGAGCTGCGCGAGAATTATTGCATCATCATTGTCACCCACTCGATGCAACAGGCCGCCCGCGTGTCACAGCAGACGGCCTTCTTTCACCTGGGAGAGCTGGTCGAGGTGGGTCCGACGGAAACCATCTTCACCAATCCGCGCGACCAGCGCACCCAGGACTACATCATGGGACGTTTCGGCTAGGGCTTGATGAACATGTTGGCCGCGTAGCTCGCATCGAGCATGGCGTCGACATCCACATCCAGCGTCTCCGGACGCGCCGCGCCGGGATAGGCTGCGCTGACGCTCTCCAGTGCTGCGCGCAGGGCCGCACCGAATTCAGGCTGTTCACGCTCGATATCGGCCAGGTGACGCGCAGCGATGTCCGCGGCAGAGCGTTCGAACCCGTACCCATCGAGATAGGCTTCCGTGGCACTCGGCTCCGCCACTGCAAACCGGTATTGCAGGGCCGCGCGATAAATCATCCCGGCCAGGACTTCGGCATAGACCAGAGCCTCGGACTGTCCGGCTGCCGGTGCAAAGGTTTCAGCCGAGTTGATCGCGTCCAGAACCGACGTCACAGCCGCACGGATCTCTTCATCCGAGCGCCCGTCGAACGGCGCCGCCGAAGCATCGGTCATCTGATCCAGGAAGTTTTCCGCCCCCAGGTCGACAACGACCTCTTCCAGGTCCACGTAGATTTCAGAGATCGGGTGAGCGAACATTTCCGCACCGGCAGCACGGTCTCCCATTTCCAGCGCGTCTATACCCGCCAGGTAATGGGCGCGGATGACTTCCAGTGCACCGAGATAGATGACCGGGTCCTGGCGCGCACGATCCGGATCGATACCGAATTCACCACCGCCGCCGGACTCGCCTTCACCTTCACCCTCACCTTCGCCTTCACCTTCTCCGGCATGGCTGGACAGGGCGGTGGTGTCGTCCATCGGCTGGCCGTGTTCGGAGCCGTCTTCGCCCATCTCGCCGCTACAGGCCGCGAGCCCTCCCATCAGTGCCATGGCGCCAACCTGGCTCCACAGCTTGGACGTACGCTTGATCCCCATCCGCAGTCCTTTCACTGATCGACGTCGTGAACTCATCTGCTACAAAGTCATATCGGCTCGCCGTGAAACTGACAATTATTCTCAGGAATTTATATGCTGCTGCAGTTGGAAAAGGTCTGCTCGGACACCGAGATCGAGAGTCTCAGAGATATCATCCTGCGCCAGGACAGCTTCCAGGACGGCAAGGCCACCGCCGGCTGGGCGGCTCGCGAGGTCAAGGAGAACGAGCAATTGGCCGGCGGCGCAGAGATGGACACGGTGAGGACAATCACCCGCAAAGCGCTTCAGGCCCATCCGCTCTACACCGCCTTTGCCCAGCCCAAGGCGATCACGCGGATGCTGGTTTCGCGATACCGCGAAGGCATGGCCTACGGCACACATGTCGACGATGCCATTATGGGGGGGGGCGCCGCACGGACCTGTCCTTCACCCTCTTCCTGGCCGAACCGGACAGCTATGAGGGCGGGGAGCTGGTTGTCGAGGATATGGGCGGGGAGAGCGCCATCAAGCTGGGTGCCGGCAACGCCGTGATTTACCCGACCGGCGCACTGCATCGCGTCAACCCGGTGACATCCGGCGAACGCCTGGCCGTGGTCGGCTGGATACGCAGCCTGGTCCGGCGCGCCGACCAACGCGAAATCCTGTTCGACCTGGACATCACCAGCCGCGCCCTGTTCGAAAAGGACGGGAAAACGGCGCTTTATGACCGGCTGGCCAAGACCCGGTCCAACCTGCTGCGCATGTGGGCAGAGGACTAGTCGAATTCACGCCGCCAGCGCAGCGAGACCGACGCATCCGTGTCATCGCTGATGCGTGACAACAGGCTGAGGTCCGGTGTCAGTGACCATTCCACGCGCGTGGTTGCAACCGCGGACAGACCCGCTGTTTCAATCTCCAGATAGACATCGTCACTGATCTGGTGACCGCCGGTGACGGCAATCGTGCCATCCGCATTCGAGGTGATACGCAAACGATCCACGCCCGCCCGGTCCCGCAGTTCGTTGATCAGGTTGAACATGGAATAACCCGACAGCTGGGCAGCGATCTGCGCCGTCTCGAAGGCTGAGAGATCCGACGCATCCCGACCGAACAGCAGCCGGGACAGGATTTCGTCCTGCGGCAGTTCCGGCGTGCTGGCCAGCGTCAGTTGCGGAGCGTCCACCGGGCCGGCGACCTGCGCCTCCACGGTCAGGTCCGCGCGTTCATGTTTCGCGGCCAGCTGCACGCGGGCATTTTCGATGTCGCCGTCGAGGCGAATCTCGCCACTGGTCAGGTCGAAGGGTCTGGACAACAGATATGCCTCGCCATCCTTCAGGTTTGCCGTGCCGCTGACCGTCGGGCGCGACAGCCGTCCTCCCACGGTCAGGTCGACACTCCACTCGCTGTCAAATCCGGTGCCGGCGACGCGAATTCCATCTTCGGCCGTCACCCGGTAGTCGAGCACGACTTCAGGCCCGACATACGAGCTGCGCGCCCGCCCGTCGGGCAGGTTGATTTCGGTCACCGCGAGGTTGGGAATGGTCTCTGCAGATGTCCCGCGCGGACTGACCCGCAATTCCTCGATGGTCGATTGGCCGGACACCTGCCAGCCCTCTCCCGTCGATGTGAGGCGGGTCTGCCCACTCAACACCATGTCCAGTTCGGGCAGCGACAAAAGGCGCATGTTTGTCAGGTCCAGTTCAGCAGCGCCCTGATATCCGCCCTGTGAGCCCAGCTGGAACGCGCCCGTACCGGTCGCCTGTCCACGTCCGCCATCAGTCATGCTGACAACCGGGACGTTGAGGGCATCACCGCTGAATTCAGCCTCGATCCGGACGTCCTGAAAACTGGCTCCGTAAGTCCCCGAGAGAACCTGGCCATCGGTGAGCGTGGCAAGGCCGTTGACGCGCGGTGCGTCAAGCTGGCCGTCCAGCACCAGGTCTGCCGCCAGTGCCCCCGACAGCTTCACGGTTGGCGGCAACAGCAATTCGGCAAGCGGCGCGATCTCGCCATCAACGCGTATCCGCCCGGTCAGCGCACCGTCGCCTTCCTCGACGAGCCCGTACAGGTCCAGCGCCTCGCCGCTGACCGTGGTCTCGATCCGGTTAAAGCCATCGACCTGCAGCAGGGTCCGGGCCTGCAGCACCGGAGCCGTCGCATCATGACGCGCCGTCAGGTCGCGAACCTCGATCTCGCCGCCCCCTTGCCAGTGGGCCGTACCGCGTTCGAACTGAAGCCGGGCCGAAATCAGGCCTGTCAGGTCGGGGGCCGCACGCACATAACCCAGCAGGTCAGCAGGAATATCGCGGGCATTGAACTGTGCCGTATCAGCGGACAGATCGAACGCCAGCTCACCCGCGCCCAGCTGCAGCACGCCGCGCGTTTGCGCCGGACCGAGGGTAAAGGGAACGGGCTCGACCGCGCGGATCTCGGTCTGTCCCCAGCGGCCCGACAGGTTGAGTTGCCCCCGCACGCCATCCTCGCCCAGCGAGACATGACCGGGCAGGGCAAACCGGAAATCGGCGCCCAGCGCCCCCGCCAGCGTGCCGTCGAGCTGGATATGATCCGGACGCCCGGACAGGCGCAGGCCCGAGGCCGCGAGACTTCCACCCGGGATCAGTCGCGCCGGCAGGCTGACCTGCCCTTCAACCTGTCCCGCCATCAGGTGCGCGAGCGGAGCATGATAGTGCAGCGAGGCTTCGAAATTTCCGGCCTCCACTGCGCTCAGGGTGACGGCCAGCCTCTCGTTCTCCAGCGCCAGCTGCCCGGTCCCGACAACATCACCCCAACGCGCCTCGCTGATATCCAGCTGAGTGAGTGTGCTTGAATGCGCGATCGCCCCGGACAGGTCCAGGCCCTGGCCCGAAACGGCGCCGCGAAGCCCCCAGAGAGCAGAGACCTCACCCGCCCCAGTGCGCGAGGACTGGATGACGAATTCGGGATTTTCCAGGACAAAATCCGACAGTTCGACCTCGGCGGCGGCCAGACCAGCATCCAGGCGCAGGACCTGCCCGGACGAGATGGCTCTCGCATTGATCGCCAAACCTCCCTGCCCGCTCACCGGGCCTTCGAGAGCCGCAAGATCGACCGCGCCGGACACATCCAGCTGCCAGTCAGAAGCCGTATCAGCCTGACCGCCCAGATCCAGCTCCAGGGCGGAAGACGCTATCGTGCCACTGGACAGGGTCCAGCGCTTATCGTCTCGCTCCAGGCTAAGCCGGGCGGTCAGACCATCCAGCAATCCATAGCTTTGCGTTGGCCAGGTCAGCGCCTCGGCAGCAAGCACAACATCCAGGGTATTCGGCGTGGTCGAGACCAGGTCGACGACCAGCGGTCCAGCCAACTCCGGATGCAAACGTCCGGCCTCGGCAATTTCCAGCCGGGCCGTCAGATCGGCCGCGTCTTCACCCGGATCAAGCCGGCCTTGCGCCGTGAGCGCCAGGGCATCGGCGTCGAGACGCAAACGATCGATCTCCACCCCGGCAGATGACAGGGATAGGGCCGAGTTAAGCTCGACCCGCGACCCGGTCAGCGCGGCCAGTCGGGCATCGGCCATCGCCACGCCCTCGGCCCGCAAATCCAGGTCCACTTGCCAGCGCTCCGACGCGTTGCGGATCTCGACCGGCCCCTGCACGGACGCCGCTGCGTGACCGTCATACCCCAGCCCGGCGAGACTGAGCGCACCGCGAAAACCGGGCTCTGCGCCCATTTCGACCTGCCCTTGCAGGCTGGCTGTCCGAAAACTGAGCGCCTCGGGCACCAGGGTGGAAACCGCAGCGAACTCGACATCGGCCTGCGTGCGCCAGACGGCGCCATCACGCGTGATCCGCGCCGCTGCACCGCCCGCGGTCAGCTCGGCTGTGTCCAGCACCAGCCCGTCCAGCCGGCCACGGGCCGCCAGTTCAACCTGGCCCAGCATCTGGCCCGCCGCCTCGCCCAGCACGGCCCAGTCGCCCAGATTCATCACCGTGCTCGACGTCCACTGCCCTTCTACCCAGTCCAGCTGGCCTCGCGCCATGTCAGCGCCATTGGCCAGTACGCTGAACTGGCCGTCGCCCCGGGCGATATCCCCATCCAGCTCGGCCAACACACTGACCGAACGGGATTGCAGGCGCAGCAGATGCGTGATCGGGCTGTACGGGCCACTATCAATGCGAATGACCGCCCGCAAATCCGCCGCCTCACGGCGAATATTCAGGTCGATGCGGTCTTCATTCTGGTCCAGACCCTGGCTCGCCAGGCTGAGCTGCTGCACACCGCCATTGGCCAGCACCGCCTCGCCACGGGCATGATAGCGCCCGGCCGGCCCCGCCACGCCCGGAGCGATGGAAAGATCGTCAATGCTCAGATTGCGGATCACCAGCTCAGGCAGACCGGCGCCGCCACCGGTGCCCGCGTCACGCCGGCGCCCCAGCTGCGGACGCCGCAAGAGCTGCACCCGCCGGGCGGACACATTCTCAATGACAAGCGGACGCAGCAACGCGCTCAGACTGTCCCAGTCACCGCGCACCCCATCCACGACCAGCCACGGACCGTCCGCATCACTCAGCGTGAGCTGATCAATGGTAAAATTGGCCAGAACATTGCCCTGGATGCCTTCGACCTCGAGCTGTCCGAGCGATCCGAGCTGGCGACCGTCCAGCACCTGGGCGACGAGCGCGCGGCCCGGCGCCAGCGTCAACAACAGGGCACTGAGAAGGCCCGCAGCAATCAGACCGCCCAGTCCGAACAGCCCCCATCGCAGCCCGTGCTTCCGGAGAAAAGCGAGTACGCGCGGCATCATCAGAAGGCCTGGCCAATGCTGAAATACAGATGCACAGGCGTTTCGCCATCGCGGCGATCGACCGGCGTCGCCAGGTCAATTCGAATGGGCGCGAAGTCGAGATAGTATCGCGCGCCGATGCCAATGGCGACGCGCATGTCATCCACTGCAGGCAGTAGGTCATCCCCGGCTGTCCCCGCCTCGACAAAGACCACACCGCCCCAGCGCGAGGTGTCACGCCAGCGCAGTTCCAGCCCCGCTTCAGCAACCGACAACCCGCCCGAGGGCAGGTCATCCGCGGTGCGGGGGCCCAGGGCCTGGTAGTCAAAGCCGCGCACCGATCCACCGCCGCCGGCGTAGAAGCGCTGATCCGCCGGGATATCGTCGAGCGGTGCCCCGATCAGCGAGCCGAAACGTGCCCGTGCCGCCACAACCCAGCTCTCGCTGGCCTGCCAATAGGCACTGCCACTGGTCTCCAGGCGCAGATACTGGCCATTGGTGTCACCAAAACTGGCCGTGGGCACCAGCTCGCCGCGCAGGCGATAGCCGCTTGTGGGTTCCAGCGGATCATCACGGACATCCAGCGTCAGCCCGAGACCGGCTTCAACAGAGATCGCATCGCTGATGCCTTGCGAACTGGTCACACGCGAATAGTCCAGCTCCGCACCGATGGCGTATTGCAATTGCGCACGCAAGGCGCGGTTGAGGCTGAAACCCGCCGTGAATTCCTGCTGGTCAAACGCATCGGTTTCCTCCGATTGCAGACCGGCTGACAGCTGCAGGGTCTGCCCATAGCGCCGCCAGTGCGGGAAGCTCAGCGTCCCCTGCACCCCCTGGCTCAAGGTCTGCAACTGGGCCTGCACACTCAGCAATTGATCCTCGCCCAGCAGGTTTCTGCGGTTGAGCGATGCGGTCGCGCCGCCGCCATCACTGGTGGAATAGCTCAGCGCGATCTCGGCCACGTGGCGCGGCGCATGCTCCAGGGTGATGCGCACATCCCGCTCGCCCGGCTCGGCGCCCTCTTCCAGGCTCAACCGGGCACCGGACACGCTCTCAAGGCTGATCAAACGCGTGCGATACGCCTGCAGGGCACTGCGCTGCAGGTCGCCGCCCGGCTGCAGGGTGGAGAGGCCGAGAATGAAGTTTTCATTCCATTCGCGCCCCTCCAGCCGGATCGTCCCGAGCCGGGCGCGCATGCCGGGGCGATAGCGCAGTATGATATCGACGCGCTGGCGGGCGTGATCCACTGTGATCTGGCGATCGGCAAGCGTTGCGTCCGGCCAGCCCGCCTCCTGCAACGCCGCCAGTCCGGCCCGTTCAGCGGTCAGAAGGGCATCGGCGTCATACCCCTGCCCGCGAGTCAGGCGCAGCGTCTCGCGCACATGATCGGCGGCCTCCGGGTCGCTGCCCGTATCGACCTGGACATCGCCCAGCAGGAAGCGGTCGCCCGGTTCGACACGCAATTGCGCAAACTGGCCCTCGCCCAGCGCCGGGATGATCTCCGCCGCGAAATACCCCTGGGATCGCAAATACCGACGCGCCCGGTCCGCCGCCATGCGGGCTTTCTGCCAGGGCGTTGTACTGGCATCGACCTCGACGCTGATGGCCCGGCGCAGCCCGTCATCCAGGGTGGCATCCTCGACACAGCAAATCGCCGCCAGCGGTTGCGCGGCGGATGCGGTAGCGGACAGGCTTGCCAGCAGGCCGGCAAGGACAAGGAGGTGCAGACGTTTCAACGTGACATGGCCTTCAACGAGCCTATGGCTCAGCTAGAGGGGCGTATACGCCGCAGAATGCGCCGGAATCATGACCAGGACAGCATATACCGCGGCGCGGCCAGATGAGAATTTGTTTAGGAAAAAGTGGCGCACCGGGGAGGATCAAGTTCAAACCCCGCAGCCTTGAGCGCGTTCCACGCGAGCCTCGACCCCAACACCAAAGTTGGCGACAGGCTCGGGTCGAGCGGAGCGGGAACAATGAAAGAAATGGCGCACCGGGGAGGATTCGAACCCCCGACCCCCAGATTCGTAGTCTGGTGCTCTATCCAGCTGAGCTACCGGTGCAGGCCGTGTCTTCAGGGCGAGCCCCCGAAGAGGCGCGGAACCTAGCTTCGAGCCCTGGACTTGGCAAGGGGGCTTTCGCGCAAAAAACAGTCCAAGTGCAGCCCGCCTCTCACCCGGCGCGTTCAGGCCTTGCTGGCCTCGAAAACACCGCGCGCAACGGCGCGTGCCAGACAGTCCGCCGCCAGGCTGCCAAGACGGGTCAGGGTGAAGTCGGCTTTCTCGCCGAGCGCCTTGCGACCGGTGGACAGGGCAAAGACGACATCTCCGTCGAACGGGGTGTGTACGGGGCGAATGGCCCGGGCGAAACCGTCCTGGGCCATAATGGCGAGACGTTGGGCCTGACCGGGCGTCAGGTCCGCGTCGGTGGCGATACAGGCGATGGTCGTATTCTCCCGCGCGGCGGGGTTGATCTTGGCCTCGCCCCAGTCCTCTGGCTCCGCTGACCAGTCAGCCGGAGGCCGCCGGCCACCGAACTCGCCATCAATCTCCCACGGCCAGGCCCAGAACGCATCCGTCCCCGGCATCATCACCGAGCCGAAGGCGTTGACGCCGACAATGGCCCCGATCGTAAAGCCGTCATCACTGACAATGCTGGCAGAACCGATACCGCCCGAGCGCTGGCCCGCCATGGCGCCAAAGCCGGCACCGGCCCGGCCGAGCTCAACCTCGGTCGAGACATTTGCCAGCGCCTGCTGGCCCAGTGCGCGATAGGGCGGGTCCTCGCCCCAGGCCTTGTCGCCGCCATTGGCCAGGTCATAGAGAATGGCACCGGGAACCACCGGCGATTTGGGCACGCCGGGCAGGTCGACCAGGCCAAAACCCTGACCACGCGCGCCGAGCGCCGCTGCGACACCGTCCATAGAGGCCAGCCCATAGGACGACCCGCCGGACAGGACGACCGCGTCGACCGCATCGACCAGGGTGTGCGCCGCCAGCGCGTCGGTCTCCCGCGTTCCGGGACCACCGCCGCGCACATCCACCGCACAGACTGCGCGTTCATCCGGCAGGATCACGGTCACACCGGTCCTGGCCCGCTCATCCGCAGAATGCCCGACCTTTATCCCCGCAACGTCGGTGATGGTGTTGTTTTTCCCTAGCATTGCCATCAAAGGCCTCTTAACTGTTTGAAACCGGCTCCGTTCGGGGCGGCGAGTAGAGGGACAAGTTCCATGAAGCGCATTTTGCTGTCCACCGCGATTTTCTCCCTGGCCGGTCTTCTGGCCGCGTGCGGATCCGGCGAAGCCCCGCAGGACACGGCCGCGCCGAGCGGTCCGGCTATGGTGTCGGCAGCCAATCCGCACGCCGTGGAAGCAGGCCTTGAGGCCCTGCGTGCCGGAGGCGATGCCATTGATGCGGCGATCGCTGTGCAAACCGTGCTGGGTCTTGTCGAGCCGCAAAGCTCCGGTCTCGGTGGTGGCGCCTTCATCATGTATTTCGACGCCGAGAGCGGTGATGTCACGGTTTATGACGGTCGCGAAATGGCCCCGGCGTCTGCGGGCCCGGACCTCTTCCTCGACGAGAACGGCCAGCCGCTTGGCTTTTTCCAGGCTGTGTTCTCGGGCCGGTCAATCGGTTCGCCGGGCGCGATCCCGGCCCTGGCAAGGGCGCACGAGGATCATGGCGCCCTGGACTGGGCGGACGGCTTCACACACGCGGAACGCCTGGCCAGCGAGGGTTTTGAAGTCTCCCCGCGCCTCAACTCCCTGATCGGTCGTTACGGCCAGCGCACGCCACTGGACGAATGGGAGGCCACACGCGCCTATTTCTACACCGAGGCGGGTGAGCCGCTGCCAGTGGGTCACCTGCTGCAGAACCCGGACTATGCGGCGACGGTTCGCGCCCTCGCAGAGAACCCGCGCGCCCTGCACGAAGGGCCGATCGCCGAGGCGATCGTTGCGGCGGTGCAGGCCGAACCCCTGCCCGGCGCGCTGACACTGGACGACCTGGCAGCCTATGAGCCGGTCGTGCGCAGCCCGATCTGTCGCCCCTATCGCCAGTACACGATCTGCGGCGCACCACCCCCGGCCTCCGGCGGGGTCACGGTCAACGAGATCATGGGCCTTTTGGAAGGATATGACATGTCGGCCACCGGGCCGGACACGCTGGAAGGCTGGCGCCGCTTTATCGAGGCCAGCCGCCTGGCCTATGCCGATCGCGATGCCTATGTCGCCGACGCAGACTTTGTCACCGTGCCCGTCGAGGGCCTGTTGGCGGATGATTATATCACGGCCCGGGCTGCACTCATGGACCGCGAGACGGCCATCGAGACATCGACGCCGGGCATCCCGGCCGGCATTGAAGGCCCCGGAGCTGATGCCACGCCCGACGCGCCGGGCACCAGCCACTTCGTCGTGGTCGACAGCGACGGTGATGTCGTCTCGATGACCACCACGGTTGAGGGCGGGTTTGGCAGCCATCGCATGGCGGGCGGCTTCCTGCTCAACAACCAGCTGACCGATTTCTCGCGCACACCGGTTGATGCGGACGGTCGCGCCATCCCCAATGCGCCCGATGGCGGCAAGCGCCCGCGCTCGTCGATGTCGCCGACCCTCGTCTTTGATGAAAACGGTGAGTTTGTCCTCGCCACCGGATCGCCCGGCGGCTCTTCCATCATCGCCTATACGGCCAAGACACTGGTGGCGATGCTGGACTGGGGGCTGACCCCGCAGGAAGCGATCGAATTGCCCAATATCGTTGCGCGCGGCGATGTTGTGCGCATCGAGAACGGAATGGATATCGAAATCCTGGCGGGCCTGCAGGAGCTGGGCTTCGCGCTGGACGCCAATCGCGGCGAGAATTCCGGCATCCATATCGTGCGGCGGCTGGAAGACGGCACGCTGATCGGTGGGGCAGACCCGCGCCGTGAAGGTGTTGTGGGGGAGCCCTGAGAGCCCCTTCGACGAAAACAGGAAGCGAATCTGCCATTCAAAATGCGTCTGCTCAACGGGTCAACGCGCATTTACTGTCACCCGAGACACATACCCCGCACTCGCCTGAGTTCTCGATTATGCCACTGAAGCGAAAAGTTTATACTCTTGACGATATGCCGGATTGGCTGGCCGAGGCGTGCGGCGCGATCCCGATAGTTGATATGGCGGACCCTTCTTTTACCGAGTTGCCGACCGCTGAAAGAATTAAACTTCGCAGGAGCCGGCAGGTTCTGGTCCGGTCCCCACTTAATGAGCCAGCTGTTCGAGCCGCGTACAAGGTCATTCCGACCAGCCAACGATTTTGCAGGATGCTGGGGCACAAGATGGCATGGGAGAGTAGGGGCGAGTTTCATGATAGCCCGTGGCACGCGGATACCGAGACTGTCCAGGCGTCATATGAAACCTCCAAATTTCTCGTCGAGAAAAGAAAGTCGGACAAAAGCGCCGATATTGCTGCCACGGATTGCGGCATCCTGTTCAATGAAAAGGCGAAACTCGCGAGCGAGCGCGCGGGCTTCAAAGATATCATCTTTCGGAAAGTTAACGCCTACAACAAAGATGGCGAGCAAGCCGACCTGGATGTTTACTCAGCCCAGTTTCCTTCAGTTTCCGACGCACTGGACCTTGATCATTCGAGTCTGACATGGACACGTCTGCAAGATGGAAGCGGCTTTATTTGCTCTCCGGGCGTTGGTGGGAAGGCTCGGATAAACGGGGCGAAGCTGGAGAGTTTCAGCTTTTTTTGGGACGTATCAATTCCAAATAGTTTGTTCGTAAACCGAGCGTTCTTGGATGGGTTGAACGATGATGGGATCATCTCGGCCGTGAAGGTCGTGTGATACATCAGCATGACCCACGATCGCGGGAAGCTGACGGGGTTGCACACCCTCATCCTGGCCGGAGCGATTCCCCGCACTCGGATGCTACCGCCCATTCGCAGGGTGATGGCATCGGTGCCATGATCAAGGCCACCGGTTTGTCGACTGCTTGCCCCTAAACACCCCTGCCTCGCGAACAGGGCGGGACTCTGATTTACCAGTGTATGCCCATGCGAATTCTCCCGGACTTGATCGCCTCAGGACAACGCGTCTCGAGGCTACGGGGCCGGGGTCGCTGGCAACGGCAGCATGACCGCAAACACCGTCCCGTTCTCGTCACTCTTGATGAGGACGAGGTCACCGCCATGGGCCCGGGCGAGTTCGCGGGCAATCGCCAGCCCCAGGCCTGACCCGCCCTTGCGGGTCGAGCCGGTAAAAGCCTTGAACAGATTGTCCCGTGCCTTGGGCGGCAGGCCCGGACCGGTATCGCGCACCCAGAAATGGGCACAATGCCCGTCCTCTTCCACGGTGACCGAGAGACGCTTCTCACCCTCGGCCGCATTCATCGCCTGGATGGCATTGCGGAACAGGTTGAGGAAAATGCGGTGGGTCTGATCCTGGTCGACGTCCAGGCGGAGGGCGCGATCAATATCGAGATACCAGTCCACCTCGCCATCGGCGAGCCGGGCATTGTCGAACGCGTCCTCGATCAGCTCTGTCATGACAACACTGCTGCGGGCAGACGGCGCTTCCTCGGCACGACCGAATTCCAGCGTCGCCTCGCACAGGCGGATACCACGATCAATGGAACGCACGAGACGGCTGGCCATTTTCTGGATGCGCTCATCCTCTTCCATGGCCAGGCGATCAGTCACCAGCTGGGCGCTGGTCAGGACATTGCGCAGGTCGTGATTGATCTTGGCGACGGCCTCGCCCAGGGCGGCCAGGCGTTCGCGCTGATGCAGGGCCTGGCGGATCTCTTCCTGCATCGCCGCCAGTTCCTGTTCGGCACGGGCAATCTCATTGTGTCCCGCAGACGGCGAGATGACGCGCGAAACATCCTCCGGGGCGGAGCGGAAACGAACCATGGCTCCGGCGAGGCGGCGCATCGGCCGCACAAACAGGAAGAACATGGCCAGATAGATCACCAGACCGACGCCCAGGGCGATCAGGATGGATCCGGTCAGCAATTGCCGGGAGAAGGCGTTGAGGGCCTCCTTCAGCGGTTGTTCGGACAGGATGACGTCAATCGTCTCGGTCGGACGGCTCTGCGGTTCAGCGCGGATGCGCAACATGCGCCCATCCGCGGAATAGAGCGTATCCACGGTCTCGCGCAGATGATCCCACCAACTGGCCTCGCGCAGGTCACTGGTGACCATGTCCGCATTGATGGGGCCGCCATAGAGGATGAGCTCGTTGATGCCGTCACGCACCCGTGACACGGCCACGGCGCCGGCACCTTCCAGCAATTCCTCGACGGTGCGTTCGCCGAGGGCGCCGGAATCCTCCGCCACGTCGGCTGCGAGCGCGGCCAGGTGCGCGGCTTCGGCGCGGTCCTGCATCCATTGCAGGCGATAGGCCGCAGCGGCGGGGAAATAGACCAGGACCAGTGCGGTCACGACCAGGCCGATGATCAGGGCCAGCAATTGTCCGGGCAGGTTCAGCTGGAATCGCGCCAACACCCCGGCACCCGCGTCAAGCACACGACGCGGCAGGGCGGATCTGCCAGGGGACTGTTGCGGATCGGATTGCATGGATCAGGTCAGGTTTTGCCGCAGCCTAGAATGATTTGCGCGGCAGATAACTCTATCGGCGAGCGTTTTGCCAGCGCTGGCGCAAAAAGGGAAAAATCGCCAGCACCAGGGCCATGACCACCACGACCAGGAAACTCGGACGCAGAAGGTCGCTCCAGCCCGGAGACAGCCCGGCGTCTACAAGCTCGCCCAGGCCCGCCCCGAGATTCGCATAGAGGATCGTTGGCGCGATTGCCCCGATCAACGTGCCCACGACATAGCTTTTCAGCCGCGCGCCCAGCAGGGCTGCAGCGACATTGATCACAAAAAAGGGCGTCGGGGTCATGCGCAGCAGGATCATGTAGGTGAAGTCATTGCGGCGGAATCCATCCGCGAACCGTCCGATCCGGCCCTCGAAACGCTCATGGAATCGCTCGCCGGCGACATACCGCGCAACCAGGAAGATATTGGTCGCCCCGACGGTCACCCCGAACAGGGAGACAGGAATCGCCGTGCCTGCTCCCAGCAGATATCCTGCACCAATGGTGAACCAGAGTGCTCCGGGCAGTGAGACCGACACCATCACCATGTAGAAAATGGCATAGGCAAAGACTGCGAAGAGCGGATGATCGGATACCCAGTTGTTCAGCGCCTCGCGATTGTCCTGCAACAGCTGGGCAAGCCCCTGCGGTGTCACCCCGTTGATGAAGGCCAGGGCCAGCAGGACGAGGATCAGCAGTAAAATGGCACCCCGCATGGAGATGCCCTGTTTGAGCCGACTTCCCAATTGTTTGAGAGACATGATAGGGCACCTGAGACGCATGGCTGTATTTCTCCTGCCATCGCATGCGTCTTTTGCGGCGTCTAGACTTGACGTGCCCTCTACCCACGCGTATTAGCCGCCGCTCTGATTTTCTACGCGATGGAGCGCCACCGTGAAACGCACATTCCAACCGTCCAAGCTCGTCCGCAAGCGCCGGCACGGTTTCCGTGCGCGCATGGCCACGAAGTCCGGCCGCCAGATTCTGGCTCGCCGTCGGACCAAGGGCCGTAAGCGCCTGTCTGCCTAAGCACGATGAGCGCGACGCCATCGGCCGTTAAGCGGCTGAAAAAGCGGCGCGAATTCTTGTACGTTGCCAAAGGCGAAAAAGCCGTCCGCGCCGGTGTGGTCATTCAGGCCCGCCGTCGGGACGGCTCTTTACATTGTGGCGTAGGGTTTACCGCCACCAAGAAAGTCGGCAATGCCGTTATCCGCAATCGCGCCAAAAGGCGTTTGAGGGAGACGGCCCGGCTGCTACTCCCCCTCCACGGACAGCCCGGCTTTGACTATGTATTCATCGCACGTGCGACCACGCCCGATCGGGACTGGTCCAAACTGGTCGATGATGTAGAAACAGCGCTGAAGCGTCTCGCAAAGAGCGGGACCGCTGGCAAGACGAACGAAAAAGCCTGAGGGGCTGAAGTATTATGGGCGACGACAATCGCAATTTCCTGGTCGCAACAGGTCTGATCCTGGCCATCCTGATGGTCTTCCAGGTCTTCTTCTTTGGTCCGCAACAGGCCGAGCGCCGCGCCGAGCTGGATGCCCAGCGCGAAGCCGAGCTGGCCCTGCAGGCCGAGGCAGCCTCCGACCTGCCGCCGGGTGCGACCGGCGACCGGGCGCCCGTTGACCGCCTGATTGACCGGGACGAGGCACTTGGCAGTGTCGAGCGCATTACCATCAACGCCCCGTCGGTGACCGGCTCCATCTCGCTGGATGGCGTTCTGTTCGATGACCTGCAATTGCGCAATCACACCGTCGCCGTGGACAGCGATACGCTGATCTCCCTGCTCAATCCGATTGGGACCTCAGGCGCCTTCTATGCCCGCGACAGCTGGCTGTCTCGCACGCCGGGCTTTGCCGACCTTCCGGTGCACGACTCGCGCTGGACCCTGCGCAGCGGCAGCGAGCTGACCCCGGAAACGCCGGTCGTCCTGAGCTACGAGACCGAGAGCGGGCTGGAAATCCAGCGCACAATCGAGATCAACGACAACTACCTCTTCACGATCACGGACCGCGTCAACAATACGACCAGTGACGAAGTCGAGCTCCAGCGCTACGGCCTGGTGCGCCAGCAAGGCGTTCCGGAAGACCTGGAGCCGAACATGGCGGTCTTCGAGGGCGCTATCGCGGTGGTTGATGGCGAGATGCACCGCGAGAAATACTCCAATCTCGAAGATGGTCGCGAGATGGACGAGAGCGGCCAGGGCGGCTGGGTCGGCATCACGACGCGCTACTGGATTGCCGCTGCGATCCCGAGCCTGGACAGCAATTTCACCGCCAATTTCCGCACGATCGAGCGCAATGGCGTGCCAACATTTGACGCGACCTATCGCGAACGCGCGCAGATCCTCGCCCCGGGCGCAAGCCTGACCTCTACCTCCTATATTTTCGCAGGCGCCAAGGAACTGGACGTCCTGCACTATGTCGAGGACGAGGTGGGTGTGGTCGGATTTGACCGGGCGTATAACTGGGGCTGGCTGTGGTTCCTGGTGCGTCCCTTCGTCTGGCTGCTGCACATGCTCGAAGGCGTCACCGGTCATTTCGGCCTGGCCATCCTGGCGCTGACCCTGCTGATCAAGCTGGTCATGTTCCCGCTGGCCAACCGCGCCTATGCCTCCATGGCAAAAATGAAGCTCGTGCAGCCGAAAATGCAGGAGATCCGCGAGCGTTATGCCGCAGACCAGCAGAAGCAGCAGCAGGCGCTTATGGAGCTTTACCGCAAGGAAAAGATCAATCCGCTGGCCGGCTGTCTGCCGATCCTGCCGCAGATCCCGATCTTCTTCGCGCTTTACCAGACCCTGTTCAACGCGCTGGAAATGCGGCATGCGCCTTTCTTTGGCTGGATCCAGGACATGTCCGCACGTGATCCGCTGATGATCGGCAATCTGTTCGGGCTTCTGCCCTATGACCCGTTGTCCATTCCGATCCTCGGTTTTGTCCTGGGCCTGGGTGCATGGCCGATCATCATGGGTCTGACCATGGCTGCTCAGCAGGCGCTGAACCCGCCGCCGCCGGACCCGATGCAGGCCAAGATCTTTGCCTTCCTGCCCATCGTCTTCACCTTCATTCTGGCGCCGTTCGCCGCCGGTCTGGTGATCTACTGGGCCTGGAACAACTTCCTGTCCGTCGTCCAGCAGTACATCATCATGCGCCGCCACGGGAACGAGACCCAGCTGGACAAGCTGATTGCTCGCCTGATGGGCAAGGCGAAAGAAGAGGGCTGACCTTGTCGGCTGAAGATGAACTCGACCTCGCGGCCGGCCGGAAACTCTTCGGCCGGCCGACGACGTTTGTCATGGGCGCCGTCAGCCTGGGCCAGCTGCCTGAGCCCGACCGTATCGAGATCGCCTTTGCGGGTCGTTCAAATGTCGGCAAATCCTCGCTGATCAATGCCCTGACCAATCAGAAGGGTCTCGCCCGAGCCTCCGGCGAACCGGGCCGAACGCGCGAGCTCAACTTCTTCAATATCGAAGAGAGCAATGTCCGTATCGTCGACCTGCCGGGCTATGGCTATGCCAAGGCGCCCAAGGATGTCGTCGACAAATGGACCCGCCTGACCCGCGACTTCCTGCGTGGCCGGGTCAATCTGAAGCGCGTCTATCTGCTCATCGACAGTCGCCACGGCCTTAAAAAAGTCGATCTTGCCATCATGGATGTGTTTGACGAAGCCGCCGTGAGCTACCAGATCGTGCTGACCAAGACCGACAAGATCAAACCGCCTGCAGTCAAACGGGTGACCCAAGAAACCCTGGATGCCGTTCTGAAACGTCCGGCCGCCTTCCCGCGCGTCCTGGCCACATCAAGCTCGAAGAAAGATGGGCTGGATATGATGCGGGCTGAAATCGCAGAACTGTCCCGCATCGGATAATCCGGATGAAGCCTTCCTCGTTTTTCAGTGTTGTCTGCCTGGCCCTGCTGGCTGCCCTGGCGACGTTCGAACGCGCCGAAGCAGCCGAATTGTGCAACGAGACCAGCTATGTCGTTCAGGTGGCAACCGGCTGGCCGGTCGAAGGCGGCGTCTCCATCCAGGGCTGGCAGCGGGTACGCCCGGGCGAGTGTGTCGCGTCAGCCCAGGAAGTCAGCCTGGAGAGCGATACCCCGATCTTCTATTACGCCAAGACCAGCTCTGCCTATCTCGGTGGTGTGCGCGAATGGCGCGGCGGCGTGCCCCTGTGTGTCGACGAGGCAGACTTTGACGTCGTGGCCAATACACGTTGCGCCGCACTGGGCCTTGCATCTCGCGATTTCATGATCCGCGAAGGCGATAATCGCGCGCGCACCGTGCTGGTCGAACCGGACAACTTCACGCGACGTGCCGAGACGGCCGGCATTCAGCGCCTGCTGGAATCGGCCGGCTATGCAATTTCCTCGGTTGATGGCTATGAAGGTCGCGGCACGCGCCGGGCCGTCAGCGCCTTTCTCTCGGACCGTAATCTGGGCAGCCGCCCGGCAGCCTCACGCCTGATCGATGAACTCGAGGCCTATGCCCTGGAACGCAACGCAACGTCCGGCGTGACCGTCTGCAACCAAACCATTGGCGATATCTCTGCCGTGATTGGCCACCGGGTCGAGGAAATCTGGCAATCGCGCGGCTGGTGGCGCCTGCACTCCGGTGAATGCGCGCGCATGCTCGCCTCACACCTGGAAACCGGCAACGCCTATTTCTACGCCGAACGCATCAACACCGGAGAACGCACCCCGATCCTGGAGGGCACCCAGCCCTTCTGCCTCGCACCGGCACGGTTTGTGGCTGAAGGCCGTGAAAACTGTGAACAGCGCGGGTATGGCGAAGCGCTCTTCCGTGCTGTTCCCGAGCCTGAAAATGGCGGCGTGCGCGTCAACATCACCGATGATGATTTCGGAGGCATTCGGCGTGACCCATGATCAGCCGGACCTGACCCATATCAGTCACTGGGTCTTTGACCTCGACAATACGCTCTATCCCTCCGATGCCGCTGTCATGTCGCAAGTCGACCGGCGGATGACGGAATATGTCGCGCGCCTGCTGGACCTGCCGCATGACAAGGCCCGCGAGGTCCAGAAGACCTATTGGCGCGACTACGGAACCACCCTCAACGGGCTGATGTCCAATCACACGGTCGACATGCATGAATTCCTCGATTTTGTGCACGATATCGATGCCTCGGTGATCACGCCGGATCCGCAACTCGCAGCGCGCATCAAGGCGCTGCCCGGCAAGCGCCTGGTCTATACCAACGGCTCTGTCGGTCATGCCGAGAACATCATGGCGCGCCTGGGTATTGCCGACCTGTTTGACGACATCTTCGACGTAGCGGCGTCTGGATTTGTGCCCAAACCTCATCGCGAGGGCTTTGACCTCTTCACCAGTCGCTATGCCCTGCCCGTGCCGGAAAGCATCATGTTCGAGGACAGTGTGCGCAATCTGAAGACGGCGCACGATATGGGCTTTACGACCGTGCTCGTTCGGGCCAAGGAAGGCCCGCGCGACGAGGAAAGCGCCGCACCGGATGAACATCCGGACCATGTCCACTATGCCGTCGACTGCCTGAGAACCTTCCTGGGCGAGATCCGGACGGCACAAAACAAGACCGCACCGGGTGAATAAGCGCGAAAATGCCGCCGAATTCCGGGCCTCGCAGGACGATGTCTTTGCGCGTATTGCCCAACGATACGACCGGCTTTGCGACGTGTTCAGCTTCGGTATTCACCGGCTCTGGAAACGCATGATGGCACAGCGCATCAGCGCTGAACGGGCCAGCGCCCTGCTCGACCTGGCTGCCGGCACCGGGGATATTCCGCACCGCCTGCTTGAACGCGATGGCAGGCCTACGAATATGCTGGTCAGCGATCTCTGCCCCCAGATGCTCGACCTCGCCCGCGACAAGCTGGGTCATGATCGCAGGGATGTAGAATTTGCGATCCTCAATGCCCACAAACTGGACACCATCGAGGACAATCGCTTCGATATTGTCTCTATCTCGTTCGGGATGAAGATCTGTGATCGAGCCGCGGTGATGAGCGAAGCCTATCGCGTACTCAAGCCCGGCGGGCTCTTCATCTGCTTGGAAGCCGCTCGGATCCCCAACGCACTCCTGCACAGAATCTATCTGACCTATATGGACCTTTGCATGCCACTCATCTCACATATTGCGACAGGCGGCGATGCGTCTGCCTATCGCTATCTGTTGCGTGGCATCCATGATTTCCCCGATCAAAACACGCTTTGCGCTGAATTTAGCTCGCATGGATTTGAGCAGGTGCGTTATACGAACCACTCCCTTGGCATCGTGGCACTCCACGAAGGCCGCAAGCCATCCGAAAAGACCGAGTAAGCCATGAGCACCGAGCTGCAGACCATTATCGACCAGGCCTGGGATGATCGCGACAGCGTCTCGACCGAAACGACCGGCGAGATCCGGGATGCGGTTGAAACCGCGATCGACCTTCTCGACAGCGGCAAGGGCCGCGTGGCGTCGAAGGAAGGCAATGGCGACTGGGTCGTGCATCAATGGCTCAAGAAGGCCGTCCTGCTCGGCTTCCGCCTCAACCCGATGGGTCTGGTGGATGGCGGCGTCGCGGCCGGCAAGTGGTGGGACAAGGTCCCGTCCAAGTTTGAAGGCTGGGGCGAGGAAGAGTTCAAGGCGGCCGGCTTCCGTGCCGTTCCGCCCTGTGCCGTGCGCCGGGGTTCCTTCATCGCGCCGGGCGCGGTCCTGATGCCGTCCTATGTCAATCTCGGCGCCTATGTCGATGAGGGCACGATGGTCGACACCTGGGCCACGGTCGGTTCCTGTGCGCAAATCGGCAAGCGGGTTCACATCTCCGGCGGTGTTGGCATCGGCGGTGTTCTGGAACCGCTGCAGGCCGGCCCTGTCATCATCGAGGATGATGTCTTCATCGGTGCCCGTTCCGAGGTCGCCGAAGGTGTCATCGTGCGCGAGGGCGCAGTCATCTCGATGGGTGTCTTCCTGGGCCAGTCGACCAAGATCGTCGATCGTGAAACCGGCGAGATCACCCGCGGTGAGGTTCCGGCCTACTCCGTCGTCGTGCCGGGCACGCTGCCGGATCCCAAGGGCGGCCCGTCCCTGGCCTGTGCGGTTATCGTCAAGCGCGTGGACGCTCAGACGCGTTCGAAGACCTCGATCAACGACCTTCTGCGTTAAGCCAGGCCTCGACACCTTTCGCGGCGGCCAGCCCCGTCGCGAAGGTGGCCTGCAGCAGATAGCCCCCCGTCGGCGCATCCCAGTCTAGCATCTCCCCGGCGACGAAGGTTCCCGGAATGGCTTTCAGCATCAGCTGATCATCAACCGCCGAGCGAGCAATACCGCCTGCCGAAGAGATGGCGCGATCAAGACCGCGCTGGGCCGTCACCGACAGCGGGATGGACTTGATGTGAGCCGCCAGGGCCTGCGGGTCACGCGACACCTCACCCGCCTCACGCACCAGCGCCGCGGCCTGGGGTGCCAGTCCCAGTGTCTTGCGCAGAACGGTCGACAAGGATTGGCCCTTGCGCACCCGCGCCAGTTTCGCGGCCAGCTGTTCGACAGTCAGGTTGGTGCGCAGATCGAGCCGCAGCTCACAGCGCCCCGCCGCGAGTGCACGACGGATCGGATCAGACAGGGCATAGACCGCTCCGCCTTCCAGGCCGTACGCCGCAATCATGGCTTCCCCGGCCACTCGCTCCTCACCGCAGCTCAGGGCAATCGTCTTCAGAGGCTCACCGGAAAAACGCTCGCGAACGACATCGCTCCAACCGATCTCGACACCGCAATTGGATGCCTGGAAAGGCGCGATGTCGACGCCGCGTTCGCCCAGCCTGCGCGTCCACCCGGCATCGGACCCCAACCGCGGCCAGCTGGCGCCACCCAATGCCAGAATGACAGCATCGCTTTGAAATTCGAAACTCTCCCCGGCCTCGCTCTGGAATTGCAGAGCGTCGTCATTCCAGCCTGTCCAGCGCATGCGCCAGTGAAACTCGACACCCAGCGCCTCCAGGCGGTGTCGCCACGCCCGCAACAGCGGAGACGCCTTCATGGCGCGTGGAAACACCCGACCACTGGAGCCGATGAAGGTCTCTGCGCCCAGCCCGTCAGCCCAGTTGCGCAGGTCGGCCGGCGAAAATCCGTCGAGCATGGGCGCCAGCCAGTCCCTGGCGGCGCGATAGCGGTCCAGAAACCGGTTCTCCGCTTCTGAGTGCGTGAGGTTCAATCCGCCACGCCCCGCCATAAGGAATTTGCGTCCGGGTGTGGGCATGCGCTCAAACACCGATACAGCAAAGCCTTTTGTACCGAGATATTCGGCCGCAAACAGCCCGGCCGGGCCGCCTCCGATAATGGCTATACGGGCAGGAGATGACATGTGGTCTGTCTAAGCGTGCCCGTGCAGTTTTCAAAGCCCTGCGCTGAAGCGCCGCTATCGAAGCGAGCTCGAATCTGATCGAATATGCCCTCAGACCAAAAGGGGCGTGCCATGAACGATGAAATGACCAAGGAAAAACCAGCTGCAGCCGATCCGACGGCACCGTACGGTTCTGCCAACAACCCGTCAGAGCATGACGTCCTGAACCGGTTGGGCAATGACGAGCCTTATTTCATCATCCGTGGAGGTGACCCGCTGTCCGACGCGCTGGTCGAGCTGCACGCCTATATCGGCGCTGGCCAGAGCGGTGCCGCGCACGACACCCTGGAACGCATCCTCGCGCTGACCGGCCAGAACCCGCCGCGCCCGGTTGGCTCGCCGAAATACCGCGAGACCTTCAAGATCTCCGTTTCCATGGAACGTTTTCGCGAAACGCACGGTCGCTCGCACTAAAAGTCTGAATTCAAGCTAGCTCTTTGCTGCGGAAGATTTATCTTCCCGGATGATGACACTTGATCCCGTATCCCTCGCCCAGCGACTGATCCAGCGCCCGTCGATCACACCCGTCGATGCGGGGGCCCTGGACGTCATGCAGGACGCGCTCGAACAACTCGGCTTTTCCTGTCGGCGTTACCGGTTCGAGGATGTCGACAATCTCTACGCCCGCCTTGGCAAAGCGGAACCCTGTTTCATGTTCGCCGGTCACACCGATGTTGTGCCGCCTGGCGACGAAGCGGCCTGGAGCAAGCCTCCCTTCGATGCCGAGACCGAAGACGGTGTTCTGTGGGGACGCGGCGCTGCCGACATGAAAGGTGCGCTGGCTGCGATGGTCGCGGCTACATCACGTTATCTTGCGGATAATCAGCTGCCCGGCTCCATCGCCTATCTCATCACCGGCGATGAAGAGGGCAAGGCCATCAATGGCACGAAGAAGGTCCTCGAAGCCCTGGCCGAGGAAGGCGAGCGCTTTGACCATTGCCTGGTGGGCGAACCGACCAATCCCCACCAGTTGGGCGAAACCATCAAGTCCGGTCGTCGCGGCAGCCTGAACTGCACACTGGTTGCGCGCGGACGACAGGGGCATGTCGCCTATCCCGAGCGCGCCGAAAACCCGATCCCGCCGCTGCTGGCCGTGCTGGACAAATTGCTGGCACGCACACTGGACGAGGGACATCACCCCTTCCAGCCATCCAATCTGGAAGTCACCACGATCGATGTGGGCAATCCCACAACCAATGTGATCCCGGCCGAGGCGCGGGCGAATTTCAACATTCGTTTCAATATCAAGCACACCGGCGATGAACTCAGCCGCTGGATCTACGACGAAGTTGCCCTGGTCGACCTCGACTTCGAGGGTACAATCGAGCCGAACATCCATGTCACGGGCGAGGCCTTCCTGACCCCGGCCGGCGCGTTCACGACGCTGCTGCAGGACAGTGTCGAGGCCGAACTAGGACGCCGCCCCTCGCTGACCACCGGCGGCGGCACGTCGGACGCCCGCTTCATCCAGCTGTATGGCCCCGTGGCCGAGTTCGGTCTTGTCGGCGCGACAATGCACCAGGTCGACGAGCGCGTTCCTGTTAGCGATATTGAAAGCCTGACCCGTATCTATACGCGCATTCTTGACCGCTATTTTTCGGAACCACCTGCATGATCCGACTGATTGCCGAGGCTTATCTCGCGCTCGATGGAGCGCTGAAAGCGCTGACGTTCAAACCCGGCTGGGAAGCCGAGTTCGATGTCAGCATGACCGGTTTCTGGCACTCCTTCCTGGCCATCATTCCCGCCTCGCTCTGCCTGGCGATCATCTATGTCGGCGCGGCGCATGCCGGTTCACCGCCACCGCTGGGCGCATTGATCACGATCTTCGCGGTATCATGGGTGCTGTTCCCCGGTGCGGCAGCAATCGTCTCTGTCGTGCTGGGCGTAAAGGACCGGTTTGTGCCCTGGGTTATCCTGCACAACTGGACGGTGATCTGGCTGTGGATGTTCCTCGCTGGCATGTCGCTACTGCGCACGTCCGGACTGGCGGGCCAGGATCTCTATGAATTCGTGATGTTCCTGTACATCTACCTGCGCTTCCTGGTGCACTGGCGTGTGGCCTATGTCAGCCTCGGCGTACCCACGATCACTTCGGCTCTCGGCGCCGCCGTACCGCTGGTGATGAGCTATATCGCGCAGGTTCTGGTCTATCAGGCGCTTGTGCCCGCATCCGCCGGATAATCCACGGCTGTCAGATACAATCCGTCCGGCGGCGCGACCGGACCGCAGCGGCTGCGATCCGCGGCATCGAGGGCCGCCTTGAAATCCTGCGGCGACCACTTGCCAAACCCAACCTCGACCAGCGATCCGGTGATGGAGCGGACCTGGCGATGCAGGAAGGATCGCGCCTCGATGGTCAGCTGGACCTCTTCGCCATAGCGCGCAACAGCCACCTTATCGATGGATTTGACCGGGCTCTCCGCCTGGCACTGGGCATCCCGGAAAGTCGTGAAATCATGCGTCCCGACCAGGAATTGCGCCGCCTTGTGCATGGCTGAAGCATCCAGCGCGCGCGGCACGCGCCAGACCTGACCACGGTCCAGCGTCAAGGGGACCCGGCGATCGATGATGCGGTAGAGATAGTGGCGTTGCGTTGCGGAAAACCGGGCATGAAATTCGTCACTGACCCGCTCGGCCTCCAGGACAGCGACAGGATTGGGCTTGAGATGATAATTGAGCGCATCGCGCACCTTGTCCTCCGCCAGATCCTTGGTCAGGTCGATATGAGCGACCTGCCCCAGCGCGTGTACACCGCTGTCGGTGCGGCCGGCGCCCTGGACCGTGACGGTGGACTGGTCCAGCTTTTGAGCGGCCTTCTCCAGCTCTTCCTGAACCGAGGGCGCATTGTCCTGGCGCTGCCAGCCGGCAAACGGCGCACCGTCATATTCAATTGTCAGCTTGTAGCGCGGCATCAGCCCAGCACCGTGCCAGCCGGGACGGTAGTGCCGCGCAGGAAGTCCTCGGCCATCATCGCCCCTTTGCCTTCGCGCTGCAGCTTGACCAGGCGAACCGCGCCCTCGCCGCAGGCAATGGTCAGCGTGTCGTCCAGCGCCGCCCCCGGCTCGCCGGCCCCCTCAACCGCCATCGCCATCAACACCTTCACGCGCACCGGCCCCTTGTCGCCCGGCAGCTGGAACCAGGCGCCGGGAAAGGGCGACAGCCCGCGAATATGATTAGCAAGCTCGGCGGCGCTGCGTGACCAGTCAATGCGGGCCTCCTCCGACGAGATCTTGTGCGCATAGGTCACGCCGTCATCCGTCTGTGGCACGGCCTCAAGCGAGCCGCGTTCGAGCGCCGACAGGGTGCGCGGCCACATCAACGCCCCGGCTTCCATCAAGCGGTCGTGCAGGCTTGCCGCTGTATCATCGGGCTTGATGGGGACCAGCTCGGACAACAGGATCGGGCCGGTATCCAGACCCGCTTCCATCTGCTGGATCTGTACACCCGTGGTCGCATCACCGGCCATGATGGCGCGCTGGATCGGGGCGGCGCCGCGCCAGCGCGGCAGCAGCGAGGCATGCAGGTTCAAACAGCCATATTGCGGCGCATCCAGAGCCGATTGCGGCAGGATCTGGCCATAGGCCACCACGGCGGCCGCATCGACGTCGAGAGCCTGGAATTGCTCGATGACCTGTGGGTCCTTGAAACCAGCGGGAGTCTCGACCGGAATGCCGAGGATTTCAGCAAGCTGGTGGACCGGCGTTTTCTGCTCGGACTGTCCCCGGCCGCGACGGCGGGGCGGCTGCGTGTAGACGCGTACGATCTCGTGTCCGGAGGCAGCGATTTCAGCGAGGGAGCGCGCCGCAAAGTCCGGCGTTCCCATAAAGGCGATACGAAGTGTCATGACGCGGCTTAGAGCGCGCAAACCGGGCCGGCGTCAAGCCTAGTCGGACGTCGCCTCGCTGCCCCAGGCCGGCGGCGGGGTTTCCACCTCCTGCGTCAGATCAAAAGTCACCTCGAAATGTCGGTTGGGGCGGTTGAGCTCATAGGTGAAGCTGTCCTCGGTGACCTCGATCGACCAGACATTGTCCATCGAGGCGAGATAACCCTGTTCCTCGAACATTTCCCGGGAGAAGTCGTCGACCGGGAAATCCGCCCGCAGGCCGGTGGGTTTGTCCGCTGTCTCACCGCCATACATGGACAACGCATCCGGCTCACCGTCCTCGTGACGATGATCGTGCTTGAACCGAAGCCCATGCTCGAGCTGGGTAATGATGAAGGTGCGGCTATGATCCTCACCGACATGGAAAGGCGCGCGCACCTCGGACGGTGAACAATCCCGGAAGTGAATGACCAGCCGCTCCGACACCCAGTCTGCGTCGCGCGGATCATTGCTGGTGATCTCACCCGCAAATGCCTTGCCACACAGCGCATTCATGCGCGCGATCAACTCCGCTCCCGGCGGAGTTTCAGCGGAACAGGATACGAGCATTCCAGCCGCACACAGTGCGCCCAAGCCGCGATAATTCAGCATTTTTGGCCTCCCAAGCCCGCTTACACTGACGCCAAACGGGCAAAGGTCAACTTACAGCTTCACTCTGCCCCGCTTGGAATAAATGCATTTCCTGAAGGGCGGATGGTCCGGATCCCGCAAAACGTTATCTGTATCTGCAAGACAGGAGGATGATATGACTGTAGCGACCCAGAGTTTCAAATCACGACCCATTGATCGCGTGCATCGTGGCATTCCAACGTCGGACGGCGCCGGCGTCAAGCTGACCCGGATGCTGGGACATCAGGGCCTGATGCAGCTCGACCCCTTCCTGATGCTGGACTATTTCAGCTCCGACAATGCTAATGACTATATCGCCGGATTCCCGGAACATCCGCACCGGGGCTTTGAAACGGTCACCATCATGATCGAAGGCAAGATGCGTCACGGCGACAACAAGGGGCATTCCGGTGTCATCGAAGACGGTGGCCTCCAGTGGATGACTGCGGGTCGTGGCATAGTGCATTCCGAGATCCCCGAACAAACGGACGGCCGCATGTGGGGCTTCCAACTGTGGGTCAACCTGCCCAGCGAACTGAAGATGACCGATCCGGGCTATCAGGAATTTTCCCGCGACGAGATCCCGGTCGATCAGCGCGACGGCGCCAGCCTCCGCGTTCTTGCTGGAAGCCTCTCCAATGGCATCCAGGGCCCGGCCCGTAGCGCAGCCATCGATCCCTTGTTGCTGGATATCACCCTGGACGCAGGCGCCAGCCTGACCGAGGCCATTCCTGCAGACCTGAACGCCTTCATCGCTGTCTATCGCGGCCAGGTCGACGCCGGCGGAACCACTGTCACGACACCGGCCCTGGCCGTACTTGGCACCGGTGATCAGCTGGATTTGAAAGCCGGGCCGGAAGGCGCCAGCCTTCTGCTGGTTGCCGGCAAGCCGATCGGCGAACCGGTGGCGCGCTACGGCCCCTTCGTCATGAACACACAGGCCGAGCTGCAGCAGGCGGTGGTCGATTTCCAGGCTGGCCGCTTCTAGCGCACCCACAACAAATCAGGAGAGACGTCATGGGCTTGCTCGTAGACGGCAAATGGCAGGACAAGTGGTACGACACCAAGGCATCCAAGGGGCGCTTTGTCCGGTCAGAGGCGCAATTGCGCAACTGGATCACCGTCGACGGTGCGCCGGGGCCCAGCGGTCGCGGAGGTTTCAAGGCAGAGCCGGGGCGCTACCACCTGTATATCTCCTATGCCTGCCCCTGGGCCCACCGGACGATGATCTATCGCGCCCTGAAAGGGCTGGAGGACATGATCTCCGTCTCCGTCGTGCACTGGTACATGGCCGAGAAAGGCTGGACCTTCGCCGAGGACAAGGACGCGATTGTCGGCGATGACCTGTTCGCCAAGGACTTCATGTACGAAGTCTATCTACAGTCCGAACCCGACTATTCGGGACGTGTGACCGTACCGGTTCTCTGGGACAAGCACACCAACCGTATCGTCTCCAATGAGAGCGCGGAAATCATCCGCATGTTCAACTCTGCCTTCGACGAGGTGGGGGCCAAGCCAGGCGATTATTACCCGGACGCCAGGCGCGCCGAGATCGACCGGGTGAATGACCGTATCTATGACACGCTCAACAATGGCGTATATCGCTCGGGATTTGCAACGACCCAGGACGCCTACGAGGAAGCCGTCTTGCCCCTCTTCGATACGCTGGACTGGATGGAGGACATCCTGTCCCGCCAGCGCTATCTGACCGGCGATACGCCGACCGAAGCCGACTGGCGCGCGCTGCCGACGCTGTTACGGTTCGACATGGTCTATTTGGGGCATTTCAAATGCAATCTGCGCCGGATTTCCGACTACCCCAATCTGTGGGGCTATACCCGTGACCTGTTCCAGACACCCGGTATCGCGGCGACGTTCAATCCGGAGCATGCAAAGGCTCACTATTACGCCAGCCACGACACGATCAATCCGACGCGTATCGTGCCGGCCGGACCGGTGATCGATTTTCTGGAACCCCACGACCGGGGCTAGGTTCTGTACCCATAAACTGGATTCCCAAATCAGTCGGGTCGTGATTCAAGCTCCTTGAAGGAGTTGGATCATG